>DATBHX010000022.1:0-49882 GCA_036557225.1 Candidatus Angelobacter sp.
GTTCGTCAGGAATGGCGAATTCAGGGAAGACCTTGCGCTGGTTGTCAGTGTCAATGGCGAACTGCGGGAAAAAATTGCGTTCGTCCTGATAGACGCCGCCGAACCAGTTGGCGTACGAGACCTCTTTTACCCCGGGAATGCGGCGGATTTTGTCATCGTAGGACAAGGGCAAAGGCTGAATGATGGAGGTGCGATTGATCACTACCAGCCGGTCAGCGCCGGCAACATCGAGATTTCCGGCGAACGCATTCCTGATGACCGCCAGAAGCCCGAAGAGGAACAAGGCCACGGCAAAGGAACCGATGGTCAGGATGAAGCGCATCTTCTTGCGAAACAAGTTAGCGCGAATGAGGCTCAAGAATTTCATCGCGTACCTCCACTGCTGGCCGACTGCAGTGCGCCGGCTTCCACCAGGACGCCTTTCTCCAGATGCAGCGTTACGTCGGCGCGCGTGGCAACGACGGGATCGTGCGTGACCATGAGCACAGTCTTCTTATATTCCTTCACCAGGCGCAGGATCAGTTCCATGATTTCGTCAGCGCTTTTGCGGTCGAGATCACCGGTAGGTTCGTCGCAGAGCAGAAAGGTCGGGTCAGAGACGATGGCGCGAGCGATGGTGACACGCTGCTCCTGACCGCCGGAGAGCTGGCGCGGAAAGTGATGCATACGGTCACTCAGGCCGACGACGCCCAGCGCGGTTTCCACGTGCTTGTGGCGCTGTTCTTTCGAGAGACTGGTGAGGAGCAGCGGCAACTCAACGTTCTGGAACGCGGTGAGCACGGGGATGAGGTTGTACATCTGAAAGATAAAACCGACGTGGCGGGCGCGCCATTCCGTGAGCCGGCGGCGCGACATGTGGGTGATCTCATCTCCGGCGACAGTGATGCTGCCGGCGGAGGGGACATCGAGGCCGCCGAGCAGGTTGAGCAGCGTGGTTTTACCGGAGCCGCTGGGGCCCATGAAGGCGACGAACTCGCCCTTTTGCACGTCAAGGTTCAACGACTGCAAGACATGAATCTGCTCGCCGCCGCGCGAGTATGTTTTGCCGAGGCCACGGGCCTGAATCAGGCTGTCCGGACCGCCGAGCCCATCAACGCGTACCATCACCAACCTCCTACTGCTTGACTTCTACTGCCTGGCCCTCGTGCAAGTTTTCCGCGCCACGTACTACCAAGCGATCGCCGGGAGAGACACCGGCAAGAATCTCTACGTCCGCGCCACGCTCCCCGCCCAGGCTTACCGCACGGCGTTCCAGCTTTTGCTCACGCACCAGATAGACAATCTGCTTGTCGCCGTCAATGTGGACCGCGGATTTGGGGATGATTGCCTTGGCATCACTGCTATTTTTGCCCACAGGCGGAGCCGGGCTGAGGAACGCAACCTTCACTCCCATGTCCGGCAGGATGGTGTCATCCAGCTTGTCAAAAGTAATGCGGACTTTGACCGTGGCTTTTTGCCGGTCGGCTGTGGGGATCACGGTGCGTACGCTGGCCGGTAGTTCGCGGTCAGGATAGGCATCGAGGGTAGCGCTCACGCGCTGCCCCGGCTTGACGCGGGCAATGTACGACTCGTTGACGTCGACTTCGATTTCGAGTGAGTTCATGTCGACGAGCGTGGCGATTCCGGTGCGCGTGAAACCGCCGCCGGCAGAGAGAGGCGAGACAATTTCACCGCGTTGCGCGTCTTTGGAGACGATGATGCCGTCGAACGGCGCGCGAACCGTGCAGTTATCGACGTCCTGCTGGGCCACAGCGATCTTTGCATCAGAGGCGCGGACCTGCTCCTTGGTGAGAGCAATTTTGGAGTGCAGGCTGTCGGCAGTGGTTTTTGCCGTGTCGAGGGCCTGTGGACTGATCACGCCGGCGCCATGCAGGCCTTGCGAGCGTTTCAACTCACGGTCGGCGTTGGCAGACTGGACTTCAAGATCGGCGAGAGCAGCGGCGGTGGCGTCACGATCTGTTTTGGCGGAGGTTAGAGCAGCTTGAGGCTGGGAGCAGTCGAGCGTCGCCAGCACCTGCCCGGATTTAACGCGCAAGCCCTCTTCGGCATAGATCTGGTCCACGCGGCCGGTGACCTTGGCAGCGACGGTAGAACGGCGGCGCGGCGTGACGTATCCGCTGGCGTTCAAGAGAGTCTCAGCTTTGGGGCCGGTAGCAGGACGGGCCGCAGCTACTTCGACCACGGGTTTCTGGGTGCGAAAAGCCAGCAGCAGACCGCCGAGCAGGACGAGGCCGCCGAGCGCGGCAGCGAAAAGTCCGAGGCGCTTGCCCAGTTTGCCGCCACGGCGCGAGTGGTCGTCAATGCGCAGCGAGCCGAGATCGTGCTGTGGAGGCATGGTGGTGCTCATAAGAATTCGAGGTTCCCAACAATCAGGAGTGGTTTAGGTTCCTTTTGAATTCATCGCTAACGCGATGAACGTCTGCCACCAAAAATTGAGCCGGGCGGAAAATTCGGATCGATGAATTCGTTGTCTTTTATCTTGTACGTGGCTCCGCGGCGCCCTCGCCGTCATCCATGACAAACCGCCAACTTTCTTTTCTTTTAATGATAACGCATTTGCGAGGAAGCTAACTTTATTGGTTCTTGCTTTTCTGGTAGTCGCGCAGGAGCGCAGGCCGGTTCTGGCGGAGATCGCTGCCATCACGCTCGGAGGGATAAGGTTCATTGTTGCCCTTCAATCCGTCCCACAGGACCTGGTTGAAACGATCGGTATCCAGCTTGTCTTCCACGCTAAAGTTAAAACCTCGAGTTTGTTCCGCCCAGTAGGCGGCGTCATGCCGGGGAGCCGACCACGGAGTGGGATTGGAGGATTTTTGTTCCGGCGCGGGCAGGGGAAGTTTGGTGGTGTGCAGGATTGCAGGCACGACGGCTTTATAGGTCCATGATTTTTGCTGCGTGGAGAAGACCTCAGCCATGGGAGCGTCAAAAGCGTCATTCAGACCAAGCGGTTTCATGCCCAGGACTTCTTCAATGGTGCGCAGCATTGATACCGTGGTGAAGTAGCGGGAGACGACGGCCCGCTGGCGCACGTAAGGACCGGCGATCAGGGCGATGCTGCGGTGGGCGTCAACGTGGTCGGCGCCGTTCTGCGCGTCGTCTTCAATCACGAAGATCAGTGTATCGGCGGCGTATTTGCTGTGCGCGACTTTCTCCACCACCATGCCGACGGCGTAGTCGTTGTCGGCCATCATGGTTTCTACGGTGTCGACGCCATCTTGTGCCTCAGAAAAGTTGCCGAAGTGGTCATGCGGCAGGCGGAGAAGCTCCAGGTTCGGCAAATTGTCATGCTTAACGTAGTCATCAAACTCGCGTTCCCATTCCTTGAAGCGCCAGTAATCGGCAAAGCGCATGTCAAAGCTGCGGAAATAGGGATCGGTGATGTCCTGGAGGCGCGGGTTGGTAGGGAAGGCCACGCGCAGTCCCGCGGCTGCGGGATCATGCAGAAGCGGCAGCGGCGGACCGCCATCCGGCGTGGCGGAATAGTGCGCCAGGTTCACATAGAAGCCGTAGTTGCGCACGGTAAGTTTGGCACGCAACGCTGAGTCCCACAGATAGCCCGCGCCGGTCTCATCATCTTCAGGACCATCAGGAGCGTCGACGGCAGCCGTTTCGGGCAATTGATCGTCAGGGTCTTCCAGCTTGCCGTGGATACGGTCTTCAGGCTGCGAGGCCGCCGTGTTGATGCCGCGGTTGACTCCCTCAACGTCATAGCCCAGGCCACGATGGGCGTAGTTCAAGGGAATCGTGCGTTCCACAAAATCCGTGGCGCGCGCGGCGGTGCTCCAGTTCCAACCATTGCCGCTGACCTCACCGCTGTCATAGAAATTGTCGACGGTGACAAACTGGCGCGCGATGGCGTGATGGTTGGGCGCGAGCGGCTCAGGAAAGAGATTCAGACGGGGATCACCGTTGCCTTTTTCCAGGTCGCCCAGAATCTGGTCATAAGTGCGGTTCTCTTTGAGGATGTAGACGACGTGGTGGATCTTGCCGCGCAGGAAAGTGAAGACAGCGTCACTCTGCGGCTGCCGCGCCGGAACGGAAAAATGATTGTTGCGCGCGACCTGCAAGGTAAGGGTCTTCAACGTTTCCGGGCCAGGGCGGGGAATGGTGGTGAGGCCGCCCTTCTCCAATTGCCAGACGTATTGCTGGGCCAGAGCGCAAGGGCGATCGCCGGAGGTGGCATAGTTATTGCGACATGCGCCAGGATTGGGACCGGCGTTCGATTTGGCGTTGACCACGTAGAGGAATTTGCCGTCACGGCTTACGCTGACTGCATTGGGATACCACGCTGTGGGAATAAGACCGACGACGCGGCCTTCGTCCAGTTCACGATCCAGTTGAATCACGGCGACGGAGTTGGTGCCGCCATTGGTGACGTAGAGCGTCTTGCTGTCGGGCGAGAGGGCCAGGCCGGTTGGGTTGGCGCCTTTAAAATTGAGGTGCGCAGCCAGCAGGCCACCGGGAGCTACGGTTTTGATCTCCGATAGAACGCGGTCTTTGCCGGTGTCAACGAGGACGACGGAATCGCTGTTATCGGCCACGGCGAAGAGAACTGTTTGCGCGGGATTGAGAATCATCTTGCCCGGCTGGCCGCGGATTTTGATCCTGGAGCTGACGGCCGGGGCGGCGTGCAGATCAAGCACGACAATTTCGCGATCGCGCAGGGAAGAGACGTAGGCTTTGTCATTCCCTTTGAAGACCACGTCATAGGGATACTCGCCGCCGGGGACGTTCTTTTTGGCGGGATCGGTCCTGCCCGGACGCAGATCGAGTTCAGCGGCTACTTTTTTCCGGGCGAGATCGATCAGCGAGACCGAATCATTCTGCGCGTTAGCCACGAGAAGGTGTGTCCCGTCGGCGCTGACAGCCAGGCCAGCTGCAACTGGTTTGGTCCGGCCATCTTTGGAGGCCTCTTCGTCGTCGATGCCTAGGCCGTACTGGTGCCCAAGCGCAATGGCAGGGACGGATTCAGACCAGCGGTCTTCAGTCTGTGTGAAAATGTGGACACTGTCATTCATGCCGCCGGAGACATAAAACGATTTACCGTCGGGCGCCCAGGCGATTCCCATGTAGGTGTTAGCTATCGGCAAAACCTGGCGCTTGGCCGGCGGATTGTGGCGAACGTCATAGACAAAGACGTACTCGTTGGAGAGTTCGGGAATAGCTTTGGCCTTGATGTTGGAAACCTGGTTGAAGCCGCTGGTGAGGACCAGGAGCGTGTTGCCGTCAGGGCTGAGCGCGGTGGAAATAGGATGGTCGGCCAGATACTCCGGCATTCCGGGCAGATCGGGGTTCAGCAATTGCAGCGAGGAGCCTGGAGCGGCGGTTGGCGTGATGCTCATGCCCGTGGGGACACGTTCGGGAGCGGCATTCTTTTTCTGGGCCACAGCATGCGCACAAAGGCAGATGGAGAGCAGAGCGCAGCCCAGGGTCGTGGCAAAACTTCTGCAGGTGGAAGCGCCGGCTGACGAGGCGAGCCTAAGGTTGTTCACTTTACATTCCCCGTGAATACTTCTCCAGGTTTGATTTGAGGCCGGCCGCGGGAGCTTTGCCCAAAGCGTCATTGAGCTCAGCAGCCAGGCGCAGGCCGGCGAGAGCCAGCTTGCGGTCGACCAGGTTGACGTGGGATTGGTAGTACTGCTCATCGATAGAGGCGGGCTTTTGCTCGATGATCTGCCGCGCCTCGAGATGCGACTCATTGGCCCAGTCTTCAGGCGTTCCCGTCGCCTGCTGCGCGAGATGTTGCTGGTCGATCAGCCGGTTCAGACGCTGCACGTAATCTTCTTCAGAAAGACCGGTGTGCTCAAGCAGGAGCGAGTCCCAGACCCAGTGGAGGTTGCAATCGTAGTCGCCGCATTTGGGCGAGCCGAAGACGGGAAGCTTGATGTCATTCCCGCCGCGGGCTTCGTCGATGGCGTGCAGAGGCTGGTGCAGGTCGCCAACGAAATGGACGATCCACTTGAGTGCTTCCAGACGGTCGGGCGCGGAGGCTTTTTCGTCGGCAAGAATTGCCTTGAAGATTTCAATACGATCGACGACGCAGTTGTGATGGTCAGTCTGCGCTCCTTTGTGCTGGTCCTGCGGGCGGAAGCAATCACGCTGGTCGGAGAAGCCGGCGGCATCTTTGGGGATATCGACAAAGTGCCAGTCGGAGCTTTCGTCGCGCTCTTTTCTGACCTGGTCTGCCCAGCTGGCGATGGACGCGAGGCTTTCCTGGCCAAGCAAGGCCTGCAGATTCCTTCTGGCCAGAGGGGTCAGGCGGGATTGGGCGAGGTCGGCGACGATCGCGTGGCCTTTGGGGCCCCAGGCAAGCAGTTGGGCGGATACGAATGTAAGAAGGAGAAAGAGAGCAGTGAGTTTTTTCATGAGGCCCTGATTGTATCCAACAAAAGCGCGGCAGCCGAAGCTGCCGCGCCGTGAGTTCCTGACAATGGTTTAGAAGTGAACGCGCACGCCCAGCTGAATCTGGCGCGGCGTGTAGAGGAAGTTGCTGTTGTTGACGCCGGTGGTGCTTCCGAACAACGGCGAGAAGGCGTTATTGACATTGAAATTCAGGCAAGGCGCTGCGGCGGAGCAAGCCACTGTTCCGGATGCGGTGTTGACCGGGCTGGTGGAGATGAAGTACCCGGTGTTGTTTACGCTCATGACATTCTGTTTGTTGGCAACGTTGAAGATGTCCGTCAGCAGCTCGATTTTGTAACGCTCGCGGATGCTGAAGTTCTTCGCTATGCGCATATCGGTGAGCCAGGTCATCGGCATGCGGAAGGAGTTGTTGCCCAGCGTGCCAATGCGGTTAGTGCCGCCGGAGTTGTTGATGCTACCGAGTGATGCTCCCGGAGGCAGGGTCCCGGTCAAAGGCGCGTTACCCGAAACGAGCAGGGTGTAAGGCAGGCCGTTCTGGACCTGATAGATGGGAGCGAATTCCCAGCCATTGGTCAATACGCCCAGCCAGCCATCCTTCTTCCACGGAGAGTTGATGATCGCATTCAGGACGAAGCGATTGGGAACGTCATACTGCGAGTTGCCCTTCTCCGGGGAGATGGTGTTAGGGAGCAAGAACGAGTTGGCGGAGCTAAACGTGGTCTGGTTCTGGCCATAGTCAATGGCGTGGGCCCAGGTATAGTTGGCGCCGAACTGAATGTTGTGGCTCATGCGGTGCTTCACTTCGACAGCCAAAGCGTTGTAGCTGCTGTTGACGCCGCTGATGATGTCCGACATGGAGCCGAAGTTCGCGTTCGGCCGTGCCTGGGTGGCGCTGAAGGGACGGAACAGAGGACTGGTGAAGGTCCCCGAACCCAGCGGTCCGCCGTTGGTTACCTGATAGGTGATGCTGCTGACGTTGTTGGTAGCAACATTGGTATCAAGGAACGTAGGAAGCTCGCGGCCAAGACTGCCGAGATACTGGACGTTGATCGAAGTGTTCCAGCCGATGTTCTGCTCGACCGAAAAGTCGAGCTGGTGGATCTGCGGGTTCTGGAAGCTGGGATCGAAGAAGTCGATGTTGCGGCCTACGCCGGTGAGCGAGCTCAGCACCTGCGGAAAGACCGGAGCGCCGGGTGCGGTCGGCGTGAACGAGAGCGAGACCTGGCTCCCGGTTGCGCCGGTGACCGTAAGGGCATTGAAGATGGTGGAGGTGATGGTGGGGCCGTAATAGATGCCGTAGCCGGCGCGCACCACGGTCTTGCTGTGTCCGAAGACATCCCAGGCAAAGCCGACGCGCGGACCCCAGTTATTGGTGTCACTCGGCATATGGCCGGTGCGTGGCTCCAGCGGATTCACCAGGCTGGCGATGGGATCAGGCATCTGCTGATACTCATAGCGCAGGCCAAGCGAAAGGCTGAGGTTGGGGAGGATCTTCCAGTCATCAGCGACGAAGAAGGAGTAGTAATTGGTGGTGAACTCAACACCGGGCAGGCCGAGGCCCTGGGAGAACGAGGTGTAGCACGGTTTCCCGGCACAGGTATTGGGAGCGTTGAGGTCAGAGAAGTAGTTCAGCAGGTTCGAGTAGCTGTAGCTGCCGAAGCCGTTGAACAGGTTCTGGCCGTTGTCGTTCACATGGCTGAAATCCAAACCGACTTTGATGTTGTGTTTACCGTGGTTCCAGGTGACGGTATCGGCAATCTGGCTGCGGTATTCATCCGGGAACTTGGAGCGTTGCAGGAAGTTGGGAACGCCGAAGGTAAAGCCGTTGGTGATGCTGACGGTCGGCGGGAGTCCCAGCGGATTGTGGAACGTGGGAGCGTTGACCAGGTTGGCCAGTTCATACTGCGAAGGCTGCTGGCTGAATTCGTATTCGAAGTCGCGACCGTATTGGAAACGCACCTCGTTGCCCAGTGAAGGAGTAAAGAAGGTGTTCAGTTTGGCTACGCCCCAGGTGTCGGCTACGAAGTCATTACCAAAGCTGGCGATGCCGCGCGTGACGGTAGCTGCGGTCTGAATGCCGGCGGGTGAAGACCAGCGCATGCGGTTGAAGGAGAACGATGCGTGGTTCTTCTGGTTGATCTGCCAATCGAGCTTGGGCAGGAGGATATTCTGGTCGCCGGTACGGGCTACAAGGCCGAGCATGCTGTTGAGACCGCCAAGGTCTGCACCCCAGATGCCGGTCGTGCCGCTGGGGCCCGCAATGAGCGCGTCGTTGGCTAAGGTGTTGCCGCCCGGCAGAATGCGTGCTGCCAGGGATCCCACCTGGGAGGCGGCTGTGCACAGGGCGCTGCCGTTAAAAGGCACCGGGGTCGTTCCATTGAAGGTACACGAAGGAGCGGCAAAGAACGCGTTGGGATTGCTGGTGACGGCGGTGCCGGGGAAGTTGTGCCTGTACCAGTCATAGGCCACGAAAAGGAAGAGCTTGTCCTTAATGATGGGTCCGCCAACGCCGAAGCCGGCGATCTTGCGCCAGTCGGTCGGTTTGAAATTGGTCGGCGTGAAGACTCCGGGCGAGGTCTGGACGGCAACTTGCGTGAAGGGGTTTGCCGCGCCGATGGAGTTGTCGCGATCAAAGAAATAGCCTTCACCATGGATCTGGTTGGTCCCGCTCTTGGTGACCGTGTTCACTACGCCGCCGGCGGAACGGCCATACTCAGCCGAGTAGTTCGAGGTGTTGACCTGAAATTCCTCGATGGCAACTTTCGGCGTGGAATATCCGGCGCGGGTGCGTCCGCGCTCTTCGGAGAAGAAGGCCTGATTGTTGTCAGCGCCGTCAACCGTGTTGTTGTTGAGCAGGGTGCTGATGCCGCGGAAGCTCAGGAGACCGAATGCGTTGGAATCGCTGACAACGCCGGGCGTGAGCAGGGAGAAGTTTGACCACCGGCCACCGTTGATCGGCAGGTTGGAGATTGCCACCTGGTTGAGCGTGGTGGAAACTTCCGCCGACGTCAGGTTGATCTGTGGAGTCTCGGCGGTGACATCAACTGTCTCAGAAGCGCCGGCAACGCCGAGGCGGGGCGAGAAGTCGGTCACACTGCCCACGGAGACCACCACATCCTGCGCCTTGTACGGGGCCAGCCCGCCACCTGCGACCGTGACGGTGTAATTGCCCGAGCGAAGATTGGTGACGCGATAGTAGCCAGAGGCATCACTGGTTACACTCTGCTCGGCATTGGTTTCATTGTTGTGTACGGTAACCTTTGCATTGGGAACCACGGCGCCGGTGCTGTCAAAAACCGTGCCGCCGATGGCGCCATCAGTGGTGGACTGCGCATAGAGCAGCGCGCCGCAGCTCATGACGAGCAGCGCGACTGCAACCAGCCGTGGAAGTGAACTCCAAAAGCGTGACATCATTGCTCTCTCTCCTGTGAGGGACTCAGGCGGGGATACCGGGAATCTCGGGCACCCATGATAAACACCAAAGTCAGAAATGCAAGCCTAGAATGGCGCTTGCACAAATGTTTCCCGGCCATCTTATCGATGGTTTGTTACGGTAGTGTGAACTCTGCACAAAAAAATGTGTGGAAGTTCTGTGGATAGCTGTGAAAAGCGCGCACGCAATCATGGGAGATATGAAATTTGGTAAATTCGAGCGCTTTTGCCTGCCGGAAATGACAGAATTTGGCGGATTGCCTCCGGTTTCGAAGTAAGCTACGCTTTTGGGTGAGAAGACTTCAATGAAGACCGGCGGGAGGGAGAAGGTGACCTGGACTGAAACGTTCAATTGCGACATCTGCGGCAAGCAGAAGGGAAGCGTAGATCACTGGTGGCTGGCGTGGAACGAACCCTACAGCCCGCATCCTGACGCGCCGGAACGGCACTTGTTCAAGATCTATCCGTGGGAAAACATGTTGGCTCATGACGCCACGGTGAAACATCTTTGCGGACAAGCGTGCCTGCAAAAACTTGTTGATCGCTGGCTGAATACGGAAATGGGCGTTGGCCACGGAGCAAGCGCGGGCTCGGCCAAGCAATGAGATATGAATGGGCTCGAGGAGAGAGCGGCTATACCGCGCAATCGTACCTGGGCTACAGCAAAAGCCAGCCTACCTGCACAGACAATATAGAGGTCGAACCATCTCTACCCCTTCCATGGGGAATGAAACCGCTTCGCCTGTCTGGCGCGCGTCCATCACATAGAGCAAAGGCAGATAGCTGACTCCTGGTCTCTGGACTTAAGAGCCGGAGTGGCACTCGTGCGTGCAGTGCTTGTTCTTGCAACAGACCAGCACGGCGGAAACCGAGTGTTTGAAGATGAGCTGCTCCTGCGTGGTGGTTTCCAGCACGATGGAGTACTTGTCAAACGAGCGGACACTGCCGGAGACCTGGGCGCCGTTAAGCAGATGCACAGTAATTTGCTTGCCGGCCGCCAGGGCTACGTTGAGAAACGATTCCTGGACACTGATTGCGGACATGGTTTTACCGAGGGATTGAAGATGCCTCGCGGCCCAGCGCCCCTAGGCCAGGCCACGAACGAACGATCAGCTTCACACAAAATAGTGGTGTTCATCCCATGTGTCCAATATATAATTGGACTAAATTTGATAGGCTATAACTATGGAAGTGCATCAGCTGCGCTATTTTTGCGCTGTCGCAGAATCAGGTAGTTTTACCCGCGCCGCCGAGAGAGAGCAGGTGGCGCAACCTTCACTGTCGCAACAGATCATGAAGCTGGAAGAAGAGCTGGGTGTGCGCCTGTTTGACCGCCTGGGACGCACCGTGCGGCTCACCGGTTTTGGCCAGGTGTTTCTCCCCCGTGCGCGCGCGATTCTGGTGGAACTCAAGGCCGCGAAAGACGAGGTCGCGGAGCGGCAATCGTCGGTTTCCGGCCCGGTTGCCATCGGGGTCATTCCCACAATAGCACCCTATTTTTTGCCGTTGCCGCTGGCACTGTTCTCGCGCAAATATCCGCAGGCCGACATCACCGTGGTGGAAGACGTGACTGCCCGCCTCATGGACCGCCTGCGTGCCGGACAGATTGATCTGGCCATTCTGGCCCTGCCCATGCGCGGCCACGACATCGAAACTTTTCAGCTGCGTACGGAGCGGCTGTTTGCCATCCTGCCGCGCGCCCATCAGCTGGCCAAGAAGCGGCGCTTGATGCTCAAAGACCTGCGTGACCAGCCTTTCCTCCTGCTGCGCGAAGACCATTGCTTCCGCGAGACCGCCATGGAAGCCTGCAAACGCGCCCGGGTCTCGCCGCACGTGGTCTTTGAAAGCGGACAATTCGGCAGCATTCTGGCCATGGTCGGCGCCGGCCTGGGTATCTCGATCGTTCCCGAAATGGCACAGGAGCAGCGCTCCGACTGCACCTTTGTCGCCGTGTCCGACGACCGCGCCACCCGCACCATCGGCGTGGCCACCCTCCGGGGCCGTTTCCTAAGCCGAGTCCAGCGGGCCTTTCTGGCGCATCTGCAGACCTTCGCCCAGAAAGACAACTAACGAGCGTGCCGCAATCTGCGGCGAAGTGGCCGAAAACACGCCAGCTCTTCTATCATCAGTGCGCAGCATCAGAATGCCTGTGCGCGACTTTCAAACCCTCTTCGACGACGCCGAGCCTTCGCCCATCGATCACCCGGCTTACGCGCGCTACGGCAAGCTGGGCTTTCCCGATCCAGGCTTTCTTTCTTCACATCGGGTGCGACCGTGGACCTTCGCCAACTTTGTGCAGTCGATTGACGGCATAGCATCCTTCAAGGGCAAACACGCCAGCGGAGCTGACATTTCGCACTCGGCGGAAGATCGCTGGCTGATGGACCTGTTGCGCGCCCACGCTGACGCCATCCTGATGGGCATCAATACGCTGGTGGAAGAGACGCGAAGCTGGCCCGAACTGAACGGTGGACGCGGGCCGGTCTATCGCATTGAAGATCCGGTTGTGCGCGACCTGCGCGCTAAGCTGGGGCGAGGCGTGGAGAGAGTCATTTTTGTGACGGCATCGGCGGCGATCGATCCCAGCAGGTATCGCGTTTTTGACGGCGACCAGATGGAGGCGTGCATACTCACCACAGCTGCCGGCGCATCGCGGCTCCAGGCAAATTTCCCGAAGACACAGGTGATCGTCTCCGGCGATGATCAGACCATCGACTTGACTCGCGCTGTGCGCCTGTTGCGCGCGGAGATGGATGTGCGGTATCTGCTGTGTGAAGGCGGTCCTACGCTGTACGGCAGCATGGCGCGCGCGGGGTTGATCGATGAGAAGTTTGTCACAGTATCACCGGTGGAGGTGGGTCTGTTTGCGCCGCCGGACGAGAGAGCTTCTCCTTCCGATAAGGGCGGCCCGGCTCTGCGCCCGACCACCTTCACGGGACCGGGATTCACTCCGGAAGATGCCCCCTGGTATCGCTGGATCAGCTGCCGTCGCGTTGGCGACCATCAGTTCAATCGCTATCGCAGGAAATAATCACGTTGGTACCCGGTCTGCGATGAGCGGCAAAGAGGCGCGTATCGATATGAAACCTGCATTGGCAGCCGCTAAAAAAAGCAGCACCCGATGGAGCGCCCATGTAATCTAGTAGGAACATCTTCCCCGATTGGAGTACCCCGGTGGCCCCTCAAGCTGAGCCGAAGAAAAAATCCGCAGCGCAGCACTTTAAGTCCGTCAAGCCGTTGATCTGGGAATTGGTGCGTCCCCGGCGGGTCATGCTGGCCTTTGGCTTTTTGCTGCTGCTCGTCGGACGGCTGTGCGGCCTGGTGCTGCCCGCCTCCACCAAGTTCCTGCTCGATGATGTAATCAACAAACACCGGCCTGATCTGCTTTTACCGCTGGTGGGCGTGGTGGTTACGGCCACGTTGATCCAGGGCGTCACCTCGTTTTCGCTTACGCAATTGCTCTCCAAGGAAGCGCAGCGGCTGATTGCGGAACTGCGGCGCCGCGTGCAGATCCATGTGGGCCGCCTGCCGCTGAACTATTACGACGCCAACAAGACAGGCGCGCTGGTCTCGCGCATCATGAGTGACGTAGAGGGCGTACGCAACCTGGTGGGCACGGGGCTCGTAGAATTCTGCGGAGGCGTGTTGACCGCTGCGCTCGCGCTGGGATTCCTGTTGAAGATCAACGCGCCGATGACCGGCGTCGCCATTGGATTTTTGCTGGTTCTGATGGTCGCGCTGAGCCGGACGTTCAAGACCATTCGTCCGATCTTTCGCGAACGCGCCAAGATCAATGCCGAGGTCACGGGCCGGCTTACCGAATCGCTGGGCGGCGTGCGGGTGGTGAAGGGCTACCACGCCGAGGAGCGCGAAGCCGGCGTTTTCAGCGGAGGCGTGCAGCGCCTGCTGGATAACGTCTTGAAGACCCTTACGGCCATGTCCATGATGGGCCTGATTTCGAGTGTGATGCTCGGCGTAGTTGGGGCCATCATCATGTTTATGGGGGCGCGCCAGATTTTTGCCGGACACATGACCACCGGCGGTCTCTTCAGCTACACCATGTTCATGGGCTTCCTGGTGGCGCCGGTGGCGCAGATCGCCAGCATCGGCACGCAGATTACTGAGGCGCTCGCCGGTCTGGACCGCACGCGCGAAGTCCTGGGGGAAAGCCGCGAAGACTCCGATCCGGAGCGGACGATCATACTGCCGGAAATTCGCGGCGAGATCGATTTCGAACACGTTGACTTTGCCTACGAAGCCGGCAAGCCGGTGCTCGAAGACGTAAGCTTTGAGTCGCAACCGGGAACGGTCACGGCGCTGGTGGGATCGTCCGGGTCAGGCAAGTCGACCATCATCGGACTGGTGGCTGCGTTTTATAAACCGACCTCTGGCAAGGTAACCGTGGATGGCTACGATCTGAGCCAGGTACGGCTTGATTCCTATCGTCCGGCGCTGGGCGTAGTGCTGCAGGATTCGTTCCTCTTCGATGGCTCCATCCGCGAGAACATCGCTTTTTCACGGCCTCAAGCCACCGAGCAGCAGATCCTGGAGGCCTGCCGCCTCGCCCACGTCGATGAATTCGCCGAGCGCTTTAAAGACAAGTACGACACCATCATCGGCGAGCGCGGGGTAAAGCTCTCCGGCGGGCAGCGCCAGCGCGTATCCATTGCGCGGGCCGTGCTGGCCGATCCGAAAATTCTGATTCTTGACGAAGCCACGTCGAGCCTGGATTCAGAGTCTGAAGCCTATATACAGCAGGGCCTCAAATACCTGATGCAGGGGCGGACGACCTTCGTGATCGCCCACCGTCTTTCCACCATCCGCCAGGCCGACCAGATTCTGGTGGTTGAAGCGGGAAAGATCGTGGAGCGCGGCAAGCACGCGGTGCTTCTGGCGTTGCAGGGCCGTTATCACGATCTCTATACGCGACAGCATGGACTGGAAGAAAACCTGTTTCTCGCGCCGGGCGAAGGCGACAAGATCGAGGAAAAAGCCGGCGCTGCAGGCGCACGCGGCGCGGCGGCGCCTGATCCCATGAGCTTGATTCGCGGACAGGGATTCTGAATGGCTTATCCGCTTTTCTACACTCTGTCACCCCGAGCGGAGCGCCTGAAAATTGTGTACAGAAAACTGCTGATGGGCGCGTAGCCGAGGGGCCCCGAAAATTTGTCCGCCACCATGCCGCGGCAGGGAGTTCTTCCCGTGCTCTATCCTCTCCTGTCGCTGAGGCCACTCAACTGCGGCTTATTGGCCCTTGACCTAAAGTGGTCGTCGATCAAATTGCCATTCACAAAGATCGATCCTGCGTGTAATCGTCTGATTTCAACTGTAATCGTCTGACTTGAAGTTTTTGCTAGTGCAGGCTCAATTTTGCATGCATGAATACGAACGGCCCGCGTTCCTCGGAAGTCCAAAATACCGAGGCGTATTGGCCTGGCCGCTGGCCTGCTATCATCGGCGGCTGGATTCAAAGGAGTTTCGTGATTTCCTTTTTGCGTTTTGCTGTTGTTGGCGTTGCTGCCCTCTCATTCCCTTCATTCCTGCTGTCGGCTCAAGTGAAGAATGAACCGACTGTCGTAAAGATAGATTTACGAGTCTTCGACCGATATGTCGGTGCGTACGTGCTCGGCCGCCAATACATGACCGTGTCTCGGAACGATGACCATTTTTACGTTCAAATCACCGGGCAGCAGCCATTTGAAATGTTTCCCCAGAGCGACCACGAATTCTTGGTGAAAGTGGATGACGCGCATGACGCGCAGCTTACTTTCATCGCGGACCCGAATGGCAAAACATACAAGGTGTCGTTGCGCCAGGGAGGCCCTCCCCAGTGGGCCCCGAGCCCACAATTGAGCGAGCGCGAGACAAAGCTCGTGGTAGAACAACAGAAAGCCGGACCCCAGAGGTTCAAGGAACAGAAGCAAGACCCGAGAACTGAGGCTCCCATGCGGCAGTTTATTGACGATGCGCGCCATGGCAAACCGCAGTATGATCGGATGCTGCCGTCACTCGCCGACATGCTACGTAAGGACCTGCCAGACCTTCAGGATGACCTGGAGCCGCTGGGGGCGTTCAAGTCCATGGTGTTTAAGGGCGTGAGCGAGGGCGGCTCGGACATTTACCAAGTGAAGTTTGCAAACGGTGAGATGGAATTCCGCCTCGGAATCGCAAGCGATGGGACTATCGTGCTACTGGCCTGGGGCGATCGTGGTAAGGCCCTGGCGAGGATTCCTGGTAACCCATTCCTTAAATAACATTCTTAGTCAGAACCGGGATTTTTTTCGTGCGACGGCGCTTAAAAGGTTGTGCGGCGGCGTCAGCTAGCGAAAAATTGCTATCACACTTTTAACCGTCGCGTGAGCCCTCCCATCACCATCGGCCTCAACTCAATCACCTCGATCTCTTTCGGACACTTCTTCCAGTTGTGCCGCCAGCACACGATGATGTCGCAGCCCTTCACATCGTGACCGTGCGCCACAAACGACCGGCTTTCATACTCGATCTCGATGCGCACTCGCTGCCATTTCCCCGGCTGGATCTGCCGCCGGGCCTCGCAATCGGGAAATCCCTGCTGCAGCGACTCCACTTCAAACCCCAGCCGGTGCGCCATCGCGGCAAACACGAACATCACCCCGGCCTCGTTCGTCGGCTCGTACAACAGGCCCGGCACCACGTGGTTCCGGGCGTGCAGGGAAGCTCCCTGGGTCGGCCGGCCCTTGAAAAGCGGCCGCCACGAATGTGCCGTCGCGCTGCGCTTCGCCGGCAAGGAACGCTCCGTCGGCGCCCGCTCCCGTTCTGGCATGCTTCGCGCGATCGTCTCCAATACGTCGGTCCACTGCGGCTCCAGTCGCCATCTTCGCGCGTGCGCGCAAAAGCAGTCCGGGATCAGCTGCCAGCTTCTGAAGCGGTATTGCAGGGTGTTGTACGCATAGCAACCTTCTCGCTGGTACTCGATGCCGGTGGGCAGATGCTTAGGCTTTCGCGCCACTCGGGCCCAGTCGCAAAGCAGGCTGGCGTTTTCCGCGCGCGCGCCCCGAAATCGTGGCGTCAGGCCCGCTGCCCTGATGGCTTCAAACATCCCCGAAAAATGCCGCCGGATATCCGCGTTGCGCACGCCGGCTTGACGATGAAGTTCTGCTGAGGTTGGCGCCCGGCCCAGCCTGCGGGCGGACACACGTATCGCGGAGAGGATTTGCTTCTTGCTCACAATGCCCCCATCCTTGCCGCGAATGAAGTTTGGATTCTCTAGCCGATCCTGCTGGAGAAAAACGGGTTGATCCATCCAAACTATAAGCGAATTCCACTCCCGGGAACAGTGTTGTGAACCAAATTCATGCCCCAACTATTTTCCGGACACGCCTTGACAACGATTAGTCAGGAATGACTGAAACTCCTGCGTTAAAATGCCTGTGCTCCATTCCATCAAACAATGAAACTCAAATTCATCAAAGCTCTCCTCGTGCTCTTGCTCGCCCTTCCTGCGTTCGCCCAAACCGCTCCAGCTCCCAAGCCCATTGATTTGCTGCGCCAGAAACTGGAACAGATCTCTGCCGGCGTGAGCGCGGACTGGGGCATTTACATCAAGTCGCTCGATACCGGCGAAGAGATTGCCATCAACGCCGACAAGACCATGGACACCATGTCGACCATCAAGATTCCGCTCATGGTGGATGTCTACCGGCAGGTGGATGCGGGCAAAATCAGCACCGCCGAGCGCATCGTGATGAAGACCGGCGACAAGCGCTTCGGCACCGGCGTGCTGCGCACGCTCGATCCCGGACTGAACCTGAGCTTTCGCGACGCGCTGGAGCTGATGATCATCCAGAGCGACAACTCCGGCACTGACATGGCCTTTGCTCGCGCCGGCGGCCCGGCGCACGTCACTCAGACCATGCACGAGATGGGGCTCAACTCCATCACCGCGACCGGGACTTCGTTTGACTGGTTTCGCGCGCTGGCCGAGGCGGGAGATCCTTCGTATGCGAAGTTCACCCCGGAAGAGCTTTTCACCCACGGCTTCCCCGAAAAGCTTACTGACGCCGATGTGGAGCGCTTCCATTTTGAAGGCAAGCATCCGTACGGGCTCTCGAACGCGCGCGACATGGGCCGGTTGCTGGAGATGATCGCGACCAACAAGGCGGCGAGCGAAAAATCCTGCAAAGAGATGCTGCGTATGATGGGCCGGCAGCAGTTCCGCACCCGCATCCCGCGCTTTCTGATGGACGACTCCAACACGCCGCACAAGACCGGCGACTTCCCGCCGTATATCGCCAATGACGTTGGCCTGATTGAGACGCAGGCCGGTCGCGTGGTGGTGGTGTTTTTCTCCGCGCACCATCGCGGTTTCTACAGCGAACTGGAAGACGCGATCGGCCGGATGAGCGAGCAGGTCTGGGCGTATTTCAACTATCGGGACAAGCAGAAGTAATATTGTGGAAATCCTGATTCCCATCCTTGTCTTCGTCAGTGTCATCGTCGGTGGGATTGTTGCGTTCAATTTCGGGCGTTCTTATTTTGCAAGGCTCGATCTGCGCAGGATTACGGAGAACGTGACTGAAAACGGAGGCGAAGTCATTCGTATTACGCTCCATTCGCCTTCTCGGATCGGCAATAGATCATCGGACAAAGTCTACGATGTGGCTTTTAAAACGCGGGACGGAAAGCGCATTACAACCATGTGCATGACCAGCATCTCCAGCGGCGTCGTGTGGATAAGTGAGAAGCCGCCGGAAGACGGCATTGAAATCTCTGATGAGCCGGTGCCAACAGAGTCAATTAACTGCTTGCAATGCGGGGCGAAGATTTCACCCGTAGCAACGAACTGTAAGCAGTGTGGTTGGAGCTACAAACCAGGCTAACTTTCTGCGCTGTCCTGCTCAATTCTTCCCCGCACTAATCCCATCGCCTCCTCCTTCGTGCTGATCGAGCCGTCTAACTGCGCGTCTTCCACCGCAGTCAGCAGGTCTTTAAACATCGGCCCGGGCGCATAACCGGCGGCAATCAGATCAGCGCCGGTGATGAGCGGCTGGGGACGGATTTGCTCCTGCGGCATGGAATGGAATTTCTCTTTCGCGAACTCATACAAGCTCAGATCGCGATGGCTGCTGGAGCAGTCCAGACGATGCAGCTCCATGTGCTCTTCAAAGCGCGGCAGACGGAAGAAGCGCTTGAGCGTGGAATCTTTCATCTGTGCGATGGAGCCAAAGCGCATGTGGTTGGCGACCAGCGCCATGACCTGCTCGGTCTCTTCATTCGACAGGCGAAAGCGCCGGCAGATTTCCTGCGTCATCTTTGTGCCGATCTCAGCGTGGCCATCAAAGCGGATGCGGTCCGGCGCGACGCGAAATGTCGGCGGCTTGCCGACGTCGTGCAGCAGCGCGCCCAGGGCCAGCGTTTTAGATACACCCGCGGGCAGCCCTTCAAGCAGCAGCAGCGTGTGGATCCAGACGTCGCCTTCGGGGTGATACTGAGGCGGCTGCGCCACGCCCTGCATCTTTTTGATCTCAGGCAGCACCTGTTCCAGCAGCGTGGTCTCATCCAGCAGCTCAAAGGCGCGGCGCGCGTGGCCCTCGGTGAGCATCTTCAGGATCTCATCGCGCACACGCTCATGGCTGACCTGATGGATCTGCGGCGCCAGTTCGCGGATAGAGGCGAAGGTGTCACGGTCAATGATGTAGTTGAAACGGGCGGCAAAGCGCACGGCCCGCAGCATGCGCAGCTTGTCTTCCGCAAAGCGCTGATGGGCTTCGCCGATGGTGCGCACGATACCACGCTGGAGATCGTCGCGGCCGCCGACGTAGTCCAGGACCTCATTGGTATCGGGGTCGAGCAGCAGGCCGTTGATGGTAAAGTCGCGGCGCTGAACGTCAAGTCGCGCGTCGCTGGAAAACCGCACCTCGTCGGGATGGCGGCCGTCAGAGTATGCGCCGTCGCTGCGGAAGGTCGCGACCTCGGTGGCGAAGTTGGCGCGTTCGCCGTCAACCTCGCGCAGGGCGGGGATCAGAACCACGCCGAACTGGGCGCCCACGGCGTAGGTCTGTGGGAAGAGCTGCATGACCTGCTGCGGCGTGGCGGAGGTGGCAACATCGAAGTCGGCGGGCCCGCGGTTGAGAAGCAGGTCGCGAACACAACCGCCCACGAGATAAGCAGAGTGGCCCTGCGCGCGCAACGCACGGGCGATGCCGACGGCTTCGCGAGCTTTGTCTGACGACAGGTTCATACCACAGTTTTTATAATATTAGATATATGCCGGAGAGTTACATTCTGGGGATCGAGACCTCGTGTGACGAGACCGCGGCTGCCGTGGTGCGCGACGGCGAGCAGCTGCTTTCGAACGTAGTGTCGTCGCAGATCGCCACGCATCAGCCTTACGGCGGAGTGGTGCCGGAGCTGGCGTCGCGCGAGCATCTGCGCGCGATTGTTCCCGTGGTGCGCCAGGCGCTGGCCGAAGCAGGCAAGAGTTATGAGTCGATGGACGCCATTGCGGTGACGCAGGGGCCGGGGCTTGCTGGCGCGTTGCTGGTGGGGATCAGTTATGCCAAGGCGCTGGCGTTTTCGCTCGATAAGCCGCTAATCACGGTGAACCATCTGGAAGGCCACATTCATGCCGTGCTGCTGGAGGAAAAGCAGAAGGGCAATCTGCAGATTGAGTTTCCGCTGCTGGCGCTGGTGGTTTCCGGCGGGCATACGCATCTGTTTCTGGCCGAGCAGCAGGAGCGCGGCTGGCGCTACGTGAATATCGGCCGGACACGCGACGACGCGGCCGGCGAGGCTTATGACAAGGTAGCCAAACTGCTGGGGCTGGGTTATCCGGGTGGGCCGATTATCGACGCACTGGCCCGGCATGGAAACCCCAAGGCAGTGAAGTTTGGGACGTCGCAGATCAAGCACAGCAATCGCGGTACGCCAAAGGCGGAGCAGACGCCGCACGATTTTTCCTTCAGCGGCATCAAGACCGCGGTGCTGCGCTACGTGGAACTAGAAGGGTTGCGTGAATCCGTGGCCCAGCGCCAGGCTGCGCTCAAGGGCATGGCCAAAGTTACGGTCGAAAATGTCTTGCCGCTTTGCGACCAGAAGACGCTCGATCTGGTGGCCTCATTTCAGCGGGCCGTGGTGGAAGACCTGGTTTCGAAAACACTGGAGGCAGCGCGTGAACGCGATGTGCGAACACTGTTCGTGACCGGCGGCGTGGCGGCCAATAGCGAGTTGCGCGAGACATTCACTCGCAAGGCCGCGAATGAAGGGATGCCGGTGTATTTTCCGTCACGCAAGCTCTCAACCGACAATGCGGCAATGATCGCGGCCGCGGCTTTTCCCAAGTGGCTGGCACGGGACTTTGCGAGAGCAGAGTTTTCGGCGGAGGCGTCGCTGGTATTGCGATGAATGGAGGCCGGGTTTATCAGACGCGCAGGAAATCGCCTATTTGACCGGGAACATCATTGAGCCGCCAGCGGTGGGATGAAAGTCAGGCTTCTTCAGGCCTGATATTTTCTTCGATGGCCATGTCTTTGAATTCACTGGATTCAAAGACGTCGCCACATTCCTGGCATTCAACGAACTCAGCGTCTTCATCACGCGCGACGACACGTACGCGCGTATGCCTGCAGATTTTCTCCATAGGTACTTGTTCGGGAGGCCGCTTCGCGATAGGTGGATTCTGACTATGGTTCATTTTCGTATCAAGGCGCGCTTCTGGCCGGTGCCTGTTCACGAATTGCGGGTATTTTAAGCCCGTATCGCGGGATGTCAAGTGCTACCGGTACCCGGAAGAGTGCCATATAGGAAACAATGGATGAGGGAAAGGGAAGCGAGGTTGCTGAAAAATCAGGGCATGGGATAGATTCCCGCCGAACGTGCCTGTTCCACCATTACCTGAGTAACCGTAGAAGGCAGATGACGGGACATACCGGCTTCGGCGGAAGCCACTGCATCGGCAAACGTTGTTCTGCCGGTAAGAGCTACATCGATCATAAGAAATTTCGAAGATCCCTCGGCGACGCGAACGCCGGCATAGGCATGCCCGGGAACGATTACGACGGTTGAGTCCATCCCCAGGTTTTCAAACAGGGAAGCGTACATAACCGCAGCGTCTATGCAGTTGGCGCTGCTCTGGCTCAGGCTTACGCGGGGCATGCGGACCCGTTCACTCACACCTTTGTGGTCGCCCAGCGTGAAGGAGCTCTTTACGTAAGAAAATCCTGAACGTTGCAGCGCAGTATAGATGGCCCTGGCCTGGCGGTAGGTGGCCAGTTCCTGTTCTTCAGGAGTCTTCCAGTCTTCATAGCCGGGCAGACGATGATCGCTGGTGAACTGCTTGGCGCGCGCCAGAACGCTTTCTACTTCGCGATCATGTGGCGTGACCCATGAGGCAATAAACGGCGCGTACTTGAACCCTTTTCCCCAGAACATATCTTCCGCCGAGCGAAGGCGCACCGGCAATGTGGTCTGGTAGGGATTGGCGGATGAAGCCGGATCAGCAATGGAAATGCTGGCAGTGGCGGCGACGATTTCGTGATTCTGGTATAGCCGAGGGAGAAAGGCCGGTGCGAAGACCAGTGTATGAACCGCGCCGGGTGCAACGTCTGCGCTCTGGATTTCCTGGTCGCTCCAGCCCGGAAGTTGGACAGTTACGCGTCGCCGAATCGTCGCGTTTCCGGGATTCGTGATGGTAACTGAGATTACGCCGAACGTCCGGTCGCTCTGCCGCTGGAGCGAGGCGTAGTTGGCAAAGACGGGATAGATTTCGCCATCGATGCCGGCCTGAATCTGGTACGTGGGTTCAAGGGAGCGTGTGGCAGGCTGAGGACGGAGATCGGTGCGGTCGGTGGCGGAATCGCTGGAAAAAACCGGCGTCACGGCCAGACTTAGCAATATCCCGGCGAGTACGGCCAGTTGTCTCCGAGGTGGCATGCATTGTGAATGATAAACATGTGATTTGAAAAGGCAATCAAGCTTACGCCTTAATGTCTTGAAGAAAGAGGCAACAAATTGCCAACGATTGCAGAGAGACACGGTAATACTAAATTTGGAAACACCTTAATCATAAAATATGTAAATAAGTATTAATTAGTGTTAATAAGTTACGTAAGTAACTGATTTTAAAATATCTAATTGTGGAACTCTGATTGCGATTCATCCCACCAGGGACAAGTGGGGGGCACTGGGTCTACGTATGGGGGTAGTACGCCCTCCGATTGTCGTTTTTCACCAACCAAAATGGAGAGAAGAGGAATGAATACAAGACTGCGCTACATCGCGGTTCTTTTCGCGATTACGCTGGCATTGGTATGGTGCATCCCGTCCGTGGGGCAAGTCGGCAAAGGCTCGATATCGGGGTCTGTGGTCGATCCTCAGGGCGCGGTTGTATCCGGTGCTCAGGTAAAAGCAAAGAACATAGAAACCGGGGTAGTTTTCCCCACTACATCAGACAGTGCGGGTTTGTTCCGTTTGAACCTGCTGCCGGTCGGAACCTATTCGGTTGAGGCTTCCGCTCAGGGCTTCAAGACATCATCGCAAAGTGGTGTGGTCGTCGGCGCGGGCCGTGATACCGGCCTGGGCTCGATTCACATGTCAGTCGGCGAGACTTCGCAAACCATCGAAGTAACTGCGGAAGCTCCGCTGATCGAGACAACGCAATCGCAAATCTCGAGCACTTTCTCTGGCCAGACGCTGAGCACCTTTGCCGGCATCCAGGAAAACCAGGGATTGGACCGCCTGGCGCTGTTTGTTCCTGGCGTGGTCGCCACGCGCAGTGACAACTTCTCCAACACCAATAACGGCGGTTTCTCCAGCAACGGTTTGCGCGGCCGCAACAATGATCAGGAAGTCGACGGCCAGAACAACAACGACAACAGCGTTGGCGGCCCGGCGCTTTTTGTCAGCGACACAAACTTCGTGCAGCAGTATGTGATCGTGACCAACAACTTTGGTCCGGAATATGGGCGCAACGCCGGTTCCGTGGTGAATATCATCACCCGGGGCGGCACCAACGCGTGGCATGGATCAGTGTTCGGTACAGAGTACAGCAACTTCCTGAACGCCCTGAGCAACAGCCAGCGCCATGCCAACAAGCCGGGCACCAACAGCAATCTGCCTGGAACCGTAAGCTGCCCGGTGACGAATCCGCAGTGCAACCCGTTGAGCGGACCTCTCCGCAGCAATGAAGAGTTCAGCGGCGGGACCATTGGCGGACCGGTGATGAAGAACAAATTGTTCCTTTTCAGCGGATTTGACAATGATCTGTTCTCCGGCACCAGCATCTTCAGCACATCATCGCTGACCCCCACACTGGCGGGCTTGAACACGCTGGCCGGCTGCTTCCCGACCGGTACACAGGCGGCGCAGATTGGTCTGCTGCAGAAGTTCGGTCCGTATGGCATCAGCGGCGGCAATCCTGCTCCCAACGGCACCCCGGTGAACCTCACTGTGGGAACCTGCACGGGCGTACAGGCTGCCGGTGTCATCCGTTTCGTCCCGACCCCATTCCACGGCTTTAATTTCGTGAATCGCGTGGATGGACAGTTTGGTAACGACAACATCATGGGCCGTTATCTGTTCAATCGCGGCAATAACTTCAACGGCAGCGACAACCCCGTCACCGGCTATGCAGCGAACGTGACTGCTCTGAGCCAGGCCGCGCTGATCAGCGAGACGCACAACTTCACGTCGCACATGGTGAACGAAGTTCGCGTGGGCTTTGACCGCCTCAACGTCAACTTTGGCGGGAACAACATCGGCAACGCATTTGAACCTGCGCAGGGCGGCATCCTGAATGCCCTGACCAATGTCACCCTCCAGGGCGGCTTTCTGGGCTTTGGTCCGGCCACCAACTTCCCACAAGGTCGTTTGGTGAACACCTGGCAGGGACAGGACAACTTTAACTACGTGCTGGGCAAGCATTCGCTGAAGGCCGGTGTGAACTGGACCTATCAGCGTTCGCCCAATACCTTCCTGCCCAACGTCAACGGCGCCTATCGCTATAGCAACCTGACCTCGTACGTCAACGGCACGCCGAACCGCATCCAGATTGCGCAAGGCAACCCGGTCCTGGACTTCCGCGAGTATGACACCTTCCTGTATGCGGGTGACGACTGGAAGTTCGGCCAGAACCTCACGCTGAACCTGGGCCTGACCTGGACCTACTACGGCAACCCGGAACAGCTGTTTACCGACGTAACCAACAAGCGCGAAAGCAATTCGGCGACAGCCCTGTGGCTGCAGAGCCTGCCGCTTTCCGCACGCACCTACCCCTCGATTCCAACTGTGATGAACAGCTTTGGCCCGAGCGTTGGTTTTGCCTATACGCCCCAGTGGGGCGGTTTCATCACCGGTCATGGGAAGACGGTACTGCGCGGCGGCTATCGCATGCTGTACGATCCGCCGTTCTACAACATCTTCCTGAACGTCTCCACAGCGTCGCCATTTGGCTTCCTGCAGACGTTGACCACGGGCTTGACCAATCCTCCTTCGCCTGTGCCCAACGGCCCAGCCGTACGGGCTTCACTGGCAGCCTCTATTGCTCCGAACACTTTCGATCCGCGCACCCAGAATGAGACGAACGTCTCTCCCAATTTTGGACCGGACAAGGTGCACACCTGGAGCTTCGGCTTTGAGCGCGAGCTGACCAAGAACGCTGTATGGGAAGCGCGCTATGTCGGCAACCACGCGGTGAATCTGTTCCAGACCATTGACGGCAACCCGTTCGCAGGCACAGCCGCCAATCATGGCCTGCTGCAGGATTTCCCGAACCTCCTTCCGAACGGTACCGCGACCACCTCGTGTGCTACGAGCACGCAGGCCGCGGGCTCTCCGGGCGCGGGGACTGACGTAGGCCGTGTGAACTGCGGTCTCGGCATCGTGCGTACGCGCAACAACGGCGGATTCTCTGACTACCATGCACTGCAGACGGAATTCCGCGCCAACAACCTGTTCAAACAGTTGACTCTCAGGACGGCTTACACCTGGAGCAAGAACCTGGACAACGTAAGCGAAATCTTCGCCACCGGCACGGCGGGCAACACGCTGTTCGCAGCGCAGAACCCGTTCCAGTTCGGCGACGCAGAGCGCTCGATCTCCGGTTTGAACATTCCGAACGCCTTCACCGTTCAGGCCACTGAGAATGTGCCGTTCTTCAAAGAACAGCATGGCTTCGTCGGTCACGTCCTGGGTGGATGGGCCTTCTCCGCAGCTTATGTCTACGGCTCCGGTCAGCCCTACACGCCGCAGCAGGGTCTGTTGGGTTCGCTCTCCTTCGCGGGCGCGGGCGGCAACTACTTTGACTCCGGCTACGCGAACGCCTTCGTCGGCGATCCGGCCCGTATGTTCCTCGGCAGTTCCAAGGCGCCGGAGACTGCGGTCGGTATCTTTGCTGGTGACGCCCGGACGCTCGGCCTGATCACTGCTGCTCAGCTGACGGCTCTTGGGCCCAACACGCTGCTGAGCATCAACGCATTCAACGCTCCGCAGGCCGCTGATCCTCGTGGCTGTATCCGCGGCGTGGCTGCTTGCGTCCCGACCGTGGTTACCACCAACGACGTTCGCTTCATCATGAACGGCCGTACGGCGCAGGCTGTTTTCGGCACTCCGTTCGGTAACACCTCGCGCAACCCCCTCGTCGATGCTCCATCCAACCGGTTGGACGCCTCGATCTTCAAGAACATCAGGATGGGCGAGAACAAGAACTTCGAGATGCGCATGACCGCCACCAACGCCCTGAATCACTTCAACTTCGGCAGCATCGATCCGACCGTGGAAGATGCCGGCCTTACGCAAGGTGATATCAGGTTGTTTGGTGTTGGCTTCGGCCAGCCGGCACAGACGGCTGCCAATGGCCGCGTGCTCAGCATCAGCGGACGTTTCACGTTCTAACCGTTGAACCTTTAACCAAGAATCAAAAGACCTTTTTTGATTCGGCCCGCTGGAGAAATCCGGCGGGCTTTTTCTTTGTGACAGGAAAGATAAAAGAGACTACTTCACGGCTTCCGCGGCCGCCTCGGCTTCAGTCCTGCGCGCGAATGCGCCTCCTGCCAACGCGAGAACCACAGGGAAACATTCCAGCACATAACGAGGCTCCGGGTTTTCCAGGGTGGAAAGAAAGATCGTCCGGATCACCACAAAGCCAATCAGAAAAATACCTGCTGTGCCGAGTCGATGCCTGATCCATCCGCGCAAGGCGGCGAGAAGATAAAGCAGATTAAGTCCTGCCCAGGCCAGGGCAAACCGGCTTTCGCCCTCATGTTCGTCAAACTCCCACCAACGCGTCTCGATGTTCAGCATTTCGGTGCGCGGACGGAGCCACATGTCGGCCATACGCAACGTGGGCAGCCAGATGGTATAGCGCAGCGGGTTGTGTTCCACCCGCGACCGTGCCAGCTGTTCAAACTCCGCGTCCATCTGGGGATCGAGATACTGCTCCTCGTTATAACGAGCAATCAGGTCTTGGGTCTTTTGATATTCCGGCAAGCCATCAAAGGCGCGCTGGGGAATGTTCTTGGGATCAATCGTCTCACCGGAGACCTTCCAATACACCTCCTCGACGGAGACAAAATCCACCATCCAGGTCTTCACCCAGTGATCAAAGCCGTGGGGCACGAATTCTCCGGGATCGTTGGCGTAGCGAGCCGCCAGGGGCTGCCATTGGTGGAAGACACGCCAGTTTCGGATGGTCCAGGGAACCAGCGGCGTCAGGCTGGCGAGAGCAAGCAGCACGCCGGCGAGGATCGCCTGCTTTCGTGTGCTCTGGCGAACCAAAAAGACCAGCAGAGCCAGCCCCATGGCGGGTAGGAGTATTCCATTATCCGGGCGCATGAAAATTGCGGCGGCTGTCCACAGCCCCGTCAGGAGCCAGAGCCCGGGGTGGTGGAGCGATGGAGCAGATTGCTCCTGCTTGAGCGCCTTCAACCCGCGCACACCGTAGTACAACGCATGGGCTACGCAGAAGATGGCCAACGTCTCAGACAGGGGAGTAGCCACATAATTCGCCGTGAAAGGGCAGAGGGCAGCCAGCAAATAGGCGGCTTTGGCAGCGCGCTCGTTCATCAGTTCCAGGGCCAGGCCGGCGATCACCAGGCAGGTGTTGGTATCGATGAGCGCCTGGGCGATCAGCACGGCGCGATAGTGCTCCTGGCCAAACACCGCGAACATCGCAGCCAGAAAGCCGGGATAGCCGGGGAGCCGGATCAAGGTGGGGCGAACGAGCCCGTCATCGGTCACGCCGAAAATGCCGTGATTGAGCCAGTTGCGGGCGATGTCTCCATAAATCCAGGTATCTCCCGCCAGGTGAGACAGATGGAAAACGAAGAAGAAGCGCAAAGCCAGGGCAGCAAGTGTGGCCAGCAGAAAGAAAAGCCAGTTCTGCCGCACCAGGTGAAAGAGTTTTTTCATGAATCAGGCAGGGCCAGTGTAACGGCCTTTGCAGCCCAGGTTCAACTTGTCCCTACTCAGCAATAGTGCCCTCACCATCGGCTATTCCCTTGATTGACCAGCTCTGCTGGGCCGCTTACGATGGTATGTAACAGATCCAGCATGGCAAAATCAGTCTTTTATGATCCCCAACGGAAGCGCTGGGGGCGCTTGCGTATCCTCTTTAGTGTGCTGGGCGCCGTCATCAGCGCCCTGGTGCTCTTCTTTATTGTTACGGTGTTTGTAGAAGCAGACCCGCTACCCCGGGTGCTGATGCCGGAACAGAAGCGCAACCTGCGCGCTTTGAAGGAGCGTGAGCACCGCAAGCGGCCGCAAACCAAGGGAACGCATCGCAAGACCTCGGCGTCGCCGTCGGATGTGGTGTTGAATACCGACGAAGGTATCCGCGCGGCCTATTACGTCAACTGGGACGCCGCGAGCTTTGTCTCGCTCAAAGAGTATTATCCGCAGATCGACCTTCTATTCCCCGAATGGCTCCACGTTCTCACCCCGGATGGCCACATGCAGGGCTTTGACAGCGTAAACCATCCTTTTCAGGTCGTGGAAAATGGGGTTGTACACTCGACCGACGATCGCGTTATGCCGTTCCTGCGCGCGGAAAAAGCGGAGGTCGAGGTCTTTCCGCTCATCAACAACTTTGAGCCGGTCAGCAAGCAGTGGCTGACGAATATCGGCGACTTTCTCAACAACCCGGCGGCGCGGCAGACCTTCCGCTCGGAACTGCTGCTCTACCTGGCGAGTGACAAGTTCAAAGGCGCGGCACTTGATCTGGAAGAAATCCCGCTCAAAGCCCAGCCCGGTTTCGTAGCCCTGGTGGAAGAGCTGGGTGCTGACCTGCATGCCCGCGGCTTGCGTCTCTACGTGAACGTCCCAGTCTCAGACAAGGACTACAACTACACCCGCCTGGCCGCAGCATCTGATGGCCTGGTGATCATGAACTATGACCAGCACCAGGTCACCAGCTCGGCGGGGCCGGTGGCGTCGCAGGACTGGTTTACTGCGAACCTGCGCGACGCAGTCAAGGATATCCCCAAGACCAAGATTATCTGCGCCATCGGCAGCTATGGCTATGACTGGGCACTGGCGGGCAAGAAGCGCCGGGTGGTGAACGTCGACACCAACAACGTGCAGGAAGCGTGGCTGCATGCCAGCGAGTCGGGTTCGGAGATTGAGCTTGATTCTGATTCGCTGAATCCGCACTTTGCTTATGAAGAAGACAATGGCGTGCGCCATGAAGTCTGGTATCTGGACGCGGTGACGGCGCTGAACGAGATGCGTGCGGCGCGGGATGTTGGCATTCGCACCTTTGCGCTGTGGCGGCTGGGTTCGGAAGACCGTTCGCTGTGGAAGATCTGGGACAATCCGAACGAAGCGGGCGCGGAGACCAGGCTTGCGGCCGTTCCATCTGGTGAAGATGTGGACCGCGAGGGCTATGGCGAGATTCTGGTGATCCAGCGGCAGCCAAGCCCGGGCGATCGAGCCGTGACGCTCGACTCCGACAAGAGATTTGTTGTCGCGGAAGACATGAAGATTCTGCCGCAGCCTTACCAGTTGCGGCAATACGGCTGGAAATCGAAAGAAGTGGCCATCACCTTTGACGACGGCCCCGACCCTGCGTACACGCCGAAAATTCTTGACATCCTGAAGCAGGAGAATGTGCACGCCACGTTTTTCCTGATCGGGCTGCAGACGCAGAAATTCCCCGGGCTGGCGCGGCGCATCTATGACGAAGGCCACGCCATCGGCAATCACACTTTTACCCATCCTGACATCAGCGACGTCTCGCAGTGGTACATGAAGCGCGTGGAGCTGCAGCTCACGGAAAAACTATTTGCCAGCACGCTAGGGGTGAAGCCGCAGTATTTTCGTCCACCGTATTCCATTGATCAGGAGCCGGATGTCGCGGACCAGGTGCGTCCGCTGGAGCTGGTGCAGGGCGAAGGCTACATCACCGTAGGATCAAAAATCGATCCCAACGACTGGCGCAAGGGTGAGACCGCGGATTCCATTGTGAGCGCCGTGATGTCACAGGCGCAGATGGAGGCGACCAAAGGCTGCGAGACGCGCGCGCCGCTCTACTGCGGCAACATTATTCTGCTGCACGATGGCGGCGGCGATCGCACGGCGACGATCAAGGCCTTGCCCGCCATTATTGAAGGCCTGCGCACGCGGGGTTTCAAGATCGTGAGCGTGGAAGAGCTGCTGGGTAAAAAGCGGGCCGACGTGATGCCGCAGCTGCCTGCCAACCAGGTACTGGCGGCGCGGCTGCAGGGTTATGTGTTTACGGCGTTCAGCTGGCTCACGGAATTTGTGGTGCTGGTGTTCTTTATCGGCGACATTCTGATGAGCGGCCGGCTGCTGGGGATCGGCGCATTGGCCACCTTTGATCGCCTGCGCAGGCAGCCACCGGTGGGCGGGCCGGGCTATCAGCCTGCGGTGACCGTCATCATTCCGGCGTTCAATGAAGAGAAGGTGATTGAGCACACGGTGCGATCGGTGCTGGCTTCGGATTATCCCAGATTGAACACGATCGTTGCCGATGACGGCTCAACCGACTCGACCTCTGCGATGGTGCGGGAAAAATTCAGCCGGGAGATTGCCGAAGGCCGCGTCGTCCTGCTGACCAAAACCAATGCAGGCAAGGCCAGCGCGCTGAACGAAGCACTCAAGCTGACCAAAGACGAAATCTACGTCGGCATTGACGCTGATACGGTGATCGCACCGAACGCGATCTCGATTTTGGTTCCGCATTTTGCCGATCCCAAGGTAGGCGCAGTGGCCGGGAATGCCAAGGTAGGGAACCGGGTGAATCTGTGGACGCGCTGGCAGGCGCTCGAATATATCACCAGCCAGAATTTTGAGCGCCGAGCGCTGAACGTTTTTGGCGCCGTGAGCGTGGTGCCGGGGGCGATTGGCGCGTGGCGCGTCGCTGCGGTGCGCGCGGCCGGAGGGTATCACACGGATACGGTGGCGGAAGACGCGGACCTTACGATGTCATTGCTGGAAGATGGCTGGCGCGTGGTGAATGAAGATCGTGCGCTGGCTTACACGGAAGCGCCGACCAACGCGCGCGGTCTGATGCGCCAGCGCTTCCGCTGGTCATTTGGCATTCTGCAGGCGGTGTGGAAGCATGGCGACGCCATCCGCAAGCGCAGCCGGCTGGGCTGGATCGCGCTGCCCAACATCATTATTTTTCAGATCCTGCTGCCGCTGGTCTCGCCGTTCATTGACCTGATGTTTTTGTTCGGCATCCTGCAGTATGTGGTGACCCGGTACTTCCATCCGGAAAGCACCGATCCCTCAAGCTTCGAGCGCCTGGCGTTTTATTTCGCGATTTTCCTGGCGATTGATTTTGTGGCGTCGGCTCTGGCATTCCTGCTGGAGCGGCGCTCGGAAGGCGCAGGCGAAGAGCCGCAGCTGCTTCTGCATCTTTGGCTGCAGCGATTCTCCTATCGCCAGTTGTTTTCCGCGGTGCTGGTTAAGACGCTCAAGCGCGCGATTGACGGCAAACCGTTCGCCTGGGACAAGCTGGAGAGAACCGCGGCAGTGCAAAAGAGCCACGCCATAAGTGAAGCGCGATCCGTCGACCTCAGCGGCTAGACCTCAGCACTCAGCACTCAGCCAAACCTGTTCACTGCGAAGGACGCGAGGGGCGCAAAGAAAAGAAGTTCGATTTTGGCATCATCAGGCGCACAAATCTCTTTGCAACGATAAGCCCTGCGATGGCGGCTGAGTGCTGAATGCTGAGTGCTGAATGCTGAGTGCTGAATGCTGAGTGCTGAATGCTGAGTGCTGATTGCTCTACTGCGGCTTGATAATGTCGCTCAATATGTCAGGCTGCCCCTCCACCCGCACCAGGTGCGGATAGCGTTCGCCATCGTGATAGTTCACGGTGTAGGTGGTGTAGTACTCGCCGTTCTCAGCCAGCAGCGATAGCGGCTGCTGACTGTGCACGCCGCTCTTTAATGCGGCGCGGATCACGTCTTTGGACCACTTGCGGCCGTTCACGGCGATGATCTTCATTCCCGGGCCCAGGCCGGCAGCGTAGGCGGCCGAGCCGGGAATCACGTCGCGCAAGTCGCCTTCTTTGGAAGCTATGAAGCCGAGAGAAAAGCTCAGATCGATGCTGCCGCCGTTCTTTTCCCGGGCGTCCATGGTGGCATTTTTCTGGTCGGTGTAAACGAGCTTCCAGCCCCCGTTGGTGATGCCGCCTACCGGTGCGTGCGGCGACTTGGAATCCAGGCGCTCCCGCAGCAGTTTGCCCCAGTCATTGCCAACAACCTGATTCAGCCCGGCAGCTATGTCGTCAAATTTGTAGGGCACCACCATCGGCGGACCGCTCTGCCCGCCGTGGAAGAGGCGGCAGAAATCGTTGAGAGATTTCTGGCCGTTGGTTTTCTGCCGGATCAGCGAATCGACTTCCAGCCAGATCAGGTAACCCTCAGGATAGTAATCGGCCGTGCGACGCCAGTTGGTCCACTCGGTGGCCGCGGCAAAAAGGCTCTGAACGGACGTTGCCGTGTCCTGCAGTGGACGCCACGTACGCCCGGCGCGATGGTCGAGCATGGCGGCGGTATAGGCCAGGTTCTCGCGGAACTGATCCGGCGTGCGGAAGCCGGTGCGGGCAGCGAGAATGTTGCCGTAATAATCGGTCAGTCCTTCATAGACCCATAGCAGGTCGCCGTGCATGGGCTCCTGGTAGTTCGGCGTGGCCAGCCCCGCGGGGCGGCGATACTTACCATTCCAGGAGTGAAAGAATTCATGCGGCAGCAGGTCGGCCTCAAGATCGTGCGCGCCGGGATTGCTGAACATGTCCTCGGCAGCCCCGTTGTCACTCGATTCGTGATGCTCCAATCCGTGGTGCGCGGTCTGATCGCCGAGGATCAGAAGGAAGTGGTATTTGGTGTAATGGCGCGCGCCAAAGAGCTTGCCGGTCTGCGAGACTAATTCCTTCAGGCTGGCGACATCTTTGTCAGTGATCTGGATTGCCTCGGCACTCTCGCCCGCCATATCGATCACGTGAGTAATTGTTTCGCCGGGGGGAGTGATCTGCACGGTGCGGAAAAACTGGCCGGCGATCAACGGTGAATCCACCAGCGTGGTCAGTGAGACGGTTTGGAATTCGGCAGAGTCAGCGTTCTGCTGCGTGGGGGTCAGCGCAGTGCCAAATTTCCATCCTTCCGGCAGGCGCACAGAGGCACTGACGCGCACCGCGTCAGTCTTTGTATCTTTGGGATAGAGCACCACCTGGTTCCACACCAGATCGAGCACCTTGCTGGAAGCCAGCGAGCTCTTTCCATAGTAGGTGATGGTGTCATACGCGGCCTGCAACTCGGTGGCGCCGGCGGGAACCTGCAAGTGGAAGGCATACATGTCTTCCAGATCGCGCTGCCATTCCAGTTCTTTGCCGCCGGCGGTGAAGTGCACCCCGGTCAGGTTCTGGATCGGCCCGGTGGGGCGATGGTTTCCCGGAAGCCACTTGGGATAAACGAGAGTCAGCGGCCCCGGTGCGACCGGGATGGTCAGCGTGGCATGCAGGATGTTGCGGGGAGCGTCGGTGGCGTCAACTTTCAACCGCTCGACGCCATTGGTTTGCGCCACCGCGGCGGCGCTCAATAAAAGTGCAATCACTATGCATGCGCGCTTGATCATGAAGGCTCCTCAAAGAAAAACAAAACTCGATATGTTACCTTTTTGCAGACACGCTTGGCGAGGCAAATCACATGGGAAAAGACTCCCTCAGTTTTGAAGACCACATCTGTCCCATTTGTCATGGTGAGCGAAGCCGGAACGATCCCGCATAGCGGGAGAGCAACGGCGAGTCGAACCATCCCGACCATGTCTCTTTCTCCATACCGCATCAAGGCGTTCTACCGACACAGTTGGAGTACGTAGAGGCCAATACATCGAGGAGAACTCCCTGAAGCTGCCTGGCAGAGGACACATCCTCGGGGTCCTTCGACTTGCGCTCGTCCGCGTGTCGGGCTCGCGCTGCGCTCAGGATGACAGAGGTTAGAGATATATATAATCCACGATGAACAGCGCTACATCAAACATCAAGTGCAATCGATGACACGCGATCGTTTCTCCCGCACCGTTTTTCTGGTGGCCGGCATCTACGGCATTGTCGTGCTGGCGCCGGGATTTTTCAGTGAGAGCATGGCCTCCAAACTGATGCCACCGGCGATCACGCATCCGGAGTTTTATTACGGCTTCTTCGGCGTGGCGCTGGCGTGGCAGGTGGCTTTCCTGACCATCGCCACTGACCCAGCGCGCTTCCGGCCGATCATTCCGGCGGCCATTATGGAAAAGCTGATCTACTTTGTCTCGTGCTTCGTGCTCTATCTCTCTGGCCGGGCGCCGCGGTTGGTGATGGCCGGAGCGACGATCGATCTGCTGCTGGGAACGCTTTTCACGATCGCCTATGTCCGCCTGAAACCATCCGAGTCCAGCAATTAGGAGACAACTCTTGCCCACATTGATTGAACGCGCCACGCGCATACAGGCCGCAGGCAATATGCCCAAGCTCATTGACGAATATGTTGGCCGGGTCAACACGCCGGAAAGCGGCCGAGCCGCGGCAGATGCGCAACGGATCAGCGTGGCCCACATGCGCAGCCCGGCCGGATGGACGGAACCGGGGCAGACCCCGGAGTTTGAAGAGTACACGCTGGTTTTGCGCGGGCGGCTGCGTGTTCGCCACAAAGCAGGAACGTTCGACGTGATGGCAGGCCAGGCTGTGATTGCGCATCCGGGCGAGTGGATCCAGTATTCAACTCCCGATGAGGCGACCGAGTATATCGCGATCTGCCTGCCGGCGTTTTCGATGGAGACGGTGCATCGAGACGACCAAACCTAAAGTTGACGAAAAAAAGCGGCCCCTTTTTGAGAGGCCGCTATCATTCCCTGTTTTCTGCGGTTACAGTTTGGGATTGCTCTGGTCCTTATCGCTCTTAGGCTGCGCGTTGTCCGTCGCGGCAGCAACCTTCAGGTGGCTCTTCACCTTCAAGCCGCCGGCGTTTTCCTTCGCAATGCGCTCAGCGCTTTCTTTCGCGTCCTTGCTGGGCACCGTTCCCATGAGTTCAACGGACTTGCCGTTCTTTACGTCCACCGTGATGTTGGAGCTGGCCAGCGTTGGGTCTTTCTGGATGGCCGACTGAATATTGTTCTGGACATCACCCGTGGCTGCTGGAGCAGCATCACTCTGGGGCAGTTTCTGCGCGCCCTGATTGTCCTTGTTCTGGTCGGTGTTGGGAAGAGTCTTGCCCTGGTCAGGAGCCGTGGAAGGCTGCTGATCAGTGCTGCTTGGTGACGACGTGCTCGGTTGCTGCGGTGAAGACGGCTGCTGTTGCGGCATGCCCTGCGCCACGGCAAATCCGCTCCCCAATACCACGATCATTGCAAGCTTGTAGAAATGTTGTCTCACTGATGTCCTCCGTTTCAATTCTGCTGATTCGGCCCCTCGGCAACAGATACGCGTATACCAAGGTTGAGTTAGACGAAGCTCGCGTAATCGGGGCCAGTTTCTGACCTACGACTGATTAGATGCCTCGACCTTCGGCGAGTTGGCCCATGGGAGCAGGAATCGAGAGCTGGATTTTTCTTCTGGAATCGCTGCGCGACAGACCGCTCGATGGCCTGAGGGGGATGAAATGCCTTGAAAAATCAGACAGGGGATTAAGGCTAGAATGATGCTGCGGAGGTGGCCGATGAGCACCCATACAGTCCAGCAACAAAGCACTGAGTATCCTTATTTTACTGAAGAGCATGAGCTCATCCGCCAGACCGTGACCCGTTTCTGCAAAGAAGAGATCGCGCTCTACGCCGCGGAATGGGACGAGGAAGGCGCCTTCCCGCGCGAGTTGTTTGCCAAGGCCGGCGCGCTGGGAATGTTCGGCATACGCATGGATCCGCAGTGGGGCGGCAGCGGACAGGATTGGTGGGCCACGGCCGCTTATGTCGAAGCCATGAGCAACTCTGACAGCGGCAGCATCAATATGGCCTTCCTGGTGCAATCCGATATGGCGCTGCCGGTGATCCAGGAACTGGGCACAGAAGAGCAGAAAGCCGAATTCATTCCACGTGCGGTGAGCGGGGAGTGGATCGGGGCACTGGGCATCAGCGAGCCGGGCGGCGGTTCCGATGTTGCGGCCATCAAAACGCGGGCGCGAACTGAAGGCGACGATCTCATCATTTCCGGGCAAAAGCTGTGGATCACCAACGGCACGCGGGCTGACTACATTGTGCTGGCGGTCCGCACCGGCGGCGAAGGCCATAAAGGCATTTCGCTGGTGCTGTTTCCGACCAGGACAAAAGGCTTCTCTGTGGGCAAGAAGCTCAAGAAGATCGGCAACCTGGCATCAGACACGGCGGAACTATTTTTCGATGAATGCCGCATTCCCGTGCGCAACATTCTGGGCGAGAGAGACCGCGGCTTCTACTACATCATGGAAAACTTCCAAGGCGAACGGCTGGTGGCTTCATTGAGCGCGCTTGCCGCCATGGACAAAGGGCTGCGTTGGGCGATTGACTACGGCCATGATCGCAACGCCTTTGGCATGCCGGTGGGAAAATTCCAGGTGTGGCGGCACCGCTTTGCCGAGCACCTGACCAACGTGGAGGCAGGCCGCTGGCTGACCTATCGCGCGCTGGACCTGGTGAATCGCGGCAAACGCGCAGTGCGCGAGATCACCATGGCCAAGCTGTTCACTACTGAGCTCTCGCAAAAAGTGGCTTACGATTGCATGCAGATCTTTGGCGGCTTTGCCTATACCACGGAATATCCCGTGGGCCGCATGTGGCGCGACCTGCGGTTGAACACCATTGGCGCCGGTACTTCGGAGATTATGAAAGAGATCATCGCCAAGGAAGAGAAGTTGTGAGAAGACGGACGCGCCGCTATTTCGGCGCCATGCGGATCGCGCCGTCAAGACGGATGGTCTCCCCGTTCAGCATGTTGTTCTCAATAATGTGCTGGACCAACGCGGCAAACTCAGGCGGTTTGCCCAGACGGCTGGGGAACGGAACCTGCTGAGCCAGCGAGGCTTGCGCCGCCTCAGGAAGCCCGGCCAGCAACGGTGTGTGAAAGATTCCCGGAGCGATGGTGCAGACGCGGATGCCGGAGCGGGCAAGTTCGCGCGCCAGCGGCAAGGTCATGCCGACGATCCCGCCTTTGGAAGCGGAATACGCCACCTGACCGATCTGGCCTTCATAGGCAGCAACCGAAGCAGTGGTGATGATGACGCCGCGGCCGCCGTCTTCGTCAGGCTGATTGGCGCTCATGGCATTGGCGGCGTGGCGAATGGCGTCAAAGGTGCCAATCAGATTGATCTGGATGGTGCGGACGAACTTTCCCAGATCGTGCATACCATTCTTGCCGAGAAGCTTTTCGGCGATACCGATGCCCGCGGTGGTGATAAGAAAGTGCAAACCCTGCTGCCTGGCAGCGCTTTCGACGGCTGCGGCGACCTGGGCGGCATCAGTCACGTCAGTCTTGATGAAGCTAACGTTGCCGCCGAGCTCCTGCGCCAGCGCTTTGCCGGTGGTCTCATTCACGTCAGCGATCGTGACCTTGGCGCCATTGGAGGCGAGCATACGAACGGTGGCGGCGCCCAGACCGGAGGCTCCTCCGGTGACGAGCGCGCTTGAGCCTTGAATCTTCATGGGTTGATGTTCTCCGTAATCCCGTGTCTCCTGGGTGGAGTTTCTACTATACGCGTTCGAGGAGCGTGGCGTTGGCCATGCCGCCCCCTTCACACATGGTCTGCAATCCGTAGCGACCGCCGCTGCGCTCGAGCTCGTGAACGAGCGTGGCCATCAGGCGCGCACCGCTTGCGCCAAGTGGATGACCGAGCGCGATTGCGCCGCCATTGACGTTGACGCTGGATAAATCTGCTTTCGTTTCACACTGCCATGCCAGCACGACGCTGGCAAAAGCTTCGTTGATCTCGATGCGATCGATGTCTTCGAGCTTGAGTTTGGAGCGCTCGAGGATTTTGCGCGTGGCAGCGATCGGCGCACCGAGCATGAGTACCGGGTCTTCGGCGGCGAGAGCGAATTCGACAAAGCGGGCCATGGGTCGAAGACCGAGTTTTTCTGCCCGCGCGCGCTCCATGATCAACACAGCGGCGGCACCGTCAGTAATTTGCGAGGAATTTGCGGCGGTGACGATGCCATTGGGCTTGAAGACGGTCTTAAGCGTGGCCATTTTTTCCAGCGTTGTGTCGGCGCGGATACCTTCATCGCGGGAGACGGTGGCGCGGCCTTGTTCGCTTTCAATGTCGAGTGGAAGAATCTCGCGGCAGAAATGGCCCTGATCGGTGGCGCGAGCGGCGCGGCGATGACTCTCTAAAGAATATTGGTCCAGGCAGTCGCGCGTGAGCTGGTATTTTTCTGCGAGCATCTCAGCGCTGATGCCCTGGTTGAAGTGGACGTTGTTGTAGCGGCGCAGCATCGCTGGGCCAAAAGGCTTGCCTGGGCCGTTGGCGGCGGAAGCGCCCATGGGGACGCGCGTCATGCTCTCGACGCCGCAGGCAATCGCGATGTCATAGCTGCCGGCGAGCACACCCTGAGCGGCAAAGTGGATCGCCTGTTGGCTGGAGCCGCATTGGCGATCGACCGTGGTAGCAGGGACGGACTCGGGAAATCCGGCGGCGAGCACGGCATTGCGCGCGACATTGAGAGATTGTTCGCCGACCTGGCCGACGCAGCCGGCAATTACGTCGTCGATCAAGGCAGGGTCGAGTTTATTGCGTTCGACGAGGCCGCGTAATGTGAAGCCGAGAAGATCGGCCGGATGCCAGGATTTCAGCATGCCGTCGCGGCGGCCCAGCGGGGTGCGGACAGCGTCGATGATGACAGCGTCTCTCATTTTTTGTCGCTCTGCTCCAAACCGCTTTTATTTCTTGCTGTGCTCTAAATCTTTCTGCTTTTCAGCAAGTGACTCTCACCCCGTCACGCCAAAAGCGGGCGTGTCGGGGACCCCGGCTCGGCGCGCGGCCGGCCTTGCCACTCGTCCATTCCTCAGGCAGCGACGCTGGTTTTCTGGTCGAAATCGGCAAAGCCCTTGCCCTGTTCGGCCAGTTGCTTGAGCAGCGGCGCAGGTTCCCAGAGTTCACCATGCTGCGCGTGGAATTCATTGATCCGCGCGAGCACGTTCTTCAGGCCTACAGTGTCGGCGTACCACATGGGGCCGCCGCGGTAAGCGGGGAAGCCGTAGCCATTCAGATAGATGATATCGATATCGACGGCGCGCAGGGCATAGCCCTCTTGCAAAATCCGAGCGCCTTCGTTCACCAGCGCATAGATCAGCCGATCGACAATTTCTTCTTTCGAAATCTGGCGCTGCTGGATGCCCGCCTCGGCGGCCCACTGCGCCACCAGTCGAGCAACCTCCGGGTCAGGAATGGCGCGGCGATTCTCGTCATACTTGTACCAGCCGGCGCCGGTTTTCTGGCCGTAGCGGCCGAGCTCGCACAGTTTGTCTTCGGCCAGTGGCTGGCGCACGCAAAGTTTCTCAAGGTGCTTATACTCCTTGCGAATCCGCCATCCGACATCGAGCCCCGCCAGGTCTCCCACTGCGAGCGGGCCCATGGCCATGCCCCAGTCGTACATCGCTGCGTCAACGGCCGGCACGCTCGCGCCTTCTTCCACCAGGAACTGCGCCTCGCGCCGATACGGGCCAAACATTCTGTTCCCGACAAACCCCCGGCAATTGCCCACCAGCACGCCGATCTTGCCAATCTTTTTCGATAGCTGCATGCACGTGGCAATCACTTCTTTGCCGGTGGCCTTGCCGCGCACGATCTCCAGCAGCCGCATTACGTTCGCGGGCGAGAAGAAGTGTGTGCCAATCACCGCCTCCGGCCGCCCTGTCGCTGAAGCAATCTCATCAATATTCAGTGTCGAGGTATTCGACGCCAGGATCGCGCCCGGTTTGCAGATCTTGTCCAGTTCGCCGAAGACCTGCTTCTTCAGCGCCATGCCTTCGAACACGGCCTCAATCACCATGTCGGCCTCGGCAAAGCCGTCATAGGTCAGCGTGGGCCGGATCAGCTTCATGCGATCGTCCATCTGCTGCTGCGTCAGGCGGCCTTTCTTCATGGTGTTCTCGTAGTTCTTGCGGATCGTGTTCACGCCGCGATCGAGCGCCGCCTGGTCTGTTTCTTTCAACAGCACCGGGATACCGGCATTGGCAAAGTTCATGGCAATACCGCCGCCCATGGTCCCCGCGCCGATCACAGCCGCACTCTTCACCGGGATCACCGGCGTGTCTTTCGGCACGTCAGGGATCTTCGCCACCTCGCGCTCGCCAAAGAAGACATGTATCAGCGCCTTCGATTGGTCAGAGAACAGGCACTTGGTGAACAGTTCGCGCTCGGCCTCAACGCCCTGGTCGAAGGGAAGTTTCGTCGCGGCTTCCACGGCATCGATTGCAGCTAAAGGCGCCATCAGGCCGCGGGCTTTTTTCTTCACCGCATCGCGAGCGGCGGCAAAGATCGCAGCATTTTGTTCGGGCGTACCCAGCTTTTCACTGCGATCGCGCGTTTTCGGCGCCGGCTTGCCCGCCACTTCGCGGGCAAAGGCCACGGCCCCGGCGAGCAGGTCGCCCTCAATCAGCCGGTCGACAATCCCCGTCGCCAGCGCGTCTTTGGCTTTCACCGGCTTGCCGTCCGTACACATCTCCAGGGCTTTCTGTACGCCGGCCAGCCGCGGCAGGCGCTGCGTTCCCGCCGCTCCGGGAATCAGCCCAAGGTTCACCTCCGGCTGCCCCACCACCGCCGTGGGCGCGGCCACACGATAATGCCCGGCCATGGCCGTCTCCAGTCCGCCGCCAAAGGCCTGGCCGTGAATGGCCATCACCACCGGCTTGGTGCAGTCTTCAATGCGCTTCAGGACCGGCACCAGCCCCACGCCGCCCTGCCGTTTGCCCGAGGTGATCTTGCCGAACTCCTTGATATCGGCGCCGGCAATAAACGTGGTGCCGCTGCCAATCAGCACCGCCGCTTTCAGCGTCGGGTCCTGGTCAATCTTCTCAATGGCCTCGGCAATGCCTTCAGGCACTCCGGGGCTTAAGGCATTGACCGGCGGGTTGATGATGGTGATGACGGCGATATCGTTGTCTCTTGAAAGATGGACCAGATCACTCATGGAAGGCTCTCTTTTCGCGGCTTTGGATGAACGGGTAAGTTTAGTGAATGGCTATTCAGTGCGTCAAATAAGCAGCGTGAATCGAGCGATCTGGCGTTCGCGCGTGAATCGGGTGAATGCAAACTCAAAACCTTACCGCGGATTAACGCGGATTTCGCGGATCAGGAAAGGTTCTGTTCTTCCGATTCCGGCGATTCATATGCGACCATGAGCATCCAAACTGCGAGCTTCGTCACAGCTGGCTTCAGTTCCACCTGGATGAGGTTCCTTACCCTTTGCCGCTCCCGATAGGAATATTCAGAGCTGATATCGAGGCGTTGCGAAAATGTTACGAAATAAATACAAATACAAGACGACAATTCCCGTAGATAACCTGTGAAGAATCTAGTGGATTTAAAGTTGCAACTTCTGCTAGGCTTTGCGCCATGTCCATAAGTTCGTGGGCTAAGAAGAAGCCACTACCGCTCGTGTTATGGGCATTCGGAATAATCATCGCCCTTATTCCGTTACTGCTTGAATTTCTTCATTTTCGATTCGATATTGCTGCTCCCCAATGGTCTTTGGTCATCGCACATGGTGAACTGCTCCTGATTTCCGTTGCAATTTTGGGAGACACCATTGAAAGGGCGGCTTCCAGGGTTGAAAACAGACTGTTGCGAACTGTACTGATGTTGGGCTCGGTAACTGTGCTGATTGTAATGATTTATTACATAGGTGAACTTCGCACAAGGATTGCAGAGCTGCCTGTCACGCAAATTGCATCGAACAATTCAGGAGGAATCCTGAATGTGCCGAGGATAGATAGTTTTCTTGGTCGTCGGATCATTGCGGATTCTCTCAAGGGATTTGCCGCAGCATTCTTGCTGAACTTCATTACTGTGCTTGCTGAAGAGGAATAACTATGGACTCGCTGAATCTAATGTCTCTGGCTTTATTCATAGCAGTTGGGGTTGCCATCGTTGCATTAGCATGGATCGTACTGTCGAAATCCAAACCGCAGCGCAGGTACAGAGTCTCAATTCGTGTATATACGGAAGAGGGCACCAAAACGTTTGAAAGACTGCTGCCTGCATCTTTTGTGGATCGATTGGTTTCCAAAATTGTCGATGAGCCGGCCCCAGGATATGCGGGCGCGGGAGCTTCGAGTTAACACCTTCTTCCTACACTTCGAAAGCTCAATCGCGGATTTGGCACCGCCCTTGCCGTGCTCAACCAGCTTCAACATGCCTCAATCTAGTAAACACTGCCGTTGAAACGCTCCGGGCGCCACATCCCTTTACGTTGTTTGCCAAGGGTGCGGATCCGATCCGCGTAAATCCGCGTTCATCCGCGGTACGGGTTGCCTTCCGATCATGCGATCACCAGATGTCTCGGTCACCCGATTTCTCCGTGCCTCCGTGTCTCTGTGGTAGATTTTGCTTTTCATGAAACTAGGACTATGCATTCTCGCTCTGTTGGCCTTGTTGTCCGCGTGGGCGCACCCTCAAGCGTCTCAGGTGGACACGCAACTCTTCAACCCGGACGAACTGTCCGCCCTCCACACCCTCTCTCCACTCCCCGCGCTGCCCGCTGATCCCACCAACAAATACGCTGATTCGCCTGCTGCGGCGCTGCTGGGGCAAAAACTTTTCTTCGAACCTCGGCTTTCCGGGCCGATCCAGGCGGGCACAGCGCAGGAAGGCCAGCTCGGTGGCATTGGCGAGGTAGGCAAGATTGCCTGTCGCAACTGTCATATGCCCGAGTCGAAGTGGCTGTTCGATATTCGTTCTAAAAACGGTGGCCCAATCCCCAACGCCACCGCGCTGGGGTCGCAATGGATGTCGCGCAACGCCAGCAGCGTGGTCAACACCGTCTTTTACGTCAACAAATCCGGCGCGCACTGGCGCGAGAATGACGGCTATGCCGATTCCGAGTGGTTTGACGCGCAGAGCGAGCCGGAAGGCCCGCAGGTACAGAATGGATCACGGCTGCAGCTGGCGCACGTGATTTTCGATCGCTATCGGCCGGAGTACAATCGCGCCTTTCCCGAGTGGCCGCTCAGTCCTGCGCTTGCCGACACCAGGCGATTTCCCGCCACCGGATCGCCGTATACGGACGAACTCAGTTGGAGAAAGCTGAGCAGCGACGACAAAGAGATCGTCAACCGTGTCCTGGTCAACTACGGCAAGGCGATGGAAGCCTATCTGCGCAAGCTGGTCAGCCGCAATGCGCCGTTTGACCGCTTTGTGGCCGGACGGCAGAACGCGATCAGCGCCGATGCGAAGCAGGGACTGAAGCTGTTTATCGGCAAAGCGGGATGCGTGCGCTGCCATAGCGGGCCCAATTTCTCTGACGACGACTTCCACGTGATTGGCCTGGGGATTGACGTGAAGCTCTCGCCGCATACCGATACCTCAGAGCCGGGGCGTGCGGCCAACCAGGCGTTGATCTGCGATACGAAGACCGCGGGCGGCGACTTCAACGTGAATGGTCACTTCAGCGACGATCCCGCGACCAAACGCGACGGCGACTTCTGCGCGCAGAAGATTGACGTTGGCCTGTGGCGCACCAAGAGCCTTCGCCAGGTGGCCGAGACCGCGCCTTATTTTCGCGACGGCCAGGCCGCCACGCTCGATGACGTGATCAAGTTTTACGATCGGGGCGGCGATCCTGACGGCTCTTACCTGGGCGGGCCGAAGGAAATCCAGCCGCTGCATCTTTCGCCAGAAGAGAAACGCCAGCTGAAGGAATTTCTGAAGACGCTGACCGGAGAGCCGGTGCCGGCGAAATTGCTGCGCGACCTGCACAATCGGTAAAAGCCTAAAAACGTCTTACCATGGAGACACGAAGGCAGGAGAAGTGCCAAAATCGCCGTAATTCGAAAGTGCACTACGGCATATTCCTGATCCCCAGAATCCGTGTTCATTCGCGGTAAGGCTTCTGATTTTTCCGATCACCGATCTTCCGATCCTGCGCGATCACCCGATTTTCTCCGCGCCTCCGTGTCTCCGTGGTGAGGTTTTTCCCTTGCATCTCGTCCCACTTGAGGACTACGATGCTTCGCGCAAGCAGCCCTCTCTCGGAGGTGCTCCGTGAAACGTCTCTTTTGTTTCGTTCTGCTGGCCGGCTTTCTGCTCGCCGTCGTTCTCCTGGAACCCCAAGCCGCTCGGGCGCAGGTGACCCGCATCTTGATCCCGGCGGGCACGCCGGAGGACAAAGCGCTCCAGGACATCGCGGCGGAAACTGATGCCGGCAAGCGCATCACCATGCTGCAGGATTTCCTCAAGCAGTACACCACCAACCCGCAGATTGTGGCTTATGGCGAGTGGCAGCTCTCACAGAGTTATGCCGACCAGGGCGATGCGGCCAAAGCCATTGAGCACGGCCAGAAAGCCGCCGATCTGCAGCCCGGCAACCTTGACATATTGATCTCGCTGGCGACGATTGCACAGAAAGCCAAGGCCGCGGACACGGTGATGGATTGCGTGGTGAAAGGTGGCACGGCGTTTAACGGGATCGCCAAAAAGCCGAAGCCTGACGGCATGGACCCGGAGGATTTCAAGCTGCGCGTACAGCAGGAGCAGGAGCCGTTCCGGCAGTCGTATGAGTACCTGGAGGTGACGGGGTTGAATACGATGGTGGCGGAAGAGAAGCCGCAGAAGCGCATGAGTTATCTGGAGCGCTACATCGTGGCGTTTCCCGACTCGCGCTTTCAGGACCAGGTGATGCAGCTGGCGGTTTACTCGCTGGGCCAGATGAACGATTCGGCGCGGCTGCTGGCCTTTGGCGACAAGGCCCTTGCCGCGAACCCGAAGAGCGTGAGCATGCTGACGGTGATCGCCAACGCCTACTCGGAAAATGCCGACTTGGCTTTTGCCGCGCGCGCGGAAGCCTATGCCCGCCAGGCGCTGGTGCTTTGTAACTCCCAGGTAGCGACCGACGAGAACAAGCTTGCCTTCTACGCCGCCATGGCGCACTCAGCGCTGGGCTATGCGCTGCTGCGCCAGGAGAAGAATCTGCCGGCGATCGCCGAATTGAAGGTTGCTTCGAACGACTTGAAAAGCACACCCGATGCTTACGCCACGGCGATGTATCGTCTGGGCTTTGCGTATGCCAAGACCGGCAAGCTATCTGAAGCCAAAGCTACGCTGACTGAGGTTGCCGGGATCGCGGGCCCGTATCAGCAGCCGGCGAAGGAGTTGCTGGCGAAGGTCGATGCGGCGGCAAAAAAAGCGCCGCCCAAGAAAAAATAAGTGGAAGAAGAGTTACGGCGAACTCTGCTTTTTGCTTAAGTCCGCGATCTTTGCCTTTAGCGCATCGTAGATTGGCTGCTCAAATGAGCCGTGATGCGTCCATTGCAGCTTTGCTTTGTTGTCGAACAGGAGCAGATAGGGAACTTTGTCATCCTGCAGGCCGGCATATTGTTTCCAGGCTGCTTCATTCGTGGTCACGATCAGAAACCGGCTGTGCATCGCGGCCGGCACTCCGCGCTTGATCCCGCTTCGAGCCAGGCCACGGAAGAGTGATGGTACATCTTCAAGCATGGCGACCGCATAGCTTGTGATCATGTCGTCCTGGGGATAGTCGTTGAAAAAGCGCTTGTTCCATTCCTGTGCGCGCTCCCCGGCGGCTTTGCTGAAGGTGAGGATCAGGAGCGTAACTTTGCCGCTGGCAGCGTCGGGCAGTGTGAGCTCATGGCCGTCGAGCGTCGTGCCTTTGAGCTGTGGGAGCGCCGCGCCACGCTCAAGGCTCTGCGCCGATAACATCGCCGCAATCATCAATGCGGCACACACGCAATTGAGAGCAATCTCGAATTTACGCAAGGTAGCCTTTGCTAATGGCTCATTGCCATTTGCTAACTGCTTCCTTCTAGTACTTCCATGAATTGTCCGCACCTGCCGGCGCGTTGAGTGCGATGTGGTTCGCGATGGTGCGAACCAGCTCTGCCTGGTTCAGCGGGCTCCAGCCGTGGCCTTTCATGGGACGCCCGTACTCGAACGATCCTCCGAACGCGGGGTTCGCGCTACGCAGAAAATCTTCCAGCTTGTAGACCGCCAGATTCAGATAGAAGTTGTCCATGTCGCCGCAATAGATGTGGATTTTGCCGGCGAGCTGCGGCCCCAGGGTCGCCCAGTTCTGCTGCAGGTAATAGCGGAGATCGTAGCCGTGGTCGCGCATATAGAGTGCAACGCTCTGGTCGATCTTTCCGCTAACCTTGTCCCAAAGCGGTTTGGGGTAGCCATCCACGCCGACAGGCCCGTAGACCGCCTCCCACGCTTCAAGCTGCTGGCCGGACCGCCCATGCGAACCCAGAACCTCCTCCAGCTGCGACATTTGCCGGATTGTGATCTCAGTCTGGCCTTCCACGCTGCGCATCAGCGGCCGCTCCGGGATAGGCGGATCAAAGTTTGGCGCCAGAAAAGCATTGTTATCGTTATAGATATCAACCAATTGGTAACGGCTGAAATCGACTGGGTCGGGATAGAAAGTCCATGTGCCGCCAAAAAAGTCCGGATGAAAAACCTGGAGCGCCAGCGACTCCCAGCCACCGGTCGAGCCGCCACTGAGCACCCGCGCGTATGGCTGGCGAATCGTGCGGAAATGCTCTTCTATATAAGGAATCAGCTCGGTCATGATGGCGTCGCCATACGGGCCGTTGTTGGCCGAGTTCACCGCGTACGAATCGTCAAAATAGATGGTCGGATGCTGGAACCTCACCGCGATCATCCGCGGAAAGCCTGCCGCCGTCCAGCGCTGGTACAGCTCAACGCCGCTGATGCGTCCTTCACCCGGCGGGGGAGCGTTGCCCGGCTGCTCCGTGGCGAAGCCCAACGGGGCCTGCAGATTGAAGTGTCCCTGCTCGTACAGCACGGGATAATGCGCCTTCGGATGCGCGTCATAGCCTTCAGGCAGGAGCACGGTTGCGCCCAGATAGATAGGCTGTCCCCAGAACTGCGTAAGCAGCTTGCTCTGGATCTTGATGTGCTTCACATACGCGGTATCACCCGGAGGCAGCGGCGTAGGAATCTTGTGATCAAGGCTTAGCCGGATCTCATATCCCGTTAGCGGATCAAGATGAAAATGCCCCACCTCCGAATACAAATTCCCCGGCGACTTATTAAACTGCTGCCCCTCCCACTGGTCTAAGTGGGCGAAGATCGTATGCCCGTCGGCTCTCTGAAATCGCGTATAGATATTGAACAAAGCCTGCACGTAATAGTCGCCCGCAGGCAGCTCCCGCACTGACTTCAAGGGAAAACCCAGCGTCAGTACATCCAATGACAGCGTTTGCCCCGGCGCCAGGCCTGGCACATCGGCGGCAATCAGCTCCGTGCGCGACCGCCATGATCCCACCTGCAACCGCGGCTCCGGATCGCCTGCCCGCGCGATGATGATGAACACCCGCCCGGTGATCGGCTCTTTCTGGCTGGCCGGCAGCGTGACTTTAAACGTGATACTGGAAGCAACAGCCGCAGGAACGGCAAAGCAAAGAATTGCACAAGTGATCGCGAGCTTGGTCCAACGAGTCATGAGTTCTCCGGAAACTTGATGCAAGTATACGGTGTGCCGGGAATTTCCGGACAAGGATTCCGAGCAGCGTCCTACTTCTCAGAATAGTATTTTGGTTCAAAGCTCCAGCCGTCTCTGGAGCGTGGAGACGGGCGAGCCCGCTACATCAGGAGCGCGAAGATTGAAGGTTTAGCCAAGCCCTCAAGGAGGTTTGGAGCGAAGCGACAGAAGCAATATGCACGGGCGAGCCCCGAGCGCCGGCGAGCCCGCTACATCAGGAGCACGAAGACTTAAGGTTTAGCCAAGCCCTCAAAGCGGTTTTGGAGCGAAGCGACAAAAATAAAAGTCCATGGGCTTGTCCAATTTCCTGCCCTATTTCCGCAACCTGCTTCTGATGGCTGACGATATAATGTGCGCACGGGGTGCCCTATTCGCAAGATCTTCCACTTCGAGTCTCCACGGGAACGCTATAAGTGTGACGCTGCCATCGTCTGGTGTTTCGACAACCGTTTTGAGATGGCGCTGCGCAAGCTCATCAAGCGTCTCAACGTCACCCATTTCGATCCTATCCGTGTCGCCGGTGGCGCCAGGTGCCTGGCCGGCAACGACAGTGAGAGCGATCGTCAGTTCGTTCTGGATCAACTGCGCAAGTCTGTGGATTTACATGGCACGGAGACCGTGCTGCTGATGCTGCACTCTGACTGTGGTGCTTACGGCGGCCTGGCTGCGTTTGAGAATGACGCCACACGCGAAGCCGAGAACCACCGTCAGGACCTGCATCGTGCCGTTGATTTTTTACAGGACAATCTGCCGCAACTGAACGTCCTTGGTTATTTTGTCGATTTTGAAGGCGTCTGGGAGGCGCTCAACAGCCGGGCCCGCGAGCTGACGGCCTAAGCTGCAGAAGGATTTATGTTTCACGGCGTTCATGGCGACTATCGCTGGCTGGAAACGGCCGCGCATGAGATTTACGACGTACTCCATGTCTGTCCCGCTGTCGCCGCGAATAAGCACATCGTCATCACCTCGTTCGGCTCCGGCTCGCTCCAGCCCACGCCCGATGAATATCAGCGCGGCTGGCGCGTCAACGGCCGCTCCGTGCACATCCCCGTCGGCGAAAACGTCTCCGCTATTCCGTTCGAAATCTTCGATGAGTGGTACATCTTTGCCGGCGACTCGCCCCAGATCGACTACAAGGTTTATGTAAAGTTTGACTGGTTCACCCTCGGTCCCGCTCAGACTGTGACTACCGGCATTGGCAGCGCGTTCGATCTCAAGCGCATGCAACGCTGGTTCTGGCAAGGGCTTGCGCATCTGCAGCCGGAAACCTATCTCGCCCGCGGCTCCCGCCTGAAGTTTGTCACCCGCGATCCGGAGATCTTTCATCGCGTGCTCCGCGGTCTGACCGCGCTGGGAAAATTCCGCGCCCGGTCAGCCCAGGCTCCGGCCTGAGTCTGCATTTCCCCTTTCCCGCCGCCAACGCTATACTGGCCGATAGTTCCAGCAAACCATGGCCAACATTCTTTATGGCGTAAACGGTGAAGGTTCCGGACACTCCACCCGCGCCAAGGAAGTCATCACCCACTTGCAGCGTCAGGGCCACCATGTCCACGTGGTCTCGTTTGATCGCGGCCTGCGCAACCTGAGCGAGAGCTTTCCTGTCACGGAGATCTTTGGCCTGCGGATTACCTACGTCAACAATCGCGTGCGTTACAAGCGCACGGTTGCGTCGAACCTGATCAAAATGCCGCGTGCGGCCCGCAGCGTAAAGCAGCTGATGCGGCTGATCGAAGACGAAAAGATCAATCTGGTCATCACCGACTTTGAACCGCTCACCTGCCATGCTGCCCACCGCAAGCGCCTGCCGGTCATCGCCATTGACAATCAACACGCCATCACCAACACACGGATCTCGCTGCCGCGCGGTTATCGCCGTGACGCGGCCACCGTCAAGCTGGTTACGCACATGATGACCCCGCGCGCCAACGCCTATCTGGTGCTTTCGTTTTTTCCTGCCGCAGCCAACCGG
>DATBHX010000023.1:0-24302 GCA_036557225.1 Candidatus Angelobacter sp.
GGTCTTTTCCACCTGATAGACCATGCCGTCAAGCTGGTTGCGGGCCTCAATCTCCTCGCGCTTGGCCTTGTCTTCTGAAGCGTGCGCTTCGGCTTCCTTGGCCATGCGGTCGACCTCTTCCTTGCTCAAGCCGGAAGACGATGTGATCTGGATCTTCTGCTCCTTGTTCGTGGCCTTGTCTTTCGCGGTCACGTTCAGGATTCCGTTGGCGTCGATATCGAAGGTCACCTCAATCTGGGGCACGCCACGCGGCGCCGGCGGAATGCCGGTGAGGTGGAACTTGCCCAGGGTGCGGTTGTCCTTGGCCAGCGGCCGCTCGCCCTGCAGCACGTGGATCTCAACCGAAGGCTGGCTGTCTGCCGCCGTGGAGAAGGTCTCCGTCTTCTTGGTCGGGATCGTGGTGTTGCGCGGGATCATCGGCGTTGCTACGCCGCCCAGGGTTTCAATCGCCAGCGTCAACGGCGTTACGTCGAGCAGCAACAGGTCTTTTACGTCGCCTGCCAGCACGCCCGCCTGCACCGCGGCGCCAATCGCAACCACTTCGTCAGGATTCACGCCCTTGTGCGGCTCTTTGCCGAACAATTCTTTTACCAGCGCCTGAATGCGAGGCATGCGTGTCTGTCCGCCCACCAGTACGACTTCGTCGATCTTGCTGGTATCAACGCCGGCGTCTTTCATCGCCTGCTTGCACGGCGCAACCGAGCGCTGAATGATGTCATCGACCATCTGCTCCAGCTTGGTGCGCGTCAGCTTCTTCACCAGGTGCTTTGGACCGGTGGCATCGGCGGTGATGAAGGGCAGGTTGATTTCGCTCTCCATGGTCGTCGAAAGTTCGATCTTGGCTTTTTCCGCGGCGTCACGCAGACGTTGCAGTGCCATCTCATTGCCCTTGGACCGCAGATCGAGCCCTTCATCCTTCTTGAACTCTTCCACGAGCCAATCCACGATCCGCTGGTCGATGTTGTCACCGCCCAGGTGCGTATCACCGTTGGTGGACTTGACTTCAATCACGCCCTCGCCGACTTCAAGGATCGAAATATCGAAGGTGCCGCCGCCGAAATCGTAAACGGCGATGGTTTCATCCTTCTTTTTGTCGAGCCCGTAGGCCAGCGCGGCCGCGGTCGGCTCGTTGACGATGCGCTTCACATCTAAACCGGCAATCTTGCCGGCATCTTTCGTGGCCTGGCGTTGCGCGTCGTTGAAATACGCCGGAACCGTAATCACGGCTTCCGTCACTGACTGTCCGAGATAATCTTCTGCCGCCTTCTTCAGCTTCTGCAGGATCATCGCTGAAACCTGCGGGGGAGTGTATTCCTGCCCCTGCGCGACGACGGCGACATGGTCGCCCTGGCGAACCACCTTGTATGGGACCATCTTCATCTCTTCTGAAACTTCATCAAAGCGGCGTCCCATAAACCGCTTGATGGAATAAACCGTGTTCTCCGGATTGGTGATGGCCTGCCGCTTGGCGACCTGGCCAACCAACCGCTCTCCTGATTTGGTGAACCCGACCACCGACGGTGTAGTGCGTCCGCCTTCCTCATTGGCGATGACTTTTGGCTCGCCGCCTTCCATCACGGCCACTACGGAATTCGTGGTGCCGAGATCAATTCCAATAATTTTGCCCATGACTAACTGCCTCCTGGCTTTATAAGTGCTTTTAAATCAATTATCTAAAATATGTAAGCTGGATTATTATCTTATGTGAGTCACTTACTGTCAAGGTATTAGATGGCCTTTGCTGACAGCAGGTTGCAGAAAAACGCGGTGGTGGCGCAGTTTGAAAACTGCACCACCAGCTGTACCAGCATCTAGCGTCCCGGCACACCGGGGCGCGGGCCTTTTAGGCAGACGTTCATCGCCAAGCCTGGGTCCCCAGCGCGCGCCGGTGTTGCGCGAGCTGGGGTAGGAAACGATGAATTTAGAAGCCAAACTCCGCCACTACGGAAAATTCAGACGCATGGCAGAGAACGGATAATTTAGTGCATCAGCGGCAGAGGCCCGATCTGACCTTCGATCGCTCGCCTAAACGCCTCAGGCTGCGGGGCCAGCGGTCTTGGCCTGAGGTTGATCTTTTATTTGCGCATCGATGGGGAGTGTCCCCGCTTCTACTTCGTAGCGTGGCAGCACTTCACGCAACGCCCACTCGATCCGATCGACGGAATCATTGATGAGCTGAAGCTGCATGGCGTCGAGAGACGGCCGTTGCTGCGCGCCCCAGAACTTGATGACCTGCAGCGCATTGCGGATGTGGTGGTTCAGCTCGGCAATGGTCTTCATGCGGGCGCGAACCAGTTCGCGGTTGGCCCGTTCCTCGCGGACCAACTGATAAAACAAGCCGCCGGCGAACAGTCCCGTGATGCCGTTGCTGATGATGAGCATGCCGACACGAGGCAAGCCCTCTTTGACAATCGTGTTATCGAAGAAAAAACCGATCCCTGCCACCACCAGCGCTACCGCCGCAAAGATCAGCCAACCGCTCCGCAATGAAAGAGGGTCCCGCGCCCCGCTATTTTTTTTCACAGCACTTTTATTGTAGAACAAAGGCAAATTGCTGGTGACGGGACAGAGAATTCTTAACCAATCTTGATTCGTTTACGAAAGCGCGGTTGTTCCAGCTTGGCGCACGATGCCGAAGGATGATTCCCCGGCATTCGTGCTGCGAGAACTATTCCACCGTAACCGACTTGGCCAGATTGCGTGGTTGGTCCACATCGCATCCGCGGCGCACGGCGATGTGATAGGCGAGCAGCTGCAGCGGCACCACTTCAAGAATCGGCAGCAGCAGCTCCGGCGCGTGCGGAACGTGGAGCACGTGGTCCACCGATTCCCTGATCTCTTCATCGCCTTCGGTGGCTACGGCAATCACCTTTCCGCCGCGCGCTGTGACTTCTTTCACATTCGACATGGTCTTTTCATAGCGCAAGACAGAGTTGGGATCGTTCTTGTCCTGCGTGGCCACCATCACCACAGGCAGGTTTTCATCGATCAGCGCGTTCGGACCGTGCTTCATCTCGCCTGCGGGATAGCCCTCGGCGTGAATGTAGGAGATCTCCTTCAGCTTGAGAGCGCCTTCCAGAGCGATGGGATAGTGAATACCGCGGCCGAGGAACAGGAAATCCTGCACCTTGTAATACTGCCTGGCCAGGTCTTCACAGGCACTGTCATGTGAGAGCAGCGTCTCCAGTTTCGCCGGAATCTTAAGCAGCTCGGTGATGAATTTTTTTGCGTCTTCGGCTGAGGTCGCGCCGCGAATTTCGCCCAGATGCAAAGCCAGCAGGAACAGCGCGGTAAGCTGCGCCGTAAATGCCTTGGTGGAGGCCACGCCGATCTCCGGGCCGGCGTGCGTATAAATAGTGCCCGCGGCTTCTCGGGCGATCATCGCGCCTACGACGTTGCAGATGGCCAATGTCTTCGAGCCTTTGGCTTTCGCTTCGCGCTGCGCGGCAATCGTGTCGGCAGTCTCGCCGGATTGGGTGATCAGCAGCGTGATCTCTTTGCTGGAAGTGATCGGATCGCGATAGCGCCACTCGCTGGCGTAGTCCACATCAACGGGAATACGGGCCAGCCGCTCGATCATGAATTTGCCCGCCAGGGCGGCATGCCAACTGGTGCCGCAGGCGGCGATGTTGATCTTCTGCGCGTTCCGCAGCTCGGTTTCGGTGATCTCCATCTCCTCCAGAAAGACTTTGCCGGAGTCGAGCGAGACGCGGCCCAGCGTGGTGTCGCGGACGGCCCGCGGCTGCTCATAGATTTCCTTGAGCATGAAGTGCTTGAAGCCGCCCTTCTCCGCCATGATGGGGTCCCAGGTCACGTGCTGCACGTCGCGCTTGACCGGCTTGCCGTCAAAGTCCGTGAGCTGAACGCCGGAGGGGGTAATGATGGCCATGTCGCCGTCATGCAGGAAGAAGAGGTCGCGGGTATGGTTCAAAAGCGCAGGAACGTCGGAGGCAACAAAGTATTCGTCGTCGCCCAGGCCGATGACTACCGGCGGGCCATTGCGCGCGGCCACAATCTTGTTCGGCTCCTCTTCAGAAAGCACGCCCAGAGCAAAAACACCGGTGAGTTGCTTCACCGTTTTGCGGACCGCCTCTTCCAGGCTTGGCTGGTGGCCGTTGGCCTTGGAATAAATGTTCTTCTCGATGAGGTGGGCGATGATCTCGGTATCGGTTTCAGTGACGAATTTGTGCCCTTCTTCAATCAGCTTTTTCTTGAGCGAAAGATAGTTCTCGACGATGCCGTTGTGCACCACCACGATTTTGCCGGTGCAGTCACGATGCGGATGGGCGTTCTCTTCGGTAGGACGGCCGTGTGTCGCCCATCGCGTGTGACCGATGCCGTAGGTGCCTTCGATCGGCTTGAGGCGGATGACCTCTTCCAGATTACGCAGCTTTCCCTCAGCACGGCGAAGCTGCATAGCGCCGTTGTTGCCGTTACCCGCCACGGCGATGCCGGCGGAGTCATATCCGCGGTATTCGAGCTTTCTCAGCCCTTCAATAATGACGGGCACCACGCGCTTCTTGCCGACATAACCAACGATTCCACACATAAAATCCTGTCGCTCCGCTCCCAAAAACCACTGATCTTAGGGTTGTTCTGCTCCTGAGGCGGGGGGCTTCCCAGTAACCCTAACTTGCTGCAACCCAAGGGCCATTCATTTGACTCCCGGGCCGCTTCCCACGATGCGACTATTCTACTTCGGAAGCCCGATTGCTCCAGTTACCTGAGTGTATTCAACATTTGGATCAAGAGGATGAAAAGATTTGCGCTTCGAGGGGAAAAGTCCGGCTTCAGGCGAGTAGCCGGTTACGCCGGATCTCGGGAAGCTACTCCTCGATTCGATACGTGAATTCTTCGATCACCGGGTTGGTGAGCACCTCTTTGGCGATGCGCTCAACCTCGGCCCGGGCAGCAGCTTTATCGAGACCGCCGTTGAGGGCAATCTCGAAGAACTTGCCCTGGCGGACGCCCCCGACACCCTTGTAACCCATCTTGTTGAGTGCGCCGTGAATGGTCTTGCCTTGAGGATCAAGGACGGTGGTCTTGAGCATGACTGTGACAAAGGCCTTCATGGATAGAGGTATTTTAAGAGCGAATTGGCAGAAATGGCAAAATCGCCGAAATTCTGCGTTTCGAGTTCATGCAGCAAAAAGGACCACCTGCTCAAGTGGTCCTTTTCCTTTCTGCAGCTCTTGTCGACTGCGGTTATTGAACGCGGAAGGCGGTTACAAACTCCACGCCATCAGCGTCACTGATACGAAAGATGGTCGGACCTACGGGCTGCTGAACCGTTCCTACATCGGCGCTGGCATTGCCCTGCGCGTCGGTGGTTATGTTGGCGAAGGTCGTGCATGGATTTTGCGGCAAAATGCTACAAGCTGCCGTGTTAAACGTATGGTTCGTCGTTGTCGCAGTCAGCGTGATGTGCGCTGTGGTGCCATTGACTACGGCTGTTCCGCTGCCCGGCGCATGGCCGGTGGTTTGTTGAATGCCGCCGGTGACCGTCCCTGCCGGTAGCAGCGCTGATTGAAAAGATTTGCCCGAAGTGCCGGTCTCGGTTTGGCCCAGTTCGGCAGTATTCGTTTGGATCAGCTGGAACAACCCGGAGAACGTTCCTTTTTCCGGGAAGGTGAAGTTCACGTTCGCACTGCCGTTGGCATCGGTGGTGAATGAGGTCATGTTGGAGCAGCCGTTAAAAGCCTGCGGATAAGGGCAGAACTGAAGAATGAGCGTGGTGTTGTTCACTCCCGGACTGCTGATCGTTAAATTACCGGCGCCGTTATTGGCAGTGGTGTCCACAGTGATGGGCCCCATCGGCGACGGACTGCGCCCCTCTATCAGGAACATGATGGAGAGGAATGAATCGGCGGTTGCCGACGGTGTAGGAGTCGGCGTCGGACTTGGATTTGGCGTCGGACTCGGGCTTGGGTTCGGCGTTGGACTTGGAACCGGAGTAGGTGTTGGCGTTGGACCGGGCGTATTGCTGGAAACTGTGCCGCAGCCGGAAAAGATGAAAATGAAAATTCCAGAGAATAAGACGAGAATCACCCTGCGCAAGAAAAGCCTCCCGAAAGCTGGAATGGCGTACTAAAAGAGGGGAACGTCTTACTCACTAGGAGAGCGGCTGCTGAAGGAGGGTTGCCTGAATTGAAGAATCAAGATCGCTTCGCGATGGAACATTTTTCGTCGCAGGAAGAATATTTTGAGTACCGGCATGCTTTATAATCCGCGCGAAACAAAAGGGAGACTGCCATGCCAAACACATCGGACGTTGCCAAACGGAAGCCGGAGGATGTTAACGAACGCAAAGGCGTTGATCGCCGCAATTTTCTAGTGGGCACAGCAGCTACCGCGGCAACGCTGGCCATGCCGCGCTGGGCTCGCGCCGGAGAAAGCGCAGCTACGAGTTTGGGATCGGCTGGCGCAGGACCAGCAGCGTTCGCCGGCCTCGAAGACGACCTGGCCGCGATTCGGGCCGAGATCGCCAAGCGCCATAACGAGAGCGTGCTGCGCATGCAGACATGGATCAAGCAGCCGTCGATTGCGGCGGAAAATCGCGGCGTGAATGAAGGCTGCGAGCTGACCATGCAGATGCTGCGCGAAGCCGGCTTTCAGCAGGTGACGAAGATGCCCACGGATGGCCAGCCGGGGATCTTCGCCACACTGGATGCAGGCGCTCCCAAAACCCTTGGTCTCTACTTCATGTATGACGTGAAACAGGTAGACCCGAGCGAGTGGTCGTCACCGCCGTGGGAGGCGCGGCTGGTAGACAAGCCGGGCTTCGGCAAAGTTGTTGTTGGCCGCGGCGCCGTGAATCAGAAAGGCCCGGAGGCGGCGTTTATCGCGGCGATGCACGCCATCCGTGGCGCGGGACGCAAACTGCCGTTGAACTTTGTTCTGGTGGCGGAGGGCGAGGAAGAGATCGGCTCGCCGCACTTTCCGCAAGTCGTACGCCGGCCGGAGGTGCTGGCGGCGCTGAAGAAGACGATGGGCATCTTCATGCCCTTTGCTTCGCAAGACCCGGACGGACAGGTTACGGCGTTTCTCGGCGCCAAGGGCGTGGTTGAGCTGGAACTGGTTTCAAGCGGAGAGAAATGGGGACGCGGCCCCAGGGCCGATATCCATTCGAGCAACAAAGCGCGGCTGGATTCGCCGGCGTGGCACCTGGTGCAGGCGTTGCATACGCTGGTGTCGGCGGACGGCAATGATCCGGCGATTGCCGGCTTTGCCGACAAGGCACGGCCGATCTCAGCACAGGAGAAAGCGCTGATCGCGGAAGCGGCGCGGCGGCTCGACGAAAAAGCGCTGATGAAGCAGATGGGCGTCGAGCACTGGGTGCATGACGTGAGCTTCCAGGAGTCGCTGGAGCTGCTGGTCTCGCGGCCGACGGTCAACATTGAAGGCCTGGTAGGCGGCTATACGGGCCAGGGCGGAAAGACCATTCTTCCCCACCGTGCCGTGGCCAAGCTCGATCTGCGCCTGGTGCCGGACATGACCGCTGCAGAAGCGCTGGCCGCGCTCAAAGCGCATCTCGCCAAAAACGGCTTTGGCGATATTGAGGTCAACATGACCGGCGGCTACGATCCCACGACCACTCCGGCAGACGCGGCGCTGGTCCGCGCCGAGCACGCGGTCTACAAGCGCGCGGGAATTGATCCCATTGTGATGCCGCGGCTGGCCGGTTCATGGCCCGGCTATGTATTTACCGGCGAACCGCTGAAGCTCCCTGCCGGACACTTCGGGTTGGGCCACGGCAGCGGCGCCCACGCACCGAACGAATACTATGTGATCGAATCAAGCAATCCGAAGGTGCAGGGGATCGACGGCGCGGTAATGTCGTACGTGGAGTACCTGTATGAGGTAGCGCGGACGGCGTAATGGCTCCTCGCCGCAAAGGCGCTCACGTCATGGCGGCAGACGGGTCGAACGGCAAGGAGCGTGTATGAATCGCAAAGCGTGTCTGGCACTCGTGATCGCAGCGTCTGCTTTCGCGGCGGCGCAGACTCCGGCGGGAAAGACCACGCAGGACGACAGCACTCTCTTAGTGGGTGACTGGCGCGGCGATTCGATTTGCGCCGTCCGGCCCAGCGCATGCCACGACGAAAAAGCGTTGTATCGCGTAACAAAAGCCGGGGACAGCGTGAATCGCTACAGCATCGAGGGCAACAAGATCGTGGACGGCAAGCCGGAATACATGGGAACCCTCCAGTGCACGTATGAGCCGGATCAGCGCACTCTTACATGCTCGACACCGAAGCTGGTGTTGCACCTGTCAACAGACGGCAAGGGCCTGAAGGGTACCATGCATTATCCTGACGGCTCAGTGGCACGCAACATCGCGCTTCGCCATGATTGACGCGGGTCGTGCGATCAGGCGCGCCTGAACCAGCCGGGCCCGTCACTAGGTTATTGCACCGTCAGATTTACGGTGCTGATCGCTGTTGCTCCGCCGTTGGCGCTGCTGGCTGTAACTGTAATCGCAAATGTGCCTGTCGGCGTGCCGGGACGGTTCGCGCCATGGCTTCCGCCACATCCCGCGATGGCAAGCAACGCAAGCGTGGCAAAAGTTGCGGCCAGTCTCCACCTGAATCTTCGACTGCCACCCAGCGTGATGAATGCCAAAGCCAGAGAAGCAAGTACACCAAATACGAAAGGTGGAACAGTCCCGGCGGTCCTTGAAGATGTAGACGAACCCGCCGTTGTCGCAATGCTGAGAGTCACCTGCCCAGTAGCGGTAACAGACGATGGATTAAAGCTGCAGGTGGCAAGCGCGGGCAATCCGCTGCAGGCAAATGTAATCGCGCCCAGATTTGAACCGCTGTCGGCGGTTACGTTCAGAACACTGGTTGCAGTTCCGCCGGCTGTCACCGTCACGCTGGTCGTTTGAGCCGCAAGCGCCAGCACCGGATTGATCTGCGTGGGGTCGCTGGCTGTATCGTTCGTGGTATCGGTTTCGTTTCCGCCAGAGACAGAGACCGTGTTGGTCACGCTTGCCGGAGCGCTTTTCGCGACGTTGACGGTGAGCGTGATCGGCTCAAAGCTTGTGCCGGCGAACAGGGTATCACCGCGCGTGCACTGCAAGGGAGAAAGAGTGCAGTTCCAGTTAGGACCACTGAGGTCGGTGGCGGTAAGGCCTGAAGGCAGATTGTCATTGACCGTGATGATCGCGGTGGTGTCAGCACCGCCGGAATTGGAAACCGTGATGGTGTAGGTCGCGCCGGTCTGCGGGCTCAGGAAATTTCCCGTATGTGAAAGTGCAATCGTCAGGTCCGGGACAACGACACTTACCGTCGCTGTCGCGGTGCCGCCGGTGCCGCCTTCATTCGACGTGATCGGGTCCGTTGTATTCACCTGATCGCCGGCAGTAGTTGCCAGCACATCCACGGAAAACGTACAGCTGCTGTTGGCAAGAATCGTCGCGCCGGTCATGTTGAGGCTGGTGGCCAACGTAGTCACCAGGCTTGTATCGCAGCTGCCGCTCACGCTGTCAGGGTTGGCAATCAGCAGGCCCGCCGGCATGTTGTCATTGAAGCTGACGCCGGTCAGGTCCGTCGCGGGATTGGGATTGGTGATGGTGAAAGTGAGGGTAACGCTTTCATTCAGGCCGACCGTCGCCGAAGCGAATGACTTGTCGATGGTGGGCGGAGATTGTGCCAGCGCCGGCCCGGCGTAAGCAAACATCAACAGGCACAGGATGGTGATCAATTTCGGTGTTCTTATCGATGACATGAATGCGTAACTCACTTTTGCTGAGAATGGTCTTTCATCGTGTAGCCGGCAGGAGTCTGAAACAACGCTGCATCAGGCGCACCAGGCGCGATGTTGATGAGCCTGGTGCTGTGCGTCACTGCCTGAGGAAGCTGCGTGATGGATAGCAGCTCTACCTTCAGCTCGGCGGAAAACCACGATTCGGAAGTCACGAGCTGGGCTTTGTCTCCGGTCGCGCGATGTGTGCTCCGGCTGCCGGTTACGCTGAAACCTTCCATGGTCATGGTGCCCAGGTCTTCCGATCCCGCCGTTGGACGAGCCGCGTTGCGACGAACCTGCGCGGCGGCGATCAGCTTAAGTTGCTTTGCCGAGAGGGCTGGGGCCTGCGGCAAGTGGTAGACATCGCCTGTCCTGGCTTCTACGTTCAGCACCATGCTGATCTGCAGCAACGGATCGAAGATGGTAATCAAATGGCGCGGTGCGGCGCCCGGACCGGTGGTTAGCTCGGTCTCAACGTGCGTGCGGCCCTCGGCATCGCGAAACACCTTACCGTGGGTTTCCACCAGCGCCCGGCTGCCGTCGGAGAGCAGCTGCGTTGACTGGTTTAGTACATCGGCGGAAAAAGGCGCTCCGGCAACAGAACGCAGGTTGATGCCCGCCGACAAAGTGCCGGTAAAAGCGGGGGCTGTCTTTCCGCTACTCTGGCCGAACGATGCTGGAGCGCTGAACAGAAGAATGCAACAGACTACTACCCAGGCTGTTTTCATGATTTCTCCCGGAAGGATGGCGACATTGTACTCGGAATTTTTTTGCTCCCAGAAAAATAAAATCTGCTTTGCCGGCGGTTGAGCGCTTTCATTCCCCAAACTCATTAAAAACAAAATCCCCCGTTGTCTTTTCAACGGGGGAAATTCTTAGCTTGAGGCTCAGGCTTTTACGTTAGCTCTCTACGCGCGGCCCACACCCAGATACTCAAAGCCCAGCGCCTTCATCCGCGGACCATCGAGCAGGTTCTTGGTGTCCACCACCACCGGATTGCGAATGATGCGGCGAATGCGGTCAAAGTCGAGCGTACGGAACTCCGGCCAGCCGGTGCCCAGCACCAGCGCATCAGCGCCTTCCGCCACCGAGTAAGCCGAGTCGCAATACCGGACGTTGCCGGTCAGCTCCTGCTGCGCGTCCGGCATGGCGATGGGATCGTAGGCCTTCACATGCGCGCCGCTCTCCATCAACCGGCGAGCCAGGCGGATGGAGCCCGAGCTGACCACCGAGTTGGTATTCGGCTTGAACGCCAGGCCCAGCAAACCAACCTGCTTGCCATCCAGCGACTGCAGCGCTCCCGAGATCTTCTGCATGATGCGTCCGCAAAATTCCTGGTTCACCTCGCGCGCCGCGGTCAGGATCTTGAGCGAGACGCCTGAACCGGCCGCCAGATTGGCCAGAGCGTCCATATCGGATTCCGTAAAGCTGCCGCCCAGCGATCCAGGCTGCAGGCAGCGCGGCGCAATGCGCTTGTCCAGGCCAAGTGCCAGCGCCAGATCGACTGCATCGGCGCTGATGCGTTCGCACAAGCTGGAGAGCTCATTGATGAACGAAACTTTTGTTGCCAGGAAGGCCGTGGAAGCTTCACGTACCAGTTCCGCTGTCTCATGCGTGGTCACTATCACCGGAACGCCGCGCATCACCAGCGGCCTATACAGGGCTTTGAGCGAAGTTACCGCCGCGTTTGAATTCGTGCCCAGCACAATGCGATCAGGCCAGTTGAAGTCTTCTACCGCACAGCCTTCAGACAGGAAGAGCGGATGCGACACAACCGTGATCTGCCGGCCGGAAGCTTTCAGCCGTTCTTCAATCCGCCGCGCCGTGCCCACAGGCACAGGCGTTACCAGCACCAGAATCTGCCCGTGATCGCAGTAGTTGGCCACCTCCATGGAGATGGCTTCCATGTCGCGGTTCGCGTCTTCCGCCAGATAAATGATCTCGGCCCGCTGCACCATCGACTGCAGGTGTGTGGAGTACATAAGGCGGCCGGAGCGAACGCCGCGGCGCACAATGTCACTTAGATTCTTTTCATGGAAGGGCAAAATGCCGCTGGCTAACAGGGTGGTGTTAACCGAATCACTTCCGTAGGCGGTTACGGGAACGCCGAAATCGGCAAGGCATGCAGCAACCACAGTCCCCAGATATCCACAACCGTAGACGCCGATCTGCATAAAATCTCCTGGAGAAAACTAGAGCCACGGCGACTCGGGGGAGTGAGGGTTCGCCAAGTATCTTTTTTATTTTTTGTTTGTGCAGCTGACTTACTTGAGCAGGACGATTAGAAGCTTTTACTTAGTACATGTGCAATATGGAATTAGTACATGTACCATGCGGAAAGTCCATGCACGTTCGATGTTTAGCGCCGGTACTGATCGCCAAACCCGCATTTTTAGCGGCTGATCTCATCCTTGCGATCACGAACCTTATGTGCAATCCCTTGCACCATGGAAGGTTCAGTCGACTTTTATCTCGATCTTGTTTCCATCAGGATCGCGCACGAAGATTGAGAGCCCTTTGCCCTTAGCGCCATTGTTTACCTCCGCCTGGGTTGGATCCAGGCCTTTACGCTTCAACGTGGCGATGACATCGTAAATGCTTGATCCTGTGGCAGATAGGCAGATATGTTCTTCGCTCAGATTGGCCGGTGGCGCAGGGTTTGTAGGCGAAGCCTCAAACAAATCGATCAGCGACTCACCCGCGCGCAGGGTGACCGTGTTGTAGCCGGCCTTGGCTTTGCCTTCCTGTTCCAGGGTCAATCCCAGGCCTTCAGTGTAAAAGCTCTTCATGGCAACGAGCCTTTTGGTCACCAGCGCAATGTGGTCAACGCCCTTATAGGCAAACACGCTTCATTCTGTCGCTTCGCTCCCCAGCGCTCAAGCTATTTCTTCGCCTCGTACCTATCTCTGCACCCTAACAGTTCAGTCGTTTCGCTCCAAACGGCCCCCAAAGTCCGCTTACTCGGGTGCAGCCGGCGCACACTTCATTTACGATAGTCCGGCTCTGGAGCAGCAATCGCCATGGCCAATCCAATTGAGATCGTTCTCGAGTTCGAACACGCAATCAACGCTCGCAATCCTGACACAATCTGCTCGCTCATGACCTCCGACGGCGAGTTCATTGACTCTCTCGGCAATCCTATTCAAGGGGTGGAGAAGCTGCGTGCCGCCTGGACTGGTTATTTCAAGATGGTTCCGGATTACTCCGTCTCACATTCGGAGATCTTTGCTGACGGAAACACTGTGGCGGTTTTCGGCTCGGCGCAGGGAACGTTCTCAAAAGATGGAACGCTCGCGAAAGAGAATTTCTGGAAGGCTCCCGCGGCCTGGCGGGCCGTGATCAAAGATAGCAAGGTCGCCGTATGGCAGGTCTATGCCGATAACGAACCCATTCGCGCCATCATGCGCAGGCATGCCTGAACCTTGCCTATTGCGAAACAAACTCCACGTTGATAAAGGCTTCCATCTGGTGGCCGGCCCAGACCCGTTCAACCTGCTGCGTATAAACGCCGCGCTTCACCAGATCGAGTGCTGACTGGCCCAGCGCGGCGCCTGAGTTTTCCACCAGCTCGGCGTCGCCTACCTTGCCGTTGCGATCAAGGCTGACGTGCACAATCACCGGCTGCATCACCGCCGCGCCGGGGGCCACGGGAATAATCCGCGGGAAGCGCATGACTCCGCCCAGAAGCGGTCCCGGGCCATGCGTTTTCATCTGCTCGGTGGGCGTAAGCAGGTTGCCGCCGGAGATGGCGTCGGCCAGGCTTTCAATGCGGGCATCGAGCACTGTGTTGCCGCCTTCAATGATCGAGAACTGGCGCGCCACCACTCGTCCGTGAAAGCGCAGCGGGTTGGTGTAATCGTAGACCACGTAAACCCCGGGAACGTCGGAGAGCATCTGCAGAAGCCCGGTTTTGTTTTCAATGCAGAACTCGCGCTCAATCCAGCGGCGTCCCGGCGTGGGCGTGGCTTCCGCCATCTCGCCCGAACTCAGAACGCAGGTCAACTCTTTCCCTTTCCAGCTGGCTGTCGCAGTCCTGATCAGCGTATGGGCCTGCTGTATGTTGATCGGCCAGAAGATCGCGCCGCGCAGCATTTGCACGCGGATGGGGATAAAGGCGCTTATCTTGTCGTCAAAGATCCGGCCGCCGCTGAAGACCCGGTCCAGCGAGAAATCGCCCAGATGCGCCGTCCAGCGCGACGTGGTGGGATCAATCCACGTTTCTTCCATCTCCCCGGCGCCTGTGGCCTGCACGTTGCCGTTGGCGTTGAACGTTACATGCAGAGAAAATGAAGCGCTTCCCGGAGCATGCAGATCAGAATTCTGGCGGGCACGCTCCAATAAGCTCAGGACCGCGCTGCGTTCTTCCGGCGTGCTCGGTATCTGTGTTGCTCCGGTAACCAATTCAAGAGGATCTGAAGGAACCGGCGCTACGGGCGGCCGATCCTGGCAAAAGCCAATGGCAGCGAATAAAACAACCAGGAAGGATAGTTGCAGTCTTCTTGTGGCAAGCATCTGATAACTCCGTGCGATCAGTCTTACGCTTCCCCCGGTACTACGTGCAGGATATGGTATTCCTGCTCTGCTCCTATCGCAAGGCGAGTTTTGCTAAACAGATGTTAAACACAGCGCGGCGTGCAACCGTAGATGATCGCGGGGCGAAATGCTGGTATCCAAGGCGGTCTTACTGATTGCTGAGTGCTGAGCCTGCCCCGGCGTGCCGAGGGTGCTGAGTGCTCTCTTCATGCCATTGCTGCATCGATCGCACGTTGACTTCATTGCGCTGCAGCGCGGCAATGCCTTCAGCTGCAGCCCAGGCTGCGGCCATGGTGGTAATCGTGGGGATGCGTCCCGTGACGGCAGCGCGACGAATGGCCTTTTCATCGAACCACGGTTCCGCGCCGTGCGGCGTATTTACCACAAGCTGCACGCGGTCGCCCTTGATCAGGTCCACCACGTTCGGACGGCCTTCCTTTACCTTGTACACGCGATCTACATTCAGCCCGGCTTTTTCCAGGCGGTCAGCAGTTCCATGCGTGGCGACAAGACTGAATCCCAGTTCGACGAACCTGCGCGCCAGCTCAATCGATTCGTGTTTGTAACGGTCCACCACGCTGATGAAGACGGTGCCGCGTGTTGGCAACGCCTGTCCCGCCGAAAGCTGCGCTTTGGCAAAGGCCTCGCCGAAAGTGTCGGCTGAGCCCATCACTTCACCGGTGGATTTCATCTCCGGACCAAGCACGGTATCGACACCCGGGAATTTGTTCCAGGGGAAGACCGGGGACTTCACAAAGTATCCGACGCCGGTGGCGAGGTCAGTACTTTGCTCGACGTTGGCCGGCAGGAACTCGCGCAGCTTGCGGCCGGTCATGAGCCGCGCGGCAATCTTGGCCAGCGGCACGCCTGTTGCCTTGGAGACGTAAGGCACTGTGCGCGAAGCGCGCGGATTGACCTCAATCACGAAGACTTTTTCATTCTGGATGGCGAACTGAATATTCATCAGCCCGACCACCTTGAGCGCGCGCGCGAGCTTGAAAGTGTAGTCACGAATGATATTCAGCACGCGGTCAGACAGATTGACCGAGGGCAGCACGCAGGAAGAATCGCCGGAGTGGATCCCCGCTTCTTCAATATGCTGCATGATGCCGCCGATGACGATGTCTTCGCCGTCGGAAAGAGCGTCTACGTCAACTTCAATCGCGTCTTCCAGGAAATGGTCGACCAGCACCGGCCGCTGCTGCGAATACTCGACCGCCTCTTTCATGTAGCGAACCACGCTCTCGTCATCGTAAGCGATCACCATGGCGCGTCCGCCGAGCACATATGAAGGCCGCACCAATACCGGATATCCGGCCTTGCGTGCGCCCGCAACCGCTTCTTCCACGCTGGTGGCAATCGCTCCCGGGGGCTGCGGGATATCAAGTTCCTCCAGCAGCTTGCCGAAGCGTTTGCGGTCTTCAGCCAGGTCAATCGACTCCGGCGACGTACCAATGATGGCGACGCCCGCGCCTTTCAACGGCAGGGCCAGGTTGAGCGGCGTCTGTCCACCAAACTGCACGATCACGCCCACCGGAGCGCCTCCCTGCGATTCATGCTGGTAGACGGCCAACACGTCTTCAAAGGTCAGCGGCTCAAAGTAGAGGCGGTCACTGGTGTCATAGTCGGTGGAAACCGTCTCCGGATTGCAATTGACCATGATGGTTTCGTAACCATCATCACGCAGGGCGAAAGCGGCGTGGCAGCAGCAATAATCGAATTCAATGCCCTGGCCAATCCGGTTCGGCCCGCTGCCCAGGATAATGATCTTCTTTTTCGCAGTCGGCGGTGCTTCGTCTTCGTCTTCGTAGGTGGAGTAGAAGTACGGCGTGTAACTTTCGAATTCGGCGGCACAGGTGTCGACGAGTTTGTATACCGGCCGAACACCGCTACCTTCGCGCATGCGCCGCACGGTTTGCACGCCGGCTTTGATGGAGAGCGCCAGCCGGTCATCGGAAATCCCCAACCGCTTGGCCTTGCGCAATAGCTCTTTGCTCAGCGTTTCTGCCGAGTACTGCGCTACCTCGGTTTCCACAGCCGCGATTTCCTTGAGCTGATAGAGGAACCAGGGATCGATGCTGGTCATCTTGTGCAGTTCTTTTACGGTCATACCCTGGTGCAGCGCGTAGCGAATGTAGGTAAGGCGCTCGGGATGCGGCGTGACCAGCCGCTGCGTCACAATGCGCGGCTCAATCTTTTCCGCCCCGACCTTCTTGCCTGTCTCCAGCGAGCGTATGCCCTTCATCAGCGCTTCTTTGAAGGTACGGCCGATGGCCATGGCCTCGCCCACCGATTTCATCTGCGGTCCCAGGCCTTCATCCGCGCCGGGGAATTTTTCAAACTGCCACTTGGGAATCTTGACCACCACGTAATCGATGGTCGGCTCAAAGCAGGCCGGGGTTTTCTTGGTGATGTCGTTGGGAATCTCGTCCAGCGTGTAGCCGACGGCCAATTTTGCAGCGATCTTGGCGATCGGGAAACCAGTCGCTTTCGACGCCAGCGCCGACGAGCGCGAGACGCGCGGGTTCATCTCGATCACCACCATGCGTCCCGTAGCCGGATTCACCGCGTATTGAATATTGGAGCCGCCGGTCTCCACGCCGATCTCGCGGATCACCTTGATTGAGGCATCGCGCATGTGCTGGTATTCGCGGTCGGTCAGCGTCTGCGCCGGGGCCACGGTGATGGAATCACCGGTGTGCACGCCCATGGGATCGAAATTCTCGATCGAGCAGACAATGATGACGTTATCCATCAGGTCGCGCATCACTTCCAGCTCGTATTCTTTCCAGCCTAGGACCGATTCTTCAATCAGCACTTCATGCACAGGTGAAAGATCCAGGCCGCGGGCCAGGATTTCCAGTAGCTCTTCGCGATTGTAAGCAATGCCGCCGCCGCTGCCGCCCAGCGTGAACGAAGGCCGGATGATCAACGGGAAGCCGATCTTGCCGGAGAAATCCAGGCCGTCTTTAAGATTGTTGATGAGCGCTGATTTGGGCACGTCGAGCCCGATCCGCGTCATGGCGTCTTTGAAGAGCAGCCGGTCTTCCGCCATCTTGATGGCCCTGAGCTGCGCGCCTATCAACTCAACGTTGTATTTCTCAAGAATTCCGGAGTCGGCCAACTCCACTGCCAGATTGAGCGCGGTTTGTCCGCCGACGGTCGGCAGCAGAGCAAACTTGCCGTGCCTTACGCCGTCTTCGGTCATCATCTCGGCTTCGCGGCGAATGATCTCTTCGAGATACGCCTTGGTCAGCGGCTCAATATAGGTGCGGTCCGCCGTCTCCGGATCGGTCATGATGGTGGCCGGATTGGAGTTGGCCAACACCACTTCGTAGCCTTCAGCCTTGAGGGCTTTGCAGGCTTGCGTACCGGAGTAATCGAACTCCGCCGACTGGCCAATCACGATCGGCCCGGAGCCGATGATCAGGATCTTCGCGATGTCATTACGGCGTGGCATCTATTTCTTCCACTCCTCCATCAGCCCCATAAAATCCTTGAACAGATAGTGCGAATCGTGCGGCCCGGGTGACGCCTCCGGGTGATACTGCACGCTGAACAGCGGCAGCGTGCGATGGCGCAGCCCTTCGAGCGTGTTGTCATTCAGATCGATATGGGTCTTGATGATCTCCGATTCCTTCAGTGAATCCGGATCGACGGCGAAATTGTGATTGTGCGCCGTAATCTCAATTTTTCCCGTCTCCAGCTGCTTCACCGGATGGTTGCCGCCGTGATGCCCGAATTTCAACTTGTACGTCCGCCCCCCCAGCGCCAGCCCAACGAGCTGGTGTCCCAGGCAGATTCCAAAGACCGGGGTCTTACCCATGAGCCGGTGGATGTTCTCCGCCGCGTAGGTGCAGGGCTCGGGATCGCCAGGGCCGTTGGAGAGAAACACGCCGTCAGGATTGAGTGACATTACATCTTCCGCGCTGGTCATGGCCGGGACCACGGTCACGCGGCAACCCTGGTCCACCAGCATGCGCAGGATGTTCTGTTTGATGCCGAAATCGTAGGCCACCACGTGCTTGCTCGGCGGATGGTCCTTCACGCCGACGACTTCCGTGGGTTCGTGCGAGCGCGTGCCGGTCTGCCACTGGTAGCGCTGTTTGGTCGTAACTACCTTGGCCAGATCAGTGCCGTCCATCTTGGGGATGGAGCGGGCCTTCATCACCAGCTTTTCCGGGTCCGTCTCAATCGAAGAGATCACGCCGCGCATCACGCCATGCGTGCGCAGATGGCGGACGAGCGCGCGCGTGTCGATATCGGCGATCACCGGAATCTTGAATTTTTCCAGATATTCGTCGGCGACCTGCTGCGATCGCCAGTTGGAGCTGATGGGAGAAAACTCACGCACCACCAGGCCTTCTATATAAGGATGAGTGGCTTCATTGTCTTCCGGATTGGTGCCGTAATTGCCGATCTGAGGATTGGTAAGAACTACGATCTGCCCGGCGTAAGAGGGATCGGTGAAGATTTCCTGGTAGCCGGTGATGGAGGTATTAAAAACGACTTCGCCGTAACATTCGCCTTTTGCGCCGTGACCTCTGCCGCTGAAGATTCGTCCATCTTCCAGCGCAAGGATTGCCTGCATCGGAACTCCGAAGAGTGGATTTTATGAATTTTATCACCTCTTAAGGCGCGACAAGAAGAGCGCCGCTGTGGATAAGATGGGGAAAATTGAATTTTGAAAAGACAAGGTAGTGGATCGACAGAATGGAATAAAATCAGATTACTTCCATGCCTGACTCCCTCACTTCCAAGCCGCCGGCGCCCGAAAACAACGGGGCCAGCTCCAGCCCACAGGTCGACGTTTTCGCCGTGCACGGCGTCGATCCCGAAGTGCAGGCCTATGCCATGGCCAAGTACTCGCGTTCGGCGCTTTCGATGAAGGAGTCGCTCAAGGAGATCAGCGAGCAAAAGGCCGAGCAGTTCCTCAACACGTTTTACTTCCAGTACGGCCACCGCTCCATCGCCGATCTGGCGCATCTGGCTTTCGCCATTGAGAAGCTTTCCATCCTTGCCGCGATTGTCCTGGTCGATGAGCAGCGCTGGGACGGCCAGGAGCGTTCCACGCGCTATCAGAATTTCAAGAAGAGCGGCTACTTCATTCCCGATTTTTTCGGCAATGAACCGCTCAAAGCCGACTATTGCGCGAGCATCGATTTTCTCTTTTCTGAATACGACGCCTTCACCCAGGAAATGCTGCGCTATTACGCCGGGCAGATACCCCGTCCCGATGGGATGGCGGAAGACCAGTACACACGCACCCTGCGCGCACGGGCGTTTGACAACTCACGTTATCTTCTGCCGCTGGCCACCAACACCTCGCTCGGCCAGATCGTCAACGCGCGCACACTGGAAACACAGATCGCCCGCCTGCTTTCCAGCCCATATGACGAAGTTCGCCACCTGGGTGCGCTGTTGAAGGAAGCAGCGAGCGATGCGGCCTACAACGCCCAAACGGAATCGTTGCGCGCGCTTGTAGAGGAGATCAAGGCCGTCAATCCCGACCTGGGAGCCAGGGCCGCGCAGCAGCTCTTACGGCCCACGCGCGTGGCGCCCACGCTGGTCAAGTATGCCAATCCCAGCGCTTATGAAATACAAACGCGAACAGAGCTGGCACAAGCCGCTCGAGAGCTGATGGCCGGCGTTCCCATGGAGCGTGCTCCGCTGGTGGATCTGGTGGAAAGCGGCGCACTCGAAGTTGAGATGGCGACGACGCTCATTTACTCGGCCAGCCATTATTCGTATCGCCAGATTCAGGAGCGCGTACAAGCCCTTACCGCGGCGCGGCGGGGCGAGATCATTGATTTGGGACTGCGGAATCGCGGTCGGCATGACGAACTGCTGCGCTCATTCCATGCCGGGCAGCAATTCAAGTTTGACATCCTCATGGACATTGGCGGCTTCCGCGATATGCACCGCCATCGCCGCTGCACGCAGATCGAGCAGGGATTCACGCATCAGCATGGCTATGACACCCCGCCCAATATCCAGGCTGCGGGACTGGAACCCCGTTATGCTGCGGCGATGAGACGACTCATCCAGTCGTACGAAAAAACAGCAGGAACAAGCCCACAGGCGGCGTTATACCTTCTCCCCATGGCCTTCCGCAAACGCACGCTGTTCAAAATGGATTTCGCGGAGGCGCTCTATATCTCCGAACTTCGCAGCGGCTCAGCCGGACATTTCTCGTACCGCAACGTGGCTTATGCGATGTATGAGGAAGTGGCGCGCAAGCATCCTTCACTGGCACGCTATTTCCGCGTGTCAGACATCAAAGAGCCGGTGGATCTGCTCAAGCGGTAGAACCTCGCGGCAGAGGGTCATTTTGATCTCAAAGCATTGCCTTGTCATGTCCGAAGATGAAATATCTCTTATTCTCGCCCATGCAAATATTTCATGGTTGCCGCGCAAAAGCCCGCTTAGTCGAGCATTTCTGGCCGGTTTGGAATATAGATCATGAACTTTAGTTATCAGTCTTTCCCGTAGTTGTTCTGTGCTTTTGTTGTAGATACCAAAGAGTTGCGGAGGTGACTAAAATCACTTTCGCCAACATGCTTTCCGCTGTAGAATCTTGTCATTAAGAAACCAGGTTTACGTGCTCAACTCCCCCTCCGGCGCTAGAGACCGTTCATCCTGCCGGGAGCAGCGTGGTTCAATCTTCATTGGAGACTGATTCGCTTTGCTCGAATCGATGCAAAAGATCGCCATTTTGTATGACGCCAGCCAGGCGATCCTTTCCACGTTTGATCTGGATGAAGTACTGAACCGCATCCTCACTATCATCCGTGATTTCTTCCAATTGCAGAACGGCGCCGTGCTGCTGCTCGACAAAAATGAGCTACAGGTCCGCGCCCATCTGGGACGGAGCAATCTGGACATTGGATACAGGATTCCCAAGGGTACCGGCCTGACCTGGGCCGCGGCGGAAATCAAACGGCCGGTGTATGCGCCTGACGTAAGCAAGGATTCGCGGTATCTTGAAAAAGTCGCTGAGACAAAGTCTGAAGTCGCCATCCCGCTGCTGGTACGCGAAGAAGTGGTCGGCGTGCTGGATTTTCAGAGCGAACAGCTCGACTTCTTCGATTCAGACATGATCGACCTGCTTACGCTCTTCTCCACTCAGGCATCCATGGCGCTGGAGAATGCTCGTCTGTATTCCATGGAACGCCGCCGGGCTGAGCAACTCGAGGCGATCAATGCTGTCGCCAAAAAGACCACGCGCGTTCTTGATCTCGATGAACTGCTGACCGTGGTCTGCCGCCTGCTGCTGGACTGGTTCCGCATTGACCATGTAGCCGTCCTGTTGGCGGAAGGCGACACACTGCGCGTTCGCGCCTATGAAGGCCGGCTGACTCCCAATCTGGCGATGGGCTCGATTCTCTCTCCTGGCGCCGGACTGGCAGCCCGTGCCCTGGGCTCGGGCCGCAGCGTGATTGAAAACGACGTAAACAGCGTGGAAGGCTATATTGCCGGCTTCGCCGAAACGCAATCCGAGATGTGCGTGCCGCTGATCATCTTTGGCGAAAAACTGGGCGTACTGGCGCTGGACAGCGCCAAGAGAAACGCCTTTGTGCAGGAAGACGTTCAGCCCCTGGAGTCGGTGGCTGACATTTGCGCCGCGGCCATCCAGAACGCGCACAACTTTGACCGCATGAAGCAGCTGGCTTACGTTGACGGCCTTACCGGCATTCACAATCGCCGCTATTTTGAAATGCGCATTGTAGAAGAGCTGGAGCGCGCGGGCCGCTTCCAGGGACGCATGTCACTGATCATGCTGGATATCGATCATTTCAAGAAAATGAACGACGAGTTCGGGCATCTGCTGGGCGATGAAATGCTGCGCGCGGTGTCATCCATCCTCAAGCAGCAGCTGCGCAAAATGGATATGGTTTGCCGCTACGGCGGCGATGAATTCGCCATTGTAGTTCCGGAAACCACGGGAGAAAGCGCTATGCGCGTGGCGGAAAAGCTGCGCCGCCAGGTGGAAACGCACTTTTTCCCCGGCGTGCCGCGTCCGGTGACCATCAGTTGCGGCGTGGCCGACTATCCTGCGCACGGTGTAACACGCGATGAAGTGGTAGCTGCGGCGGACGCTGCCCTCTATCTCGCCAAGCAGGCAGGACGTAACCGGGTGGCCTCAGCCAGCTTGAAAAAAGAATTTACCGCCTCCAGATAATTCCGAGACCCTCAGTATCATGAGCAGCACCTCAGTCGCGGCCATTCCGGGAAAGATCACAGCCAGGACCGCCACGGTCCATATTGACCCGGCATGCAATGCGTTCCTGGGCGATTGCTTCCGGCAATTCGGCATCAGCATTGTTCCCCTCGATGGCGATCCGACGGCCATCTTCCACCGGCAAAAATTCGAAGCCTGCGTGGTCCGGCTTTACGATCCCGATGCGGACCGCATCCTGAAGTCCGCGCGCAACTCGCCTTCCAATCGCCGCATGGTGCTGTATGGCATCGCTCGCAACACAGCGGAAGCGCTGCGCTACTCGAGCTACGGCATTAACGCCGTCCTGGATGAGCCGCTGGACCGGCAGAGCGTACTGAAGATCGTGCGCGCCACCCACCTTCTGGTGATCCATGAGCTTCGGCGTTATGTACGCATTCCCGTGGTCTCCCAGGCGGAGATTGAGATGGATTCACGGGGCAATACAAAGGTAACCACCGTTGAGGTCAGTTCCGGAGGCATGTCCATCCGTTCGACTACGCCGCTGCCCAAGTCAGATAACGTCCGCCTGCTGCTGAGCCTGCCTGGCCTGGACAAGGTGAGCGTCCGCGCCTCTGTCTGCTGGTATCGGGAAAGCGACAAGGTCTACGGTCTTCGTTTTGATTCCAGTGACGAGCGCCGTCTCAAGGTGCGCGCCTGGATCGACCAATATCTGGAAATCGTGTAACCTTGGAGCCATCCCAGCGTATAGCATCTGAGGCAGGACCCTATCTGCATGCAAACCATTGAACTGAATAAAGTCCGCAAGTGTTACGACCAGTTTGTGGCCGTCAACGATCTCTCTTTTGGTATTGAACAGGGAGGCGTTTTTGGGCTGCTTGGCCCGAACGGCGCAGGCAAAACCAGCACCATCCGGATGATGATCGGCATCACTGTGCCCGACTCAGGCCAGATCAATCTCTTTGGCAAGCCCTTCGAACGCAAGGCGCTGCATAAAATCGGCTACCTGCCCGAAGAGCGTGGCCTGTACAAAAAGATGAAGATCATCGACCAGCTCATTTTTCTGGGCGAACTCCATGGAATGACCAACAGCGCAGCGCGGCAAAAGGCTGTGGAATGGTGCAAGCGGCTGGAGATCGATGCCTGGATGGGAAAAAAGGTGGAAGAGCTCTCCAAGGGCATGCAGCAGAAGATCCAGTTCATCGCCGCGCTCATCCACGATCCCGAGTTCATCATCATGGACGAGCCGTTCTTCGGCCTTGATCCGGTGAATGCCGGCCTCCTGAAAGATGTAATGCTTGACCTGAAGAAGCAGGGCAAGACCATTCTGTTTTCCACCCATCGCATGGACCAGGTGGAGAAGCTGTGTGACAGCATCTGCCTGATCAATCGGGGCACGGCGGTGCTACAGGGAGAGCTCAAGGCAATCAAGGCCCGCTTTGGCAAGAACAACGTGCAGATTGAATACGACGGCAACGGCGACTTCCTGGAAAGCAATCCGCTGGTCAGCAAATTCGACAACTACGGGAATTACGTGGAAGTACGGATGGCGCCGGGAGCCGATGCCCAGAAGTTGTTGCAGATGGTGACCGAGCGTTCCCGGGTAAATCGGTTTGAGCTGATGGAACCCTCGCTAGAAGAGATCTTCAAGGAAACGGTGGGCAAGACCGATGCGTAACATTTTTCTGATCGCCAGGCGTGAGTTTCTGGAGCGTGTGCGTTCGCGTGCGTTTGTGATCATGACATTCTTCATTCCGGTTTTGATGCTGGGCGTAACGGTCCTTCCCAGTATGCTCATGCTGCGCGGACCCCGCGAGGCCAAGCGCATGGTGATCGTATCTCC
>DATBHX010000024.1:0-64150 GCA_036557225.1 Candidatus Angelobacter sp.
TTTGCGCACATCCTCCAGGCCGGGACGCGAAAACGTATTCCGCAAAGCTTTGTCCGGCTGCTGGCCTATGGCGTTGTAATAGGAGTTGAAGAGGTCACGAAATCGCGAATCAAATCCGCTATAGCCAGGAAGGTGCTGGGACAGAATGAAGGTTTCAAAAAACCAGGTGGTATGGGCCTGGTGCCACTTGACTGGGCTGGCATCCGCAGAGGATTGCACCATCTGGTCTTCCGCGCTCAAATGGGCTGTCAGCGACGCGGTTTGCTGCCGCACCGCGGTGTAATGGCTGGCCAGCGTGGTCGCGCCACGCTCTTCGGCTGAGGCAGGCGGAAAAGTAAGAACCGACTTCAGATGCGCCATTCAGATGTCCTCAAGCGAAGCAGCGGCCCCCGAAACGCCCCCTTGGGCGTGTTGAGGGTGAAGCAATGGCCCCCGACGCGCCCTTTTTGGCGCGCTGGGGTGGGGCAGACATAGTAAATGTTTGGCCGGCAAAATGCACCCATCCCGCCCCAAAAATTGCGTCCCTATGAGATGCAGTCTTGGGGCCAAAGTTTCGCCAAAAATTGGATGGATTACGGTGGTATCTTCAGACTTAAGATGTCCGCCGCCCGCATCATCTTCCACGTCGATATGGATGCCTTCTTTGTGTCCGTGGAAGAATTGTTTAATCCCGCGCTGAAGGGCAAAGCCGTTGTCGTGGGCGGCCAGCGCGATGAGCGTGGCGTGGTCTCAGCCGCTTCCTACGAAGCACGTAAATTCGGCGTGCACTCTGCCATGCCTCTGCGCACAGCAGCCAAGCAGTGTCCACATGCCATCTTTGTCGATGGCCATCCTGATCTCTACGCCGAGTATTCGCACAAAGCGCGCGCGGTGCTGCACAACTTTTCACCCGCAGTGGAAATGGCCTCAATTGACGAGGCTTATCTCGACATGACCGGCACAGAAAGGCTCCACGGTCCGCCGCTTCTCTCCGCACACAAGCTGCACCAGCAGATGAAAGAACGCACCGGCCTGAACTGCTCCATCGGCATCGGCCGCACGCGCCTGATGTCGAAGATCAGCTCAGACAAGGCAAAACCAAACGGCATTCTCTACGTCCTGCCCGAACAGGAGCAGAGTTTTCTGGCGCCGCTCGACGTGGGCAAGATTCCTGGCGTCGGAAAAGTCACCAAAGCACGGTTGAATCAGCTCGGAATTGCACTGATCGGCGATTTGTTAAAGGTTGATGAAAAGTTTTTGCAGGAGAATTTCGGCAAATGGGGTGTCGATCTCGCGGGCAAAGCACGCGGAGAAGACGCCGGAGGGTGGTTTGAAGGCGAAGTAGGCGAAGACTGGCTCGCCAAATCCATCAGCCATGAACACACCTTCGGCCGTGACACTGCCGAGGCCGTCAAGTTGGAGTCCACGCTGGCCCATCTCTGCGCCAAGGTCTGCCGCCGTCTGCGCGAGCAGAATTTTTCCGCGCGCACCATTCAGCTCAAACTGCGTTACGCCGACTTCAGCACCATCACGCGCGCGCATTCCCTGGCCAGCCCAACGCAGGTGGATTCAGAAGTCTTCGCCACGGTGATGGAGCTGTTTCGCGCGAATTGGCAGCGTGGCCGCCCGATTCGCCTGCTTGGCGTACACACGTCAAATTTCGAAGGAACTCCGGAACAGCCGGCGCAGATGGACCTGTTGGAAGATGGCTCTCGCCAGAAATGGGCGCGTGCTCTTTCCGCTACCGACCGCCTGCGCGACAAGTATGGCGATTCCGCCATCTTTCTGGCCAAAGCCATGGGCGGCCAATTCCGCGAAAGGGTCCATGAAAACCCGGCTGAAAAACCCCCAAAGAAGAAGGAACAATAGAGCGGTCCCGCAAGTGAAGTCCCACTCCGGGAAGAAATCGTATATACGAATTCATAAGGGAAAATAAATAGCGGTTAATCGCGCAAAAAAGTGATACTTTGTTTGCATCTTTTTTGGTGCTGCACCCATGCCAGCGTGGTGGGTGCGACGGTGAATACCTTGTGCTTCCGGGCCCACAAACATTTCTGAGTTTTTTTCTGGAGGCCTCAATCCTCCATCGGAAAAGAAGTTACTGGCAGGCGTAAATGTCTCCGCGATTTGAGGAAATAGTTGTATTTGGCGTAACCAGCATTGTGGTGGCGCTCTTTGCCTGGATCTATACGCGCGACCGCCAGAAGCGCGCCGGTCTGTGGATGCTCGGCTGGATCGCCATCTTTATCCACTTCTCCGCTCCTGTGCTCGATAACGTTTTGCCCTGGCTGCTGCGCTATACCGCCTGGATCAAAATATCTACCTTGTTCGTGGCCGGCACCTTTTTCCTGCTTTCAGTTTCAGAAGTCTTCGTCGACCGGCGCCTGCGTTTAGCCTTTATTAGCTTCATCAGCGCGGCCGCCGTTGCGTATCTGACGCTAATGACACTGAACGTCAAAACCGGCTGGGTCTTTGCCGGACTCGTGGCGATTAGCTGTATCTACGGGGCATATCAGGCAATCAGCTTCTATGGCTTGCGCAGCCCGTATCTCTATTTCATGCTTCTGCTTCTGCCTTACGCGGGCTTGGCCGTAAGCCAGGCCCTGCAGGGACATCCCGGGGACGGATTGCGCTTCTATCTTTTCGGCTTCTTTTACCTTACCGGGTTGGTTTACTTCCGCCACTTCCGCCGGTTCACTCCCGGCGTGATATTCACTTCTGCGTCGTTCATTGTCTGGGGTTGTGTCTTTCCGCTGGCGTCGTTTCTTCTTGCTCACCACGTTCCCGCACCGGCGCCGGCGAGCTTTTACTGGGACCTGCCGAAATTTTTTGTTGCCTTCGGCATGATCTTCACCCTGTTTGAAAACCAGACGGAAATGGCCAACACCGTAGCGCGCCAGTACCAGGTCCTGTTTGAGGACAATCTGGCCGCGGTCTACGTCTCCACCTTCGAGGGCAAGCTGCTGAACTGCAACAGCGCATTTTTGCGGATGTACGGCTTTGCCACCAAGCAGGAAGCCATGTCGCGCCCGGTGGATTCACTCTATTCGCATCCCTCAGAGAGAGATGCATTCCTGGAAGACCTCGGCCGCCAGGGCCAGATCGTGAACTACGAATGCACGCAGCGGCGCAAAGACGGAACGCTTTTCTGGATCCTGGAGCGCGCCATCATTATTCCTGCCGCCAACGGCGACCGGGTGATTGAAGGCACGGCCATCGACATCACCGAACGCAAACAAAACGAACTTGCACTCAAGCAGTCAGAGGAACGGTTCGCCACCATCTTTCGTCAAAGCCCGGTCGGCTGCGCCATCCTGTCGATGGACGGCGTCTTTCTCAACGTGAATGACAATCTGCTGCGCATGCTGGCTCTGCCCGCGGAAAAGGTGATCGGAAAGTGCGCAATGGACCTGGGTTTCTGGAAGTCGCAAGGCGAGCGCAATGACTTCCACCACAGGCTCCGCAATGAGGGTTCAGTGCAGAACCTTGAAATCAAATTCAAGGATGCTGCCGGCGGCCATCACGCTGGTTTGTACTTCGCCACGCTGGTGCGCGTGGGCGATAAGGAATGCATTTTCGGCATGTTGCTGGACCAGACCGAGGAGCGGGAACTGGAAGCTAAATTTCTTCAGGCACAAAAGATGGAAGCCCTGGGCCGCCTGGCCGGCGGCGTCGCCCACGACTTCAACAACCTTCTTGGAGTGATCGGCGGGTACGCTGAGCTGCTGGAATCAAAGGTTGAAGCCAGTGAGAATCTTCGCCGCTACTGCACCAAGATCATCGATACGACGCAGCGCGCCAGCGGACTCACGCGCCAGCTGCTCACCTTCAGCCGCAAAGAAATCGTCCGGCCGACAGCGCTGCAGACCGGGCAGGCCCTCGATGACCTGACCGCAATCTTGCCGCGCCTCATCGGCGAGGACATTGAGCTATCGGTTGATCTCCACGCCTCAGGCACAGTGGTCATCGACAAGACGCATTTTGAGCAGATCATCTTCAATATCGTGATCAACGCGCGCGACGCCATGCCGGGCGGCGGGCAGCTTTTCATTGAGACGGAAGACGTGCTTCGGCCCGTGCTCACTGCCAACGGCAGCGTTACCATCGGCCAATACGTTGCCATCCGCATTCGCGATACCGGCGTAGGCATGGACGAAGAAACCCAGCTCCACGCCTTTGAGCCCTTCTACACCACCAAGGAAGTCGGCCGCGGCACCGGCCTCGGTCTGGCGACCGTATATGGCATTGTCCAGCAGTGCCAGGGTGAGATCAGCATTCAATCCAGCCCGCGCAAAGGGACACAGGTCAACATCCTGCTCCCGGCCACCGCAGTCGCTGAACCTGAAGCCGTGGATAACTCCCGCGACCCAATGAAAAAAGGCACAGGCAACATCCTTCTGGTGGAGGACGAAGTGGAGTTGCGCAGTGTGAATGCCGAATTCCTGACCTCGCTGGGCTATACGGTCTCTTGTGCCGGCAGCGGGCCGGAAGCGCTGCAACTGGCGGGTGAGAACAGCCAGATCGATCTGGTGATTAGTGACGTGGTCATGCCGAAGATGAGCGGACGCGAATTCGCCGATCGGCTGCTTAAGATTCGTCCCAGCATCAAGCTGCTCTATGTCTCAGGCTACGCCGACGACGTGGTGCTGCAAAGCGGCGTTCCCACGCAGGGCATGATCTTTCTGCAAAAGCCGTACGCGCTACGGCAACTGGCAAGCAAGGTGCAATCTTTGCTCTCGATCGCCTCGCGCCCGGCCTGACGCTTCATCTTTCTTCGCTTAGGTTGGGACTTACCTGGGTTTCATTCTTTCCGGCAGGGTTGTATCCGTTTCCCGTCGCAGCACCCAGTGCGCCACAAAGCACATCAGAGCAAGCGCACCCACAATCATCGCCATAATGATCCACCCGAGGGAAAGCCAGTCAAGGTCGCCCACATCACCGCGGATATCGGGAGGCAGATTGCTTGCGCTCAGGCGCGGGCCCGCGATCCCGAGGAACAAGCTGAGCCCAAGCAGAATCCAGCCGGCGGCGAGCAGCCGTGGCCGTGTCTTATCGCTGTGCGGACCTGGCTTGGCCGCCACGCTAGGCCGTCCGTTCCACCAACTCCGGCTCTTCCACCGCTTGCGGCTTGAATTTCATCGGCAGCCATCCGCGCACCAGGATGTAGAGCACAGGAATGATGAAGAGATTGAGGAACGTGGAGACGATCATCCCGCCAAAGACCGTTGTGCCAACAGAGTGTCTTCCCGCCGCGCCCGCGCCGCTGGCAAAGACCAGTGGCAGCACGCCGAGAATAAAGGCAATCGAGGTCATCAGGATCGGCCGCAGGCGCAAGCGAGCAGCTTCGATCGCCGATTCCACCAGCCCCAGCCCGCGATGCTGCAACTGCTCAGCGAACTCGACGATCAGAATCGCGTTCTTGCTTGCCAGACCGATCAGCATGACCAATCCAATCTGGCAGTACACGTCATTTTGCAGTCCCCGCGCCGCCTGCAAGAGCAGTGCTCCCAGGACCGCCATGGGCACCGCCAGAAGAATAATGAAGGGCAGCACAAAGCTCTCATACTGCGCCGAGAGCGTGAGATAAACCACCAGCAGGCCCAGCGCAAAGAGCATGACGGTTTGCGCTCCTGACTGGATTTCTTCCAGCGAGATTCCCGTCCACTCAAACGCATAACCCGGCGGCAGGACTTCTTTGGAAATCTCTTCCATCGCTTTGATCGCCTGCCCTGAGCTGTAGCCCGGTGCAGCGCTACCGTCGATCTCGACGCTGCGGAAGAGGTTGTAGTGATTGATCACGCTGGCGTTGGTGCCTTCTTTGACTGTTACCAGGTTGTCGAGCGAAATCATGCGCCCATCGTCAGAGCGCACATAGAATTGCCGCAGGTCGCGCGGCTGCGAGCGGAACTGCTGGTCCGCCTGCACCATCACGCGGTAAGAACGATTGTTGAAGTCAAAGTCGTTCACATACAGCGAACCCATATAAATCTGCAGCGCGGAGGAGATCTGCGAGAACGAAACGTTCAGGCTTTTGGCTCTTTGCCGGTCGATCTCCACTACAAACTGCGGATCGCGCGCTGTAAAGCTGGTGAAGAGCGGATGCGCCAGCTCCGGCCGCGTATTGGCCTTGGCGATCACCTGCTGCACCACGCTTTCCAGTTCGTCCAGGCTGCCGCTGCGGCGCTGCTGCAGTTCATAGGCAAAGCCCCCAAATGTTCCCAGTCCCTGAATGGCCGGCGGATCAAAAGGAATGACCAAAGCTTCATGGATGCTCATCAGCGGCATCCGTAGCGCGTTCAGCACGCCCTCGGCGCTGTGCTCCGCTCCTTTGCGCTCACTGATGTCTTTCAGGCTGGCAAAAATAATTCCCTGGTTGGCAGCGCTGCCGGTAAAGCTGAAGCCGGGCACGGAGAAGACGCCTTCCACGTCTTTATTGGCGCTGACGATCGCGGCCGCTTTGTCCATGACCTTAGTGGTGTATTGCAGAGAAACGCCCGGCGGCGCCTGCACGATCACAAAGAAATATCCTTCATCTTCCTGCGGCACAAAAGAACTGGGAACTGCCCGATACACGTAGGCAGTAGCGCCCAACCCAAGCAGAAACACCAATACCACCGCCCACTTCCAGTTGGTAAGCCGGTGCAGTATGGACTGATAGCCGTTCGTGCCTCGGCGAATCACCGAATTGATGGCGGCAAAGAAACGGTTCTGCGGACGGTCACGGTGCCGCAGCAGTAATCCAGCCAGCGCCGGAGAAAGCGTTAGCGCGTTGAAAGCGGAAATCGCGATGGAGAAGGCGATCGTTAGCGCAAATTGCTGGTAGAGCCTCCCCGTGCTTCCCGGAAACAGCGACACAGGCACGAATACAGCGATCAACACCAGTGACGTTGCCACCACCGCGCCTGTCACCTCGCGCATCCCCATGCGCGTGGCCTCTCTGGCATCGTGCACGCCCTCTTCTATATGGCGCTCGACGTTTTCAATCACCACAATGGCGTCGTCCACCACCAATCCTGTTGCCAGAGTTATGCCGAACAGCGTGAGCGTGTTGATGGAGAAGCCAAAGAACTTGGCAAAAATAAAGGTTCCCACGAGTGAGACCGGGATCGTGACCGCGGGAATCAGCGTGCTGCGCCAACCCTGCAGGAAGAGAAAGATCACGATGATCACGATCAAAATCGCTTCCGCCAACGTCTTCAGCACTTCGCGAATCGATTCACCCACGGCCCGCGTGGTATCAAACGCCACCTGGTATTTCAGGCCGGAGGGAAAATGTTTGGCCAGGTCTTCCATCTGCGTCTGCACGTCGCGGCGGACCTGCAGAGCGTTGGCGTTGGAAAGCTGCATCACGCCCAGACCCATGGCGTCGACCCCGTTGTAACGCAGCTGGCCGCCGTAACTTTCCGCGCCCAGTTCAGCGCGTCCGACATCGCGCAACTCCACGAGGGAGCCGTCCTGGGCCCGCTTGATCACGATGCGTTCAAATTCCTTCGGGTCGCTCAGCCTTCCTACGGCGCGTACGCTGATCTGGTAACCCTGGTCCGGCGGCGAAGGTTGTTGCCCAACCTGCCCTGCCGCCACTTGCACGTTCTGCTCGCGCAGCGCATTGGTTACGTCGATAGCGGTCAGGTTGCGCGCCGCCAGCTTTACCGGATCCAGCCACAAGCGCATCGCGTATTTACGCTCGCCGAAGATAATCACGTCGCCTACGCCCTTCACGCGCTTCAGCGTGTCGCGCACGTAGAGATCAAGATAGTTGCTGATAAATAGATTGTCGTACTGTTGATTGTCGGCGTAGAAGCCGTAGGCCACCACAAATGAACCGGTATTCTTGGTAATGCTTACGCCGGTGGTCTGCACTTCCTGGGGCAGGCGCCCGAGGGCGCTCGAAGAACGGTTCTGCACATCCACTGCGGCCACATCCAGGTTGCGGTCAAGATCAAAGGTAGCGCTGATCGAACTTGTGCCATCATTGCCGCTGGTGGAGCTGACGTAGCGCATGCCCTCAGCGCCATTGATGGCCTGCTCCAGCAACGTGGTCACGCTTGATTCCACCGCCTGCGAGTTGGCGCCGGTATAAAACGAGCTCACGGTGACCGTAGGCGGTGTCAGGTTAGGATACTGCGCCACCGGAAGCGAAGGGATCGCCGTTGCTCCGGCCAGAACGATCAACAACGAACATACGGTTGCAAATACAGGCCTGCGGATAAAAAAATTGACCATGACTTCTGTCGCTCCGCTCCAAACCGCGGGAGCATTTCCTGTGGATAATTTGTTCTGCGCCTGATGCAGGCGGCTCGTCGTACTCAGGCCTCGCCGCCATTCAAACTTGGAGACGCTGCATCAGGGTGCGCGTATCTTTAATCAGCGTTGATCTGCGCCCATCTGCGGCGAAACGTCCTACGACTGCGGCACCACCGGCATGCCGTCGGCCAGCATCTGCACGTTGCTGACAATCACTTTGTCTCCAGCCTTGATTCCGTCCAGCACCACGTAATCATTTCCGACCAGGTCTCCAACCTGGATCACGCGCTGCCGTGCCACCGCCTGCTGCCCCTGGCCTTCCGCCACAAAGGCAAACATCTTTCCGCTGAGCCGGGTCACGGCGGTCAGAGGTATCACCGGCGCCTGCTTTTCTGACCAGACCACGCGCGCGTGGACCTGCTGCGCATTGCGGAAGTTCCGCTGCGGATTGGGAACCTGCGTCTTGATCAGCAGTGTCTGTGAATCTGTGTCTACGTGCGGCGAGATGAACGAGATTCGCGTACGCGCCAGCGTCTTGCCTTCATCGTCCACAATGTCCACGGGCATGCCCATGCGTAGCGTGCCGGACTTCTCTGCCGGAACATTTACGTACGCTTCCAGCGCGCCACCCGGATCCAGCGTGGTCAGGATGGTTTGCGAACTCACGTGATCACCCACGTGTACCGGAATGTCGCCGATGATGCCGGCCGAGGGCGCGCGCACCGTGTAATAGTGCAGTTGCACCTGCTGCTCGCGGATCGATGCTTCCAGCGCTTCGGCATCGGCCTTGGCGGCATCATAGGTATGCTGCGACACGTCCAAATCGGCTTTGGCAATAATCCCCTGGTTGTAGAGCTGCTTCTTTCGCTCCAGGTCAACCGCCGCCTGCTGCATCACAGCCTGCTTCGACTTCAAGCCCGCTTCCTGGTTATTGACCGTGGCCACCTGCTTGCGCTGGTCGATCTCCAGCACCGGCTGGCCTGCCTTCACCTGCTGGCCTGACGTTACAAAGATCTCAACCACATCACCTTCCACCAACGGCTGCAGCGTTGCGGCGTTGCGCGACTTCAAAGTCGCCAGATAATCAGTGGAAAATGGCACCAGTTGGGATTCCGCCGTCACCACCTTGACCGGAAACGCCTGTGGCCCGGCCGGCTGGCCGGCCTTGGCCCCGCTTGCACAACCTGCCAGAAAAATCGATAACCCGATAAACGCAATAAGTTTGAGAGCTGACTTCTTGTTCATGATGGGTCTTTATTTATGTTAACCAGTTTTGGATTAGGGTTGCGCGGCTGTCGATTCAATTTAGACGCATGACCGCGTCCCACGTCTCAGGAACCGGTCACTATTTAGAGGAACTACCCTCAGCATATGCTGCCAGGCAAGTTGCCTCTCGCAAAGCGTGAGCAGCAACTACTATTGTAGCAAATAAATTGCGAAGACGGCGACGCTTTGCCTTGACATTGGGGGTGGTAAAGCACCCCAGAAACCCTTGCTATTTCTGGCCATAGATTTAACAGAACAAAGGTGAGTCTGGGTTCTGGGATTATCTTTCTGGTACGACTGCAATAAATACCTTATGGACAGAGGCCTCAGTCCGGATATCATCGTCACGAATCTCGTAAAACCCTCAAACTAAAGTCACTTGTGCGTAAACCCTCCTGGTGACTGAAGTACTGTTTTCTGTTTGCCCAGTCCAACTTAGACTCTTGTCATCACGAAAGGCCAATGTACGAAAGGCCATAGTAGCAAGCGAAACGGTTTTTGCAATGATGCCTGGAACATTCAATGTCGGCAAGCTGACGAAGCTGCTCCTGTTGAGCGCTTTCGTTTGGCTTTGCGGTGCGGCACAGGCGCAGACCAGCTCGGGCCAGCTCACCATCACCATGAATGTTCAGTCATCCATCAGCCTCGTCTTCCAGAACAATCCCAACGTGGGCAACCCGGGCTTCTGCCCGCTGACCAATGCTGGCACGAACAATGTTGGCCTCGATCTGGGCACAGCGTCATTTCCCGGAAGTTCACACTCATCGACCTGCGTCAATTACCAGCATCTGACCGGCGCCGTTTATGAAGTCAGCAGCGCCTTTGATGTTGTAGTGAACAAGGCCAATTCCAGCAGCCCGAATTACCGCCTGCAGGCTGAGATTTCCACGCCGCCGCCGGCGAACGTCAGCTGGCTGATCGACAACGTAACCTTGAGCACCACTTTCACCAACCTGGATGCGGCTGACAATTACGGCGCGACCATTACCAAGACCCTGCAAGTGCGGGTCAAAAACACCGTCCCAGCGCAGATTCTGCTGGAGACCATAACGTTCCTGGCAACAGCCAACTAACTGCGGCGCAAACGGACTTACATGTTGAGGAAACACAAATCGATTCGGAATCTGGCCATGACGGCGCTGCTGCTTGCGGCGGCCTCGGCCATCTCCGCGGCGCAGACAACGGCCACTGGCGTCATCAATGGCGTCCTGGTGAACAAGAACGGCATATCGCTGCAGTTTGATACTGATCCCGCTGGCGTGACCCTGGGCGCTGCCGGCACCTCGGCAGCCACCGCGGGCTTCGGCACGATCTCAGCATTTGGGCCGCTTTCGGGTGGCGTGAGCCGTCCGAGCGTAACGGCTGCGAATTTCACCGTGCGTACGATTTTCGATGTGCAGGTAAATCAAGGCGGCTTGGCCAGCCCCACGTATACGCTGAGCGCGAACCTGGCTGCGGCTGCGCCCACCGGCCTCAGCTACAAGATTGACGCCGTAACGCTGACCACGACCGCGCAGACCATTCAGGTCAACGGCGCCTACAACACTGACGTCGCGCATAACCTGGATTTGATTGTGTCCACTGCGGCTTCCGGTGCAGGCGGCCCGGTCGTCGGCACACCGATTACGACAACGATTAATTTTACGGCTACGCCCAATTGAGTTTTAAGAAGAGTTTTTTCTTAGCAGTTAGTTTTTGTAATTCAAAATTTTGTAAGTAACGAGGAGAGGAACACCAATGAAAAAAGTAATGCTCTTAACCATCTTTGCGGCGCTGATGATGATCTCGTCTGCTGCCGTGGCCCAAACCGCAACCGGTACACTCACCGTGACCGCCACCGTGAACGGCTCGATCCAGCTGGTTTTCAATTCTGACGCTGCCGGCGTTGCTCTTTCTTCCGGCGCAGGCACCAACAATGCCACGCTGGCGTTCGGTAACGTTTCCGCTTTCGGCGCGGTTGCTGCCGGCGTGGTTCGCACCACTGCCGCCAACAGCTTTACCGTTAGCTCCGCCGTTGACGTTCTGGTGAGCAAGACCAACTCCGCCAGCGCCAATTACACGCTGAAAGCGCAGCTGGGCTCCGCCGATGCCACCAACACCTGGCAGGTGGGCGGCGTGACCGTCACCAACGCGGCACAGGCTACCCTTACCGCGACGGGCACTTACGCAAGCAATAGCAACTTCCCGGTCGCGATCACCATTCCGTTCACGACCGCGAGCGGAACCAACATCAGCAACACGATTAACTACACAGCTACGGCCAACTAAGTTAGCGGAAAAGGTCGGAGCTTAAATGATAAAGATGGATTAAGAGCGGGTTGGAGGTGTGATATCGGGTTGCGTGCGATCCTGCCGGTTTTGCTGGTCGGTTCCTCCCTCCTCACCGATGGGCAGGCGCAGAGCAAAGGCTCGGTCAAACGCACCTCCACCGCTGTTTCCATGCGATCAGAAACACAAGGGGCGATCTCAGTGAGCTTCATCAGCGCGCCGGATGGGGCTGCCCTCTCGGGCGGCAATCCCGGCCAGCGTACGCTGAATCTGGGAAACGTCTCCAAGACATCGGGCGCGCAAGTCGCGAACGTAAAGATTCAGGCTTTCACCGGCTTCTTCGCCGTATCAACCAAATTCGGCTTGAGCATCCAGAATGGATCGCAGAACTCCACCACCGCGACGGTTCTCGCCGCTCTGGCCGCACCCGACACAGCCTTTACCTACCGTCTTGACGGGATCACGCTGGCAATTACACCGCAACTGCTGCAGGGCCAGGCGCGCATTGGACCAACCCTGATACACACTCTGGAAATCGACGTTCCGACGTCATTAACCGAAAAGAATTCTCAATTACAAAATGCCATCATTTTTCAAGTCATCCCCAATTAATGTGGTACAGGCACTCCTGCCCGTGCGAATTTTCGTTTGCACGATAGTGTTCTGCTTCGCCGCCTCCGCGCAGGCTCAGCTTGCGCCAGGGGCTACCGGGCAGAGTCCTGTGCCGCGGGCGCCCGAACCGGCCAAGCCATCCATCTCGCTCAGCCCGGCTGTGGTCATGGCCAAGGGAAACTTCGGCCAGGGACTCACGCAAACGCTTACTCTTTCCAACCAAACCGGCCGCGATTTCGCCTTCGATCTGATTGCCGAAGATGTCGTCATTAAAGACGGCAAACGCATCTTCGTTCCCGCCGGGGAAACGCCCAACGGCATCGCTGTAACAGCGGTTTTTTCGCAGAAGACCGTCATGATAAAAGCCAACTCTTCCGGCTCGGTGGACATTCGCCTCACCATTCCTCCCGAAACGAACGTGCGCGCCATCGTGGCCATGTTTCGCGGCACCGACAAGCTGCCGACCTCGTCCGGCTCCGTGGGCATGACGGCCTCGCTGGGCGCTCTTATCACTTTCAACCTGACCGACAACGTGAAGCTACAGCCTGAAACGGTGCGCGTGAATCCGGCCACTGACTCGGCCAACATGAGCGTTGCCGAATGGATTGCCAACAACGGCACAGAGCCGGCCCTCCCGGAAGGTACCGCAGCCATCCTGAACACCGGCGGCGCTCTTGTCGGCAAGACCACATTCGCGGCCCAACGCCTGCTGCCCGGTGAACGCCTGGAATTCTCTGCCGACTATCCGGCCGATCTGGCGCCTGGTAAATATCGCGTCCTGTGCTCATTCCAGTTTGAAGGTAAGACGCTTACCAGCGAAGGCAGCTTCGAAGTAACAAAGAAATGAAACGCTGCTGGAGCCTCGTTCTTCTCTTGTGGGCCGCTGCTGCAATCGCGGTCCAGGGAGAGGCTCCGGTTTCCATTGAGTATCAGAAGACGGTTGAATTCTCCGCGCCCGGCGCTACTGCCGCGTACTCTCTTGACGCGAACGTCGTTGAAGCTTCAGCCACCAACGGTGTGGTCACGATGACAGGCAAAGCTCCTGGCTCGACGAACGTAGTGATTGTCACCCCAGCCGGTGTACGGACGATTGCCGTCACCGTTCCTATGCCACCCCCGGCGCTCCCTCCGGGTTTTGAACCGCCGGAGCGCCAGAACGCGGCCGAAGTCGGCACCTATGAGCTTCGCTACAACTCTGATCCCAGCCAGATCACCAATTCGCTGGACCTCAAGCGCACGCAGGGCCAGTCATTCACGCGCATGCAGGTGGTGAACGCAAATCTGTTTTCGTCGAACTCGTCCACCTCTTCGGTTGGATTTCCCTTCTTGTCATACGAAATCGGCCGGCCGAATACCGATATCACCTTCGTCGACAAAGATGTGGCCAACTCCCCGCTCACGCTGGATAACTATCTGGTCCGCGGGTTTCACCTTCGCCAGGGTGCATGGGAGTTTCATGGAGGCTTCACCTCGGTAGCTACTTTCCAGAATCTTTTTCTCGCCACCGATCGCGAATACACCGCCGGCATCTCCCGCCTGTTCCGCATCGACGACGCCAACTCGCTCGAAGCCAACGCCTACTACTTCCAGAACCCTCTCAGCCAGCGCCTTATCGCCACCAACGGCGCGGTGGCATCTTTGGTCTACCGGCTCAAGCTTAAAGACAAAGCAAAGTTCCTGGCGGAACTGGGTGCGAGCCACGGCCTGGGCTTCGCTGCCCGCGGCAATTATGATGACCAGCGCACCCACGTCACCGGCGACTTTCGCATCCAATCGCGCGACTTTGCCTCGCTGGCCGTCAACAACCAGCACGGGACTTTCGCCGATCTGAACGCCAGCCGCAAGATCAACGAACGTCTCTACGCCAGCCTCGATCTCAACCAATCCAGCTTCAACCTGCCGACGTTGAGCCAGAGCAGCTTCACTACCAGCAGCCTCGTGAACTACAAGCTCGACCGCAATTTCTCAGTGAATGGCGGCGGCTCTTTTGCCACGTTCCAATCGCAAATTCCGCTGGGAGCACGGGTTTCTACCATGAATCTTCCACTGGGAATGGATTACTCCACGCGGCACTTCGGAACCGGCTTCCAGTATGCGCGCACCATCAATATTGCAGGCGGGGGCGGAGGCAACGACTACGCAATCAACGTTCGCGGTTCTGTCCGCAGCTTCCAACTGACCGGCTTCTTCCGCCATGATGTCCAGGTGCCCACTCTGGCCGCCATCTTTTCCCAAATACCAGGCTTGCAGGACGCGCTGGACCGCGCCGGCATTGTGGCCACCAGTCCGGAGCAACTCGCCGATCTGCTGCGTAACACGGCGTTGCTGCAGCTTCTCGGCTTTACCAATGCATTGACTGTGAACCTGGCGCCGGCGCGCAACGATTCCAGCGCAACGCTAAGCTGGATTTCGCCCAGCCAGACCCGCCGCAAAGTTGATTTCAGCGTCTTTCACAGCAACACCCAGCTGCTGCAGGGCAGCAACTTTATTCTCACCACGGCCACTGTGAGCTACGGCCAGCGGCTCGGCGCCAATACCAATATCGTAGGCTCGGCCTCGCTCGTGCGCACAACAAGCCTCGGCGTCACAGACACGCATCCGCTCTATAGCATCTCGTTGCAGCGCAAGTTTTATACCGTGCCTTCCCTGTTATTGCCAGGACGTCACGGCATGATTCAGGGCCATGTCTTCCGCGACGATGATTCCGGCGGAATGTACAATCCACAGCTTCCGCCCATGGCCGGCGTTGAGGTGCGCCTGGACGACAATCACGTTACGCGCACCGATGCCGCTGGCTATTACTCCTTCCATCACGTGCCCTTCGGCGTGCATCGCGTGGAAGCGCATTTGCAGAGCGACGAGCCTTTCTTCTACACCACGGATTCTCCCGCCACCACCGACATGAACGCCAATGTCGATTTTGGCATCAACTTCGCCAGAGGCCAGCTCTTCGGCTTTCTGTTGGACGATTCCGGTGCTGGCGTGAGCGGGATCACCGTGGAATTGAAAAATGGTCAATTCACCCGGCGCGTGGCCACCGCCAGCAACGGCAAATTCTCCTTTACCGGCCTTGGCCCCGGAGAATACTCCGTGGGCACGCTGCCTGATTCCTATCCTCCAGGATACGTACTGCAAGACCTCGCGGGCCAAACCATCACGGTGGAACCCGGCAAACCTGCCAGCGCGCAATTCAGCGTGCGGGCCTTGCGCTCGATCGCCGGCCGCGTTCTGGTCTATGACAAGGGCACGCTGCAGGCTGTTCCGCTTGAAGGCGCCACTGTACGTTTGAAGGAGACTGCGCTCGAGATAAAGACCGGCCCCAACGGCGGCTATATCTTCCGCAATCTCGCCGCCGGAACATACACGGTTTCTATTGAATACGGCGGGAGGGAGACAACGCGAACGGCCGTTCTGCCGTCTGCTCCCGTCAGCCTGCGCGATATCGATGTGAACGCGGGCGCCAAATAGGTCCGGTCTCTGGCGGCGCCGGCAAGAGCCTATAGCAAAGATCGATACGGCACGCGCGGCAACGTCACCGTTGCTTCTGCTTCTCCTGTGCCGACTTTGCCTCCGGTTTCTGGTCGCTCGGCGGCCCCGTCAAGTCCACGTTTACTACAGGCACCGGCAATGCATCGCCTGTCGGATCGACGGCATTGGCAATAATGATGTGCGGCTGACCGTCCGGGCCAATCACGACTCCGGCTGAAGAAACCACGGTGGCTGTGACCGCCACCGTTCCCTCGGCTCTTTCGGGCCTTTGCGAATGCTGCTGAGTCTGCTGCGCGGACGCGGCTGTCTGACCAACCAGCACAAAGCTTGCGAGAAACATTGCGACCTTAAATCTGCCTTTGCGCATGTGAGGATCTCCGGCAGTATCGTGGGATTGCATTCCTGCGCCGAAGTTTGTCCCGATGACACAGATTTCCAGGCCGAGTGATTTGATGATCGGCATCTGAAGCTTAAGCACGCACTCCAAAGTAACGGCGGTTCGCGTGTTTGCTTTTCCAATCGCAATCATCCTGTGGTATCCATGGCTCCATGCGGCTTCCGGAAATCGAGTGGAAACCTGTCTCCCGCGCACAGCTTATGGGCTGGCTGGCGTTCTATGCCTTGCTGCTCCTGTATCTCGGATTTCACTGGGGACAGCTGACCCTGCTCGATAACGTCCACCTTCCCATCCACGAAGGCGGCCATCTTCTTTTTGGCTGGCTGGGCGAGACCCTGGGACTATGGGGCGGCACGTTGCTGCAGTTGATCGTGCCCGCGTTGCTGGCTGTCAGCTTCGCCGCCCGGCAAGAGTTGCCCGGAACAACGTTCTGCGCCTTTGCCTTCTTCCACAGCCTTACCGGCGTGGCCACCTACATGGCCGATGCTCTGCGTTTGGAGCTTCCACTGGTTACAGTTGGCGCCGCAGCCGACGAGGCCCAGCACGACTGGGTACGCATCTTCTCCAGCCTTGGCGTGCTGCCTCACGCAATCCAGATCGGCGACGCAACACGTCTTATTGCTTGGGCAGGGATGATTGGCAGCGTGGCGTGGTTTGTGTGGCGGCAGCGGCAACTGTCGACCATTCAGTCGACTTGAATCATGGCGCCGGCTTCAATCTCGTTTCGGGGCTACCTGCCCCGGCTGAGTCTGCCCCCTCAAAGCTTGACTGTCCGGAATACTGGCGGTTGAGTCGGGTCTTTTTGGCGGGCCTTCATTGACTGCTCCATCCATGTACTGCCTTGCTTCGTATCGGCATCGCGTGTTTTGGGATCACCGCACTCCATGTTGGCTCGTACGTTATAAGCCAATGAAAGAAACGTAGCCGCGGCCTCATTTGCATTGTTTAATGTAAAAGCCTTTTTCAACTCCTCAATGCTCCGATCCAAGATGGGTAGTGTTTCTTCACGTAAGCTCTTGCACATTGGAAGGTCAATCGGAGATGCAGAACGAACCGAGTTAGGGGTTGAATCGCGCTTGCGCACCGCGGACCAATAGTCCATTTCGCCGAGCCTTGTATAGGCGTCAGAGTCCGCTGGATTCAGTGATGCCGCCTGTAGCAGATATTGTCTAGCCTCTTCGGTTTTGCCTGTTCTGGCCAGCAACGTTGCCATACCCTTCACCGCTTCAGCATCATGCGCATCGCGTCGCAAGAGTTCGGAAAACGCGTCCTTTGCTGCGGTGGCTAGGGCAAGGTTTTTCGACGTACTTATGTCAGGATCAAACTGCGCTGTCAGGGTTTGGCCCAAATAAAGACGCGCCTGCACCGATTCTGGATCGATTTGAAGTGCTTTCCTGAGGTGGCTGGCCGCGCTCCTGTACTCTTCCTGCTTGTACTCCGCGATTCCCTGATCCAGTTCTGTCTGAGCGCGAGGGTTGCTGGCCGGCTTGGAAAACGCGGATGCCCAAAAAATGAACGCGACAAAATACTTGGCCCAGGCCCTGAAATTCATAGAACCACTCCAGAGTACGACAGTGGCTATAGACACCGCCTACGGCGCCAATGTTTCCACCAGCTCCAGCGCGGTCTTGCGCAAGGGCTTCATCAGCGGCAGGCCGGAGATCTTGAGCAGGCTTACCAATAAACCGAGGCTCTTTTCCAGCAGCTTTTGCGTGCGCTGCTGTTCAGGCGAGCGATCATAGATCCAGAACAGGATAATCCCCATCTGGTAGAGCCACAGCAGATACGGAAGCTGCGATTTGAGATCGGGCGGCACTTTTACGTCGCCGCCTTCAAGAGCGTTGCGCAGATGCTCGATCGAGCCTTCGCGGATGGGCCGCGTTTCTTCGCTGAAAGGCGAGAGCGGATCATCACGGTCAGGCGCGTGGCGGAAGAGCGCGTCGCAAAACTTGCGATTCGGAGCCAGCAGCTCAATGCGCTTGTCCAGCACGCAGCGGATACGATCTTTGAGCTTCTTGTGCCCGGCCATTGCCTGGAGAATGGCTTCGTTACTGCCTTCCTGCATCTCCTGATAGAAAGACAGGACAATGGCCTCTTTCGACGAGAAGTAGTAATACGCTCCCCCCAACGCCACGCCAGCCTTGGCTGCGATATCGCGCATGGTGGTCGGCTCAAAGCCCTTCTCGCGGAACAACTCCAGCGCGGCTTCGTAGATCTTGCGGCGCGTGTCTTCCGCGCGCGGCGTGGGACGCACTTTCATGGCAGGTATATTCATCGCAGATAGTCTCGCACGGTTGCGTGGTTTGTGGCACAGGGCGCTAGCGGCACCTTGCGCAATTCTCCGGCAATCTCCTCGGGCCGGCCGTGGCTCAGCCAGCGCGAAATCGTATAACGGTTCTTGGAAATCATCTCCCAGGCCTGCCGCACAAAAGGCGCCAACATCGGATGCGCCAGCCGGCACGCCCAGTCGCGATAGTCTTCCAGAGCATAAAGCACCATGATCCAGGCTGCGTTGTTGAGGTAGACTTCGCCTTCATCACTGATGACTGCCAGATCATTGCAGCCGGCTATCTTGTCCAGTTCGGGAAACATTTTCTGCGCCCGGTCAGAGCCGGCCGGGACCATCGACAGGCCCAGCCAGCTGCGCTGTATGAGCAACCAGTCCTTCAGCCGATCACACAGGTCACATTTGGGATCGTAGAGTACGTAGAGCTTTTCCATGATTCACCTCGTCTGCGAGTTGTGCCGCAATTTAGAGTGCCTTTCAGTAAGTCCTCAGTAACGTCTCGCAGGCCACCAATTTTGTCGCCGGACGGAAAGCCGAAATAATCCGCAAAGCGAGAAAATAATAGACAGCGAAGTTTGCCACCATCACAACCGCAGAGCACCCCCAGTCGTCAGACAACATCACCGCAACTCGAACCAGTCCAGGAACCAGAAACAGTATGGCAAGCGACGGCGCGAGGAGAGGCATCCAGAACAAGGACACAAGATTGAGGGTTAACGAAAACATTGCCGCCCAGAATCTCCTTGTGAATTTGTTGTGTGTAGCGGGCCACAGCCGTCTCATCGCGGCACCGACACCTTCAGGATTGCGTCCGGCGCCACCGGAGGCCGGCGCGGACCAGCGCTGGTCCCATGCGCGCGAATACGTGAGAAGACAAACAAATTGAAGAAATGCATGCCGCCCAGCGCGAGCAGAACATAACCCAGCTTGTCACTGAGCATCTCAATCGCCGCGCGCGAGTTGGCGATCACAGCGTCACTCTTCAGGGCCAGCGCCACAAAGCCGATGTTGATGAGGTAAAAGCCGACGACCAACAGGTGATTGACTGAAGCCGCGAGTTCGGCGTTGCCATGAAAGGCGTCCACCAGGAAGATGGCGCCGCGTTTGTGCAAGGTCCGAGCCACCCAGATGGTCAGGGTAACGCTGATCAGCAGGTAAACAATGTAGGTCACTACGATGGTTGTTTCTTGGCCAGGCATAAAGTTTAAGTGCTCCTTCTTGTTAATTGAACGTGTTCAAAACAACGATAACCCCATCGGGAACTGGTGTCAAGGAATATTTTGAACATGTTCATTAGCCGGATCGGCTATCGGATACTGGCTGTCTAACCTACTCTTTACACGGGTTTTACACGCTCTTTACGTCTGAATTGCTGGTCTTATGTTTTCCATCTTCAGTAGGGCTAGTCATGTTGATGAACAGTCCTGCCCTGTCCCATTGGAGCGTGGGCGGGGCGGGACTGAAGGGAAACCAATGTTCGGGAAAATCACTCTCCTGCTCGCCGGCTTGATTCTGGCGAACGGCCTGTTATCAGGCCAGCAAGCTACCACCACCGAGGCCGATCAGCCATCCGCGATGAAGGTCACAGTCAAGGTGGTGAATGTGCCGACCACCGTCCGCGACAAGCACGGCAAGATTGTCAACAATCTGGGAAAAGACGACTTTCTTTTGGAAGAAGACGGGCGCCCGCAGACCCTACGCTACTTTGTCCACGACACCAATCTCCCGCTCACGCTCGGCCTGCTGGTGGATACCAGCATGAGCCAGCGGCGCGTGCTGGAACAGGAACGCCATGCGAGCTACACCTTTCTCGACCAGATGCTCCACCAGAGCAAGGATGGAGCTTTTGTGATCCATTTTGATCATGAGGTAGAGCTGCTGCAGGACCTGACTTCAGACCGGCAGAAGCTTGAGTCGGCTCTGCAGTCACTGCAGGTGGCGTCCTACAATTCAGGAAACAACAATGGCGGCAATCAGGGCGGAAACGGCGGAGGCTACCCGGGCGGTGGCTATTCGGGCGGCCGCGGCCAGGGCCGTCACCACGGCTACGGCGGGGGTGGAGGCACCCAACTTTATGACGCGGCGTATCTCGCCTCTGACGAGCTGATGAAAAAGCAGCAGGGCCGCAAAGCCCTCATTATTCTTTCTGACGGCGTGGACCGAGGAAGTAAGATCGGCCTGCAGACCGCGATCGAAACCACGCAGAAGGCCGATACCATCGTTTATTCCATCCTGTTCAAAGACGACGAAGGCTACGGCGGAGGCGGGTTCGGTCACGGCGGCTTTGGCGGCGGCATGGGACGCCATGGCGGCGGCTCACGATATCCCCAGGAATCGCGCCCGGACGGCAAAAAAATTCTGGAGCAGATCTCAAAAGAAACCGGCGGGCGGATGTTTGAGGTCTCAAAGAAGCAGCCGATCGAGAAGATTTACGAGGCGATTGCCGAAGACCTGCGCAACCAATACAACCTGGGCTACACGCCTGACCCGGCGGACGCCGAAGGCAGCTATCACAAGATTAGCCTGAAAACGAAAGAGAAAGATCTGGTGGTGCAGGCGCGCGAAGGTTACTACGCAAATCACTGAGCCAGACGAGGGACAGCGTGATTTGGCCGCGCGATTGCCCGCGACCACACCGTTGTCTGGCCGATCCACCCGGAAGAGGAATCAGCACGTTTATCCGCGCAGAAATTTTCCCACCACTGACGACACTATTCCCAGGGCAATGATCGCAATCGGGCCGTGGTTTTGCTGCAATGCAGCAACGGAATTGCCGGTGGACGTGACAAGAAACACTCCCCAGCAGATTCCGCCCACAATCGCGATTCCCCCGAGCGTACGCAACAGCGGGCTGCCCGGTTGTCTTGCCGCCGAACGGGGTGGACGAAACGTGCCGCGATCTTCATAGCCTTCGCGGGCACCGGTTCCCCAATCGTCTTTGTAATCCTTGGGCGCCATGCGCCAAATTTGACGTATTTTGTTTCAAATTACAACAGGCAAAACTTCCTAGAGTGATACTTCCAAGGTTCATGGCCCGCAGTAAATGAAAGACTTTGCACAGCAGATGCACGGCTGGCATCGCATCCCGCCCCAGCCATTACAATAAAAACTCAAAACTATGGCCCACCTGTTTGAACCGCTCAAGATCCGAGACGTAGAGCTGGCCCATCGCATCGTCGTCTCCCCCATGTGCCAGTACTCCTGCAAAGATGGTCTCGCGACTGACTGGCATTTCGTCCACCTGGGAAGCCGCGCTGTTGGACGCGCCGCAGCCGTGATCGCCGAAGCTACCGCGGTCACTGCCGATGGCCGCATCAGCCCTCAGGACCTGGGCATTTGGACTGACGCGCATATTGATCCTCTGCGCAGGACGTTTTCCTTTATCGCCGAACAGGGCGCCGTCCCCGGTATTCAACTGGCCCATGCCGGCAGGAAGGCCAGCACTGATCGTCCCTGGAACGGGGGTAAGCCCATAACCCCGGCTGAAGGAGGATGGACGCCGATCTTTGCTCCCAGCGCGCTGCCATTTGCAGATGGCTATCAAGTTCCCCGGGCGCTCAGCGTGGATGAGATTGCCGTCATCGTTGCGGCATTTGCTGCTGCGGCGCGACGTGCTGAAGCCGCCGGCGCAAAGCTGATTGAACTGCACGGCGCTCACGGATATCTACTGCATTCATTTTTCTCGCCGATAAGCAACCAGCGTACCGATCAATATGGCGGCTCTTTTGCCAATCGCACGCGCATTGCGTCCGAAGTAGTGAGCGCGGTAAGAAAAGTCTGGCCGGAGAGATATCCTCTGTGGATGCGAATTTCCGCCACGGACTGGGTCGAGGGCGGCTGGTCAGTGGAGGAGTCTATTGAACTGGCGCGGATGTTGAAGCCGATGGGCGTCGACCTGTTTGACTGCTCGTCGGGAGGCAACGTTCATCACGCAAAGATTCCAGTAGGTCCGGGATATCAAGTGGCGTTTGCAGAAAGAGTGCGGCGTGAAGCCGGCGTACTGACAGGCGCAGTGGGGATGATTACTGATCCCGCGCAAGCCGATCAGATTATCCGTTCCGGCCAGGCTGATGTTGCGATCCTGGCGCGGCAATTCCTGCGCGAGCCCTATTGGCCTCTTCTGGCAGCGCGTGCTCTGGGCCAGGAGATTCAATGGCCCCTGCAGTATGAGCGGGCTAAGTTGAAATGATCGCCGATTCCTTATTTTCTCTGCGCTGCTTGTGCTGACGACGCCGAGTTTGGAATCTCATCCATGCGGCTGATGGCGCGTTTTTCCACCGGCGACGATAGAACAATCGATGTCGACGTGGTGCCGAACGGCGTGAGGCGGTCGATGAGCGATTCCAGATGCTCCACGGAGCGCACATGGACCTTCATGATGAATGAATCGGCACCCGTGCCGCGATGGCACTCCACGACCTCGGGTGAGTTTTTGACCACCGCTGTTATGCGGGTGAAGACGTCACCTACCACTGACATGCGAATGAAGGCCGTAATCGGCATGCCGACTTTCATGGGATCAATGTCAGCGTGATATCCAATGATGATGCCGGCCTCTTCCATGCGCTTCACGCGCTCCACCACCGCCGGTGTGGTTAGTCCGACACGGCGTCCCAGCTCCGCATAAGAGAGACGCCCATTGATCTGCAATTCGTTCAATAGCTTCCAGCCGATCTGGTCCAGTAACTTGTCTGTTCTTAAATTTGTTTCCATTTTTTGCCTGACATTATAAGACAGATTATGCCTTTCCTTACCCGAGAAGGAGCCTTCCTGTGTAAGAACCGCCATTCCATTACAAGAATTAACAAATTCCAACGTTGTTCCTGCAAAGGCCTTCATTTAACACCAGAAGGGGCATTCTGACCAGAAAAAAGCAGATTTAAGCCCCATTTTCTATGCCGCGATGGGACAAATGGCTGATAGTTGTCACGGATTTGGGGTTCCGAGCGCTCACGATGACATCGGCTTGGCGTCTATCAGGGGATGTTCAGGATCGTTGCAACCATGGCTACAGTACTGTCGCTTGCACCCGTATGCGTCCCGGTTGAAACTCCTGAGCTGAAACTCGACCATATCTGGATCATGGTCTCTCCGGGGGCTCCGGAACGGGCTGCCCTGGAAAAGGCAGGATTTCAAATCGCCCCGACCATTAATCGCCATGATGGACAGGGAACAGCTTCGGTAACCGCTGAGTTCGAAAATGGGTTCCTGGAGCTGATGTGGCCAGATTCCACAGTGCCCCTGGCTCCCGAGTATGAGCGCGCGGCGGAAAAGTTTCGCCAAAGAATGTTATGGCGCACCAGCGGCTGGTGCCCTATCGGCATCGGTTTGCGGCGAACAAGTTCAGCCCAGGGTTCGCTGCCTTTTCCCACCTGGTCGGTGAAACCTGGATGGCTGCCCGCCGGCTCAGCCATCGAGATGCTTACCCCACGCGATGACACGAAGAGTCCGTCCTTGTTCATAGGTCCCAAAGAACTGCTGGGGGACGAGGCCGCGATCGTGAAAGCAATCCATAGCGGGTCGCCCCAGGCATCGATGTATATCCATCCGAATGGTGTCCACCGCGTGACCGCGATGCGCCTACTTTCACCGAAGACATACCAGCCGATCGAACCTCTGACATACCTTGAGAAGCTCAAGGTATTCGATTCAGGACAAAACGATGAATGGCTGGTTGAATTGACCTTCGACAACGGTCAGAAGCGAAAGACTGCAGACCTCAGGCCACAGCTTCCGCTCGTCGTCCGATACTAGACCGGGCTAACTCCCCACCCGGATACCTATCGTCGCAGGGCCAAGCTAAGGCATTCTCCCAACTGCTTTCGTGCACGACCGGAGGTACACTAACTGCACTCCAGAATTGAAGGTTTTCCTTGCTTTGGGTCTACGGAGCCATTATAAAAATGAGCATTCCGGTTTATTTTGAATCATTCAGCACCGCATTAACTCCCCCAGGTGTGAACTAGCGAGTTTCATGGATCCTATTGTTATCACCACCCAGGAAGTTGCCAAGGCACAGATACCCGTGCAGAGCGCGCCGGAGGTGCGCCCCAAGGTACCCAATCCGGTCCCGCTGTGGGCACGGCTGATACTGATCCCTCTGGTTCTGATCTTGCCACTGTTGTGTCTGGTGGCCTTGATCTTGCGCGTCTCCGTACGTAGCCAGGCCCCGCGTGTGCGCCAGACCTGGGCGTCGTATCTACTGACCTTATTAATCATCAGCGGCTTCCTTTCTACCGTCCTGACAGTTTTGACGTTCTCCTTCTCCTGGGCGCCGACCCCGGACGCGATCAGCGCAGCATTGAGCGATCTGGATGAGCGCAACAATTTCCCTACGCTCCCGAGTAGCCGGGTGATGTCCAGCGTGGAATTGAGTTCGACCTTGAAGCCGCTGGTGCTGATGGCGTCACCGGCCGCGAAGCGATGGTTTCAGCAATCGTATGAAACCTCTGGTTTGTTAGGCGCCGCCTTGATTCTCCACGCCGACTCGCACGGTTACTTGCTGGCGACCGCCCGGCATGTAGCGGATGGCGAAAATTGGAGATCGCAGCGCGGGCCACAGAAGGTAATGGTTTCCGTGGGTATGAACGGCTGGGCTGCGGCACAGGTGGTGGGCCGGCACAGGCACCTTGACGTCGCCCTGCTCTGGCTGGAGCGCCGTTCCGGCGATGCCGACTTCACCCAACCCGTGGCTACCTATAGCAGCGTGCAGACGGGCGAGAAGATCTTTGTGATCGGCCACCCGGAAGGCCTGAATTTTTCCGTGAGCAATGGGATCGTCTCGCGCACTCCCGGCAACGATGTACTGCAGGTCTCCGCGCCCATCAGCCCGGGCAACAGCGGCGGGCCGGTCTATGACGAATATGGCAACCTGCTGGGCATTGTCACCTCCAAAGTAGCGCGCGCCATGGATCCGGAAGAGGAGAACCTGAATTTCGCCATCAGCACTGACGCTTTGCTGCATGAATCGGATTGGGACCTGATCAGCAGCAACAATGCGCCCAAGAACCTGCTCTCTGACTTTGTGCACCGCGCCAAGGTGCGCAAAGGACCGGCGGATTCATTAGCTGCGCGATAGGAAGATTTCAATCACATGGCAAACATCACTGTCACCGTTTACGATTCAACGGAAAACAAGCGCGTCCCGGTGGAACTGCCGGACGATGCCCCGGCCAACCGCATTATCGCCGTGCTGGTGGACAAGCTGCAGCTGCCGCAGAACGGCCCTGACGGCGCTCCGTTGAGCTACAAATTTCACCATAAAAACTCAGGCCGCCAGATACAGGATTCACAAACTCTGGCCGACGCCGCTGTAAAAGACGGCGACATCCTGCGCCTGCAGCCGGAAATCACCGCTGGAGCACGATGACGAGGTCTGTGGCATCGCCCGCCGGTGAAACTCCGCATTCTGCGCAGAATGATGACCGTTTCAGCCGCTTCCGTCTCATTGGCTGGTGGGACCAGGAAAAGCTTCGCGCCGCACGCGTGCTCGTGATCGGCGCCGGAGCGCTGGGCAATGAGATCTTGAAGAACCTGGCGCTGCTGGGTTTCGCCAACATCGTTGTCGTCGACCTTGATTCCATTGAATCTTCCAACCTCTCGCGCAGCATTCTCTATCGCGCGGCTGACGTGGGCCGCCGCAAAGCCGATGTCGCCGCCGAAGCCGTAACAAATATTTTTCCTGAAGCCCGCGTACATCCCATTACCGCGAATGTGGTGCATGGACTGGGGCTTGGGCTCTTTGCCTGGGCCGATGTTGTCCTGGCGGGACTCGACAACCGCGAGGCTCGACTGTGGATCAATCGCGCCTGCTGGAAGATGAACAAGCCGTGGATTGACGGAGCCATTGAAGGCATCAACGGCGTGGCCCGGCTTTTCATGCCTGGCCATCCGCCCTGCTATGAATGCACGCTGGGCGAAACCGACTGGGCCATCCTGAACAAGCGCATGTCATGCAACCTGCTGGCGCTCGAAAGCGACACGGAAGGCAAAGTCGCCACCACGCCAACCATCTCTTCGATCATCGCCGGCCTGCAGGTGCAGGAAGCGGTAAAGCTGCTGCACGGCCTTCCCGTGCTCGCGGGCAAGGGCTTTATCTTTGAAGGGCTCAACCACACTTCCTACCGGGTTGAATACACTGAAAACGCGGACTGCATGAGCCACTACACCTTCGCGGAGATCATTTCGCTGGAAGAAACCTCGCACGAGCTGACGTTAAAGCAACTGCTGGCCGCAGCGCGAGAGCAGCTTGGAGCGCAGGCAGTTGTCGTTGAGTTCAGCCGTGACGTTGTTCACAAGTTGTCATGCCCGGGCTGCGGCGCGGAAGAAGAGTTGTTTGCTCCCGTGGGCACCGTACCTTACGCTCGCGGCAAGTGTCCGGCTTGCGGACAGATGCGCGCCGTCATTACCGCGCACAGCTATACCGGCACGGAAAGTTTTGGCGAGCGCACGCTTGACCAGCTCGGGCTCCCGCTCTTTGATGTCTTCTCCGCCCGCAGCGCGGAGCGCGAGATTGCCTATTTGATCGCGGGTGACAAAAAGCAGGTATTGGGCCAGATGGCGATGGGAGCGTCACACTGATGGCAAAGCCGGCCAAAGTAAAAATCAGGGTCTCCACGCAGCCCGTGGTGGTGATGGAAGCTGAAGTCGCGCGCAAGATCCGCCAGCATGCGCGCACCTCCATGAAGGCCGAGGTCTGCGGTGTGCTGATCGGCAGCACCGAGCACGAGCGGATGACCGTGGAAGCCTGCATCCAGGGCAACAACGCCGCGCAGGGCGGCGCTCATGTCACCTTCACGCAAGATACCTGGGAGCACATTTATAAGATTAAGGACAAGGATTATCCCGAGCAGAAGATTGTCGGCTGGTACCACTCCCATCCCGGCTTCGGCGTCTTCCTCTCCGAGCACGATCTGTTTATCCAGCAGAATTTCTTCTCCAACCCGCAGCAGGTAGCGTGGGTTTACGACCCGCACACAGACGAGGAAGGATGCTTTGGTTGGATTGGGGGCAACATCGAGAAACTCTCAGGCATTCGCGTTGGCTATACCCAGGAGGTGGATGCAGCAGCCTCAACAGCCAATGACTACGAAGAGGACGAAGACGAGATTCAGAGGCCGTCCAAACTGGAGCCGGGCCGAAAATCAGACGAGGCAGCGTGGGTACGATGGGCCAGCCTTGCGATCGGATACATGGCCGCGATCATCCTGGGAATAGTCGCAGGTTTTCTTTTTCGCGACTGGCAAACAGCTCCGGTCATTGACACCATGAACGCAATCGTTGGATGCCAGCATATCCAGTGGCAATCACCTCTCTGTCAAAGCCTGTTGGTGCAGCTTGCGCCTGCGTCAATGGCGCCTGCACTTCCCATACAGGTACCGCAGGCTGCGCCGCAAGGGCAGGGTTCACCTCTGCCTCAAACCAGGGAGGCGCCCGCATCGCAAACGCCTGGCCCGGCAAAATCACCGCAAATTTCGCCGCCGCAGGAGCAAGCTCCCGCACAAAAAGGAAACAATGCCAAACACGGATGACAAGCCGGCTTTCAAAATCACACTGGAAGACCTGGCCAAGGTTGAGGTCCGGAGCGAAACGCCCAGCGGCGCCATGACCGCCGTTGCGGGCGCGAAGCAGTACGGGAACATCGCCTCGCCGGGAGATGCCCCTGCCCTGGAGACGCAGGATAAGCCGAGCATCTTTTTGCAAGGCTGGTTCTATCTGGGCGCGGCTGGCATGATCGGGGCGTTGGTTGGATGGGGGCTCTGCGAACCCTTCTTTATTGATTTCGGCCGAACGCAATTCACTTGGTCAGATTTTCTGATGCTGCCCCTGATCATCATGTTTACCTGCCTGGGATTGGGAGTGGCGGAAAGCATTGTTGAGCGCTCGCTCAAAAAAGCGATGATACGCGGTCTTCTTGCCATTGCTTTGGGCGCTGTGTTTGGCTTTATTTTCGATCGCGTGGCCAACATCGTCTACTTCATCGGAACGGGGATTATTTATGAAATGGGAGTCCGCACGGCGCACAACCCCGCGCATTGGATCGTACGCGGCGTTGCCTGGGCAGTGTTTGGTGTTGCCGGCGGCATTGTATATGGTTTGGTAGATCGCTCCGCACGCAAGACGAAGTATGGCGTCCTGGGCGGATTAATCGGCGCCGGCCTGGGTGGTACAGTTTTTGATCCGATCAGCTTTGCTACGAAAACCGGCAGTGTAAGCCGGGGGGTTGGCTTCGGCTTGCTGGGTCTTGCAGCCGGTGCAGCCATTGGCATTGTGGAAAGCGCATTGAAAGACCGCTGGCTTTATGTTGCTTCGGGACCGCTCGCGGGCAAGCAATTTATTCTCTATAAACCCATTACTACCATTGGCAGCAGCCAGAAGTGCGATATCTACCTGTTCAAAGACAACTCCATTCTTCCCCAACATGGCGTCATCGAGATGCGAGGCGCACAGACTTTTCTGCGTTCCGATGGGCCGATCTTTATCTCCGGCCAGCCGGTACGTACCCGAGCCCTGCAAAGCGGCGATCTCATCCAGGTCGGGCGTTACGCGTTTCACTTCCGTGAAAGGCACCGCAGCTGATGACCGACCCTGTTTGTCCCTATTGCCGCATGCCATTCGATGAGAGCAGTCCGCCGCGCGTGTTCTGCACGGCGTGCGGCACGCCGCATCACGAAGATTGCTACCAGGAAAATGGAGGTTGCACGGTGTTCGGCTGTGCGCGCGCGCCGGCTGACGATCCTAAACTGCAGGTCTCACAAAGTGATTTGAGCGCCGTAAACCTGCCCGGCCAACCTTACACGCCGCAGCAGACGCGGCCTTATGTTTCGGCCCAACCGGCAGGCGCTCCGCAGTCTTCATTACAGTATGGCGGACCGCTGGGTTTGTCACAGGCTGCCGCGGCGACGGCACCCGCGAACGCCCCGGTTGCTCCGGCTTATGGATACCCTCAGCAATCGCCTGCCCTGGCTCCGGACGTGACCTATGGGCCGCAAAAAAACCGCAGCACCTTCATCGTTCTGGGAATTTTTCTCGGCTGGCTCGGTATTCACAATTTTTACGCCGGATACACCGGCAGGGCCGTGGGCCAACTCTGCTTAACCGTGCTTACCCTCGGTTATCTCGGTCTGGCCTCATGGGTCTGGGCGATCGTCGAAATTTGTCTGGTCACCAAAGACAGCAAAGGGTTTGATCTCAACTAAACGTGCGGGTGAAAAATGAAATATTACATTCAGCGCCAGCTCAATGAGTACGGCCCTTACACACTGGCCGATCTGCAACGCTACGTCGCCCAGGGCAGCATTCAGCTTAATGACCTCGCGCGCAGTGAAGGCATGACGGATTGGGTCCCGGTTTCCCAGGTGCTGGGAAATATTCCGATTCCCGTCCCCGCCCCTGCCGCGCAACCCGTAGCTCCAGCTTACGGCGCGGGAGGCACATATGGCAGCGGCACTGCCCAGGGCGCGGGAACGGTCTACGGCGGACCAAGCCTCGGATATGGAGTGCAACCCGCGGTCGCTCCCGCCGGCCCTACGCCGGTTAATCTTCATTGGGGTTTGGTATTGCTGCTTGGCGTGGTGTCCTGCGGACTCTTTACTCAGGCTTGGCTGATTGTAGAAAGCGCATTTGTTCGCAAAGTTAAGCCTGAAAGCAAGGGCATGATCATGGTGATTATCTCCGTTGCCAGCTTCTTTCTCGGCGGATTTGTGAACGGATTCATTAATGCTACGAGCCATGGCGAAGGAGTTCCCGTGGGAACACTGTTTACCTTGGCTGGTCTGGTTCTCTACATTATCGGGATATTCCAAATGAAGAGTGACCTTGAGGACTACTACAACACGGTTGAGCCAATCAATTTACGGCTCAGTGGAGTGATGACCTTCTTTTTCAGCGTTTACTACTTTCAATATCATTTCTCTCGAATCGCGCAATGGAAGAAAACCGGAGTGCTGCAACCGCAAGGCTGACGAATCTGCGAGCCAAAACCGGAATAGAAAGTGTATTCGGTTGGAAAAAATCGATATACCACAACGAATAGGGCCAGCACTGATGCAAGCAAAGGCTTAACGCCTGCAGTCCAGGGAGAGCATGAAATATTACATTCAGCGCCAACTCAATGAATATGGCCCTTACACACTGGCCGATCTGCAACGCTATGTCGCCCAGGGCAGCATTCAGCTTACTGATCTGACGCGCAGCGAAGGCATGACGGATTGGGTCCCGGTTTCACAGGTGCTGGGAACTATTCCGCCTCCTCCGCCGTCTCAACCTGCGCAACCATCCGCAACCGGTGCCTACGGCGTGGTCCCTGCCGCGGGCGGTGCCACGGTTTACGGCGGACCCCAGACAGACTATGGCTCTCCAGGGACGCTGTATGGAGGCACAGGAACGCCCTATGGCAGCGCCGCCCCAATGCGGGCCATGAGCAGCGGCCCAGTACCCAACGATTTCCATTGGGCCCTGGTGTTCCTGATCAGTTTTTTCTGCGGTATTTTTCAGTTGGTCTGGCTTTTTATTGAAGCTGGATTCGTCAAGCAGATCGATCGTGAAAGCAAGGCCATCGCACTATTGATTGGCGGTATTGTGGCACAGGTCCTCGCATTTGTGGCTTTGTTTGCCAGCGCGGCGCAATCTGAAGGGGAGGAACCCGGACCGGCCGTCATTGTACCGTTCCTGCTTTTCCTGCTGGTCGGCGCGGTCTTGCATATCGTCGCGGTGTTTCAGATGCGCGATTCCCTGGTGCGCTACTACAACACAGTCGAGCCGATCCATCTGCGCCTGAGCGGCGTGATGACCTTCTTTTTCGCCGTATACTACTTTCAATATCACCTCACACGCATTGCCACGTGGAAGAAAACGGGTTACATTCAACCGCAATGAGCATGAAACCTCAAACTCGAGCGCACTGCGCGGCTGCAGGGCTGTTGTTAAGCGGCGCGTTTCTGTACTCGTTTGCTCCTGCCGAGCACACTTTTTACCCCCGCTGCATCTTTCATGCGCTCACCGGATTGCAGTGTCCCGGATGCGGCGGAACACGAGCTCTCTACCACCTGTTGCATCTGAACCTTGGTCAGGCGATGCACTACAACGCATTGGTGACCATGCTGGCGCCGTTTTTGCTGGGGTACTTTGTCTTCTGGTATTGCGCCGTTCTTCGTACGGGCCAGGGTCCCAGATTGTCATTTTCACGTCCGGTGATGGTGGCCATGTACGTGACAGTGATCTTGTTTGCTGTAGTCAGAAACCTCGCATTCTTTTCCTGAGTCGCTTTATGTTGTCACCCAGAATTCGCCGGCTGAAACTCGACCACGATTCGCTGCTCAAACGTTTCTCCGGCTGGCCATTGATTCGCATGGTCGGCACGGCGGGCATGCCGCCGGAACTGTATCGCTTTCAATACCTGGTTCGCGGGCTTTACGTCGCGCCCGATGGCGCAATCCTGGAACGTAACGACCATCTCATGGAAGTCAATTTATCCATGGGCTATCCGCGGCGCGCACCGCAATGCCGCATGCTCACGCCGGTCTTTCATCCGAACTTCGACGACAGCTCGGTCTGCATCGGCGATTTCTGGGCCGCATCAGAAGGATTGGATGATCTGATTATTCGCATTGGCCGCATGATCGCCTACCAGGAATACAACACTAAGAGCCCGCTGAATGGGCTGGCGGCGAAGTGGGCTGCGCAAAACAGCCATCTTCTGCCGGTTGACCCGCGCCCTATTGCTCCGCCGCTGGAAACAGCACAGGCAATTGCCACGCCTGCCGCTGAACCGCCTTCACCGGCGGTAAGTCCAGCGCCGCCTGTGGAATCTGCTTCTGCGGCGACGGCGCCTTCGCTGTCCGCAAGTACGGTGGCCTCAAGTTCTGCAACGGTATCGTCCGCAAATCCAGGCGACGATCCGTGGGCGCAAAAGATCGTAATTCCTTAGCTCAACTTCCATTTTTACTGCTGATCGAAATCCTTTTCTGATCTTCTCTGAATCTTTGTTGCCGTAGTGCGCGAGCCTTTGTCCCAATTAACTTTTCTTAAGATTTTTCCGCTGTTCTGAATTTGAAAATTCCTGAATTTTTTCTTGGCAGGAGGTTTTTGCATAGTACACTCCAGCACCATTGCACGTTATTTCCGCCGCCGGCACGATCTTTTGACGACTGGAAAATTCATACAACTCGCTTCATACCGGCTTCTTCTGTTCGTTTTTTTATAGACAGATGCGGCAATCCCACAAATAGTGAGGTCAGTGAAAATGAAGCTTCCCCAGGGAAAGATCAGACTCGCGTTAGCTTTCTTCTTTGTGATCCTGGCTACCAATTTCGTGATGGCGCAAGCCCTCAACGACCATGTTGAAAACCCCAGCAATACTCCGCTGAAGGACAGTGTGCCGGATGACATCTTCCATAGTCATCATGGCAACCCCAATCAGAAACTGGCTCCAGTCCCCGGACCGATCGGAGACACAGTAGTCACCGGCAACGGCATTAACTATCACGGCGGCCCGGTGCTGAAAGCCAACCCGGTTCCGATTTACCTGATCTTCTACGGCAACTGGAACGGCACAGGCTCCAACACGGCAGCCAGCGTCAGCCTGATTGAGCACTTCGTCAGCACGCTCGGCAACACACCGCTGGAACATATAGCCACGACTTACGGCGACACCACCGGCAACGTCAGCGGCAACGTGAGCCTGGGCGGCGTGGCCACCGTGAATAGTTCCACCAACCTGAATGACACTAGTCTGCGGACCACGGTCAGCAACGTCATCAACAGTGGCGCTCTGCCGCGCAACGCCAATGGCGTCTACATGGTGCTGACTTCCTCCAACATCAATGAAACCTCAGGATTCTGCACTCAGTACTGCGGCTTCCATACCCACGCAACGCTGGGCGGAGTCGATATCAAATACGCCTTCGTCGGTAACCCGGACCGCTGCCCCTCGGGCTGCGAAATCCAGCGCACCGGCCCCAACAGCCCGGCGACCAACGTAGGCGGCGCGGATGGCCTGCTCAACGTGTTCTCGCATGAGCAGTTTGAAGCCATCACCGATCCTGATCTGAATGCCTGGTTTGATTCCAGCGGCCAGGAAGACTCCGATAAGTGCAATTTCAATTTCGGAACCACGCAGACGTGCACTTCTACAAGCATTTGCTCGGCCTCGGGCAAAGCCGCGGCTGCCAAGTTCAACCAGACTTTCGGCGGCAATGACTGGATGCTGCAACAGCAGTGGGAAAATGCTGCTGGCGGCAAGTGCGTCCAGCACCTTTAAACATGGCAGGCCGCCGTATCGTTCGGCGGCCTTTCCCACCTCTGACGGCAACTTGAAAGCAGGAGATAAGCAGGTATTTCGCGGTAAATACAGGGATTTCGGCGGGGGACGAAGCAGATTTAATAGATTGTTTTTTCCAACTTTCATACTAGACTCTGTCCACTGTCGGCGCGGGCCGGGAGTTGTATCACCCAGGGCTTCCAGCAAATCCATTCTGATTTATTCATTCGGCTTAATCTGTTTGTATTTTTTGACAGAAGTGGCAAATCAAGCACTACGAGGTCAGAACAATGACAGGTTCCCTTGGAAAATTAAAATATGCTTTGGTTCTACTTTTTGTGATCCTTGCCGCCAATTTTCTGATGGCGCAAGCCCTCAAGCAACACGTAGATAGTCCCCAGCAGACAGCCATGGACCCGGTGCCGGACGACGAGAATCACACACACACGGGCAGCCGTACCCAATTTTTGCCTGCAATCGCCGGCCATATCGGGCAGGCAGTAGTTACCGGCAACGGGATTAACTATCACGGTGGCCCGGTGCTGAAAGGCAATCCGGTTCCGATTTACCTGATCTTCTACGGCAACTGGAGCGGCACAGGTTCCAACACGGCGGCTACTGTCAGTCTGGTCCAGCACTTCATCAGTACGCTGGGCAACAGCCCCATTGAACTTGTTGCCACCACGTACGGCGACACCACCGGCAACGTCAGCGGCAACGTGAGCCTCGGCGGCACGGCGTTCGTCAGCAGCAGTAAAAACCTGAACGATCGCAGCCTGCAATCGACGGTAAGCAACGTCATCAGCAGCGGCGCTCTGCCGCGTGACGGCAATGGCGTATACATGGTGCTGACTTCCTCCAACGTCAATGAAACTTCGGGATTCTGCACGCAGTACTGCGGCTTCCATACCCATGCCACGCTGGGCGGAGTCGATATCAAGTATGCGTTCGTCGGCAATCCGGACCGCTGCCCCAGCGGCTGCGAAGCCCAGACCACCGGCCCGAACAGCCCGGCTACAGGCGTGGGCGGCGCGGACGGCATGATCAACGTGATGTCACACGAGCAGTTTGAAGCCATCACCGATCCGGACCTGAATGCCTGGTTTGATTCGAGCGGCCAGGAAAATTCGGACAAGTGCAACTTCAACTTCGGCGCGGTTAGCTCCTGCAATGCCAACGGACTGTGCTCGGCTGCCGGCACTTCTGCTGTTGCCAAGTACAACCAGACCTTTGGCAATAACAACTGGCTGCTGCAGCAACAGTGGGAGAACGCTGCCGGCGGCAAGTGCGTACAGCACCTGTAAACTCTTGAACCGAGGATTAGCGGCTTGATAAAGCCCTGTTTTTTCGTGACCCCGCCCGCTTCAGCGGGCGGGTTTTTCCTTTTTGACTAAAATCAAAAGCAGGAGAATGCCCCCAATGCGTGTTTCCTTGATTACGCGGTCAATCCCGGTTTTAATCGTTGTTGCAATCCTCGCCACCGCCCAGGAACCAATCAAACCCCAGCTGAGTGCCCGCATCAAGACATCCACCAGGCAAGTGGCTACTTTCACGAACCTGGAGACGCAGATGCTCCTGGCTGTGCAGAAAAAAGACCAGGCCGCGCTCGCGGCGATGCTGACCGACGACTTCGCGCTGGAAATGCCCAATGCCGACCGCACCGCCGGGGAAGACTGGGTGGATTCGGTGATGTCCAAAGACTTTGCGTTGGAAAAGTTCGGCGTTCACCAGATGTCGGTGATTGACCTTGGTAACGCCGCGATCGTGAAGTATGAACGCCTGCAGCAGGCAACCGAGAAAGGCGCAAATGAGAACGGCCAGTTCTTTGTCGTCGATCTATGGAAGAAAGAGAAAGACACGTGGAAGCTGGCGAACCGTTATGTCTCCAAAGTCAGCTCTGAAGTGCCCAAGGAAGACGTACGCCCCTCAGGAAAGCAGTAATGAGCTATTGATTCGCCTCTTCTAACAAACCTTTTAGCTGTTGCGCATCTTCTTTTGCCGCATCGGTGACAATGTAATATTGCAGCCCGTTTTGTTGCCAGCCCGACACCGTAAACGGCTGCGGGCCGGCGCCAGGTTCACCATGCACGTCTTTCGCGCTGAAGATGAACACGGAAATTTTGTGCTGCCGGACCTGATACACCAGTTCCGCTCCAGGCGCTTGTCCCGCATAAACGAGGTTGCCTCCCACAAGCGTGAAGGGCGACTCCTGGGCAGGCTTCACCGGATTAAAGGTGAACGGAAGTTTGCCTTGATACCACGGTTTCACCGTGTGCATGTCCGTGGAAATCACATCAAGCGGCCTGGCGGGGTTCGCCAGCATCTCCACATGATGGCCCATGAGCCCTGCGACAGTGGCATTGTCGTTGTGGGAGCGAGTGAACCACGCTCCCGCGAGCGCCGCCATCACCACCAGCAGCGCTGTCGTCATGGCCCACTGCCAGAAGAATCTCTTGCCTGGTTTTTCCTCCGGCGTCAGCTGCCTGCGGACCTGGGCATACAACTCGGGCGGAGCAGAAAATCGCTTGCCCGCGATCCTGACCGCCTTCTTGAGTTCCTGCTGCTCCAGCACCGCGGCGGCACAGCCAGCGCAGCTCTCCAGATGCGCAGTGAACGACTGCTGCGCCGCGGGCTCCAGCTCGCCATCCACATACAATCCGGTCTTTTCCCGCCATTCGCAAATCATCATTTGATCCCTACAACTTTCTTCTGCCCCAGTGCAGCAACAATGTACGTGCGCACCTGCTTTCTGGCCCGCGCCAGCCGCGACATCACTGTGCCGATCGGTATATCCAGCGTCTCAGCGATCTCCTGGTAGCGCATCTCTTCCAAGTCAGCCAGCAGGATGACCTCCTGAAAAATCGGTGTCAGCTGCGCGATAGCGGCCTGCACCAGCTCCGTATCGGCGCGCCGGATGAGCGAGAGCTCCGGCGTCTCCTGGCTCACCACCAGCTCAGCAAAGCCTTCCTCATCTTCCTGCTGCGTATTGCGGCGCTCCAGACCGGTGCGGCTGGTCAGGAAGGTGTTGCGCAGTATGCGGTACATCCACGCGCGAAAGTTTGTGCCTTCGCGAAAAGACCCGAAACCGCGCAGCGACTTGAGAAAGGTCTCCTGCACCAGGTCGCGCGCCTCGTCGGGGTTCCCGCTCAGCCAGCAGGCGAAGTTATACAGCCCATCCAGCAATGGGACTGCCAGCTTCTCAAACTCTTTGTTCTCCAGGCCGCTCACTTGTCCTCTGGTTACAACTGCTGCGGCCATGATTTTATTCCCCTTTGGTGAAGTTTCCTATGGCTCGATATCGCATCCTTCGCGAAACCATATTTTCTGTGCGCCTCAAATACTCACACCGGCGCGTTGACCCCGCTCAAAAAGCCGCCCAGATGCGCCGTGAGCGCAACCACAACAATTGCTATCCCTTCCAGAACGAACCGGTACTGTGAAGGCTCGCGTCCCGGCTTGCGACCGCGATAATGCAGCAACCAAGTCAGCCAGATCAGCACGCTTGAACTCAGCCCAAATACAAGATGAAACAGCAGGGTTCCCTTGAGCCGCTGGCCTTCCAGCTGCCATTGCCATGCCGCCAAACCAGTGACCACCGCCGGCACAGAGGCAATTGCCGCGATGGTCAGGTTGTAATAGGAAGCTGCAGCCAGGGCCGCATTGCGCTTCCATCGTGCCGCGAAGTCAAATGCCACACCCACCAAGAACAGCGCGATGGGGAAATGGATCAGCACGACGTGTTGCGCATGGCGCGCCAGCAGCGCTGCTTTCAAGTCAAAGGGGTTCACCACGATCTCCTTTATTGCACCACCACCTTGCCCGTCATCTTGGGATGAATCGAGCAGAAGTAGGTGTAGGTTCCGGGCTTGGTAAAGGTGTAGGAAAAGCCTTCATCCGTATCCATCACCTTTGACTTAAAGCTCTTGTCGTCAGCTACGACGTTATGCGGGATGTCGTCATGGTTGGTCCAATGGATTGTGGCGCCGGCCGGCACGGTGACCGTGTTCGGCGAAAAAACAAAATTGTCGATCTTTACTTCGGTCGCCGGCTTGTCTTCGAGCGATGTTGCGCCGAAGCTCTTTGCCCGCCCCGCCATCATGATCAACACGATGGCGAGCGCGGCAAAGCCTAAGGTCAAACTAGTCCGTTTCATGCTGCTAACTCCTTCTCCTTTTTCTGTCATTCACAGAAGTGGCCGTTTGCTTTCTATTCATCGCTTGCGCGATGAACGTCTGCCTAAAGGCCCGCGATTCGCAAGCGAATCGCTAGACGCTGATACGGTAGTAGGTCAGTTTTTCAAACTGACCTACTCCAGGGTTGAATCGATCACCGCCAGCGCGTGCTGGCCGGGCACATAGTTCACATCGCGCACGCCGAGCAGGCTGCGCAGTTGTTCTGGCGGAACTTTCATTGGTCCGGGTGAAGGCGCTTCGCCGGGCTTTGGTTGCGGGAAAGCGGTGGACGCCGCGGTGTGGAAGGTCACGTTGCCTTCGACCTTTTGCATGGTCTGATGAATATGGCCGTTCAATACGGTGACCGAACCAAATTTCTTCAGATAGCCGAGAGCTTGTGCGCTGTCGTCCGTTCCCCAGCCCCACTCGGGATAGACGCTCCAAAGCGGTATGTGTGCAAACACCACGATGGGCGTGCTCTTGGAGAGATGCTTCACGTCTTTTTCCATCCACTCGAGCTGCTCTGTGCCCAGGCTGCCCAGCCCGCCGGCTTTGAGGTTCATCACGTTTACCAGGCCGATGAAGTGCACGCCGCCGATATCAAAGCTGCGCCAGCCCGCGCCTTGCGAACCTTTGCCATAGCGCTCCAGGTATTGCTTGCCGTCGTCGCCGATCACGTCGTGCTCGCCGGGCACGTAGAAAACATCCTTCGCGCTGGCGGCCTTCAGGATCTGGTCAACGCCGTCAAACTCTTCGGGCTTGGAAAGATGACTGATGTCGCCGGTGTGCAGGATGAAGCTGGGCTTGGCGGGAAGCGCGTTGATCTTGTCTACCGCCGCCTTCAGCGTAGCCACGACATCAGGATTGGCCGCCTTGTTGAAGCCCATGTGGCTGTCACTGATCTGGACAAAGCTCAGCTCGCCCTTGGTTTGCTTTTCACTGAGATTAGCGAGCCGGCTGAGGCTATACGACTTGAGCACGCCGCCTTGCATCACGCAAAACGCTCCGGTGCCGGCCCAGGCCATGCACTTCAGGAATCCGCGGCGATCAATGCCGTCATGGTTGTGGTCATGCAGAATTACGTCATTCTTCTTGTCAGACATGCATTCCTCCTTGCTGGTCGGGCTCGTTTCCAGTTCGAGCCGCGGCTCATCCTTACTGATAACCGCGGGCCGGTAAAAATATTCCCCGCCTGCGGCAAATGTCTTTTGCGAAAAGAGCGGCTAGTCCGGGATGCGCGTCCGCGGCCCTAGCCGCACGGGCCGTTCTTTCAGTGGATCTAACTTGTGAGGTCAGAAGTTATTCCCATTTCGGCGAGACAAAATCGCAAGCCTAGGACAAGCTGGCGGCGCACCCGTAGAAACCGCAAAAAACTTTTGCCTTCCGGAAAACTTGAGCGCAGGCAAAGGGTTATGGAAGTGCATCAAACCTGTTAATATGCTGCGGCAATACGCGCGGAGAAACAGCTTGCGGTTTCAAATCGATCGCAGAGTAGTTGGCGCTGTGGCAGTCACACTCGTGGCTGTGGCATTGCATGGTCTCGCGGTGGCGCAGAGTCAGCAGGCCATGACGTCAGCGCACCAAAGCGTTGACGCACTCCTGGACCAAAGCTATCGCTCCATGTACAACCTGCAGTTTGACCAGGCTCTGCGCCAGACCGACGAAGCCAAGCGCCTGGACAAAGATGATCCCGTCCCCTGGATGGCGCAGGCTTGCGCGGTGCTGTTTCGCGAATTTGACCGCCTGCACATTCTGCGCAGCGAGCTCTTCGGTACCGATGATCGCTTTAGTGATGGGGGCCCACTGGCCTGGAACGCGCAGAACCATGCTGCATTTGAAGATGCCCTCAACGGCGCGGAAAAGCTTGCCCTGGGTCGCGTACAGCATGATAAAGACGATCCTCGTGCGCTCTTCGCGTTAACGCTGGTCAACGGACTGCGCGCGGACGACGCCGCGCTGATTGCCAAAAAGAAGTTCAGCGCTCTCTCTTTCACCAAGACCGCGAACGGTTATGCGGAACGCCTGCTGGCGCGCTGGCCGGACTATTACGATGCCTACCTGGCCACGGGCTTAGGTAAATACATCATCGGCGGCAAGGCGGCGCCGGTCCGCTGGATGCTTCGCCTAGGCGGATTTAAAGGCGATCAGGAAGAGGGAGTAAAGGAGTTGACGCTGGTGGCGGACCACGGACGATTTCTGCTGCCGTTTGCACGCATCCTGCTGGCCTTTGACGACCTTCGCCACAAGAACAAAGCGGAGGCGCGAAAGAAACTGGAGTGGTTGCATGCGCAATTCCCTGACAATCCGCTTTTTTCGCAGGAGATCGCCAAGCTTGACCATCCACCCGCAGGACACGGACAATAACCCGTTGACTCTCCTTGTCCTACCGGCGAAAAACCCCAGCCATTCAGGTATACTAAACAGAGTTTCCCGGAACTTACCGCCAAACGTGTTCGCCGCAAGGCACACTTTTCGTGCAACTGCGGGGACATACCCTTTCGTACATCGGCAAAACAAATTTGTCCTGTTAGCATGCCGGTACCCTGAAGGAATTCTGGAGAGTAGCGTTGGACGCAGCAAATCGCCGCCTGAAGAATACCTGTTTGTCGATCCTGGCCCTGCTGTTTGTTCTGGCGGTGTCCGCCCGGGCGCAAAATGCCCCTGCTAAAATGCAGCCCGCGCCAACCAAGCCCCCTACGGTAGAGGACAAGATCGCGCAAACCTACCACGCCATGTATGACCTGAAGTTTCAGGAAGCATTCAAAGCCGCCGACGAAGCTGTAACCCTGGGGCAGGACGATCCGCTGCCATCCGTGGCGCAGGCCTGGGTAGCATTTTTTCGCGAACTGGATCGGCTGCACGCTCTACGCAGCGAGGTGTTCACCACTGACGATGGCTTCAATGCCCGCTCGTCCTATGTCTGGGACCCTGCCAACAAAAAGATTTTTGACGCCGCATTGGACCGCGCGGAAAAGCTGGCACAGGCCCGTTTGAGCCACGATCCAAAGGATACGCGCGCCTTGCTGGCGCTTTCGCTCACCAACGGCCTGCATGGTGACGACATCGGCATGTTCACCAAAAAGGACCTGAAGGCGCTTTCTTACATCAAGACGGCGACGGATTACTCCGAAAAGACGCTGGCTCAGGCGCCTGATTCCTATGACGCTTACGTCGCGACGGGAATGGGCAAATACATCATTGGCCGCAAGTCAGCGCCGGTGCGTTGGGTGCTGCGCATGGGTGGATACAAAGGCGACGAACAAGAAGGCATGCGTGAGCTGGCCCTGGCCGCCGACCGCGCGCGTTATCTGGCGCCGTTTGCGCGAATCCTGGTGGCGTTTGAAGACGTGCGCAAGAATGACCCTGCTTCAGCGCGCAAAAAGCTCGAAGCGCTGCACCAGGAGTTTCCCAACAATCCTCTGTTCCTGGAAGAACTAGGGAAGCTTGACCACACCTCAGCGCGTCTGAGCCATCAGGGGAACTGAAGCGGCTCCTTGGATCTTGCCCGAAGTACCTTCCTGCACGAACACGATCGCGCGAAGGTCTGCGCGCTTCCACTCTGATTGCAATTTGATCGGGACATCTGCTGAAAAACCGCCATTATGCAGCTGGCCCAACTGGCGGAATTCGCGCACCACGGCAGCGTGATGCAGTGTATGGCCGTTGTTCTCGCCCGAACCGACCTCGGTGCTTAAGTTGTCTTCCGTGATCGCGAACAACACGGTGCCGGTATCCGCAGCAGGGGCTTTTACGTTGACGGTGAATTGGTCCGCGCCGGCGGCGGAAATCTTCACCTCGGCAGCCGGGGGCTGGCTCGCCGCTTCAGCGATGGCCCGCTGGGCCTGACGGGCGCTGCTGCCCACAAACTCCACCTCGCCATCCACGATCATCTGCGGCGTGTAAGGGCCATCCACCCGCAGGCTATGCGCGTACAGTTCCTGGCGCTGGCTGTAGCCAGCCGAGGAGAATCGGTCTTTCCAGCCCAGGGAATTCCAGTAATCCACGTGGAAGCCGAGCGGGATCACCTGTACGTTCTTCGCAGCGAGGTCCTGGCGCAGATGCCCCAGCAACTCATCCGCCGGCGGACAGCTGGAGCAGCCTTCCGAGGTAAACAACTCCACCACCACAGCTCTTTTGGGCGTACCGTCAGTGGTTTTGCCCATAGAGGCGAATAGAAAGAAAGCCCCGGTCAAAAGAACCGCAAGCCCAAGTAAGAGACGTGTCATGCCGATTAGATACACCATACCGGCTTTTCGTTTCAAACCCAGTTAGCGGCCAGCCTTCGCGGGGGCCGAGGCATAGACGTCAAACTCCAATTCCAGCTGGTCTTTCACTTTTACTGACCCGCCAAATAGCGAGATCGGCTTGATGCCAAAATCCGACTGCTTGAGCCTGGTCGATCCATGATAGTGATCAGCGTTTGCGACGACATCAAACGCCATCTCCTGCCTGGCTCCATGCAGCTCCAGTGTGCCGGTGACCCGATAGTGCTCCGGGGCCGTCTGCTCAATGCGCGTCGACTTGAAATGAATCTCAGGAAATTTTTCCTGGTCCAGCACCTTGGGGCCAAGCATGGTGCTCTGAATTTCAGCACGATCCTTATCGGAAACGTCCGGATCTGTCACCTTCATTTCTTTGGTGATCACAGTGATCTCGGCGGAGGGGCGCTGAGTATCGATTTCTATCCGGGCAATGGGCGCGAGTATCACGTGATCGTGGGCAAAGCCGGAAAACAACCCGGACTTAAAGACTTTGATCGTGATGGCGGATTGCCGCGGCGAGCCGTTATTTGTCTGCGCCGTGCACAAAGAGACCAGAAGCAATATCCAGCAAAACCAGAATTTACGCACTCACACCTCGAACCAGGAGATTTGATTGTAAAGAGTGAGATGCCGGCTTGCCACGATCCGCTGCATTTTGCTTTTGCCGCGAAGAGCTCACTTCTGACGTTTGGAACCCAAAGCTATTCCTTGACGGCGATCCCGAGGGTCTTCATCTTGCGATAGAGATGGCTGCGTTCCAGGCCCAGGACTTCCGCGGCGCGGGTCACATTGCCGTGGTTTTCGTCGAGCTTCTTCAGGATGTAATCGCGCTCGTAAGCAGCGCGGGCCTGGTGCAGCGTGGAAAAACCAGCGGTCGCCCGGCTGCCTTCGCGATGCACCAGCGGCGGCAGATGCTTGCGCTCAATCTTGTGGACCGTCGGATTCATGATCACGAGGCGTTCGATCACATTGCGCAGCTCGCGCACGTTGCCCGGCCAGGAATAGCGGGCCAGGGTTTCAATGGCGTCATCGGCGATGTCGCGCTGGCGCCGGCTGTAGGCAGCGGAAAACTCTTTCAGAAAATATCTGGCCAGCAGAGGAATATCTTCTTTGCGCTCGCGCAGCGGCGGCACATAAAACGGAATCACGTTGAGGCGATAGAAAAGGTCTTCGCGAAAATTCCCGCGGGAAATCTCTTCTTCCAGGTCTTTGTTGGTGGCGGCGATCACACGTACGTCGACCTTGATGGACTCGTCGTCGCCCACGCGGGTGAAGCGTTGCTCGTCGAGGGTGCGCAGCACCTTGGACTGGGTCTTCAGGCTCATGTCGCCCACTTCATCCAGAAAGAGCGTGCCGTCATTGGCTTTTTCGAATTTGCCTTCTTTATCACCGGCAGCGCCAGGCAGCGCGCCCTTGCGATGGCCGAAGAGCTCGCTTTCAATCCAGTCTTCCGGAATAGCGGCGCAATTAACTTCAACAAACAGGTTGTCCTTGCGCAGGCTGTTGGCGTGGATAGCGTGCGCCACCAACTCTTTACCCGTACCGGATTCGCCGTAGATGAGCACGCGGCCGTTGGTGGGCGCCATCACGGCAATCTGCTGGCGCAGTGCCTTCATGGGAATGCTTTCACCCACAATCACGCTCTTGGCCTGGAACTGCTTTTTGAATTCCGCGTTTTCCAAACGCAGGCGGTGCGCTTCCAGGGCGTTCTTGAGGACAATGAGCGTCCGATCGACGGAAAGCGGCTTTTCCAGGAAATCAAAGGCGCCGAGTTTGGTGGCCCGAACCGCAGTCTCGATGGTCCCGTGGCCGGAGATCATCACCACCTCGGGTGGATCTTCAAGCTGGCGGATGCGCTCCAGCGTATCCAGGCCGTCGATACCGGGGAGCCAAATATCGAGCAGGACGACTTCACAGGCGCGCTTCTTCAGCTGCTCCAGGCAGTCTTCGCCGCTTTCGGACAAAGCGACCGTATAGCCCTCGTCTTCAAGGACGCCGCGCAGCGATTCGCGAATATCGCGTTCATCGTCGACGACCAGGATGCTATGCATGGTGAGACTCCGCCGCCGTCAATTCAGGAGCCAGAGGCAGCTCTACCAGGAATTTTGCCCCTGCCGGCCGGTTTTCTTCGACCCGAATCGCGCCATGATGATCTTCAATGATGCGCCGCACGATGGCCAGCCCCAGTCCGGTACCGCGCTTTTTGGTGGAAAAATACGGTAGAAAAAGTTTTTCCTTCACTTCACGATCGATGCCGTGGCCTGTGTCGGCAATCATGACTTCCAGTCCATCACGGCTCTCCAGCAGCGCGGTGCTGATGTGGATTTCCCGCACACGCGAGTTCTGCATGGCCTCAGCGGCGTTGTCAATCAGGTTGGCGAAGGCGCGCTTGATGGCTTCAGGATCGGCCATGGCCAGCGGCAGATGCGGATCCAGTTGCAACTCCACCTGGATTCCATCGAGACGGCCATTGAACATGGCCAGCGTGGCTTCCACGATCTCATTGATGTCTGCCGGGCGGGGCTGGGCCGCTGGAAAACGCGCCAAAGACGAGAATTCATCCACCAGCGAGCGCACCGTCTGCACCGCTTCAGAGATGGTCTCCGCACAGCCGTTGATTACGCCGAGCGAGTTCTGGTCGGGCGGAACGCCGCGCTCCAGGTGACGGCGAATGCGGTCGGCCGAGAGAGCAATCGGGGTAAGCGGGTTCTTGATCTCATGCGCCACGCGACGCGCCACCTCACGCCATGCGGCTTCACGCTGCGCCTTGAGCAGTTCGCTGTAATCTTCAAAGACGATCACATAGCCCAGCCTCTGTTTGCCATGCTGCACCGAAGAAACGGTCACGCTGACGTTCAGTTTGTCTTTCTCCACCGGGATCTCAAACTGTGCGGCAGTGACAGACATGCGGTCCGCGCGCCGTAGCAGGTGCTCCAGATCGGCAGCGGTTTCAGCGCTGAAGATCTCATGCAGGGTAGAGCCAGCCATGGGCGGGCCGCCGTTCGGCCAGAACATGCGGCCGAAAGCAACGTTGCTGTGGGTGACGCGACGGTCTGGCCCCAGTGACAGTACGCCTGTGGGGATGTTTTCCAGGATGGTCTCAATATTTCGCCGTTGCTGCTCCAATTCCGTGTTGGTGTGTGTAAGGGCGCGAGCGGATTCGTCGATCTTGGTGCGGCTCGATTCCAACTCGGCCGCCATGTTGTTGAATGACGAGACCAATTCACCCAGCTCGTCGGCCGCGGAGACCTCTACGCGGTGGCCCAGGTGCCCGACAGAAATTTCGCGCGTGGCTTCAGCCAGCGCTTCCACCGGGCGTGTGACCAGCTTGGCGACAAAGAGGGAGAACCACGTGGCCACAAAGAGCACCAAAGCCGTCAACATGCTGAGCAACAGCATGTAGAGTCCGCGAATACGTTTGGCTTCGCGGCTCAGGGTTTGATAGTCACGCTGATTCTGGCTGATCTGCTCCAGCGTGGAAGAGAAGTTCGTCGGCAGCGGCAGGGCGACCAGGATTTTTCCTGTCTTGCCCACCGCCGCCGAAGCCAGCAGGTACTCGGTGTTCAGAAAGGTCCACCGTTGTGGCGACTTTTGGACCGCCTGCAGATCGGGCAGCGACCCTCGCAGAGCCGCCCAGGGGCGCGGCGCATTCCAGCTGGCGACGGCATCGCCATCGCGCAAAGCCACAGCAAACCCGCCTTGCAGCGTGGGCTGATGACGGCGAAACTCATGCAGCACGCCGGTATAGTTCGCCGTATCAAAAGCATGCTGAACATCGGGAGATTCTGACATCTCCACGGCTTCCTGCAGCGCATTGTCACCGGCATACGTTGCCAGCAGGGCGGCGACCTTGCCCGAATCCTGCTGCAGCGCGGTCACCGGGCTGGAGAACCATTTATCGATGGAGCGGTTCATAAGCCCGTAAGAAAACATGAACATCACCAGCGCCGGCGCAAATGACAGGACAAGCGCGCCAATCACCATGCGTGTACGGAAGCGCGAGCCCAGCACACCCAGGCGGCGCTCGGCGTAGAGCTTGAGCAGGTTGCGAAACAGAACAAAGGTGAGGACCACCAGCAGGATGAAAACCAGGGCGGAGAGCGCAACCAGGCCCAGCGTTTGCTCGGCGGAATCAGGCCGGAGTTGTTTGAGATTGAAGGCCTGTTGGGAGAAGACAACGCCGAACAGCAACACGATGCCCAGGGCCAGCGGTATCAGCAGGGCACGCCGTTGCGTCAGAGGAAGCGAACGTTTGCTCTTATCCGTTTTCTGTGCGGACACAGGTACTGCTCGCGCGTTGGTCTATTTATCCGCGGAGTCCTGAGGGACATTATAAGTTAGTAATTAGCAATTAGCAGTTGGCAATTAGCCGGACTTTTTTTAACCGCAACGGACACGAAGGACGCAACGAGAGATTAGGTTTCGGAGCCCTAATTCTTTGTGAAAGCGCGATGGTCCCGTGCGATGGCCGCTTTGGCTAATTGCTATTTGCCAGTTGCTGATTGCTTACTCCGTATCGATCTGCGCCCGTTGCAGCTTGTCCGAATAGTCAATGTAGATCGATTTCCACTGGGTGTAGAAATCAATCGCACCCAGGCCGCCTTCGCGATGGCCGTTGCCCGTCGACTTGGTGCCGCCGAAGGGCAGATGCACTTCAGCGCCAATCGTCGGCGCATTTACATAGGTGATGCCGGCGTAGATATCACGCATGGCCTGGAAGGCCCGGTTGACGTCGCGCGTGTAAAGCGATGAAGAGAGTCCGTAAGGCACGTTGTTGGCAATTTCGATCGCCTGCTCAAACGTGTCGACAGGAATGAGGCCGAGGACCGGTCCAAAGATCTCTTCCTGGGCGATGCGCATTTTTTCGTTCACATCGGTGAAGATGGTCGGCTCAAAGAACCAGCCGTAGGCGTGATCGGGCGTATTCAGGGCCTTACCACCAGATTCAAGCCTGGCGCCTTCATTCTTGCCGATCTGCACATACTTTTCCGTGGTTGCCACTTGCTGTTCGTTGATCTGCGGGCCCACGTCGACGGATTCATCCAGGCCATTGCCAACCTTCAGCTTCTGGGCGCGATACACCAGCCGGTCAGCAAACTGCCGGTAGACGCCTTTCTGTACGATCACGCGGCTGGCTGCAGTGCAACGCTGTCCGGTGGTGCCAAAGGCGCCCCAGAGAACGCCTTCCAGGGCCAGATCAAGATTGGCGTCGTCCAGGATGATGATGGCGTTCTTGCCGCCCATTTCCAAAGAGCAGGGCTTGAAGCTGCGGGCTGCGGTTTCACCCACCAGACGGCCAACTTCGCTGGAGCCGGTAAAGGAAATAGCCTGGACCTTGGGATGCTCGGCGATCGGCGCACCAGCCTCAGGACCAAAACCCGTCACCACATTCACTACGCCCTTAGGCAGGCCGGCGTCGGTAAGGGCTTTGAGCAGGTTCATGGTGGAAAGCGGTGTGTCTTCCGCGGGCTTGATCACGCAGGTGTTGCCGCAAACCAGCGCGGGCAGAAGCTTCCATGACGGGATGGCCATGGGGAAGTTCCACGGGGCGATCATCCCGCAGACGCCAATGGGCATGCGCACGGCCATAGCAAACTTGCTGGGCAGCTCAGAGGGAACGGTAGCGCCAAACAGGCGGCGGCCTTCTCCAGCCATGTAATAGGCGGTGTCCACGGCCTCCTGCACGTCGCCGCGAGTCTCCTTCAGCACCTTACCCATTTCGCGGGTCATCAGGCGCGCGTATTCGTCTTTGCGTTCCAGCAGGATCTCGCCGGCGCGATAGATAATCTCGGCGCGCTTGGGCGCAGGCACCAGCCGCCAGCGTTCAAAGGCCTGTTTGGCGGCGGAGACGGCGTCGTCAACATCGCGTTTGTCAGAACGCTGGAAGACGCCGATCACATCGCGCGTATCGGCAGGATTGAGGTTTTCGTAAGTCTGGCCGCTGCGGGATTCAACCCACTCGCCGCCGATATAGTTCTTGAAGATTTTTGCCGGCATTGAAGACGGTGGCTGCCTTTCTGGGAATCAAAACTCTCTATCGTATCAAGTTTTCCAGGGACAGGAAAAATGGTTCTCTGGCTTACACGTGACAAAGGGGTTATCGGCGGAGACTCAAGCTGGAACACATAAATTTCCTTTAATTTGTGCCCGAATGATGAATTTTGTTCTAATATTTTGACGTCAACCGATCGACCTCTTCCGGGGTTGCCCAAGAAGCTTCTGACTTTCTGCTGATCTCTAGGTTGTCCCCTTGCAGCCTGCGCTCAGGAAGGTAGGTTGTCATGTCTATATTGCTAGCGGACGACGATGCAGATTTAGCGACATTTCTTTCCCGGTCCCTTGCATCGGAGGGTTATTCCGTCCACACTGCGCTCGATGAGGATGCGGTGATGGCAGAGCTGCGCCGGCAGAACTACAAGCTCATCATCCTGGACCTGAATTTTGGGCAAACGGATGGGCTCAAGCTTCTGGAAAAGCTGCGTGCGGAAGGCCTGGGGACACCGGTGATGGTCCTGAGCGCGCGCAACCGCGTTGATGATCGTATTCAATCGCTGAACCTGGGCGCCGATGACTACATCACCAAGCCATTCTCTTTCCAGGAGCTGGCCGCGCGGGCCAATGCACTGCTGAGGCGCAAGATTGATCCCTCACTCAGCCTGCTGCGGGTGGAAAACCTGCAGCTAGACCCGGCTTCGCGCAAGGTCCACCGCGGCAAGCGGGAGATCAAGCTCAGTCCCAAGGAATTTGATCTGCTCTTCCTGCTCATGCGCCACGCAGGAGAGACGGTGAACCGGCAGGAGTTGCTGCGAGAATCCTGGGGGCTGGATCTGGAGACCGACAGCAACCTGGTGGATGTCTATGTGAACTACCTGCGCAAGAAAATTGATTCTCCGGGCGATGACAAGCTGATTCATACCGTCCGCGGCGTGGGATACCGAATTGGACGGCCAGCGCCATTGCACGGCGGAGGGCCTGCGCAGGCTCATTCTCCTGCGGTGAGTTCAGAAAGCTCGCATGGCAATACCATGGCATTTACCGTTTCGGCGGAGCATGTCGCCGCACAGCAGGCGCCTCTGCGCGCGCTGGTTCATTCGCTGGCCCACGATCTGGCACAACCGCTCACCAGCGTCCGCTGCTTTCTGGAAATGATGGACATGCACGATGGCAAAAGTTCTCTTCAGCCGGAAGACCTGAAGAACATCGAACTGCAGGCTGATCGCGCGATCTCACTGGTAAAAGGGATATCTGCTCTGGTGCGGGAAGCGCCGGCGCCGGCCGTGCCGTGGACATCGCTCGATACCATGCTCAATGACATCTTCAATGATTTCCTGGTGCTGATTCACTCCGGTCTGCTGACTGTAGACCGCCAGGGAGACACTTCAATCCAGGTCACCAGTAATCCTGTGCTGCGACAGCTGATCGTGCTCTTTTTGAGCAAGCTGGTTGGGCGCAACACCACCCCGCTTCTGCTGACGGTAACAGCCCAGGTCCATGACGGACAGTGCACGCTGGAATTTGCCTGGAAATCAAACCTCAGCGCCCAGCCGGCCGCGCCTACAGCCAAGAACATTCTCGGCAAAGAGCTCGCGCATGTACAGGAACTGGTGCGGAACATAGGTGGCGAACTGGCAGTGAGCGAAGAGAGTTCGAGGATCGCGCTGAAGATTCCTGCAGAGCCGCAGAGCACGAGTGCCCGGCAGGAAATTGCTTAGCTGATTTTCAGAGTGGGAGTGAATGCTCGTCGGCTACTCTCCCATCACTGCAACCACCACGCGTTTTGAGCGCTGGCCATCAAACTCAGCGTAGAAGACGCGCTGCCACGTTCCCAGGAGCAGCTTACCGTTGGTCACCGGCAGAATCACCTGGTGGTGGACCAGGATTGCCTTCAGGTGCGAGTCGCCATTGTCTTCGCCGGTTTGATGGTGAAGGTAGTCTTCCTTGAACGGAGCCAGCTGCTCCAGCCACCGGTCGATATCCTGAATCAGGCCGCCCTCATGGTCATTGACGTAGACACCGGCAGTGATGTGCATGGCTGAAACCAGCGCCAGCCCGTTGCTCACGCCGCTGGAATGGACAATCTTTTCCACCTGGGGCGTGATGTGCACGTACTCGCGATGGTGCCTGGTGTTGAAGGTGAGATATTCGGTGTGGAATTTCATGGCTGCCGCCCTTCTTTCGTTTTCGAACCTGGAGTTTTCGAACCTGGGTTTTCGAAAAAGCAGTCTATATGAATGGCGCCGGCAGCACGGAGGCCGCCTGCGGCAGGAGTGAGGCATCGTAACTTACATGTCTAAACCACTTCATACTGCAGCAGAGTTGGTTCCGGCAAAGGCCACACTTGACGAACTGCGGATGAGTGCCGCAGGCTGCCAGGCCTGCGATCTCTGGAAAAGCGGCACACAAACTGTATTTGGCGAGGGCAATCCACATGCCCGCGTGATGCTGGTGGGCGAGCAGCCCGGAGATAAAGAAGACCTGCAGGGGAAACCGTTTGTCGGCCCGGCGGGGAGTGTGCTCGATAAGGCCCTGGCCGCCGCGGGCATCGACCGCAATGACGTTTACGTGACCAACATCGTCAAACATTTCAAATGGGAGCCGCGGGGCAAGCGGCGCTTGCACAAAAAACCGAATGTCACCGAGATCAGCGCCTGTCGTCCCTGGCTTGAAGCTGAGATCCGCACGGTGAAGCCACAGATCGTTGTTCTTCTGGGCGCAACGGCGGCGCAGGGCGTGCTGGGCAGCGATTTTCGGGTAACCCAGCATCGCGGCGAACTGGTGGACTCAAGCTTAGCGCCGTATGTGCTGGCGACAGTTCATCCGTCATCGATCTTGCGAGCGCAGGATGACGATTCGCGTCATGAAGAGATGCAGCGATTTGTGGATGATTTACAGCAGGTGACGGAACTTATCAGCCGCCGGAAAGCTGCTTAGCTTACTCCTGGCTGATCTGCATGGTCTGGTCAATGCTGATGGTCTTGGGCATGCCTGCGCTCTCTGAGCCGGTCCAGGTGGCCACGATGCGGAAGCCTGAATCGCTGACCTCAGCCGAATAGTTGTATGGGCCACGATTGTTGCGCGCCATGGTGAGATCGCCGCCGGAACGCAACGCGTCAATCGATACATAACTGCCCTGCAGCGCTGCATGGCTGCGCTCTGCCTGGGCGATGGCCAGCAGATCACTGCGCACGCCCATCAGGTCGACGGTCGCCGTTGGGCTGCTGGTTCCGGCCGTCATCACGCTCTGGGTCTGGCGCATGTAAATCCAGCCGCCGGCCGCAACCACGATGATCAAGGTAATAAAGCCAAAGGCGCGTCCCATACTGGCCTCCCTCTGGCGGGAATGATACCCTGCTGCTTTGCTTCGCCTCGCGGGAAATTCAATTCTTTGGCTGACGAAAGTCCAATTCGCGTAGCAGTCGTTGGTGTGGGCTCGTTCGGACGGAACCACGCCCGCGTTTACCAGGAATTGAAAAAACAAGGCTGCGGCGTGGAACTTGCTGCCGTGGTTGACCAGGACACGGCGCAGGCCCAGGCTGTGGCCACGCAGTTTGGCTGCTCTGCATTCTCCACCGTGGAAGAGCTGTTTGGCCGCGTGGATGCTGCCTCGGTCGCGGTGCCAACGGTGCATCACCGGGCGATATCTGCAGCACTGATGGCTGCGGGTATTGACGTCCTCATCGAAAAGCCTTTGGCATCAAACCTGGAAGAAGCCGATGAGTTGATCAGCCTGGCTGAAGCAAACCAGCGCCTCGTGCAGGTTGGTCATCTGGAAAGATTCAACCCGGCGGTGAAGGCCACGCTTCCGCTGATCACGCGGCCGATGTTTTTTGAAGTGCACCGGCTGAGCGTTTTCAGCCCACGCAGCCTTGATGTGGACGTGGTGCTAGATCTGATGATCCACGACATTGACGTTGTATTGTCGTTCGTCAACTCACCGCTGCAGGGGTTGCACGCGGTAGGACTGCCGGTCGTCACCAACAAAGTGGACATCGCCAACGTGCGCATGGAATTTGAATCGGGTTGCGTAGCCAATCTCACAGCCAGCCGCATCAGCACGGAGCGTGTACGTAAGCTGCGCTTCTTCCAGCCGAAAGAATATGTGTCCATCGACTACGGCCGGCAGGATGTTTTCCAGATCCGAGTAACCCAGGACGAAAAGCTTTCATTGCATAGCCTGATGGCGTTTGCCGAAGCACCATCCAACCTGCCGATTCCCGGCGTGACTCTGAATCGTCCGCGTGTGGAAGCGGAAGAGCCTTTGCACGCAGAGTTGAAATCATTTGTGGAGGCGGTGCGCAAGCGGAGCCAGCCGGTGGTCACGCTGGAGGATGGAAGGCGCGCGCTCAGCGTTGCGTTGAACATACTCTCCGCGGTTGAAGAGCACACGCGCAGGGCCAAATTGCACTCGCTGTAAATTCTTTGTAAACATGTATTAAGCCGGGAGAGCTGCTCCCTTGGTAATTCAGCAGTTTGCACTAGAGCCGCTGTTTTTTTCCTTCCTAGTACCCGCAAGAACATCTCAGAATAGTCATTCTAATGAGAGAATAGTAACTAACGGAACAACAGCGCCTCTTGCGAGGCTGGTGGTGTTTTATACCCGTAATGGAAGCACAACGCGGCGCGGCGGAACAAAAAGGTAAACCGGCAAATCCAGAAACGCCAGAGCTGCATCTGCACCTGCTGGATGCTGATCTGGCCGAGGATGTCATCTCCACGTACCGCCGGCGCGAAGCTGCGTGGATGTCGCTGGTCTTTCATGGCGTGATCATCTTGCTGCTTCTGTTCCTTCCCAAGTGGACGGGCCAGAGAGCCTACATTGTTCCGCTGCAAAAGACGGAAAACATTCCACTCATTTTGCCGGACGATGTTTCCAAACCAAAAACACCGCCTAACACGAACAGAATTTCCGACAAGGACCGCCTGGCCAGCAGCAAGGACATTTCACCTGATAAGGCAACATTGCGCGACTTGCTGAATGCGACGCGCAAGCCCGGTACGCCCAAGCCGTCTGCCCCGGCGCCGCAACAGCAGGCAGCACAGCAGATGCAGGCGCCGCCAGAGCCGCCCGCGCCTGCGGCCACTCCGGCTCCGGCGCAACCGACCCAGCAAGCCCAGCTGGAAGCGCCGAAACCGAAGAAATCGCCGTTCGCCATCAGCTCGCCCGGGACCTCTACCAGCGATGCGATTCGCGCCGTCGCCAACGGTCATGCCTCCGGCATCGATTACGGCCCCAGCGGCGACTACGGCAAGATGCTCCATCCTGATACCAAGCGAACTGAAGGGATGGAGATCCTGAGCGACACGCTGGGAGTAGATTTTGGTCCGTACATGAAACGCTTGCACTACACTGTGCAGGACCACTGGGACCCATTGATTCCCGAGTCGGCCCGGCCGCCGGTGATGAAAAAGGGTGTGGTGGTCATTCAGTTTCGTATTGAAAAGGACGGCAAGGTCACTGGCATGAAGCTGGTGGCAAGCTCCGGCGACGTGGCGCTGGACCGCGCGGCATGGGGTGCGATCACTGACGCAATTCCGCTGCCGCAACTACCGACACAATTCGCCGGCGAGTTTCTTGAGCTGCGCGCGATCTTCTTCTACAACCCTGACAAAGCCGACCTGAAGTAGTCTACAGCGCTAACGTCCCTGCTGGATCATCTTGATCAACGTCCGTTGCGCGAATGGCATATAGATGAGCGCGGCGCAGGCCGCGAGGGCAAAGCCAAAACCGATCCGGTCCTGGATCAACAGGGGCGACATGGCCCAGATCATGTCCAGCACAAAGAGTGCAGGCGTAAGGATGCGGAACTTCGCGCCGAGCAGGTGATAGTCCATGGCAGTGGCGGAGATCAGATAGAGCCGCACAGCCAACCCTACAAGCGCTGTAGCCATGTAGATAGTGAAGGCGGTCGCGCCGGCGCGTCCCCAGGCAATATAGGAAGCACGATAGGTGTTCTCCCAGCGGAACAGCGCCGAGAGATAAAAGATCAGGTACATGATCTGCGTGAGGATGAACAAGAGCCGGGCTGTGCCGCGATTGGTGCGGGGGAGCGTGTCCGAAGCAGTTTGAGCGCTGGACGGTGCAGCTGCCGCCGGATCAGCGAGTGGCTGGGGTTGTGGCTCCGACTTGAATGGTTGTGGCTGAGCTGGGCGTACGACTTCGGGCGTTGGTTCTGGTATTACTTGCGGACTGACTAAAAACCTATAGCCACGTTTGGCGATGGTCTCAATATATTTCGGCGAGCTGGCTGAGTCGCCCAGCACATCACGCAGCTTGACCATGGCGGTGTTCAGGCCGTGGTCGAAGTCAACGAAGGTGTCCTGCGGCCACAGGCGTTGTCGCAACTCTTCCCGCGTGACTACTTCCTTGGGACGCTCCAGCAGAGCCACCAGCACCTGGAATGGCTGCATCTGCAATTTCACACGCGATCCGTTGCGAAGCAGTTCGGCGGCGCGAAGGTCGGCTTCAAAATCGTCGAATTTATATCTGGCCACGGCCACAGTCAGGCACCCGGGCAAGAGTTTAGCATCCTCAGTTGAGTCAAAACTGTGTTCGGCTACCTAAGAAGTAGCAGGCCACTGGTTACAATGTGAGCCATGGACGCGCAACGTCAGCAGGCCCTCGGTCTGGCCTTGCTGGCCCTGCTTATATTGCTTCTGGTGTTTCTACGACGCCTGTGGAGCGGCGGATGAACGAGCCTTTGCTGGTGGTAATCCTCGGGCCCACGGCGAGCGGTAAGACCGGACTCTCGCTGCGGCTGGCTGAGCGATTTCGGGGAGAGATCGTCAGCTGCGACTCGGTTGCTGTCTATCGCGAATTTGAAATCGGGACAGCCAAGCCGTCGCGGGAAGAACGGGCGCGCGTACCCCACCACTTGATTGACATGGCCGGTCCGAATGACCTTGTAACCGCCGGCGACTATTCACGCCTGGCCAGACAAGCCATTCGAGAGATCAGTGCGCGCGGACGGCTGCCCATTGTGGTGGGCGGCACCGGGCTCTACCTGCGCGCATTGCTGGAAGGACTTTTTGCCGGGCCGCCGCGATCGGAAGAGTTACGGGCGCGGTTGCGGGCGCGCGCGGAAGAGCGTGGCCCGCAGTATCTACATAAACTTCTCCGTCGTGTTGATTTCAAAGCAGCGCAGTCGATCCACGCCAATGACGTCGCCAAGGTGATTCGCGCCCTTGAGGTTGGCATCACGGCGCACGCACCTATGACTGAGATGTGGGGTGAAGGCCGCGAGCCGCTGCGCGGCTTTCGCATTCTGCGCATCGGCCTGAACCCCGACCGCGAAGCGCTCTATGCTCGCATTAACGCCCGCGCGAAGGCGATGTTTTCCGCTGGGTTGGTCGATGAAACGAGATCTTTGCTGGAGCGTTATCCGGCTGCGCGCCCGCTTACCTCGCTGGGCTACAAACAGGCGGCGCAGCATCTGCGCGGTGAGTTGACGCTGGAAGAGGCAATCGCGGCGGCGCAGCAGGGGCATCGCAATTACGCCAAGCGGCAGATGACCTGGTTTCGCCGCGAGCCGCAGGTGGAATGGTTCGCCGGATTTGGCTCAGATCCGGAGATCCAGCGAGCGGTGGAAGAGTGGATTGAAGCGGCAGTTGCGGCGCAATCTCTGCCGCTAGACGGATGAGGTCACCTTCGCTTCAATACAAGTTGAAGCTCACTTCAATGTTTATTAAAACTCGAACCGGCTGGCCATTGCGTGTGGCCGGGCTAAAGCGCCAAGTCTTGACTCCGTCGGCGGCTTGGTCATCCAAACCAAGCCCCAAGGGCCTGACGATGTTCACATCGGTAACAGTGCCGTCTTTATCCACCACGATAGAGAGCACAACAACACCTTGATATTTTTCATAGCGCGCGGCGTCGGAAAAAGTTGGCTCCGGGGTCGACCTGGGTTTCGGAGCCTTCACCGCATCTCCGACTTTGAAAACGCTGTCAGGGTTCCCGGCGCCAGCGGATACGGTTTTGGCGCTTGCAGCCTGTGGATTGCTTGCCTGGCTTGAGTTCCCATCGGTGTAGAGCAGTGCACCTTTTGCGGGATCGAAATCGAGATGGTCGGCAATATACGAACGCCAGAACTCGGGTACGGAATTCAGCAAGTCCTGTTTGTTGAGGGCGAAAACTTTGCTCAAAGCTGCCTGGACCTGTTCAGCGGAGTTGAGCGGCTGATCGAGCATGATTTCAACTTCGACGCCAGGCTTGCAGGGCGGATTTCTCCGATCCTTCAGCAGAGTGAATAGGTACGGTAGAGGCCGCATGGAAGTGAAACCGAAGAATACTCGCTGGCCCTGTAGGCGCAGTCGGTCTGGTTTTAGCTGCACCTTTTCCACGCGGATGGCCCCATAAATGGTCCAGGGGCCGGGGGAACTGCTTTTGATTGGGCTGCCGTCCGCAGCAAAGTGGAGTGATTCCGCGCCCAGAGGGTGGAGCAGAATCAGTGTCTTGTCTTTGAACTGATTGTTGATCGCGCTTTCCAGTTCATCGCCAGGCAAAGCCAGCAATGGAGCCCAGACGGTCGAAATAAGAATGAGCAATAGTGAGAACGTGCGGAGTTTCATGGTTTTTCGCACAAGAGTCTACCTTGGGATTGGAGCAAGGCCCAAGCACAAAGCTACGAATCGTAGGACTTTGGGGCCGAGCAGCGGCTGCCCGGCCATTGGTAGTTTGGCGATTGAGTGCTGTTTACCTGCTGGTGGCGGCAACGGGCATTGACCGGCTGCGGCGTTGACACAATTGCGGTAAGTTGAGTATCCTTAGAACTCACTGCTCTGCAGTTGGCCCGCCTTGTGTCTTCCATTCAGGGAAGGTTGTAAGTGGCGTCATCGAGCGGTCTTTCTTAGTGCTTTTATTCTCAGGAGTTTGGAAATGGTAACCCGTTTTCCAGGCGGGCAGGAAATTGCGCGCAAGTGGTTTGTGGTGGATGCCGAGGGGCAGACGCTGGGGCGGCTGGCTACCCGTGTAGCGAGTATTCTCGCGGGTAAAGAGAGCCCCAAGTACACGCCGTTCATCGACGTGGGTGATCACGTCATCGTGATCAACGCGGAGAAGATTCGCGTGACTGGCATGAAAACCGAGCAGAAAATTTACCGGCATTACACCGGCTTTCCCGGCGGTCTGCGCGAAGAACAGTTCCGCAAGCTGTTTGACCGGCGTCCGGACCGCGTGGTCCAGGAGGCGATTCTGGGCATGCTGCCCAAGAACAAGCTGGGGCGGGCCATGGGTAAGAAGCTGAAGGTTTACGTCGGCGACAAGCATGAGCATCAGGCGCAGAAACCGCAGGCGCTTGAGCTGGCCGGCCGCAGGCAGGCTTAAAATATTTAGTAGAGTTGAGGACAGATGGCTGAACAAGTTCAGTATTACGGCACCGGGCGCCGCAAGTCGAGCGTGGCCCGGGTGTTCCTGCGTCCGGGCAGCGGCAAGTTCGCGGTCAACGATCGCGAATTTGACAAGTATTTCCCGACCGATGCGCAACGTGTGGAGGTGAAGCAGCCTCTGGTCCTGACCGAGACCACTTCCACGTTCGATATCACCGCCAATGTTTCCGGCGGCGGCATCAACGGCCAGGCCGGCGCATTGCGGCTGGGCATTTCCCGCGCGCTGCTGGAGTTCAACGTTGAATTGCGCAAGAAGCTCAAGGTGGAAGGCTTCCTTTCCCGCGATGCTCGCGGCAAAGAGCGCAAGAAGTATGGACAGAAAGGCGCTCGCAAGAGATTTCAATTTAGCAAGCGCTAAGTTTTCTTGCGGGACGGCATTGGCCGTCCTGTTGTTTTTGCTGAAGACGAGATTTCAATTTTGCTCGTCCGCCATGGGGTCCCGAGGGCGGAATTGAGCGGTTGATCAACCGGGACCAAAAAATCTTCCCTCCCGCACCCACGGGAGCGGAGCAGGGAATCAATCCCGAGCGTGCAAGAAAGACGCGGAGGATGCAATCCAATAAGGAGGTATTTTGGCTAACATCACCATGAAGGAGCTGCTTGAAGCGGGTGTCCACTTTGGCCACCAGACCAAGCGCTGGAACCCCAGGATGAAGGAATACATCTTCGGGGAACGGAACGGTATTTACATCATCGACCTGCAGAAGACGCTCAAGATGTTCAAAGACGCGAGCAAGTTCGTGCAGGACGCGGCCGCGGAGGGCAGAACAGTCCTCTTTGTCGGCACCAAACGGCAGGCCCAGGATGCAATCGCTGAAGAAGCCGGACGCTGCGGCATGTTCTATGTGAACAACCGCTGGCTGGGCGGATTGCTCACCAACTGGGTGACCGTACAAAAATCTGTGAAGCGGCTCAAAGACCTTGATGACATGGCCACCGACGGCCGTTACGAGCTGCTGCCCAAGAAAGAAGTCATCAAGCTGGAGCGGGAGCGCAAGCATCTGCAGGCCAATCTGGCGGGTATCAAGAGCATGAACCGTTTGCCCGATATCGTCTTCGTGATCGACTCCAATAAGGAAGCCATTGCGGTGAAGGAAGCCCGCAAGCTGGGTATTCCTGTGGTCGCCGTGGTTGATACCAACTGCGATCCCACGGAAGTCGACTGGGTGATCCCGGGCAATGACGACGCGCTGCGCGCGATCCGGTTGTTTGCTTCGAAGATTGCGGACTCCATAGCGGAAGGCGTACAAGCCGCCACGGACAAGCAGGGCGCAGAGATCGCCGGTGCTGTGGCCGTGGGCGATACACAGCCTGCCGCCGAACCTGTCCAGGCTGCTCGCACCTCCGCCGATCAGGCTGAGGAAGACGAGCTGAACATGGAAGAGGTCCTGGGCGGACGGGTAAGGAAGTCGCCGGAGTCGGAAGGCACGACTGATGTGCCCGACACGGAAGTGGCGAAGACACACTAGAGCCCATCGCCAGAACTGCCAAAATTGGCAATGGCAGGAAATTAAGCCCCAGCTGTGCACAAAAACGTAGCGCAGTAAGCGGAAAATCTTGATTGAGGATTGGCCCGCGTCAGGCGATGAGCCACGCGGGTCAAAATGTTATCGGGACCAAAGCATTTATAGAAGGAAACAGGAAATGAGTACAGGCACAATGAATATCTCGGCAGCGCAGGTGAAAGAGCTTCGCGAGCGCAGCGGCGCTCCCATGATGGATTGCAAGAACGCCCTCAGCGAATCCAAAGGTGATGTTGAAGCCGCATTGGTATGGCTGCGCAAAAAGGGCATTGCCACGGCGGCAAAAAAGGCGGCGCGTGTGACCAGTGAAGGATCGGTGGCCAGCTACATTCATGCCGGCGGCAAGATCGGCGTGCTGGTGGAGATCAACTGCGAAAGCGACTTCGTAGCCCGCACCGACGATTTCAAAGACCTGATCAAGGACATCGCGATGCACATCGCCGCGGCTGACCCCAAGTTTGTCCGCAAGGAAGATGTCACGCCTGAAGCCTACGAGAAGGAAAAAGAAATCTACCGCGCGCAGGCAGCCTCGACCGGCAAGCCTCCGGCTGTGGTGGAGAAGATCGTGGAAGGCAAGATGTCAAAGTTCTACGAAGAAGTCTGCCTGCTGGACCAGCCCTTCGTGAAAGAGCCGGGCATCACCATCCACCAGTTGATCGCCGGCAAGATCGGCAAGCTGGGTGAAAACATCTCCGTACGGCGCTTTGCCCGCTTCAAAGTCGGGGACGTGGGTGAGACGGTCGCTATCAGCAATCCGCAGCAGGAAGCGAAGGCGGAGTAAGGCAGCTTTTAGTAGTTAGTTCTTAGGCAAGGCGACAACTGACATGGTTGTCGCCTTTGTTTTTTTGTCTCATTTGCGAGGAGGAGGGCATCGTAACGATAGTGATCCCTCGCTATGCTCGGGATTTTAGAGAAGGTGATCCTCCGTTAAACTCGAGATAAAATGTTTATATGACACGCCGTTCGCTGACTGAAACCGCAACCAAGACGATGCTTTTCAGCGAGATCGTGAGCATCGCCATTGACTCGTTTCGCACGAGCAAGGTGCGGTTTGCCCTCACCGCGCTGGGTATGGTGATCGGCACGGCGTCACTGATCGTGGTTGTAACGATCGGCCTTACCGGAAAGCAATATGTGCTGAATCAGATCCAGGCCATCGGCTCTAATATGATTTACGCGTATTACGAGGCGGGAAGCGCGGCTTCAGTCAATACGGGAGGGATTGCCGATTACCTGACGCTGGCGGACATGCGAGCGGTGCAGGAGCAGGTACCGGGGATCCAGGCGGCATCGCCGATGATGGAGTTGCATGACCGCATTGGCGTTGGCGGCGGTAAGGAACGCGACATCCTGGTGCTGGGTGTGTCGCCGCAGTATTCCGCGGTGCGCAACCTGGAAATTCTTGCCGGGCGCTTCTTCGATGACGATGATTCCATGGCCCGCGCCAAGGTCGCGGTGGTCACGCAGCAGTTTGCTGTGAGGAAATTTGGCAGCGCAAGCGCAGCCAAAGACCAGGACATCAAGATTTTTGGCCTGCCCTTTAAGATCATCGGAACATTCCGCGAGCGCGTGGATACTTTTGGCCAGTCAGAGATTGCCGGCGATACCGTGCTCATCCCGGATACGGTCGCCCGGTATTTCACCTCGACCGTGAAGCAGCTTTTCTTCTCCGTAGCCGACGCCGGCGACGTCCCGCGCGCAACGGAGATGATCCGGCATGTGCTGCAGACGCGGCACCGTCCGGAATCGGTCTATCGCGTGGACAATCTAACGCAGCTGATCCAGGTGGCATCGAAGGCGGCCAACGGGCTCACGATCATGCTGCTGGCGATTTCGCTCCTGGTGTTGATCGTAAGCGGCGTGGGAATTATGAATATCATGCTGGCCAATGTCCGCACGCGCATTCGCGAGATTGGCATTCGCAAAGCCATTGGCGCCACCCGGCGCGAGATCCGGCTGCAATTTCTCACCGAGGCGGTGCTTATTTCGCTCGTCGGCGGGATCGTCGGCACTGTGTTGGGCCTGGCGCTGCCATTCTCTGTGCGTTTTCTTACCGAGTACCGCATTCCCATCTCTGGCCTCTCGGCCATCATCGCCATCACCGTGGCTACACTAGTCGGTGTGATTTTCGGAACAGTTCCGGCGACCCGGGCCGCACAGCTGGATCCGGTGGAAGCGTTGCACTACGAGTAAGCAAATAGCAAATAGCAATTGGCAATTAGCCTGTTCTTCTTAGACTGAAATATTTTGGATCCGACACCGAACGACAAACGGCAAAAATGATTGGCGGAGAGAAGAATGTGTATTTCTACGAGGAAAGGCTAATTGCCAATTGCTAGTTGCTATTTGCTGCAAGAAAAAACCGGGCAGGTTCGCCCGGTTTTTTTGTTTGTATGAAAAATTTGAGTTACATCACCAGAGCCATGCTCTCCAGCTCTTTGTGCAATGATTCCACGTCACAGTTGGGGCCTTCAATGCGGCCCGCTGCATCGAGCGCCGATTCCGGAGACACGCCGTAGCCGCGCCCTGCCAAAAACATCTTCAAAAGTTCCGCCGTCTGGAATGAATCCAATCCGCCCTGCAGGAGTTCATTCCGAAGCGCCGTCACCTCAGAAACTGAGAATTTCTCTCCCATAGGTCACCTCCGACCCTTATACCTTCTTGCCTAATTAGACACGCAATACAGGCGGTTTGTTGCAGGAAAATTTCAAAAGCCTCAAACCTAGGTAACGCGACGAAAGTAATTCAGGCCCGCCAATAGCTTGCAGGCCTGAACACTTATCTTCACATTTCCTTACAGCGGCTTCCTGCCCGCGTTTTCCACTCAATCAAACGCCTTAGTTCGCCATCTTGCTCAGATGCACATCAAATGGAGACTTTGCCAGCAGAGAAGTCAGCTGAAATGCTCTGAACCTGTCACCGATCAGCTCCCGCTGGCGATAAAGCCCCGGTTCGCTGTCCACCACTTCATGCCTGGCCTGCCAGTTGTCCAGGAAAGCCTGGGCATCTTTGATGCTGACTTCACCCTTGGCGCCGCTCGCGGTCATGGCTTCCGTTGCATAGGAGTCAAGCAACTTGGGCCAGTACTTATCAAGCAGAGCGCCGCTGGCAAACATGTCAGCCCAAACAATGCGTCCTCTAACAGCTACTACGACGCCAACCGCATTTTGGTTCCTGAGTTGTTTGATCACGCTCTCATAGGATTTCTGCATCGGTTCCACAATGGAATCTACCTGCTGTTTCACGACCTCGTTTTCCCTGGCTTTGGCGTAGGACGAAGTTGCATTCAGCTCGTTCATCCGCAAAGCGTACGTTCCTCCGCCAGCCCCGCCACCGCTGCCTCCGCCCGCCGATGGAGCCGGTGGACGTGCAGCGGCGACTTTGTCGGCCATGCCTCTTCTGCTTTCACTGACTGCGTCCCACACCTGCTGCTGGTTCTGCTCGGCCATGGCTTTCATACGTACGCTCGGCTGCAGCATTACGGATGCGTGGGTATCGAACTTGGCCGAAGTTTCTGTCCATCGACCATGCTCCACGCAGAAAACCGAGAGATCGACGGGATCACTCTCCGCAGGAACGATCCGGTCTTTGCCGACGACACGATCCTGCTTGCCGCCGGTCACGACTTCTCCGGCCAGCAGGAGCAGCGGATGTTTCGAGTTATTCACCAGCACCAGACGGTTGACTTCAGCGCCCCGGCCGGGCTGCACATACGGATTGCGCCGCCGCATGGTGGAGTGCAGATTTCCAACTTCGGTGACCACGACCTCTCCAGAGCGGATGCCCTCATCCAAGGTAATGAAGTCGCTGGTGTCATGGAGCTTGGCCGAGACCACAGGGAAAATGGTCAAGTCGCCATGAGAGATGGGTGCTAAGATCTTGTAATCATTGATGGTGGCAGGCAGGCTTCCGGAATCCCCGGCGTTGGCTGGGGCCATAAATGCCAGTCCACACGTCAGGGTGACCAGAATGGCCAGTAAAGACAGCTTCATAAACAAACTCCCTTCAACAAACCAGCCCCCTTGTTTTCACTTTAAGAATGTAAAATGGCAGTATTCTTGCGGTTAAAATTGGTACTATCCGAACCATGAGTTCTGGGCCCAGGCCGGCTGAAGCAACAGTGGTTTCCATCCGCGTTCTGTTTGAGAAGAGCGGAGGAGAGCGCTATGGCCTGACCATGGACACCTTCCAAGCTGTGCTGGACCTTGTAGCCACCAAGTACCTCCCTGGCGCTAATCAGCGACAGAAGCTGGAGTTCTGGCAGGAGCTGAAACTGGAAGAGCTCGCCCTGGCCCACGCCTGTGCTGCCGGTCACGACGCCGCATGGCAGGCCTTTCTCATACGATTCCGGGAAAAGCTCTATGACATCGCGCGCGGGATCACCAAGGAAGACTCCAGCGCACGCGATCTGGCTGATTCGCTTTATGCCGATCTCTACGGCACCTCGGAACGCGAAGGGCGCCGTGTCTCACGCCTGAGCTTTTACATGGGGCGGGGCTCGCTTGAAGGCTGGCTGCGTACCGTTTTGGCACAGGAGTTCGTGAATCGATATCGCAAGCAAAAGCGTCTAGTAAGTCTTGAAGAGCAGGCCGAAGACGGGGTACAGTTCTCCGCAGCCGACCCCGGCCCCAGCAGCCCGGTGGATAGCCGGCTGTCAGCGGCGCTGGAAGAAGCCCTGGGGCAGCTGGTTGGGGAAGACCGGCTCGTGTTGGCCGCCTATTATCTCGATAACCGGACGCTGACCGAGATCGGGCGTATGATCGGGGTGCACGAATCCACCATCAGCCGCCGGCTGGAAAAGCTGCTCAAAGGCTTGAGAAAACAGGTGATGGCGGGGCTGGTGCAAAGGGGTATGAATCGCGGCCAGGCCGAGGAAGCTCTGGAAGCGGATGTGCGTTATTTACAGATAGATGTGAGTAAAAAACTGCAAGAAAACCGGCCGGCTGCGTTCCAACAGAATAAGGGATCTGACTAGCAATGCCTGAATTGTCCAATTTGTTACGCCAGAAGC
>DATBHX010000025.1:0-28067 GCA_036557225.1 Candidatus Angelobacter sp.
TCGTCGATGGAGGCGTCATGCTGGGTGGCCAGGAAAATCTTGCGGTCCGAAGCCAGCGCCTCTTCCAGGGCGCGCACGCTGGATTCGCGGCCCACAATAAACGGGGTCATCATGTAAGGAAAGATGACCACGTCACGGATGGGCATCATCGGGAGCTTGCGGGATTCGAATTTTTCCTTGGTCTGGGTCACTGATTCGCCTTTTTCTCTCGTCTCGCCGGGTGCTTAAACTGCCAGGCACCCGCTGTATCTAAGATTATCATGCGACGCAAGCCCGCGGGGCGAAGGGTTGGTGGGTGGAAAACCTGAGGGGAGTAGTGGAATCAAGGGGTTAGGGAAGTAGCGTATTGGTGTGGAATGGATTAGGCCGCGGCGCGTCTCCAAAAGACACGTTGTCCAGGTCAGGGGAATGCACGCCCAATCTAAATCGTATCAAAAGCGTCGCCTCCTTGCCCCTAGATCCCCAGTTTTTTGCTCTGGATCGCACGCATTCTTCCATCGCAGAATGACGGCCTTATCCCCGAACCCGGGCCTCGTACGGTGAATCTGGATGGAAACATTTTCATAATCGATAGGAGTTACAACCATGGAACCGCTTATAAAGTCGTAATCAAACGATCCGGGTTCACGGGTTGATTTACCTCTCTCGGCTGGCGGGGCCAGTTCATCAATCAATTCGAGCACAATTTCCCGTGGAATCGTCCCGTCCAGGTCCACCGCATTTCTCTCGACGTGGCGCTTTTCGATTGAAACCTGACATAGCGTGCCGCTCGTGGCATAGGTAGGAGTTGCCAGAATGTCTGGACGTACTTCGTAGGAGACGACCCGAGGATAACGTGACTCTAAGTCGCGACTTCGACGTGTGCTATGGGCTCCGTGAATATTGGGCGTCATTAAAAACATAGCGAGTATCACGGAAATCCACTTCATATCACTACTCCGATCCCGTACGTGCGGTCACAGCTGAGATTATTTCTTCTCTTTGACCTTTGGGTCATTCGTTGAAACACTCAACGTGTAATTTGATCCAGAAGGATCATTTGTCTTGTTAAGGTTCCCATTGCTATTAGTGTTGGAAAGAGTGCGACTATACGTAGCCGAACATGTTGCTCCGTTGGGTCCCGGAAACGTCACGGTTTGAGTTGACGTAACAACATAGCCGTTGTCCATTTGGTCCTTCTTAACAGCGTCAGCCAGCGCTGGCGAGGAAGGTTTTTTTGTCCCAAGTTGCATGCTGACATCATCGGAAACTTTGCCTCCAGCGTCAGTTGGCTGCGGATTCTTTTGAACGACTATATTCCCTTTAGAAGGCTCACCGTTTCTGGTCGAGTGTGCAGTAATTTTTTCGGATACAGGTACATTCGCTACTTCTTTCCCGTTCTGCTTTATTGTAATTGTAAGCTGCCCATGAATTCCTGTTTCGTATTTTCCATCGACTGGTCCCTCGTTAATTCTGAAGGCAGGCTTAGAGGTCACCTGGACGTTGACCGACATATCACTGCAGCCATCTCCCGCGCAATGGCCATCGGCATCGACCTTGGTCGTCGGCAGGTTGCGTACATACGTGTACAGATTCAGCGACTGCGGATCCGCAAACTCGGCGTACGGCACAGCCGTCGCCTTGGCTGCCCAATCCGGCGTCAGGAACCGTCCAAACGCCTTCGAATAATACCGTGCTCCAAAGTAGTCGAGTTGTGACTCTGTGTCGCGGCGCTTGCCGGTGAACTTCAATTCGTTTGTCCCCGGGCCGGTGACAATCATCTCGGTTCCAAATGGGTAATAGTCGGATTCCTCTTCGACTGCTCCTGCAGCGCTTACGACGATGCTGGTGGAGTTGAGATGGTCGGAGAGATAGTAGTGAACAGTGTTGGCTGGCAGGTCGATGCGAGCGATCCGCTCGGCGCCGAAATAGATATATTCCGCCGTCAGATTGCCGGAACCGTCGGCTTCGGCCAGCGTATTGCCGCCCATTGACCAGTAGCGCTTCACCGCTGCCCCGCCGACGGTCTGCGATTTCAGCACTCGTTCACCGTTTCCGTCATAAGTGTAAGTCATTCCAGCGGTGGACAGGAGACGTTCTTCAGGGTCATATGTGTAAGAAGCAGAGCCATACGCCAGCAGGTTTCCGGCAGCGTCAAACCCCAGGCCGGTGGGTTGGTTCACCGCTGTAGAGCTCAAGGTAAAGTTTCCCCCGTGGGCCTTGCCTGACATGGGCGTAATCTGCAGGTTGCCCCAGGCATCGATCGAGTAGTTTTCGCCCCACGAATAATTCCCCGTGTTGGCCGAGGACCAGCCCGAAATTAGACGATCCAGCGCGTCATAGGCAAAGGTCTGCGTGCGATTTCCATCCTTGTTGTTCGTGATGGACATTACGTTGCCGTTGTTCTGATGAAGCGGGCCGTAGCTGTAAGTCTTATCGATGAAGAATGAACTGGTCTGGCCGTTATCTGAATAATAGTGGCTGACCTGCAGGCGCGGGTTCAACGTGGTGCTAAAGTAAATCCCAGGCATGGAGCGCTGATATTCCGCGCCGTTGGCGTAATAGGTGGCGTTACTGACATATTGCGCGCCGTTGCCATCCACGGCAGACAGCAGCCTGCCGGCGGAATCCGGCGTGTAGGTGACAACCCTCCCGCTCGGATATGTCAGTGTTTTCGTCAAGCCGCCGAGCTGATACGTGTACGAAGTGGTCTTGCCGATGCCCGCAATCGTCCGCGTCTCTGAGGTCATTCTGCCCAGGATGTCAAATGCGTACGTCGCAGTTCCCGCCTGGTCTGTCATCGAGGTCAGATGGCCTTTGGCGTTCGCGCCGGAATCGTACGCGTAGCTCACGACCGGCGAGGTCAGCGGGCAGTTCAGCGCACCATAAGCTTTGCCGGTGATGCGATGCAGCTCGTCATAGCAGTAGCTGATGGTCTGCGTGGCTGAGCCGGTCTGGTTCGGGGCAGGCGAGGTCTTCTGCCAGAGGTTGCCGTCATTGTCGTACGTATAGGAGATAATGCCCGACTCCGGATTGCTGGCCCAGCGCAGCCGGGAGAGCGAGTCATAGGCAAACAAACGCCGCCGCCACGCATTGTTCGGATCGGGAGGAACGGCCGCGTCGGCCGGGCCGGGAGGAGCCGCCGGGCACGCCGTGCCGCTCGCGGCATCGCCATGCTGCTCTACGCAGTAGAGATTTCCCAGCGCATCGTACTTGTAGAAAGTGCGCAGGGCATAACCCGGATCAGCCGGCGAGATGCCAGTGCTGGTCTCCCAAAGCTTAGCTGGCGGTGTGGCGCCCAGGTCATTGATGACCAGATCGCCGTCGGTTTGCAGCAGCAGCTCAAAGTGTCCGTTGGGCGAGACAAAGCCACAATCAGAAACATTCAGTTTGTCGCAAGTTTATGTCTATGCTTGAGGCACCTTGCGACTATTGTGGTATGCGACGGAAAATATTCGCGAGCTGTCGATATTTCATCACTGCTACGAAGGCCCATCCAAATGCTAGATACGTGAAGACCCATGGCAATGGCGTTAGACCAGCACTGTCTAGGCCCGAATAAATATGATTGTCGGTGCACAGCCATGCAAGATGCACGAGCAACATCAGGACGAACACGTCAGTACCGTACTGGAAGAACGGAAAATTGGGTGGAAGACGAAACCCAAAAGGCCGTTTTGCAAACCAAGCCAAACATAGAAATAAACATGTATCAATGATCCAATACAGCAGAACTATCGTCCACCATTTCCCTGGCTGTCCCGCCGAGAACAGTTTAGGTTCGAGGGTCTTTTCCAGTCGTAGGTAGAACCCATAAAGCCCAATCCACACCGCAAAACAGGCAAAAATTCCGGACCACATTTTAATTCTGGTCATGAGCGCCCCTTTACCATCTTGGCTGTAAACTTCCAGAACACCCGGCAGCTTGCCACTGATTCGTGGCATTCTGAGTTAGTTCGTCATAGTCTTTACGCGATTCGTCGTACACCCATGCGACAACGGCTCCGCCGAGCGCACCCCATGGTCCGCCTACAGAACCGGCAGCGACACTCACCCAGAACCGTATCTCCCACTTCACGTTATTCGCATTCGCATTACGGTTATAGTCCTGCTGGATTGAGTCACATTTTTGCTGCTGGGAAGGCCCGGGGCTCTTACCTGTTGGCCCATGTCCGCCGCCGGTATCCGATCCATCCTGCAACGGAGAGTGATGCGGGCCGCCGCCGGTGCCGATGGGGGAGCCTCCGGTGGGGTCAAAGCCGCCCGATGCCTCAGCTGTGTCGGGGCCCAAAAGACCGTATGAGCAAACACCGTTCACACACACAAAAAACATTGAAGGCGCACTCGTAGGGTTTTGTGGACTCAAGCCCAAGGGATCTATCAAATTTACAGAGTCATTTACCGCGTAGGTATAGCGATTTAAAGATTGCGGCCGACCGATGCTTCCATTCATTAGGTCGGCAGCTAGAAATCTGGCTTGGCCCGAACCATAGTACCGAAAGACTGCATTGTCCAAGCCAGATTCAGAGTCCCGTGTATAGCTTGTGAATTTCATGGAATCTGTGCCAGTCGGTTCATACCAAGCATCACCAAAGGGCAAGTTGCCAGCTGTACGAACAACAGCCCCTGTAGCATCGGTTTCGGCACGGTTGGAGAGATGATCGGGATGATGGTATGTTGTGCTCGATCCCGCGATGGTGGCAACGAGCGTTGATCCAGCGTAAATATATTCCTTACTCAAGGCGCCATTTGCGTACTCGGCAATGGTCTTGCTGCCCGAGTAAATATATCGCGTTATCGTTCCGCTTACCGTCTTCTTGATTCTCAACGGGCCAAAATATGTGTATGCAGCCGTGGCGCTACTCACGTTTACCAACCGGTTAGCGCCATCGTAAGTGTACTGATGGTTACCTGAGGGGCACGTTACTGTGTCTGTCAAATTGCCGGCGGTATCATAGCAGTACCCGATGATCTGGTTTTTGGTTTCATCGATGGTGAAGTTCGGCTGATTCACGCCGTTCGGCATATTGCCGTTGACCAGGGTCTGTTGCTTGCGATTGCCCAGACGATCATATCCCCAGGTGAGACTCCATGTATAAGCCGTATTCGGATTCACAGAAATCGTTTGCGCCGCTTTAAGGCGATTCCATGCATCATAAGTGAACGATTCCGATTTGGTCTGGTCTTCCACAGGGGGCTGATCCTGGGTGTAATAGTGGATGGCTTGAATCTGGCCGTTGTTATTAGACTGGGCCGCCGAGGTGTAATCATAACCCAGATTCAGAATATCCGGCGAGCCAGTTTTGAAATAACGAAGTTTGGCGATCTGGAGATGATCGTTGTATAAGAAGGTGCCCTGGACGCCGTTCCCCATCGCGAATCCGAGGGTTTCTCCCGCGGCATTAAAGCTCGTTCCGCTCAGATATGTGGTGCTGCCGCTGGCAATGGAGGCCGGCTGCCCGATGTTGTTGTACGTCTCTGTGACGACGCGGCCTGAGGGATAAGTGATCGTGGCGAGTTGGCCGAGCAGGTTGTAACTGTATTGCAACGGATAGCTCACGGAATCAATGATCTGGTTCGCCGATATGATGCGGCCGAGATTGTTGTAAGTGAAGGTCTGAGAATTCGACCCTTCGGTGATGGAGGTAAGCCGGTCCAGGGCGAAGGCCCCGACGCCACCGGCATCATAGGCATAAGTGACGCTTGGGGTTCCATCACTATATGAAACCGTGAGCGGGCGATTAATGCCATCGTAAGTCAGGGTTTTTACGATGCCTCGTGCATCCTGCACGCGGCAGACAAGCGTTGGATCATTGGCGCAAGTCTGGCCGCTGCTATTGGTGTAGAAGTTGGTTACTGTTCCTGATTCCGGCGTGGCAACGCTGGTGGCGCGACTGAGGCCATCATAGACGTAGGTACGCGGCTGGCCTGTGTAGGTTACACCGTTGACCGGGCCCATGGCCGCGACAGAAGCCGACGTGAGGTTATCTAGAACATCATAGGCATATGTGGTCACGATGGGGCGGGCCAGCGTTGGAGAGCCTTCGGGCGTGCCGTCCACACCTCCGGTGAGCGTTGGCCCGGAACGACTAGCAGCGAACGATGGCGTGCCGAAATCGGGCACGTCGTCTGTAGCTGAAGAGACGGACAGCGAATAGTTTGTGCTCGAGCCGGCCTGTCTCGCCGTCAAAGTGATGGTTGTGCCGGAAAGAGCGGCAGTGACTGGGAAAGAGCCGTCATTGGTGATCTGGGTCGCCAGGTCGCCGGCGATCGACACTGCCGTGCTGTTCTTCCCATAGAGCGCAGTCTTGGTGCTTCCGTTTACCGTGATCTTCACATTGCCGGTGTCGTAAACGTATTGAAGGGGGAAGCAGGAATCGAAAGGACAATAGGATTGCTCAGAGCCGCTGACGGTCACCGAGCCCGTTCCCTTCAGAGCGTCACCCCAACCTGGCTCATCCACTTCAATCAATCTGCCGAGCGCGTCTGAAAAATTCTTGCGCTGCTTGCCGGCAGGATCGGTGACGACGACGGTATTTCCTGAATACCCATATTGCGTATAACCGGCACTGGGCGGCGTCACGCGTGTAGTCCGGGCCAGGCTGTCATAGGTGTAGGTGGTATATACCGGTGTCTCGCTCGGGCCATATGGATTGGAGACCTGAATGCGCCGCCAGACTTTGTCATAAACGGATTTCGTCGTGCCAACAACGGTACTGCCGTCTTTATTGTCCACCTGGATTACATGTCCCAAGCCATCCAGCGTCGTCAGAGTTTGCGCGGTGTTGCCGGCGTTGGTTGTGTAACTCTTTACCGTTGGAGACGAAGCATTGTCGTCATAAAAAGTGTTCATCTGTACGACTGTGCCGGATTGCGCAGGCAACAAGACTGCAGTGGTTCGATTCATGGAATCATACTGGTACTGAGTCAGTTGGCTGTTCTCGTCCGTGCTGGTGAGGAGCAAGCCAAGATAATTATCGTAGGTAAAGTTGGTGGTGAACTGAGGTCCGCCGCTGGGGCCGCGCACGACTGAATCAGGGTAGTTGTATTGTGTGCCGATGGTGTAGCTAAAGGTCTTGGAGTTACAGCAATCCAGCTGTGCAGTGAGCATGTTGCCAAGAGTGTTGTATGTGAAAGTGCGTATAATGCCCGGGGGCCCCGCGGCTGCATTGGGGTAGCGCGTGACCGAAGTTAAATTACCGCGCGCCGTAAAGCTTGCGCCATGTCCCGCGTCATCATGAGTCGATAGACCGGTTACGCTCGTGAGCGAGCCACCGTCATAGGCCATGTCAGTGCGAGCAACCGTATTGCCAGAGGCGTCTTTGACCAGCACTTGCGTCGCGAGATTGAGGACGTGATTCGCAATATAGGGTTGAAACGCCGTTTGATAGGTAGTTACCGTGTGCCTCTTGAGCACCGAGCCGAAATCATATTCATATATGTCACTCACGTTGCCGAAGCCGCTCGGGTCGTACGCATATTGAATATAGGACACCTGGCCGGCATCGTTCGTTGTGGTGATCTTGCTGGGAACTGTTGCCTGGCCGGAGGTGGTCCAGGTGTAGGCCGTTGTGCGCAGAGTCGCAGTATTTGTGCCGTTTTTTACTTGCACTGAAGTCAGAAGGCCAGAGCTCGGATCGAGAGTGCTGGTAGTGATGCTGCCAGAAGGGTCAGAATTGGTGGCAGGCTGATCCGTAACGGTCATGCTGGTGACTACGCCAGTGCCCGATTTGTTAACTGAATAGGTCCACGTGGACGCGTTTGCGGTGGTTCCGTCTGGAGAGACGGTTTGCTTTGTATACGAAGGAGCATCCGTCAGCGCGCCGGCATTGGCAGCAGGAAAGTTATAGCTGACATAACTGCGGATTGTGCGAGGATTTGTGCTTGCTCCGCTGAAATTGGAGATTTTATTGATGATGCCCCAGTCGCCGTAGCTGAAGGTGTAGCCGGTATTGTTGGCGTAGGTACACGATGTGATCACGTTCAGGGGCGTGGTGAGAGAGGGAGCGCCGCTTACGGCGAGGCTGGGAGTAAAGTTGTACCAAGCGGCCCCGGTACCGTAAAGCGTCCCCCATTGGAATGTTGCGTAGGTGCGGACGCCGTTATTTGAAATTCCTTCAGATATGTCATGCAACAGAAAAAGGCTTTCCGACTGGGTATAGTTGAAAACGATGACCCGGTTTCCCGTGTCCACAATGTATTGCAGAAATTGATCGTGGCCGGAGAGATACGCAAAGAAAATGCAGTTTCCGTTAGTGTCTCTGACTTGCGTGGGCCGAAAAAGAGTAGGAGTTGAACCTTGGCTGGGGAAGCCTTCGTAATAAACGATAGTGCCATTCTTGTAATAAAGCGCTTTTGCTGTCGGGTCATACGACAGATATGTGCCGTCGACTGAATCGTATGTTGTCGAGCCGCCGAACACCATCTGATGCTTACTGTTGTCGTTTTCCGTGACGATGTAGGAAATATTCGGACTTGTGCCGACTTTTTCAACATAGCCGAAGTCGAGCCGGAAGCCATAGCTGGGAAAGTCACGGTCAGCGTTGAATGTTGCTGTATTGCCGATGGTGTCCACATCCCAGATTCGGCTGTTGTAGTAGAGATTGAGATTGAGATCCAGACCGGCGCGTCCTGGAATGGAGAGGATAGGGATGGTGTAGTTATAGCTTTGGCTCCCGATCACTGTGGCAATCTTGGGCACTTTTAGAGGCAGGGTCTTGGCGGCTAACGGATTCAACGAGCCGCGAGCATTCAGGAGTTTTGCTCTAGCTGCTGCCGCGCTGCCATATGACTGTGATCCCATGTTCGGGGTGCATGTGACATCGCAAACAGGGGCCTGGGCCGCAACGATGGTTGAAATTGACACGAATCCAAGGAAGGACAAGACAGCCAAGCGAACAAGTCGCATGTGTGCTCCTAGCTGCTGAGGGGGTCAGTCAGCTAGTTTGAGTGCCAGAATGGAACCGTAAATGTGAGTAGCTGGAAGTGTCAAGCTAAATCAACTAATCCTAATGTGGAAAACTGGAGAATAAACTAGAGGGATCGGGGTACAAACAAAACCGCCTGCCTTGCGGCAGGCGGCGAAACTATCGACAGACTATCGGGTTAGATAGGTTAGCCGGCTTTTTCCATTGCCGGCAAAGAGATGTCGCGACGCTCAACCATCTCCTTGGTAACTTCAAACTCTTTCACGCGCTTCTGGCTGGGCAGATGATACATAAGATCGAGCATCAATTCTTCCAGGATCATACGCAGACCGCGCGCGCCAACCTTGCGCTGCATGGCTTCACGGGCGATCGCGGCCAAAGCGCCGTCAGAGAAGCGCAGCTTCACGTTCTCAAATTCAAACATGCGCTGGTACTGCTTGATGATGGCGTTGCGCGGGCGGGTGAGGATTTCGATCAACGCGGATTCGTCGAGATCATTGAGGATGCCGACGACAGGCAGCCGGCCGACGAATTCAGGGATCAAACCGAAGCGGACCAGGTCCTGCGGCTCGGCTTTCTGCAGAAGCTCGGTGTCACGCTTGCTGGCTTCGGTAAACTCTTTTTCCTTGGCCTCACTGGTGCGGAAGCCCATGGACTTCTTGCCGATGCGCCGGGCCACGATCTTTTCCAGTCCGACAAAAGCGCCGCCGCAGATGAAGAGGATGTTGGTGGTATCGACGGGCGTGAATTCCTGGTGCGGATGCTTGCGTCCGCCCTGCGGAGGTACGTTGGCGATGGTACCTTCCAGAATTTTGAGCAGCGCTTGCTGCACGCCTTCACCGCTGACGTCGCGGGTGATGGATGGGTTCTCGTCTTTGCGGCCGATCTTGTCGATTTCGTCAATATAGATGATGCCGGTCTGGGCGCGGCCTACGTCGCCGTCAGCCGCCTGCAGCAGCTTGAGCACGATGTTTTCCACGTCTTCGCCTACGTAGCCTGCTTCGGTGAGCGTAGTGGCGTCGACGATGGCAAAGGGAACATCGAGCATGCGGGCCAGCGTTTGCGCCAGCAAGGTCTTGCCTGTGCCGGTGGGGCCGATCAGCATGATGTTGGATTTGGTCAGCTCCACTTCGCCCGTTTTGGTGCGATTCATGTGGATGCGCTTGTAATGGTTGTATACCGCGACCGAAAGCTTCTTCTTGGTCTGCTCCTGGCCGATGACGTATTCGTCGAGGAAGGCTTTGACTTCCTGCGGCTTGGGCAGATGGTTGGGTGCGGCTGCGGCATGCGATTCACTGCGGTCGTCTTCAAGAATGGAATTGCAGACGGCTACGCATTCATCGCAAATATAAGCCCGGGGGTAATCGCTGGGCGACGAGATAAGTTTGGCCACGGCGTCCTGCGACTTGTGGCAAAACGAGCAACGAAGTGTTTCTTCCGGCGTCCTGGGCTTCACACGCAAACTCCTTGATCGGACAGGCTTATTATTCTCCGGCCAGCGGCCTGACGCGATATGACTTTCGTACCCCTACTTATGTTTATAGATAATATCGTCGATGATTCCGTACTCTTTAGACTGTTGTGCATTCATTATAAAGTCACGCTCAACGTCTTTTTCCACTTTTTCCAGCTTCTGCCCGGAGTGCTTGGCAATCAGCTGGCTGGTGATTTCGCGCATACGCAGAATCTCTCTAGCATGTATATCAATATCTGTGGCTTGGCCGCTAAGGCCAGACATCAAGGGCTGATGAATAAGAATCCTAGAAGTTGGTAGGGCAAAACGCTTACCCGCGGCACCGGCACAAAGTAACAAGGCGGCCATACTCGCCGCTTGCCCACAACAAATGGTCATCACATCAGGGCGCACGAACTGCATAGTGTCATAAATCGCCATTCCCGCCGTGATCGACCCGCCCGGCGAATTGATATACAACTGGATATCTTTCTCCGGATCCTCCGCCTCCAGAAACAGCAGCTGCGCGATCACCAGATTGGCAATCGTGTCATCAATCGGCGTGCCGATAAAAATAATATTGTCCCGCAGCAGCCGTGAATAGATGTCATACGCTCTTTCGCCGCGGCTTGTTTGTTCCACTACCATCGGTACCAGTGCCATAGCTGTTTCCTTCCGTCCCTGAAATTCTTCCGGGCGTTAGTTCGATTTTCCGTACAAAAAGTTTAACGCTTTTTCCGTGCGCATGCGTTCCCGCAGACGATCGGCCGCACCGTCGTCCTGCAGGATCCGCCGTTTGACTTCATCCACCGGCTGCTGCATCTGCTGCGCCATGCCTGCGATCTCCTGGTCCAGCTCCTCATCGCTGACCTGCAGATTCTCCTTCACTGCAATCTTCGCCAGCAGCACATTCGACTTCACTTCCTTGATCGCGCCTTCTCGCTGTCCGGCGCGCAGCCTGCCGAAGTCCATGCGCTTCATGTCTTCTGTCTTCATGCCCTGGGCCGCCAGCGCGCGCAGTCCGCGCTCTAGTCGCAAATCGATCTGGTGCTCCACCAGCGACCTCGGCACCGCAAAGTCATGCTTGGCCAGCAGCTCTTCCAGCAGCTTGCCCTTCACGTCATGCTCCGCCTGATGGTTCCTCTCGGCCTCCATGCCTTCACGGATACGCTGCTTCAAATCGTCGATGGTTTTGAATTCCTGGCTCAACTCCTGCGCGAACTCGTCATTCAGCTCCGGCAACGACTTCTTTTTAATCGCATTCACTTTCACCTGATAACTGAAGCTCTGACCCGCCAGCCGCTTATCATAAAAATCTTCCGGATAATTCACCTCAAAGCTGCGCTCCTCACCCGGCTTGGCGCCACTCAGGTGTTCGGTAAACTCCGGGATCGTATTCGCTCCACCGATCTCCACCAGCACTTCATCCATCTGCACCGGCTTGGCGGCGTTGGCCGAATCCGCTCCTTCCGCCTCTGCCTCGTCCGACCCAGCACCCTTTTTGTTCTCAGCCTCAGCCGGCTCCATCCCCTTCGGCCTCGCCTCAAATGAAACCTGCACAAACTCGCCCGTCTCCGCTCCCCGATCGTCATTCACCGGATCAAAGCTCGCCTGCCGCTCCTGTAGTTGCTTTAGTTCGCCATCCACTTCCTCGTCCGTCACCTTGATGTCGGGCTTTTCGACTTTGATGGTCGAATAATCTGCCAGCTCAAAATCTGGCAGGACTTCAAATGCCGCTTTGAACTTCATCGGCTCGCCCGGCGTAAACTCCAGCCCGTAGATCGAAGGCTGCGATACCGGCCTGTACCCGGCCTTGATCACCGCCTCGCGAAAATACTGCGGCACCAGCGATTCCACCAGGTCGCTTGTAACCTCATTATTGAAGCGGTTTTTCACTACGCTGGCCGGCACTTTGCCTTTGCGGAATCCCGGCACCCGCGCCTGCTTCGCATATTGCTGCACAATCGCGTCCTGCTGCTTCGCCACAACATCCGCCGGGATCTCAACCTCGACTTCACGGCGGCATGCGGGATCCATCGGCGGCACTGAAGCCGGCGCATGGCTATGCCCCGCATGATCGTGCTCTGCGTGATCGAGATGTTCTGATTCGCTGCCGGCCGTTTGGCCTTCTGCCTGATGGGCGCCCTGTGCCTCATCCGGGCTGTCGTCATGCTTCTTTTGAGCGTTGCTTTCTCTGTTGTCCAATTGGTTTCCTTATCATTCGCCGGGGGACGGCAAAATTGCGGGACTCTCCTGTCTGGCCCTAAACCTCCAGTTTAAGAGAGGTTAGAAAAAGGGTCAAACCGGAGAAGGGCTCGGTCGTGGTACAGCTAGAAAATAATCTCGTCATCCCGCCGGCCGTTTAGCGAGCGCGCGCCGTCATCAGCGCGCGAGTAGGCCGGAGGGACCTTGTGTTCTTCTCGAAACCTCAAACTGTACCGCTACTAAGGCTCCGTACTCTTTGCATCCCCTTGCCTCCCGCTGCATCTAGGCCACAGGGGCCACACCTCGCTCCGAGGAGATCGATCATGAAGAAAGTAGCCATTTTAGGTTCCGGCGCTGTTGGCATTACCCTCGCCCGTGGTTTTGAAAAGCATGGATATCCGGTTGTCATTGGCACGCAGCATCCGGAAAAGAAAATCGACTGGCAAGGCGAACTCACCACTTTTGCCGGTGCGGCTCAACAAGCCGACCTACTGGTTCTCGTCGTCAAAGGCGGCGTGGCCGAAGATGTCGCCCTCGCCATTGCCCCGCACGCATCCGGCAAAACCGTGATCGATGCCACCAATCCCATCGCCGATGCGCCACCGCAAAACGGCGTCCTCAAATTCTTCACCGCGCTCGACGAATCGCTGATGGAACGCCTGCAGCGGCTCGTTCCCCAGGCCAACTTCGTCAAGGCCTTCAACAGCGTCGGAAATGGCCTCATGATTAATCCTGAATTTAAGGGTGGTCCGCCCACTATGTTTATTTGCGGCAACAGTGATCAGGCCAAGACCGAAGTCGGCGCCATCCTCAAAAAATTCGGCTGGGAAACAGAAGACATGGGCGCCGCGGAAGCCGCGCGGGCCATTGAACCGCTCTGCATGCTCTGGTGTATCCCCGGTTTTGCCAAAAACCAGTGGACACACGCTTTCAAGCTCCTGAAGTCCTGAGAAGCAAGTGGACCGCGGGGCGCCCGCGCCTGCGCAGGAAGACCCACCTGGCACAGCCCCCTCCGGCTGTGCGCTCACGCACAAAGGCCATCAAATCCTACATCCCGCAAGTCCCCAGAGCTTTTGCTTTATCGAATAGTTGTTGCGCCTGTTTCTGGTCCGGCTTTACCCCTTGACCAGACTGATACATGCGTCCCAGGTTGGTCATGGCGCATGCACTCCCCGCCGCTACCGCTTTTTCATACCATTGCCGAGCTTGCTCTAAATCTTGCGGGACGCCCGTTCCATGCTCGTATAGGAATCCGATATTGTTCATCGCATTCGCGTTGCCGGCAGCGGCGGCCTGCTCCAACAGTTGTTTCGCCTTCTGATAGTCCTGTGGAACGCCATGGCCCATGGCATACAGATCAGCAAGATCGTTGAGTCCACCGCCATGGCCCTTGGATGCTGCTTTTTCAAACCACTCGCGGGCCTTCTGGTAATCCTGGGGTACGCCTTTTCCATCGCGATACAACTCACCCAGCGCAGTCATGGCGGGCATCCATCCCATGTCCGCGCACCGTTCGTAGAGGTCGCGCGCTTTTTGGTTGTCTTGGGTCACGCCCTCACCATTTGCATACATGCGCCCAAGGTTGTAGATGGCTGTTACATTGCCTGCCGATCCAGCCTTCTCATACCATTCACGCGCCTGCCTGTAATCCTGCGTGACTCCAATACCTTTGTAATAAATCCAGCCCAGATAGTTCATGGCATGGGCATTCCCCAGATTTGCAGACAACCGAAATAACCGAATTGCCTCTTCCAAATTGTTTTTTTCAAGTGCGTCCGCCGCTTGGGCATACTCCACGTCGCCCTTCGACGTCGCGGAATCCGAGGATTGGCTGGGTAATGTTGCAGTCGCAGACTGCGCTCTCGTATGAGGGAATATCGCTATCATCAACAGCAACCACAACACAATGGCAGACCAGCACCGAGTGAGAGCTTTCATGTGCTTGCTCCAGGCACATAGGGTATATCTGGCAGCCGGGTTCTTGCTAGCTTTAATTCAAGGACCTTTCCCCAATGTCCCGATCTCCCGATCATCACGGCCATTCCTTCGTGTTACCCTTTTTCTCCTTGTCCCTCGACCACCATATCGTCGCTGCCGTCAGCATCACCGGCACCTGCCTTGACGTAATCGGCAGTCTCTATCTCGCCTATGATCTGCTCGGCGGCCAGCACGGCCCACTCCGCCTGCTAACACGGGCCGTCACCTACTCGATTGTCTTCGGCATTGGATACAGCCTCGGCTTGGGTCTTTTTTTCGGTCTGGTTGGCGGTCTGGCGACAGGTATTACCATCTCGATCGAATTCAACCGCGCCGCCCGCGGCCTCCCTCATTATTCTTTATTCTGGGAAGGGCTCTTTTCCGCGATGCGCGGATTGGGCGTCGGACTCGGACTGTACCGGCTTGTGGGCCAGGGATTTGCCATCGCGTTTGCCATTCTCATCACGCTCGGTCAGATCGTGGCTTATATGCGCGGCATGCGTCCAGCCATCGACTACGCGCCTGCTCGCCGTCCCCGCATCACGCGCCGCCAGTTCGTGGGCACTCTAGTCAGAACGGTCGGCTATACTGCCGCCGCCCTCATCTGCGGCATCTTCATCCAACATTTGGCGAACCCATGGGCCTTTGCCATTCGCGTCGGCCTGGTCACTGGGATTGTGACCGGTATCGGCATCACGGTGACCCCATTCATTGAATACTTCGCCGACCATCTCCCCGAACGCCGTCTCGGCGCCTTCGGCATCGCTCTCATCCTCTGCGGCTTCGCCCTGCAATCACTGCAATACTGGCTCGCATTGTTTGATGTACGCCTGACCTAACTATTCACGTGGAGCGCAGGCGCCCTCGCCTGCGTTGGTAGTTTTGTGGCACAGGCACTCTTGCTTGTTGCCGGTAGAAGAGCGGCCCTTTGGGGCCGCGATAAGATCACCCCTAACCTCTGTCATTCCGACCGACGCTGAAGGAGCGCACGCGACCGAGGCGGAGTGGAGGAATCCCAAGAATGTATCCTTATACCATGCAGCATCAGGGAGTTCTTCCCAAACTCGGGTGGCACAGCTGCCCTCGGCTGTCCGTTTCCAAGAACAATAAACGTGTGGATCGCAACCGGGCCCCACGCGAGCCGGGGCTTGCATGGGCGGAGTATTTGGCTGGCGCTCTTCGACGTGCGGTTGGCGGTGATCAGCCTTCGGCTGCTACTGAGTAGTCCCGTCACTAATCCTGCTCCGCATTCAAGAATCGAAAAAATGTTGTAACGCTCAATACTTGAAAACCACCATTCTTATAGTATGTTGCCTTTCACATATTCTCCTCGTCAGTGTTAGCCTATGGACCCAACTGGAAGGGCGAACTCGAAGCCTGGTTCACACCATTTGGGCTTACTTGTCCGATCAAAGCTAAAACAGGTTATGGCAAGCATCGGAGAAAAAGCCGAAGCTGTCCCTTATTCACAGATTTTCCAGTGTACCGGTCGGTTTTCTTTCCCCGAGGGATTCTCCGTCTCAGACCATCCCGGTTTATTAGCCTGTCTCATTGTTATGGGTGAGGACTCGGATGCAGTGGTCACTTACTGGAGAGATCAGGACCACTGCAATGTCTATGCTGCTGCATTGAAACAAAAGTTGGCTCTGCCGGATAGCCTGGTGAATGGAGCTGCGGTGAATGTCCGACGTCCCCGTGGCTCTTGGTGGAAGCGTTACTCCATGAATGCGATAATCCTCGGGATGGCCGCGTTATTTGGCGCATTTTCTGCAATTCGTGACTATTTCTCCGTGATATTTGAAGCGCCTGACGCTGTCCTTTCTTATACCGACAATGGAAGACTGAACTTGGTTGCGGATACACAATTTTCGGTCCCGATTTCTGCACAAAGTGAAGTCCGCTTTACTCCTATGAAGATCAGGTACCTCTCTGCCTCTCTACGGCCTAAATCGAAGGATGCCGCGATCGACCTCCAGATGCAGAGCTCAGTTGTTTCAAGCTTGAGTCCTGGCCAAACCCATGTGAACCGCATTGATGGAACCGCACCCAAGCACTCCCCAGACCAGGGGGCCCCTGATGTTTATGATCTCGTAGTGACGGCGGACGCCAGTGCTGGAATGTTAGGTGGGCACAAACCTCTAACTTCGCACAGAGAAGTGTGGGTTTATTCCGTCGATCCCATCCGGTCGCATCCCGATAAAATTGATATATTGGGGGGCAGGTCGTGTCAACTCGGGGGGACTTTCTTTTCCCCGCGAGACTATCGTCAGGGTCTGGTCTTGGAAATTGTCCTCGTGACCCAACCATCTGAGATCAATCAAATGATTGTGAACGCGCCGGGTGTACCAGTTGAAAAACTGCTTCCTGCAGTAAATGCTTCAACACTGCAGACGTTCAAATTTGCAACTCCGGCTCTCAATAAGTTTCAGGCATACTCCTATCAGGTTTATATCGAAGCACCCAAAGTGGACCAACAGAACTGTGAGGATTGGGCCAAACGGCTCGACATTACTTTTCAAGCTCAATGATGGCAAGTGGAGGAAATCGTCATGTATATCGCTCCGAATAGGGTTGTGTTGACCGCAGTTCTCCTTGTGGTGTGCGCAATATCAGGCTGGGGCCAGAAGGCTAAGCTACAAGGAAAAGTAGTCGATGGAAACGGCTGGACTCCTATTCCCAGTGTTGAAGTTACCATCTACTCTGATCAGAATATAAAAGTGGGCAGCACATTTAGTGACAATAAGGGTGCTTATTCTGTTTCCAATCTCAAGCAAGGAACTAAAGTTAACGTCGCCTATAGCAAGGGTGGATACAAGCCGCATCCAAGCACCATTCCGGTTTACCTCGCGCTTTCTGAAAACCCGAAAGACGTCATGTTGTATAGAGAAACGCAGGATACAGTCTACTGGTCGGGAGTTGCTGACACGGTAAAACAAGCGGTGCAACGCACGCAGGATGCAAGCAAGTATGCCGAGCTTTACGAGAGATCCTGGCTAAACTTAAGTTACGCGGGATTATCGCCGGAAGCACAGGTCGTGGCGGCACAGCAATTGCTGCGAGCAGCTCCACATGCGTCCGCCTCTCATCGTCTTACGACCTTTGCGTCAGTGGATATGGGAAATTTGAATAGGACGCAAGCCAATATTCGCGCAGCGATGAATGGGGAAGAAAAGCTTTTACCCTCGACCATACCTCCCGACGTGGCTGTGGCGATTGTTGTTTACGAATATCAGGAGCAGCCGGCAAATGCAAATAAAAAGAAATTCTCTGAAGATTTTGAAAATGTTTGGGGTCAGCAAGCCAATCAGCAGGTGATCTATTTGATGAATACCAACAAGACTAATTTTCAAGATGCGGCGGATCATACGAATAAGCTTCCTTCGAGTTCGGTAGTAGGACCTGGGTAACTTGTCAGAGTGTACTGATCGGCCGCGGTCAAATCTCATTTCCTGATAGCCGCTAGCTGATCGACGAGCGCTACCACTTCCAGCGGACACTCCTTCCAATTGTGTTTCCAGCACACAATCAAATCGCACTTCTTTACGTCATGGAGATGCTTCACAAAATTCCGGCTCTCGTGTTCAATCTCGATATTTACCTTCTGCCATACCTCCGGAGCCACCTCGCGCCACGCTTCGCAATCCGGATACCCCATTCGGACCTTCACCGCCACAAAACCCAACTCACGCGCCATCGCTCCAAACAAAAACACCACCGCCTGTTCATTGTCAGGCTCGTTCGCCAGCGGCCCTTCCACCATCGGACGACCATACGTCGGCCGGTCCGGCATAATCTTCGACTTCTTCCGCAATGCCGCCCGCTTGTTCTCCCGCAACCTCCGGCTAACATTCCCCGATCTCTTTCCCGCTCCGGCCTTCACCATCTCCAGCACATCACTCCATTGCTTTTCCAAACCTTGCTCCTGCGCGTACAGCATCAATCCCAGTGGCGTCTGCTTCCAGCTGCCAAAGCGTCGGAACAGCGGTTGCACGCTGTACTTCCCGTGCAGCTCGTACTCCGCGACAGTCGGTAGCCTCTTTACCTTGCGCGCCACACCGGCCCAATCTTTGAACAGAACATCGAGCGGCACCTCATGTCCGCTACCCTTGCGCTCCAGACCGCACGCCCGCACCGCCGCTGTATAGGTAGCAAAATGTTTCCGAATCTCGCGCCGCGTGACTTTCACCGTCCCAAGCAATTCCGTATAGCTTGGCGCGCGTCCCAGCTTCTTGGCGCATTGACTGATCCCACGCAGAATCTTTTCTCTGGCTTTATCTCTTTTCACGTTCTTGCTCCAATAGACAGAAAATAAAAAAGCCACCCAATCTGGGTGGCTCTTCTGGTTCTTAAAGATTTTGGGCTTGCTTTTCCGATCCCGGCGATCACCGGGGTCCCCAGCGAGCCCGCTTTTGGCTCGTTGGGGTGGGATCACGGCGATGACGCGCGATCTCGGCGATACCCAGGCACACTTCTATTGTCGAGGGGGCAGACACAGGCTGCGCTGATAGCGACTAGCGGATGTCTACGTGGGTTGCAGGCCGTTCGGGATTCCGCCTTGCTAAGTACTAACTACCAAGTACTCAGTACTGGCTTCTTCCCCCGACGCCGCTCTCGGTCCAACATGCGAAGTATAAGCGAAAGTGGCTCTCCCTGTCAACGCAAAAGTCAGACGTCTATCGTTACCTGACCGCTCGTCACTTCTTGCTAAAATCAGCACATCCGCATGCTGGACCAGGACCAGATCTTCGTTTCTCGCTATAGGGCGCCCCGCATTGTTGCTGGATTGGTCTCGGCCTTGGCGCACCTCGCCGTGTTTGCCCTGGGCGTGTTTTTTTATCGTAATCTGGGGCCTAGGATCATTCCGGAAAAGATGAGTCGCGCCACCGAGCTCTCCAGCCGCAGCTACCTGGCGTTCAATCCGGCGCAGCGCAAATCTAACCGGCCAAGCATTCTTCCCGCTCCGGTGCATCAGCCCAGAAAGCAGCTCCCTAAAGCTGAAGTCGCAGCCGACAGCAATGGTGACTCCGTCGCGGTCATCCGTCAGAAAGCCCAAAAAACCACGGCAGCGCTGGTGCAGAACTTCAAGTTCCGCACCACCTATGGCTTTATGCCGAATGACGAGTATTCGCTCGCGGTCCAGACCGGCGGCGCTCCTCCTAACATTTCCCCCGACGATCTGCCGCCGCGCTTCGAACAATATCTGGTCGTAGAGGTCACCATCAGCATTGACGGCAAGGTAGTGGATGCGCGCATCGCAGCCGGACAGGTGGACCAAAAAATTCAAGATCGGGTGCTGGCTGCCATTCGGGAATATAAGTACGTCCCAGCCAAACACAACGGCTCCCCCATACCATCGCAGGTCGATCTCGTCATCCACGTTCCCAGCTAACCTGGTGTAGCTTCTATGGTTTCTCGCGCCAGGATCTGTTAATTGTCGGTGTACATGTCCGAAAGTGCTTTGGACGCCGTGGCCTGCTGCCACGATAATCAATACGTCTATATTCATTCCTGACGGAGATCTAACCACATGAAAATGATTCGAGTCAGCCTTACTGCGCTTCTGGCGCTTGCTGTTGCCGCCGCTGTGCCAACCTTCGCGCAGCACGGCCACGACAAGGACGGCGATGACAAGCACGACAACGGACACCATTATGGCCAGCAAAAGCACGAAGACCGTTATGAACATGACTCGCACTACGTCCGCTACGAAAAGCCGGAACACCAGCGTGTACGCATTCCGGAAGAGCACTTCCGCGCTCACTTTGGCCATGAGCACCGCTTCCGCATCGTGCGTCCGGTCATCGTTGCCGGCCATCCACGTTTTCAATATGACGGATATTGGTTTGCCTTTGCCCGTCCTCTACCTCCGGGCTGGCGTTACAGCGACGAGGTTTACGTCGATTACCTGAACGACAATTACTTCCTCTACAGCCCGGCTCACCCCGGCGTTCGCGTGTCGGTCAATCTTGTTCTGTAGCCCTGCGGGCAAAAATTTAGCCGGGCGCTTGTGGTGCCCGGCTAGTCTTTTTTCAGTTGCATTTCCGGCGTTGCCTGAATCGTTGCTAAAAGACCGACGCTAAAAGATCGGCGCGAATCGTGAAGACACGAGCGTTCTAGTTGATCTTCCTCTGCAACCTTTCACGCTCCACGCCATCCAGCGCGCGCCACAGCGCCTGCGCAATCCGCTCTGCTGCCGCGAGCGCCTTCGCCTGGCTCTCTTCGTTGCGCGTCTGCTTTTCCAACTGGTCATTCCACACGCGTGCGTGGTGCACGTCTGCCGTCTGATGAAGGGTAAAGTACCCGCAGGTCTTTTCATCGGCGCCGTACAGATCCTTCAGGCCGCGGGCCTTCTCTTCGGCAATGCGCGGAACCTGCGACTCATACGCGTAAAACGCTGCCAGCGCCTCGGCCGGTTCGCCTTCGCGCGCGATACTCTGAAAGGTATCGATCAATTCCTGGATCTCCTTGATCGGCTGCCGGCTCGACACCATCGCCCGATCGGCGCCCATGCCCTCGGCAAAGTCCAGCCATAGCTCGGCATGGCCATCTTCCCCGGCGCGGTTTTCCGCCACAGCCTGTGCCAACTCGCCTTCCATGTGCGGACGCGACTCAAACATCTCCAGATAATCCGGAAACGCCGCTACGTGGTGGAAATACTCGATGGCGTATTGGCGAAGATCTTCCTGCGTAAGCTCGCCCATGGCCCACGCGCGATAGAAAGGATGTGTCAACAAATCATGCCGGGCGATTCGAGAATCAAGTTCCTGGTGGAATTCTGCCGTGTTCATCATGTGTCCTTTTGTGTTTGGAGGGTGACCCAGCAGAATACGCGAAGGAAGCCTTTGGCTTCAACTGTGTCCAGCAAAGGTGTGGAGCGCAGGCGCCCTCGCCTGCGGCTCTATGTTTTGCTTAATGAACTGTAATTGTCACCGTCGCCTTGCTCCGGCCAAATTCATTTGTTGCCGCCAGAGTGTACGTCGTAGTCGCCGATGGATTCACCACCACGCTGCTCCCGCGTACCGGTCCGGCGTCGGGCGTCACCAGATAGTAGGAAGCTCCCGTGGCCTGCCAGTTCAGCGTGACGGCTGTTCCCGCCGTAACTGACGTCGCCGAAGCCGTGAAGCTGCTGATGCTCGGTGCCGAGCCTTGCGGCACATTGCCTGAACTAATCACCGCCGGCATCTGTACGACTTCAAAGTTCGCCGCCGTTACCGTTCCTAGCTGATGCAGATCGTTGTTGTCCCAGCGATTGTCAGGCGCGCCGGTAATAAAAATCGCGCTGCCGTTGTCCGCCAGGATCAGCCCATACTTCTTCATCGCGTTCAGGATTACCTGGTTGCTGGCGGAAAATGTCGATACATTGAACGTCGACTTTAGCCTCAAGCGCATGCCCATCGGTATGGGCGACGCGCTGTTCGTACCGGCCCAATGTGTGGCCGGGCTTACAAACGCAGACTTGGTGCCCGGCACGGTGAATCGAATCGCGTGATTGATGGCGCCGGAAGCTACTTCATCAAACCGCACCAGCCCGGGGAAGATCGGCAGCCCTGCGGCGTCGGCCGAGGTCCAGGTATACGGGCGGTTGTTGTAGGCCTGCAGGTCCCACACCGCCGCTCCTGTCGCCGACCACTGTCCTCCTGCCGTGACCGATCCCTGGTAAAGCTCATACAGCCAGCATCCGCTCTTGTCGAGCACCAGCACGTGATTGTCTCCCGCAGCAGGAGCGCCTTCAATGGGAGCTGTCGCCGGAATCGGCATAGGCACAACGTCGCTCTCGCCGGAGAATGCTCCGACATTCACATTCACTTTCGCCTGCGTAGAAGAATCCACCACGATGTATGGAATACCGTTTGTGCCGGTGCCAAAGTCTGCATGCAATCCCACCCCACTGCCAATAAAACCGATGATCGTGTTTGAGTTGGTGTCGACGGGCGCGCTGGAAATGTCCTGGTTCCACGGATTGGCATCGGGAAACGGCCGAAAGCCGTTCAGGCTTGCTTCCTGGCCCACCGCAAAGCCGTTGCAGCTGGTTGTGCTGCCGGAGATCGCCGTGACCGTCGCAGTCCCTGACTTCGATGTATCTGCAGCGCTGGTTGCCGTAACGGTGTATGTGCCGGCGAGCGTCGGCGCTGTGTAGCTCGCTGAATTTCCCGTGCCGGAAATGATTCCTGCGCTCGCCTGCCAGGTCACGCCCGCGTTCGAGGTGCCGGAGACCGAAGCCGTAAACGTCTGCGTACCGCCCGCGGAAATACTGGTGGCGCTGGGCGAAACCGTGACAGTAACCGTGGCGCCACTGCTGGAAGATGAAACGTTGGAGTTGGCGGCGCCGCACGCCGCCACCAGCAGAGTCGCGATCGCTATCGAACTGCAGAGCAGCAGACGGGCAAGTTTGGATCTTGTGGATCTCATATTATTCCCAGGCAGTTTTTTGCGAAGAAAAATTCTATGCGAAACCCAGCCAGAGCCGGGACTTACGTGAGTGCAAGTGCGCATTCCTATGCACAGGGAACTCACGTAACTCCTCTGGCCTAAATCGGCCATTCTTGCTGGCTGAAAAGCACCATTCTGGCCAACCGAACGCCGTAAACATCGCAAAATCATGGCATCCAAGCCCCGAGATTTGGCAGCCTAAGTGCTTTAACCTCTTATCCAGATTCATTACATCTAATTTTTGAAGCACACCTGGTTCGGTAAAGCCGGTGTAAAGCAGCCGGTCAAGATCGGGTGTCGGAGGAAACGTGATAGCAGCGCAGCTCTTTATCGACAGGCGCCGGAAAATGGCCGCAAAAATCCTGCTTGCTGGCCTCGCGCTTGTTAGCGTTGTGGCGCTCTCGGCTGGCGCACAGAACCGCAGAATGAGTCCCTATCAGGGCGAAAACGACGGCGTCAATGCCGGCGGCAAATGGTACGCCTTCCGCTCTGAGAATGAAATGACTGCGGCCAAGATTGTCCGCTTTGAGCTTCAGGCCGACAACTACCTGAGCTGGAGCAGGGAAAAGCCGCGCGTCGAACTTGTCTGCACCAATCGCAAATATTCCAATGCCGATTTCACTCCCGGCGCGCCGCTCGGCCCACCCAACCGTCCCGGCTTCTGGGGACAGCCGCAGATCGGGGTCATGGTTCGCGCCGATGACGGGCACCATCGCAACGGTTGGAACTGGATCAATGGCCGCGCTCTTTCCATGGACAAAGGCACTGTGCGCGAGCTGATCGGCGCGCACATCTTCAAAGTCCAGCTTCCCGGACCTCGGGGCCCTGAAATCGTCGACTTCTCTCCCGCCGGTCTTGATTTGGCGCAAGTACGGCAAGCCTGCGATCTCAGCCCCAAGAAGCCCGCGAAGGACTAAGACGAAAGCGCCGAAGCAGGTTCGCCATTGGAATGAAAGGGCGAGGTTGACAGTCTTTTTCCACAAGCACCTGATGATTGCAAGCCGTTGCACGACTACTGATATAAAGCGCGGGTCGATTCCCAATTCGGCGCCGTGAAACTTGGAAAACCAGAGCTGTTAGCTAAAAGTCTTAACAAAATCTAAGTATTTTTTTACTTGCTTTCCTTTTTTCACGGCGAAATACTTTGAGCAACAAAGCTTTCGGGAAAAAACCAAAAGCTTTCCAGCAAGTAGTTTTGGCTCGACGGATAAAAACCTATGCGTCCCGCAGTCCTTTCTATCTCGGCAGAAAGGGTGTTGGCCCCTATCCGCAATGCAGTGTTAGCGCACGCGGGTTACGGTGTCATTCCCGTCTCCACGGTTGATTCCGCTCTCATGGTTCTTCGTAATCGTCATGTCTGTGCGATCGTGATTGCTAACACCATCTCCCTGGTCGATCGCCGGCGTGTGTGCTCGGAAGGGCACAGCCGTCACATTCCTTCGGTCGTCCTCGATCCCTACGACCAGATCGCAGACGATCAGGCTGAACTGCATGTCAATCCTCTGGACGGCCCGGAAATGTTTCTTGACGCCCTGGCCAGCCTCATGCAGCGCGACCACCAGCCATGTGTCGCAGGGAACCTGAGCAGCGTAGCCAGTGCAGCAGTCTGAATCTTTGTGCGGCAGAAGCCGTGCGCGGCAGCTGCTAAACTGTGGGTAGATGCCTGCCTCCGCGACCCGACCTTCGCCTGAAATCGTTCACCCAGATTCACGATCCCTGGCGCAACTGAATCGTGAGATCGTCGCCTGCACTCTTTGTCCGCGATTGATTGCCCATTGCCGCAAGGTCGGCCTGGAAAAACGCCGTGCTTATCTTGACTGGGAATACTGGGCCAGGCCCGTCCCAGGTTTTGGCGATCCTCAGGCCCGCCTCTTGATTCTCGGCCTTGCTCCCGGCGCGCATGGATCCAACCGTACCGGCCGCCCTTTCACCGGCGATGGCTCGGGCAACTTCCTCTATCCGGTGTTGCACAAGGCCGGTTTTGCCTCGCAGCCCAATGCCACACACCGTGACGATGGACTGCAGATGATCGATGCCTACATCACCGCTCCGGTCCGCTGCGCTCCGCCGGAGAACAAGCCTACGCCGCAGGAGATTGCAACCTGCGCGCCGTATCTTGATCGTGAATTTGCCGTCCTGGCCAACATCAAAGTGATTGTGGTGCTGGGCAAGATTGCCTTCGATGCCTACTTGAACTACCTGAAGCGCCACGGCATCTTGAAATCAAAATCAGCTTTTGTCTTCGGTCACGGCGAAAGCTACGCACTCCCCGGCGGACGAACGCTTCTCTGTTCCTACCATCCTTCACTGCAAAACACCCTTACCGGCAAACTCACCGAGAAGATGTTCCTGGATGTCTTCCGCAAAGCCGCGCGCTTGGTTCAGAAGAGTTAGCATCCTAGGTTGCCGGCTCAACTTCATGGGAACGCCGGGAGGATTCCTCGAGCGCCATTTTCACTGCAACCAGAACGGCTTTCGGCCGCTCATTCGGATGAATCGTATAATCAGCCTGCTCCAAGGGCGGGTCATCCGTTCGACCGATCGAGAGCGGTGGTGCAGGGCATCTGGGACGCAAGGACTCCATGAGTGCTATTTTGTCTTTTGCCGGTATGGTGTGCCCCAATCAGGATCAAGTCGAACCCATCGCATGCAATGCAGATTTCCATCGCGGCGACGAAACCATATGCTGAAATTACCTCGTAACCCTCGCGTTCCAGAAGCAACTCCCGCATGGTGAGTAAGGCTTCATCGTAGGAGATCGAGAGAATCTTCTTTTTCATGGTGTGGAATCCCGTATCCTCTGTTTAGATTCCATCATCGGATGCGTTAGGAGACTTAGGACCGAATTTTTCCTCTACACGCCAAGATACGCCAGCAATCCAACCCGTAAGTCCCAACTGCAAACCCGAGAGCTTCAGCGCTGCTGGACCATTGGCATCCTTCGCGGCCTTCCTCTATTCCCAACTTATGGCTTTGTTAAGAATCACTTCGTCACAGCGAAGTTTTCATTCACCAGGAAAGGTTCCCGATGAAAGTCTTCTTATCTCTCCTATTCTTCCTATTCACATGCACCGGCGCTTTTGCTCAGCAAGACTATGTGCCCCGGTTCGACGCCTTCACCGGCTTCTCTTATCTCAGTTCTCCCAAACTGAATCTGGCCGAGCGTGGATTCAACGCGGAATTCGGTGTCAATCTGAATCGCTGGTTTGCGTTGGGCGCTGACTACAGCATCTTTACCGGCCACAGTGACATCACTCCGGCCGACCTCAAGCCTTCGATCGTAGCGCAGCTGCCGCCGCCCAATCTGCTGCCGCCGGGCACGGTGTTGACTGTTCCATTTGACTCCACCACCTACACCTTCTCTGCCGGACCGCAGATCAACTTCCGGCAGCTCAAGTGGTTTACGTTTTTCGTGCGGCCGGCGCTTGGCGGAATGCATGAGACGGCCACGCTCAAGCCCAACAATCCGGTCACCATGCTGCTGGTGCAACAGATTGCTCCATCGGGTAAGAAGAGTGATCTGGAGCTTTTCTATGGCGCCGGCGGGGGTCTGGATCTCAACGCCTCAAAGCATGTGGGATTGCGCGTGGGCATTGATTACGTCCACGTGAATCTCTTCAGCGATATCCTGGCCGAAGGCCGCAACAGCCTGCGCGTCTCGGTGGGTCCGACGTTTCGCTTTGGCAGCAACGTACCGTGAGGAACTTAAGTGTGATACGCCTTTATGAAAGATCTCATGAGGCCGAATAACGGTTCAGATGATCTTGCACTTCTTCCGTGAGAAAGTATTCGAGTGCTGGACCAAAGCAACGCCGTCCTAATGTTTGTGGCCAAGTTGCGGGTAGAACTTCTCGAAAGGCAAAATACGGATGTCCCGCAAGTTCTGGAGGCCAAACAACGCGAGATGCCCACTCGGTCGAGCCTGTCAATCCAAGACTCAAATCCGCGTTAAGCCGTTTACTCAGGACTTCCAGAGCGGTATCTCGCCCCTCTGCGTAGAAGCTGACAGTTGCTTCCCACAATTGACCATCTTCGCGGCTCCAGAAAACAAAATAGTAGTCATTAAACATTGGCCCATGATCGTTTGTGTATTCTGCAAGTAGAAGAAGCTTGTCAACCGAAAACCGCCAAACCTCGCACTGATGCCTTCGGCATACAAGTGAGCCACCTTCGATTGCAAGACTGATCGGGTGTTCGTACTTTTCGTTTGGAGACAAAGTCATGCAGCCTTCTCACTTGCCTTACCAGCCAGTGCTTCCCGCAACATCCCATGCACCTGTGCTCGTGCGGCCTTGGTGGGCGGAGAGTCAGCCAGGGCGTTGATGCCCATGAACCCGTGAATCACGCCCAGATACCGCGTGCAGACCACAGGCACTCCGGCCTGTGTGAGCTTGCGCGCATAGGCCTCGCCTTCGTCGCGCAGCACATCGCATTCGCCGGTGATCACTAACGCGGGCGGCAGGCCCGTCAACTGCTCCAGCGTTGCCTGCAGAGGACAAGCCGTGGGCTCATGCTCCACCGCAGCTCCGCCGGTGTAGTGCTGCCAGAACCATTGTGAGTTCTCGCGAGTAAGAAAATAGCCGGCCCCAAACTCGCGAAATGAAGCGGAATCAAAAACGTGGCCGGTGGCGGGATAGATCAGGACCTGCGCAGCGATCTCCGGTCCGCCGCGCTGCTTGGCCAGTAAGCAGACTACCGCCGCCATATTGCCGCCGGCGCTATCACCGGCTACAGCCAGCTGCGAACCGTTGAGGTTCCATTCGCTTCCATGCGCCGCCACCCACTTGGTCGCAGCAAAGCATTCTTCCAATGCCACCGGATAGCGCGCCTCCGGCGACCGGCTGTATTCCACAAAAACCACCGCTGCGCCGCAGCCGTTCGTCAGCTCGCGCATATAGTAGTCGTAGGTATCGGCATCGCCCAGCACCCATCCGCCGCCGTGAAAATACATCACCACTGGAAGCACTCCGCTGCTGCCTTCAGGACGAAAGATCCGCAGCTTCAAATCGCCGCCTGAACTCAACGGAATGGTGCGGTCTTCAATCGGCGCCGGCTTTCTGGTCAACGGAACAAGGTTTTGGCCTCTCGCATACATC
>DATBHX010000026.1:0-44759 GCA_036557225.1 Candidatus Angelobacter sp.
CGAAATGATTCGCAGCCGGATTGAGCAGCGTCAGGAAGGGCAAAAGACCGGCAAACAGGACGACAGCGCTCCTATGAAGAGAGGAAGCCTGGCCTCCGCCCGCTACACGGTTGAGGTAAGCACAGACAGTTCCGACTCAGCCCGCGCCGCACTGACCGACAAGATCAACAAGAAGCAGCTCGACGGCTTCTTATGGGCGACGCCAGAAGCCATCGCCGCGCACAAGCTGAGCTTTGTCACCCGCGATACGTCGAGCTTCATTGAAAACGGGATCCTTGAACAAACCGTGAGTGATGCCTTACGCCGCCACGCGCTCAAGAGCAAGGGACTCAAGGAAGACGATATTGAGGCCGCCCTTAAGCCCGTGGAAGTGGAAGCGGAAAGCCCGCTGGGGAAGAATGCGCCCAATCCCCAGGCGATGACCATCGTGACCATGGTCATGGTCATGATCATGTATGTAACGGTCCTCCTGTACGGCGTGGGGGTGATGCGATCCATCCTGGAGGAAAAGACCTCGCGCATCATAGAAGTAATGCTTTCCACCGCGACATCAAAGGAAATGATGGCGGGCAAGATTCTCGGCGTCGGGGCCGTCGGACTGACCCAGGTGGGAATCTGGGCGGCTGCCGCCGCGATCTTTGGCGGATATTCAGTGATGGCATCCGGCGCTATGAATGCGGTCAAGGGCGCGATCAATCCTCGCCTGCTCATCTATTTTGCTGTGTTTTTCCTTCTCGGCTACATTTTGTACAGCGCTCTCTGCGCTGCTGTTGGCTCCATGGTGAACTCTGAGCAGGAGGCCCAGCAAATGCAGTTTCTGGTGATGATGCCAATGATCCTTGCGGTTGTTTTCATCTTCAACATCTTTCAGCACCCCAGTTCGCCCATTGCACTGTTTGGCTCCCTCTTTCCCTTTACCGCGCCACTGGTGATGTTCGGCCGTATTGCCATGCAACCCGACCTGCCATTCTGGCAGATCGCACTTTCCATCGCGCTCATGGTCGCCACCATCTACGGGATGGTCTGGCTATGCGGGCGCATCTATCGCGTCGGCATCCTCATGTATGGCAAGAAGCCGACTTTGCCCGAGATCGTCAAGTGGATCAAGTACGCGTAAATCAAACTGCAGACAGGTAAAATCGTTTGCGTGAACTCTTCCACGCAAACTGAGGTTAAGAGCGAGAGCCCTTCGGCAACTCGCTCTTTTTCTCTCAGCGAGCGCGTCAAAATCTGGCTGATCTCCTGGGCTGGATATCTTTTGATTCGCCTGATCTGTCCTACTCTGCGCTATGAGTTCATTCTTGAACCGGGCTGCCTGGGCGACGAAAATGGCCTGAACGAGCGATCCATCTGGTGCTTCTGGCATCGCTGCGTCATTCCCGCGTCCTATCGATTTCGCGGCAACAAGCTGGCCGTGATGACCAGCCGCAGCTTTGATGGCGAGTATATTGCCCGCATCATCCAGAAGCTCGGCTTCACCGCGGTCCGCGGATCAAGTTCTCGCGGCGCTGTGGGTGCGATGTTCGGCATGCGGGAGCAATTGGAAGCGGGCCACTCAGTGGTGTTTACCATTGACGGGCCGCGCGGGCCACGCTACGTAGCCAAACCGGGACCCGTTCTGCTGGCCAAGAAGACCGGCGCGCCGATCTCTTGCTTTTACGTTGCCGTTGAACGCGCCTGGATACTGAAGTCCTGGGACCTGATGGTCATCCCCAAGCCGTTTTCGCGTGCCATGGTCTATGCCAGCGGTCCGATGTTCGTTCCTCCAGAGGCCAATGAAGAACAGATGGCGGCGCTGCACCGGCAAATGCAGGAAACGCTGGAGCGATGCCGGTTGAAAGCAGAGGAAGCAATCAGCGGTTCAGCCATTAACCAGGGCTAGCGATCGCTCAGGGCTCACGCAGCTCCAATCAGCCTTGACGCCATCGGAAACGAACGTTGCCAGATCGACGTAAGCAGAACGAACTGCGGCAGCAGGCGGGCGGAAGCATCCACCGTCTCTTCAATCTCACGCCATTGCGCCGGGTTGAGGTCTTTGAGAATCGCGCGATGGTCTTTTACCGGCATCCCGGCCAGCAATGCGCGGGCGCGGCGATTGAGGTCCTCGGCCGCGGCAACGAACGCAGGATCGGCCAGCAGCCTTTTGCTGTCAAGCCAGGCAGAAGCCAGATAGCTGGGATAGGGCGACAGCGCGCGATAGATGCTGAGCACGTTTCTTGCGCCAAGGGTCTTCTTGATGTCGGAGTAGATCAGCCAGACCCGCAGCCCGGCTTCGCGCTCATTGGGGATATGCACACGCACCATCTGGGCCAGGGCAGCTACCTGTTTGGAGCGCGTGACTCGTCCCTTCTGTCCTCCGGAATAGCCGCGCTGCATGAGTCGAGCAAACAATCCAACCTGCGCCGTGGCCCGGGCAAACAAACCTACGATTCCGCCTATGACGCGGATATCGGCGTTGGAAAATTTGTCGGCAGCCAGGATTGCGGGCTGATCAGAGAATTGCCAGCCGCCGCTCACCGCGGTTGAATGGGCGATCTCCTGCATCGCGCCAAAGGCGCTTTCGAATTCGCGCGAGCCCACCACGCCTTCCAGGTCTTTCCAGATCACCTTCAGATACATCGGCGCGTTGGCGCAGAGTTTGAAGATGGTGGGCACAAACGGAAGATCAAAACCGGTGCGGATATTTGCGTACATCCGGCGTATCTCGGGCGTGACCTCGTGTTCCTCGTACGCGCGTGCGAAAGCCATGATCTTGATCCTTACCCATGTTGGACGATCAGGGCTGCTGCTCAGTTGCAAAGAAAGAAAGTTTTATCTGCATGACAGCATGGCTCTTGTGGCAGGATGATCCCCGCCGGTACGTGGAAGGGGGATGCGACAATGTTCCCGGTTTGAAACTGACGGATCTTCTGTCCGAATGCGCAGGAACATTGCAACAATTCAAGGGGCCAAATGTATGCCACTGGAAGAGATACAAGCTCGGGAAGTCCAAATTGCCGCGGGACCATCAGCTGCTGAGGCTGGACCGCGCTGGAGCCTTGCCACCCGCCTGGCCTTCCGGCTGGTCTTTGTTTACCAGATTCTCTACAGCTTTCCGTTTCCTTTGAGCCTGATCCCGGGATCCGATAGAGTCCTGGGCTGGTATGACGGCATGTTTGCCGCCATCACGACCTGGAGCGCGGCGCACATCCTGCACCTGAGCCAGCCAGTGGTGTTTTCTCCTTTCATCGGCGGCGACTCATTGTTTGGCTGGGTACAGAACTTGGTCAAGCTGGTCCTTGCCGTGATCGCCGCCGTTCTCTGGTCGGTCTTTGATCGTAAGCGCGCTCATTATCGCGGCTTGCAGGAGTGGTTATGGCTCTATGTGCGGCTCGTGCTGGGTACCGCGCTGATCGGCTATGGCGCGCTCAAAGTCATCAAAGTCCAGTTCCCTGACCTGTTTCTCTGGCGCCTGCTCTCGCCTTATGGTGACAGCTCTCCCGGCGGCCTGCTGTGGAGCTTTATGGGCTATTCCAAACTCTACAACGTGTTTACCGGATCGGTGGAGATGCTTGGCGGAATACTGCTGTTCGTGCCTCGCCTGGCGACGTTGGGAGCTCTGCTCTCCATCGGCGCCATGGCCAACGTCTTTATGCTGAATTTGAGCTATGACGTTTCCGTCAAACTCTACTCGCTCAACCTGCTGCTGATGGGCGTATACCTGATGGCGCCGGAAGCCCAGCGCATGTTGAATGTTTTTGTGTTGAATCGGACGGCCGCCCCGGTACCGCACGCGCCGCTGTTTCACAGGAAATGGCTGAATGCGGGAATGGTGGCGCTGCAAATCGTGTTGTTGCTTGCAGTAGGCAGCTCTGAGCTGTACCAGGGCTATCAGCGTTACACACAATCCGGTGACGGCGCGCCTCCGCCTCCACTGTTCGGCGTTTACGACGTGGATGAGTTCATCGTGAACGGCCAGCCGCGGCCCCCGGTCTTCAATGATGCAACACGCTGGCATCGCATCACTTTTGAGCGATACAACCTTATGGCAGTCTTCGCCGGCAGCGAACCGGTGAAGCGCTACAAAACCAAAATCGATCTACCCAAACACGATCTGGAACTTCGCCCGATTGTTTCCGGAAACTGGAAGGCTGCCTTCCATTTTGATGAGCCATCGCCCGGACTGCTGACGCTGCGCGGCGAGATGGATGGCCAGCAGATCGAGGCCAGGCTGCGAAGACTAGAGTTGAAGTCGTTCCCGCTCTACGCCAACGGATTCCACTGGATCCAGTGAAGAGCTTTTACAATCGAACGAGATGTAAAAGTTGCGGCCAGATTTCTAAAACCACATTACGCTGGGGCTCGCCCAGGCGGCCGGTCAGGGCCATCCTTCGCATTACGACAAAAAAGATCTTTATGAGATTTTTATCTCGCAATCCCGCAACTCTGCTTTTGCCCTTGTGTTAAGTCAGGCGTAACAAAACTTAATCTCCCCAAATAAATCTCTCCACCTGGGAGTCATTTCGATGCGCGGATCCACCCTATTCGTAACTCTTGCTGTTGTTCTTACGTTCGTTGCCGGCTGCGGCGGAGGAAACTCGAGCAATAACCTGACCACCGCCCAATCAGCCAGCGTTTTCGTAACCGGAGGAGACGCTCCTCTTCCATCCGTTCTGTCATTCAACGTAACTCTAACCAGCCTCAAGCTTGACGGCACCATAGAACTCTTAAGCGCGCCGACGACGGTGGATTTCGCGCGGCTTCTGGGCCTGCGTACTCTGTTGGGCTTCAACACCGTCCCGGCCGGCACCTACAACAACCTGACGATCTCCATGGCCGATCCGAGCATTGCGTTCCTGGATCTCACCACCACGCCGCCTTCGGTTTCAAACATTACCGGCACGTTCAAGGATGCGGGCGGAAATAACGTTCCCAGCACCACGATTACCGTGGCGCTGACCAAACCGCTGACAGTCTCCAGCAACGGGCTGGCCGGGCTCCATTTCGATTTCAACCTGCGTAACTCAATTGCCGTCGACGGCACCGGACAGATTACAGGCGTGATCAATCCGCAAATCAAGGTCAAGCCGGTGGCGCAGACGGATCCTGACGCGGAAGTCAACGACCTGCGCGGCGGGTTGGTCTCTGTAAGCACCTCCACGAATTCCTTGGTGCTGCAGAGGATCGGCGGACACAACATCACCATCGACGTAAATTCCGGCACCAACTTTAGCGGCAATTTCACGCTGGCCACCTTGCCGAATCCTTCCATCCTTGAAGTCGATGGCATGGTGCAGGCGGATGGCAGCATTCTGGCCGAGTCCGTCGAGGTTGTCAGCACGGAAAAGGCGTTTATCTCCGGACGGATTGTGGCGGTAAATCCCACGTCAGGCGCGGCGCAAACCGTGACCCTGCTGGTGGGTGAAGAATTGCCTGACGTACCCGGCGTGCCTGTAGGCACCATTACGACGCTCGATGTAAGCCAGGTAACCAACTACAGCATTCGTCTGCTGGACAACTGGCTCACCAGCTTCGTCTTCAATAACAGCGCCCTGGTGCCGGGCCAGCGGATCGCCATGGGCGGCCATATCGACACAACCACCAATACGTTCGTTCCGACGCACATCATCCTGCGCCGGCAGGGCGTGGTCGGCGATCTGGTGCTGAACAGCGTGGTCATCAACAACGGCAACGCCGGATCATTCCAGCTGCAGAACAATCACATGCTGGGATACGTTCTGGGCGCGCCGCTTGCAGTTGAGACCTCAAACAGCACGAAGTTCACCAACCTGAATGGGCTGGCGGATATCCAGAGCGGCGGGAACATGAGCCTGGCGACCTACGGCCTGATCCTGAAAGATCCGGTCAGCGGCAATCCTACGATGTACGCGCACCGGGTGATTCTGCTGCAGTAAACTGAATTGATTTTAGGGAATCAGGCGGCCGCCAGTGGCCGCCTGATTTTTTCATGAGCTGGCCACGTGACCCGCTTGAGCATTTCATTTCATACCGGACGTAGCAAGCTTTCTCATTCACTTTGGTAACGTTGTACCTTCGGTTCTCCGCCATTTATAGAGAAAGAGCAACGCACCCCGCCTCAATCCCAGCGCTGCGAAATGAAAGAAAGAGAATGACCACCTACCACCGCGCAGAATGCACCGATAGCCCGAGAGGCCTTCGCTTGTGCCCCCACGCCCATGCCACAGTAATCTCGGCCGTAGCGTGTATCACTTCGGCAGGCGAATATATCGTGGCCAGCGAAAATGGTGTTTTTCGCGCCTTAAACAGTCTGGAACAGGCCGAATATAAATATGCGATCTATGGGCAAGAGACCCAACGCAGCATTGCCCCTGCCGAGGGTTGGCGCAAGAAGCGTTTCACCTAGAGTGTTGCATGCGCGGTAGGCGCTGTAACCTCAGACGAAACCAAGTCGTTTGGTCTTTTACGCCCGGTTGAAGTTCTCTTCGTGCTCGTCTTCTGCGCCGTGGCGGCGGAGAATGTTGGGCAGGTTCTGTGAAAACGCCGAACGCGGCATCACCACGTCACAGCCGGCTTCCTGCGCCTTCATCTTCAGATCGCCCTGAACGTGCGAGACAAAGCCGACGATCGAAGTGCTCTTCTTGTACTTGGAGCGCATCTTGGCGATCACCGTCAGCGGCTTGATACCGTTGCTGTTCAAGTCAACGATGATCAGAGACGGCTTCTCTTCGCTGTTCTCAGTTCTTTCGGCGATCTCTTTGTCGGTCTTTACGAACTCAACCTTCACGTTGAGCTTGCGCGAGACCTCCTGGATCTTGGCGACAAAGAAAAGGTCTTCCACAAACGCAAAGATCCGCGTGGGAGCGTCTTCACGCTGGGTAAGCGGTTCCATATTGGGCACGGCCTGGGCGCCATTATGGAAGCGGGAGCCCTGCTGGCCAGCGCCGTTGCCCTGATTGCGGTAGCTGTGGTCCATTGGGCCGACAAAAGCCGATCCGCCACGGCGTTGTCCGCGATTACCCCGGTTTTGCCGGTGCTGGCCCCCCTGTCCACCGTGATGATTGGGACCGTTCTGGCCTTTGGGACCGCCAAAATTACGTCTGCGACGCCGCGATTTGCGATTGTTTCGCGGTTGCTGCGGCTGGTTCATTCCTTCATTCATGCGTATACCTGTGAGCTTTGGTCTATCCGCCGGATGTCCAAGGGGTGACCTGATATGAACGTGTACTACAAGGGTCTGGTTGGACGTCTTTCGGCTAAATTATTGGAAAAATCTTCGTTTGTTATCAGCGCTCTTAGTCTTTGCGCGAAACGCCGCACCGGAACGGGCAGCCACTGAAGACTCTGTGATGTTATCACGAACGAGTGCTGGCGCAAGCAAAAACTTGTTAACTTCCACCCTATGCGGGTTCCACCACAAAAATTCGGGGGCTGGGAACCAGAGAGGATGGTGGGCGCTATAGGATTCGAACCTATGACTTCCACCGTGTGAAGATGGCACTCTACCGCTGAGTTAAGCGCCCGTAGCGCTTGAATTACCGCCTTCGGGTGAACTTATTCTAACAGAAGGCAGTTCCACGCGCGGGCAGCTCAACTTTGCACAAATTTACAAGGTGCGCGAAGACCCGGGCATGGAATAAACTCATGGGCGGGGCCCTGCCGGGCCCCCTTAAAACCCTGCAACTTTTTGTGGTCCAAAGGGTTTAAGGGGGTGTGAGCAGCGTGGCCTTAAAATCGGGACTGTTCATGCCCACAGCTACCGGCAGGACGCAGGGACTTGCGGAGATGGCAGCTAGCCACGTTCCTTATGATTCGCTGAGCGATGCGGAGGTAATGCTCCGCGCCGGCACGGATGATGACGCAGCGTACGAGTACCTCGTCAACAAGTATCACCGGCCGATGATCGCCTTCATGTACCGCATGTGCCGTAACCAGGCGCTGGCGGAAGAGTTGGCGCAGGAAGTTTTTTTGCGCGTTTATCGCTCGCGCAAGAGTTACGCGGCCGAAGCCAAGTTTACGACGTGGCTTTACCGCATCGCCACCAACCTGGCTGTGAACCACATGCGCGACCATAAAGTGGAGCGCAGCGGCAAAGTGGTAAGCCTGGACGAGCCGGACGAGGAATCCGGCACGACCCTGGACGTGCCCGATCCCACGCTGAATGTGGAACAGAACATTCTCCGCCGGGAACGACTCCAGGCCATCAAGAAACACGTTATGGCGTTGCCGGAAAAACAGCGCGCCGCGGTCTTAATGCATAAATATCAGGGGATGGATTACAAGGAAATCGCGGAGGTGCTCAAGCTGAGCGAGTCCGCCACTAAGTCACTGTTGTTTCGCGCTTATGAAACGCTGCGCGAACGGCTCAAGGAATTTGTATGAATTGCCAGGATGTACGTGAAAATTTGATCGAGTTGCTCACCGACGGTCAGGCCGACCCGCAGGTGACAGCTCATGTAAGCCAGTGCGACGCCTGCACTGCGGAGCTCAACTCCATGCAGAAGACGATGGCGTTGCTGGACGAATGGGAGGCCCCGGAGCCTTCTCCATACTTTCTTACGCGCTTGCGGGCGCACGTGAAAGAAGAGCGGGAGAAGGCCCCAGCATCCAGATGGGTGGCGTGGCTGCGCCGGCCGGTGCTGGCCGTCTCTCTGGCCACCATGCTGGCCGCGGGCGGATTGGTGTATCGCCTGGTGGATGTAACCCAGGCGCCACCGGCGGTGGAAGGACCACAACCAGGTACCGCTGTTGCTGATATCGAATCACTGGACAAAAATCACGATTTGATTATTGATACCGATCTGGTGAACGAGTTGACGGGCGATCCGTCAGACGATGTAGCTGAGCCGTAAGAAATTCTGCTCGGGGGAGCGAATTTGTGACTGGGCCCTTTGCAACTACAATTCTGCTTTTTTCAGGAATGCTGACCGTCAACCTGCCGCCGTCCGGGCACACCGGCACGGCCAGGATTCCCATTGTGGCCCTTCAGGCTGGCCAGCAGGCGCAGAAGAACCCCAATGCAGGCAATCGTGCGGGACAAAGAGGCGGACGGAAGATGGGCGACTGGCTCCAGGCCCACAAAGACCTTCCCCCCGACCAGCAGTTGAAGGCCCTCGAAAACGATCCATTCTTCAAGCGCCTACCGCCTGCGCGCCAGAATGAGCTGCGTGAGCGCCTTAAGAAATTCAACAGCCTGCCGCCGGAAAAGCGCGACCAGGCCCTGCAACGCATGGAGTTCCTGGCCAGGCTGTCACCGCAGCAACGCGAACAACTCCGCAATGCCAGCCAGCAGCTCAAAGGCCTGCCTCAGGAGCGCCAGGTCGCCGTCCACAAAGCAGTGCGCCACCTGCGCCAGATGCCTCCTGACGAACGCAAGCAGGTGCTCGATTCAGACCGTTTCAAGAGCACTTTCTCGGATCAGGAACAGAAGCTGATCGGCCAGCTGGCGGAGATGAACGTACCGGAAGGTGGACCGGCGCAGAACCCACAGCCAAAATAATTTTTTGTTTTTATCCCGAGCGCCAGCGAGGGAGCCCTATAGTTACGATTTCGCACAAGATTGCATAGAACGCGCAAAGCGCTTTGTGGCACAGGCACTCTTGCCTGTGCTTCTTTCAAATCATCATCGCGATAGGGCCTCCTCGCTTCGCTCGGGGTTTCACAGCTAATTCATCAACGCCATCGACCGTCGCAATGATAGCGCGGTCTGTCGGATCTCATCGGCGTCGGAAGCGTCAGGCGACATCTTCACGTACTCCTCAAAATCGCTTAGCGCGCCGCGATAGTCGTTCAGGTTGTAGCGCAGGACGGCGCGTTGCTTCATGTCTTCGGGAGAGCGCGGATAGATCACCAGGATCAGGTCCACTACCTGCAGGGCGCGGCGGAAATCGCGTTGGGAGAGATAAATCGAGCGCAGGTTGTTGAGCATGCGTGTGAGCATCTGCCGGCGCGTCACTGGCAGAAGAAATTCCGGCTGCAGCGCGAGCTGGCCGGAATAAATGTCATTGAGCTTCTGCCGGCAATCTTCTTCGGTGACGATGGAGCCGCGCTCAAAAGCGTCAATCAGGATAGAGCGCCCGTCCACATCATAGTGCTTCAACAGAAAATGTCCGGGCATGCCGACGCCGAAGAGCGGAAAGCCCACGCGGCGGCCCACCTCCATATAGACCAGCGCCAGCGAGATGGGAATGCCGGTGTGATCGTCGAGCACGTGGTGCAGGAAAGAATTGTTTGGGTTGTAATAGTCCGCGGTGTTACCACGAAACATCTCTTCCTGAAACAGCACCTGGTTCATGGCGGCGATGACCTGGCCGGGATCGTCCTGGTCCTGGATTTTGGCGGCGACGCGGGTGGCCATCTCCGTGATCCGGCGCACGTAGCGTTCGATATCGAGCTGAGGGCTTTCAATGCGGGCAAAAGTCAGCGCCGCCCGCAGCAGGTCGACGTGTTCGTCCTCAACGTCAGAACGTACCAGCGCGGCAAAAGCTTGCGTAAGGTCTGTGCCTGCCTTCGCCACAACAAAATTGTAACTGAACAGCGGCAGCTATTTTGCTGCCGTTGCATGAATTCCATGATTTCTGGTGGGCCACAGCCGGTGCGGCAACAGATAGGTAAAGCCGGCAAAACCCTCCCATTGCGTGGATGTGCCGGTCAGCCCGCGATTAAAACCCGCATCGAGTACTAAATTGCGCCGCACGGGATAGGAAACCGCCCACAGATTCCCCACAGCGTTCCCATGCTGGAAAGGCTGTGTGAAGTGCCACAGCTCCACTCCGAGAATGAATTTTTTCAGCGGATGTGAGATGGAAATCGTCTGGCCGAATTGCGCGCGTCCCACGCGGTTCTCAGTTTCCTCGTTAAACATCCCGTTCCAGTCAAAATGAAAGCCGGCCAAATCATCGCTGATCAGCAGAATCAGGCCCTGCTTGGGCGTGCCAATATCGATGTCGGGAGCCGACCCGGCATAGACATGTTCGAGAAGACTGACAGAAATCGTGGGGCGCTTCTCTTTACCTGGAAGCAACACCGCCTGAAATCCCGCAAAGATGTCCCCGGCATTGAATTGTTTCTGGCCGTCGAAGCCGCTGTGAACGACCGGCTCGCTGGCTACCAGGAATTGTAGTCGCGGATGAACTGTAAGCTTGGTCACCTGATTAACGCCGAGGCGGCTGGAAAAGTCCGGGGAACCGGTTGCGTAGAGCAAGCCATTTTCGAATTGCAAGTACCCAACCGGGGTCAACGTTGCCGGCGAGGCGACCGTGGGACGGGCGGGGTTGGCTTCCGGGACATCTTCGCTGTCTGTCTGGAGCTTGGAGTCTGGACTGGATTGTGCCGCAGCGCACGTGGTGATCGCAAAAAGGAATAAAACCAAAAACGATCCACGGCATGAGAGCCGGGTTCGCGCAGCGTGAAAAGCAATCAACATGGATCGGAATTTCATGCCACCTCAGACAGAGTATCTTCCAACCAGGAAAATTCCTAGTGCTATTGCCGGGTCTGAGTAGGTAGAACAATCCCAACGAAAAATTATTCCCGGAAAAATGTTAGAAATTTGGGGAGATAGAGCTCTGCAGGGACACATCGGGCGCCACGATCGCCACCTCCGAATAAAAAGGCGGCCGGTGAAGGCCGCCCGTTCATTTCTTCGAAAGCTTGCTTACACCACCTGACGCACACGGGTTTCCGCAGGCTCTGGCTGTTCCTGGCGAACGCGGAAGAAAACCGACTTGACAATGGCCATTACCACCAGCACGGCGCCGAAAGTGCATACGATGGTCGCACCCGTGGGCGTATCAAAAAAGACGGAGAAGTAGCAGCCGAGAGCCGAAACCAGCGTTCCCATGGTCCAGCCGATGGCCAGACGTGAACCAATGCGATCTGCAAACAGCATGGCGCCCACCGAAGGGACCACCAGATAGCAGAACACCAGCAGCACGCCGGCGATCGCCACGGATGAGGTCACCACAAAGCCAAACGAGGCGTAGAAGAGAAAGTCCCACAGCCGCACGTTCAGGTTGGGCACGTCAGCGCCGTTGCTGTGGCTGAGCGAGATGGCCAGAAACTTCCTGCGGAAGATGAAATGAAAAAGACCGATCGCGCCATAGAGCAGCGCGGTCTTGATCACGTCATGCCTGGAGACTGCCAGGATGTTGCCCACCAGCATGTCTTTGAGGTGCTCGGTTTCGCCGGTGGCCTTGCTCATGGCCAGGATGGCCGCAGCCGACGCAACGGCGTAGGTGATGCCGATGAAGGCTTCCAGCGGGATGCGTTTCTGCCGCGAACGCACGAAGGTGAAGATGCCTGCTCCGACAAAAGTGAAGCCCAGGCTCATCCAGTAGGCGCCGGAGCCGTGCGGGTCCATGCCGATCAGGATGGCCGTGGTGGCGCCGAGCGCGGCGATTTGCGCCAGCGCCAGATCAACAAAGATGACGCCACGCTCCACCACGTGCACGCCCAGGTATGCATGTATGCCGGTCAGGATCAGGCTGGCCAGAAAAGGAAGAATCAAAAATTGTAGAATTTCCATTGCTTGTCCTTATTTAGTGTCCTCAAACGCCTTGGTGACCGCGGCAATATCGTACTCGAAGAGCTTGAAATAATCGGTAATTTCCGCTTTGCCGCCCACCGAGGGCATCAGCACCACAACTTTTCCGCTGGTCATGCTGGCAATCGAGTTGGGTGTCTTGAGGTCGAAGTAGGGTTCGATCAACTGAATTTTTACGCCTTCGCGCTTCATCTGGTTCACCAGTTCAATGGTGTGAGAAGGCGTTGGCGGAATGCCGGGGCGTGGTTCGATGTAGCCAATTACGTCCAGGCCAAAGTGCTTGGCAAAGTTCGGCCAGGAGCGATGGTAGGTCACCACTTTGCGATTGCGGTACGGCGCCATCGCAGCCATCCACTTCTTGTCGGCGTCGGCCAGGCGCTTTTCAAAATCCTGCTCCCGCTGTTGGAAGTAGGCCTGGTCTCCGGGGTCCATCTCTGCCAGCTTATTGGCGATGCCCTTGGCGATACGACGCCCGTTGTTGGGATCGAGCCAGTAGTGAGGATTACCAAGCGGGTGAACGTCGCCTTCAGCACGGGTCACGTTGCCCTGCGGGATTTCCAGGATCTCAGCGAACTGCGAAGCGTCGAGATAGCCCGAGCCTCCCGGCTGGATTCTGCCGTTGCCGCTTTGCGTGATCAGAGGCGGCAGCCAGCCGATCTCCAGTTCCAGTCCGACCAGAACCAGCAGGTCGGCATTGCGCAGTTTGAGCAGAAAGCTGGGCTTGGGCTCGACGAAATGCGGGTCCTGGTAGCCCCTGGCCAGCGCTTCCACTTCAACTTTGTCGCCCCCGACTTCCTGCGTAAGCGCAGCCAGGTCGGTCAGCGTAGTAATTACTTTAAGCTTCTTGGCTTCGGCCCGGGAAGGCAGAAGCAGCGTTGCGCACAACGTGGCAACAAGCAGTAACGAAAATGATTTCGAACGTAATGTCATCAATATCTCCATACTCGGCTTCTTCACTAGACTTAGAACGGATGCGCTCCGTGAGCGCCGAGCGCGAACTGTAATTGTAAAAACGCCTCGTGGGCATCAAAGTTTTCCGCGTAATGAGTAAACCTGTATTGGCCGCGGATCTGCGCAAACTCGCTGGGCCAGTACGTCAGCACCAGGGAGCCGCCTTTGTCCGTGAGCGCGGCGTCAAAGGGCCGGTCAGAGCGGTCCACGCGGCCGCCGACGAACCAGCGCCGGGCAAACTGATAATCCGCAGAAGTATAAAAGCCAAAAGCACGCTGATAGCCGGGGCTCAAAAAGGCTGGGCACGCTGCTCCCAGGCCGCAAACAGCCGGTTGGTCCTGCTGCCGCCAGATGAACTCGCTGCGCGCGACAAACGAATGGTAGATGGAGCGCTGCAGCGGCTTCCAGCGCAGGGTTGCGTCGATGCCATAGAGATGCGTGATGAAATCGCTGCCGAACAGGTTATGCCCGCGCGAGTAGGAAGCGCCGACATCGATGTTGGTGCTTTCACTCAGGTCCTTGTAGCTGCGCAGATGGCCCACGACGCTGACATCGTTCTTGTTGGACGCGGTAAATATATCGGCCGAGTCGCCGCGAAAGACCTGGCCTGTGCCTTCCAGGAACCAGCCTGCAGGCGCAGGGATAATGCGCTGCACAGAGAGGCCGGCGTCATCGATGCCGTCTTCATTGCCGACGAGGTTCTGCGTCACCAGCGGACGGTCTACCCACGGCAGTACGTGGTTGTGCAGTGCGTTTACCTTGCCGAAAGCTGCGCGCATCTTGCCGCCTTTGGCGACAAACCCGGCCGGCAGAGCAGTGAAGGTGATATAGCCCTCCTCCAGCTCAACGCCTTCTTCGCCGAACGAGATAAAGAAATCGCCGCGGGCATAAGGATCGATGATCGCCTGTACGCCCAGCTCCGACTCATGCATCTGGAATGACGGTGTTGGATTGATGGGATTGTGCCCGGCGCTGCCAATGAAATCGCCGATCATGCTGATATCGGGGTTCAGTGCTTTCGCAGCAGCGCCACCAGCCCCACCGAGCCTTACGGCTTCCGCTTGCGACGTTGGAGCTGTAGCAGGCTGTGCTGCTGCGGGTTGTGCCTGTGCGGCCTCAGCAGAAGGGGTAGCAGTAGGAGCTGCGGCCGGCTGCGCTGGCTGCGCGCCTTGCGCCTTGAGCTGGCGGATCTCGCCTTCCAGCGTCACGATCCGGTCTTCCAGATCTTGCATCCGCTTTTCCATCGCGGCTTTGTCGTCTGTGGCGCCGGGTGCGGGCGTGGCTTGCGGCTGCTGTGCCGAAACCAGGACGCTGGGAATAAGAATCGAGCAACCAAGTAAATAGATGAATAAATGAATCCGTCTCAAAATCAACCTCCTCTGGCTGATTTCGAATCAGCCGGGTAAGCCTGACCATGCGTTCTCCTGCGTGAGAGATCTGCAGGAACGGGCATCAAGGAGCAATGGGCCTGAAATCACGAAAAATCAAATTTGCTTTTGATGCCGCAGCAGTTAGGCAACCGGCGGAGGACGGATAAAGAGAGTAAGGTTGGAAATAGCGCTCTTACCTTCCGTCTGATACGGAATGGCAATCGCTTCCACGGTGTGAAATTGAGGAAGGATCTGAACACTCACCGTGGGTGCATTGGCGTGAATCGAAAGACAGATGACGCATGGCGACGAGTTGGTGGAAGCCACGGCGTCTGTATGCGCGTGCATTGCCTCCAGCCCGCTCATGAACAGGGCCAGAACAATGCAGCTCAGCGCTACCACGCGCATCAGGCTGCCGAACTCGGGTTGGCTTCGCCGAATCGCTTTCATGTTGCTGCCCTCTCGCTCGCCAGGGGGAGAGGGGTTTCCGCAATGCAGTCATAATATTAGCACTTTTCCCTTTGCCGGGGCGGAGGGGGAGGTACCTTAAGTGGCGACATCGATAGGGACTAAGGGCCACGTCCCAAATTGCAACGCCAGAGCTGCTGTGCTAGCGTGGAGAAGAATTGAGAGGCAGTTTTGCGAACCATTCCTTCAGGGCTGGACCGAAAGGAAGCTGAACTCTACAGCCAGCTTGACCCTGACCAGCTCCCGAAACATATCGCCATCATCATGGACGGCAACGGACGGTGGGCCAAGCGCCGCCATTTGCCCCGTATCGCCGGGCACCGCAAGGGCGTGGAGGCGGTCCGCTTGGTAGTTGAAACCGCGGCGCGCATCCATCTGCCTGCGCTTACGCTCTATGCTTTTTCCGCCGAGAACTTCGTCCGACGGCCGGCCACAGAGATTCACTTCCTGATGAAGTTGCTCCACAGCTACCTGAAGAATGAACTCCCACTGATGCACCGCAACAACATTCGGCTCCAGTTCATCGGACGCAGCCAGATGCTGCCGCAGGAAGTGCAGGAACGCATGGCCTGGGCCAAGGAACAGACCTCGCAGAACACCGGCATGGTGCTGACGCTGGCGTTGAATTACGGATCACGCTCGGAGATCGTGGATGCCTTCAAATCCATGGTGCATGCTGCAGCCAACAATGGCGGCCTGGAGCATTTGAAGATCGACGAAGATACCGTGAACCGTCATATGTATACCAGCCATCTCCCGGAGCTCGATCTGGTGATCCGTACCAGCGGCGAGATGCGCCTGAGCAACTTCCTGCTCTGGCAGGCGGCCTACGCCGAGATCTACGTGACCAAACTCTTCTGGCCTGACTTCAATGGCTTCCATCTGTTGGAGTCGATTCAGGAGTTCCAGAAGCGCGAACGCCGTTACGGCGGCCTGAACGAACCTGCTCCCGGCAGTTCCAATTAATCGATGAAACGCGTCCTGACCGCGGTGGCGCTGATCCCGGTGGTGCTGCTGCTCGTGTTTAAAGCGCCGTTGTGGCTATACGCGCTGGTGGTGGCGGCCATCATTTTGCTGACGCTGCATGAGTATCTGGGGATTGCCGAAGCTGCGGGCATCAAGCCGTTTCATGGGTTGACGTATGCCGTTGGGATCCTGCCGATCTTGCTGTTCTTCCTCCACTCCATCATCGAATGGCAGGAAGCGGGCCAACACCTCAAATGGTCCTACCCGGTAGAGTTCCCGCTGCTGCGCTCTCTCTGGATACTTCTGGTTTTGGCGCCGGTCATTTTTGGAATCCCTCTGGTATTTCGAAAAGATCTTCGCGGAGGCCTTGCTTCATCAGCAGCTTCGACCTTTGGAGTTATCTATATTGCTGCTTCCCTGTCCCTGCTCATCGAACTCAGGGCCCTGTCTTCAGAAAACATACTGATCCCATTTGTCTTGTTTTCAGTTTGGGGAGGAGACATCGCTGCCTACTACGTGGGACGGACCATAGGTAAGCACAAGCTCGCTCCCATCGTGAGCCCAAATAAAAGCTGGGAAGGAGCGCTTGCCTCAGTCGTCGCCAGCGTGGCCATCGCGTTTGTCGTGTTTCACTTCACACCGCAGCTCAGCGGCTATTTTGCCGACAACTCTCGCCATCCTACGTATGGAGATCTTCTTCTGCGATACTTTTCGGCGCGCAGCATGCCGCAGCCATGGCATATTCTCGCTATCGGAATTCTCACCAACGTTGCCGCGCAATTTGGCGATCTCTTCGAGTCCGCGCTAAAACGCGGAGCGGGCGTGAAGGATTCAGGCACACTTCTTCCCGGCCACGGGGGCATGCTTGACCGCATCGACGCGCTGCTCTTTGCCGTTCCGGTGGTGTGGTACTATGCGAATCTGACCGGATTTCTCCAGCCATAAATCTTTTGATGAAGCGTATCGCCATCCTTGGTTCCACCGGCTCCATCGGCCGCAGCACGCTCAACGTGATCGAAAACAATCCTGAGCGATTTCAGCTGTTCACCATGGCTGCGGGCTCGAACGTGGAAGCCGCGCTCAACCACGCACGCCGCTGGAAGCCCAAGGTTCTCTCGCTGGCAACCGAGCAGAACGCGGATAGCGTTCGCCAGCAACTCAAGGCTGAAGGCCTGAGTGAAATTGAAGTCGTTCACGGGCAGGCCGGCACAGTCCGTGTGGCTACGCATCCTGAAGTCGATTTCGTGGTCAGCGCGATTGTCGGCGTAGCCGGACTCAAAGCCACGTACGAAGCTGTACGCGCCGGGAAAGAAGTCGGTCTGGCCAATAAAGAATGTCTCGTCGCGGCGGGCGAGCTGATCACCGCCGAAGCGCGCAAGCAAGGCAAGCCGCTCCTTCCCATCGATAGCGAACACAACGCGGTGCACCAGTGCATGCGCGGCGGACGCATCAATGAGGTCGAGCGGGTGTGGCTTACAGCAAGCGGCGGGCCCTTTCTGAACACGCCGAAATCGGAGTTCGAAAAAATCACCGTAGAGCAGGCGCTGAACCATCCCACATGGAAGATGGGCCAGCGGATCACCATTGATTCCGCCACGCTGATGAACAAAGGCTTTGAAGTGATTGAGGCCTGCCGGCTCTTTAACCTGCCGGCAAAGCAGGTGAGCGTCGTCGTCCATCCGCAATCGACCATTCACTCACTGGTGGAGTTCAATGACGGCAGCATCCTGGCGCAGCTCTCGGTCACGGACATGCGCCTGCCGATCCTGTACGCGCTTACTTACCCCGAAAGAATTACATCAGACCTGCGGTTCAATGTGCTCGACCTGAAACGGCTGGATTTCTGCCCGCCCGACATGAACAAATTCCCCTGCCTGCGTCTGGCCTATGAAGCAGCCGAAGCCGGTGGCGCCAAGTCCATTGCGCTCAACGCGGCTGATGAGGTGGCGGTGGCTGCTTTCCTGAAACGGGAAATCGGCTTTGCCGATATTCCCAGAGTGGTAGAACAGACAATTGGTGAAACAAAGGACCGCCATCCTGAATCTATAGAAGAGGTCCTTGCGGTGGACGCGGAGGCGCGAGAAAGGGCGCGATACCGCTTGTCCCATCAGTTGACCCGCTAGCTGCCTCGGACCTTAGGATTTACAATAGCGAAATCGCTTTTATGCAACCATTTCAGACTGTTATTGCGTTCATTTTTGTTCTTGGTGTGCTGGTCTTCGTGCACGAATTTGGCCATTACGCTGTGGCTAAGCTTTTCAAGGTACGTGTAGAGGTTTTCAGCCTGGGCTTCGGCAAGCGGCTCTTCGGCTTCCGCCGCGGCGACACCGATTACCGCATCAGCCTTCTGCCTCTGGGCGGCTATGTAAAGATGGCCGGAGAGAATCCGATGGAAACTCGCACCGGCGATCCGGGCGAGTTCATGAGCCATCCGCGCTGGCAGCGCTTTCTGGTGGCGATCGCCGGGCCGGCCATGAATATTCTGCTGGCAATTGCGGTGTTGACCGGCGTCTACATGTTCCGCCATGAAGTTCCAGCGTATGACACCAAACCGGCCGAGCTGGGCTGGGTGATAGATAATTCTCCCGCACAAAAAGCCGGGATGGAGACCGGCGATAAGATCATCTCGATCCAGGGCAAAGCAGGTCCCACGTGGGACGACGTTCGTTATGCGATTATCGGCAACGTCGACAAAAACCTGGCCCTGGACGTGCAGCGCCACGGACAAACTTTGCCGTTCAACCTTCCCGTACACCTTTCTGATAAAGAAGAAGGCGACGTTTTCGGGCAGGTTGGACTGGTCCCGGCAGGACCGGCGATTGTGAGCAAAGTGGAGAAAGGAAAGCCCGCCGAGCGCGGCGGCATGCAGGTAGGGGATGAGATCCGCACGGTCAACGATATTCCGGTCCAGTCCGGTAACGCGATCGGCCTCTTCTCCGTTCTGCAAACCACAAAGGACAGTCCCGTGCGTGTATCTGTCCTGCGTAAGGGAAAAATCGAAGAGCTAACTGTAAAGCCCGAGCTGCTACCTGGGCCAACCGGAGACGCCTATCGCATCGGTATCGAGATACCTCTGGAAGTGCGTACGGAGAGGCTTCCCTTCCGCACGGCGCTGAATACGGCGTTTGTGGATTGCAAGAAAAATTCGACCCTGATTTTTGGCCTGCTGGGACGCTTGTTTTCAGGGCATGGCTCCATCATCAAGCAGTTCAGCGGCCCGGTGGGCATCATGGAAGAGTCGGGGCGCGCGGCGCAGGCCGGGTTTATCGTATTGATGCAGTTTATGGCGCTGATCAGCCTGAACCTGGCGATCTTCAACCTTCTGCCAATCCCGATTCTGGACGGCGGGCTCATGCTGATGCTGCTGGTGGAAAGCATCATGCGGCGCGACATCAAGCAGGAAGTGAAGGAACGCGTTTACCAGGCTGCTTTCGTCTTCCTGGTCCTGTTTGCCGCCGTAGTGATCTTTAATGACGTTTCCAAAACGCTGCCTGCGTGGACGCATATTAAGCAGTAGCAGCTAGCAATTAGCAGTTGGCAATTAGCTCTTGTCTGAAAGCTACTGACTGAATGGGTGAGCCGTGAGCGTTGCTGACAGATGCGCCGCTCTCAGATCACCCGATCACGCGCGATCACCCGATCCCTATTCGCTCACCAGCATTTTCTGCGCATCATCCCAGCGCCACTGCGCTTGCGGCCCATGCAGGTGCACGCCGCCAAGCCAGCGATCAATGCCGCCGTTTAGCTCGATCCAGTCGGCTTCGCCCTGGAGAAGCTTCTGTCCGGCGTCGGTCACGGCGTATTCGTTTCTGTGCACTTCTACCACTGCCGGATTCACTCCTTCCGTCAGACCATCCAGGCGGAGATAGATGGAGCCGTCGCCCCACGGCACGTCCTCCTGTTTGCGCGATTCGAAATAAATTTCCTCTCGTTTACGCCGTCCGGAGGCAACGGCCTGCAGGACCTGACGCTCGTTGCGGGAAAGACCGTCACTGGTCCAGGGATATTCCTGCAGAAAACGCTGTAGTGCCGCAGAGAGAAACGGCAGCGGAGATGACTTTTCCCGCGCCAGATGCGCCAGCGCAACGATTGCCGTTGGTTCCGGAGCGCGGAAGGCCTGCCAGGCTTCGCGCGCAGCCGACAACTGCGCCGGAGTCACATTGACGCGCGTGGGAAAGAGCCGGGCCAGTTGTGGTCCGCTCAGCTGTCCCAGACCGTAGAAGGGTTTCACGCCAGGATACGAGTTGATCTGGATCAAGCTGAGCCTTGTTCCGCCGTTGCCATTGCTGCCGAACCAATCCAACAGTTGCAGCAATTGCAGTTGGTCGTAGAGATCGTGTTCAAACCACAGCACGATCTCCTCATGCTTGCTGGAATCCTCAAGCACCTTGTCGCGGGCGGCAAAACCTGCGCGGATCTCTTCGTAGTCGCCCCAGCCAAAGTCGGCAATGGCCTGCGCGCGGACATCGGAAAGCTCGCTGAGCGTCGCGGTCTGCGGCACCGGACCGTCATGCAAAACGTCACGCCAGGGAAGATAGGCTCCCGGAAATCTGACTTGCCGGAAGGTACCAACGACCGAATCTCCGTTGGTGATGTGCAGCATAGAAAAAGGCTATCACAGTCACAGACGGGCCTGATCGCGAAGAGGCAGGAATACAGGCTTGGTGAATCCCTTCTTATGACGGTGATACCAGATCTGCATGCAGCTTGTGCTGTCGGGCGCATCCTCCCAGCTTGTGCCGTCGGCATAGAGGATGCTGGTAAGAGCCAGCGCGACACCGCCGCCGTGTTCATGGTCAAAATCAAAACCCCACTGGAGTTTTTTGGATTCACCCTGGCCGATCGGCTTGTTCCAGCCAAATTCCTGCATCGGCCGGTTGAGGTCATATTCCCAGTGCAGCCATCTCCATCGCTCAGTGGCATCTGCAAAAGCCACGTTGAAGACGAGCCCCACGATCTTCTTCCCGCTTGTATTCTTGAGCCGGACGCTCAAGCTGTCTACATGAAGGTTTGAGAGTTCAACGGCGCACCCCTGTTGAGCGCCTGACGGCCCAGCCTGAGCATGCACAGGGACTGAAAATACGAAGATGGCAATCATCGCCGCCACGAACCACCGCCGGTTCATACGCTTCTCTCCTGATTGAGCGAACTGAATCTAAAGGTACAAAATGGGAATTGTGCGTGTTGATTGATGAAGCTTTGTTAAAAATCATGGATTGGGAGCCGTTCAAATTAATCCCGTATCGGAAAAGCAAGGAATCGCCGTCTCAAGCTTTCATTTCTTAGTACACTACGTCAGTCAGCCATGGTCTTTGTGCTCGATAACTACGACTCCTTCACCTACAACCTGGTCCAGTATCTGGGCGAACTGGGCGAGAGGGTGGAAGTTCGCCGCAATGACCAGGTCACGCCGGAAGAGATCGAGCAGATGAAGCCAGAGCACATTGTGATCTCGCCGGGGCCGTGCACACCGCAGAAGGCAGGGATCAGCATTGAGCTGATCAAATACTTTGCCGGCAAGCGTCCGGTGCTCGGCGTGTGCCTGGGACATCAAGCGATTGGCGCGGCTTTCGGCGGGAACGTGGTGCGCGCCCGGCAGATCATGCACGGCAAAGTCAGCCGGATTGAGCACGATGGCAAGACCGTCTTTCAGAATGCGCCGCTGCCCATGACCGCCACTCGCTATCATTCGCTGATCGTTGCCGAAGAAGGGCTGCCGAAAGAATTGGAGATCAGCGCGGAGACGCGCGAAGCCGACGGCACGCGCGTGATCATGGGGCTACGGCACCGGCAATTTCCTATCGAGGGTGTGCAGTTTCATCCGGAGAGCGTATTGACTGACTCGGGCAAACTCTTGCTTAAAAACTTTTTGACACTGTAAGAATCCTGCATGCGCTGGAACTTGCCAGAAGTGCCAACACTGCCAAAAATCGCCGGAAGTGATTAGGCAAGGACACTTCTTGTCTATTCCTCCGCTTCATCGTTGGTTTCACAGCAGGTTGGTTTTGCAATTCTGGCAATCTTTGGCAATTTCGGCGATTTTGGCAATCCTTCTGTCCCACAATATCCCATCGAAATCCGGCTTACTTAGGCTAGAATCAGTGCCAACGTCTACACCCATCGGAGGCTTTGTTCATGGCGCAACCCGGCCCGGAGAAGCGCTCCATCCGGCGGTTCCCGCTGGATTTGCCCATCTCCGTAAAGTTTCTGGACAATGGCAGGCATGAGATCGCCGGGCACACGCGTGACGTGAGCGCTCGCGGCGTTTTTATGTATCTGGAAATGGAAATAAGGGTTGGCGCGCCGATTGAATTCGTCATGACCCTGCCGCCGGAGATCACCTTGTCTGATTCTATCCGCGTGCGCTGCACTGGGACCGTGGTACGAGTTGAGAAGAATGGCAACGAGCAGGGCGTGGCTGTAACCATCAACAAATACGATTTTGTAGGCGAGGAGTAGCTATCCTGTCGAGTGATCTGGGAACCATTTTAAAAAAGCGCGCGTGGCTTGGATTCCTGGCGCTGCCCTTGCTGTCCCTCTCTGCATTGGCCCAGGGACCAGTTCCGCTGGGTGAATTGTTTGCTTCGGATGCGAACTCGCAAAAGCCCGCCCAGCTGGCAGGATCCGGGATGACGGTGGTTTCGGGTTCGGAGTTGTCCGCGGGCATTGCCCCGGCAACGCTCAAGCTCTATCGCGGAGGCCAGGTGCGCATCTGCCCGCGAAGCGGATTAAGCGTGAGCGCCGGCGGACACGGACTTATGCTGGCCACAGGCGCGGGAGCCGTGGAGATTGATTATCAGCTGTCACAGGAATCCGTCGACGTGCTGATTACTCCGGACTTCAACGTCACGCTGGTCGGCCCCGGTACCTTTCACTTTGCCTTGGAGGTAAGCAAGCGCGGTGATACCTGCGTGAAGCCGCTGTCGGGAAACACCTCTGAGATCAGCTTTTCAGAACTGCTGGGAACGGGCACGTACAAAACCCAGGCGGGCGAGTCAGCATTCTTTCCCGGAGGCAAACTTGAGGGGCACACCACATTCACCGGCGACTGCGGCTGCCCCCCGGCTGCGCCGGTCATACGCGTGGAGAATCAGCCCGCGCCGCCTCCGCCTCCGAAAGTCGAAGAAGCCAGTCCCAAGCCGGCAGAGCGCGTGATGGTGGCCAGCAACGACCCAACCGCGCCTTCGTCGCCGGAACATCCTGGGCAGGTGCATGTGCAGGTGGATGCTCCGTTTGTTTTCAACGCGCGGCCGCCGGGTGGACAATATGCGGTCGCTAAACTCCAGATTTCCAGCCTGCCCAACATATTTTTTGTGCAAGAAAAGGTCGATCCAGTCGTTCTTACGGAAAAGACACCGGAAGTGTCTCTAAAAACGCAAACGGAACCGCCCAAACCCGTGGAAAAACCAAAGCAGGAAAAGAAAGGATTTCTGGGCCGAATCAAGGGCTTTTTTGGCTCTTTATTTCATCGATAAGTTGTTGCTTGATGAGGAATTAGATACACTAACTTTAGCGCATGTACTGTAGTGAAACTTTTCTGGCCACAAGGCGTCTATACTAGATAAACCTTTATGTCTCTCGATCCGAATAAGCCGACGCCCCCGGGATCTCAGCCCAACGGAGACCAGCAATCGGCAAAGCAAGACGTGGTCAAGTTTGCCAAGGATGCGAACGCCCAACCAGCAGTCATGCCCACATTGCTCGGCGTGGGATACGGCTCGTATCAGCAGCGCCCGGAAAACTTTCTGCTCTCATTCGTAACCCACATGGGCGCAATCGTGCTGATGCTGTGGCTTCTGCACGTCGCGGTGCCGGCCAAAATCATCCCACCAACCAACGCGAATTCGATTGACCTGGCGCCGTACATTCCGATGAAGGTCGGTAAAGGCGGACCGAGCGGCGGCGGCGGCGGCGATGCCAGCAAGCTGAAAGCTTCTGCAGGCACGCCTCCCAAGGCGGCCAAGCAACAGTTCACTCCGCCCACAGTATTGGTGCAGCAAAAAAGCAAGCTCATGATCGAGCCCACAGTCGTGGCCGACCTGAAAGTGCCACCGAACGCTCAACTAGGCGATCCGCTATCAAAGCTGATGACGCCTTCCAATGGCACTGGCGTAGGCGGCGGAATCGGTAGCGGTGATGGCGGCGGCGTAGGCTCAGGACATGGCGGTCCTGGCGTGGGCCCCGGCATTTATCACGTCGGCGATGGAGTAAGCCCGCCGCGCGCAATCTACACGCCGGAACCGGAGTTCTCAGAAGAAGCCCGTAAAGCGAAATATCAGGGCGTTGTGGTCCTCAATATCATCGTGGGCGTGGATGGCCGTGTGCACAGCCCGCGCGTGGTCCGCTCACTGGGCATGGGACTGGATGAAAAAGCCCTTGAAGGCGTGAAGACGTGGAAGTTCGATCCCTCGAAGAAAGACGGCCGGCCGGTTGCAGTCGAGATGAATATCGAAGTCGCCTTCAACCTGTACTAAGCAGGGTTTAGGAATCAAAAGAGGAGATGCGCTTTGCATCTCCTTTTTTTCTGAACTCCCGAATCCCGCGACGTTTGAAGCAGCCGCGATTCTTACAATTTGCCATGGAGCGGCTGAGGGGTCGCCATCGCAACGAAATATGCCGGCAGATCTGGCGTCTACAAACAGAGAGAAACCCGGTTCAAAATCGACGATCCTTGGTATCGAAAGGTATCCCTCGCTTCGCGAGGGATGTTTGAAAATCAGTCGCGGGCCTCTTCCAACTGGCCTTTTTCCAGCTTCTCCTGACATTCAATGCAGTAACGGGTCCAGGGCACCGCTTCCAGCCGTTTGGCGTTGATCTCATTGCCGCAGCTGACGCATTCGCCAAAGGAGCCTTCGCGGATCCGCTGCAGCGCCGTCTCCACCATTTGCAGGAGCTGGCGATCGTTATTGCTTTGCGAGAAAAGAAACTCTTTGGTATAAGAGCTGGCGGCACGATCGGCGATGTCCTGTGCGGAATCCTGGTCGGCGATACGGCCGTCCTCTTCTGTGCGGCTCACGGTCTTGCGCAGACTCTGCTGGCGCTCCTCCAGCCGCTTTTTGAACGTATCCAGCTTCTTCTTATCCATGCGTTTCGATAAACCAACAATCTTAGTCGCCATATTTTCTACCGTCAAATGTAGTGGGTCGAGGGTTAGATGCCGCAACAGACGTTCTGGTCACCGGCTCAGTGAAAAATCATTTTCGTTTGCGACCGGAAACAGAAAAGCGGCCCGTTGGGCCGCTCATCTCTAAAGAGGCGAAGGAGGAAGGGAAAAATCTCTCAGGGAAGGCGATGCAAGATCATGGAGCCCCGACTCACGCCAGGACACACGGATTGAAGAAGTCTACAAGCTTGGAAGAGGGTTGAAATCATTTTGTATTTACGGCCTCTTTTGTTTGCTTATTAAATAAGCAACTCGGAAACCAAAGCGATTTAAACCGGTGTGGAAAGCACGAAATAAAGGTAAGACTTTTGTTTTTCAATAGTTAGACAGAAGATATTGCCAATAGGTGTGGCTTAGTTGCCACGATTGCAATATCTTGGGTGGGTATCGCGATACCACTTTTACCCTTCCTCATGCTTAGCCTGTGCTTTGGTCTGCTCTTCCATCGCTTTGAGTTTGTTGAGCAAAGCTTTGTAGCTGATTTTGAGAATCTTGGCTGCCTGACGGCGGTTCCAGCGTGTCTGCGCCAGAACACGTTCAATCGCTTCGCGCTCTGCCTGCATGGCGGCGCGACGCCCGATCTCGAGCAGTGACGGCATCTCCATCTCCACACCATCGCTGCCGGCCTGCACCGCTGGCGTTGAGGCCAATGCCGGCGCGCTGCCCGGTAGCGGGACGGGCGAACCAATGGAGGTGACAATCGGCTTGTGCGTGGAAAGTTCGCGAATGATCTGCGCTTCATTGCCGACAATCACATAACGCTTGACCAGGTTTTCCAGCTCGCGGATATTTCCCGGCCAGGCATATTCCATCATGCGCGTCACGGCGTATTCGGTGAACATGGTTGGCTTCTTGCCGTAATGCTCGCTGTATTTTTCCAGAAAATATTTCAGAAAGACGGGGATCTCTTCACGGCGCTCGCGCAGCGGAGGAATGTGAATGGTGACCACGTTCAGGCGATAGAAAAGGTCTTCGCGAAATACGCCCTCTTCCACGGCGCGCTCCAGCGGCTTGTTGGTGGCAGCGAGAACGCGTACATCCACCTGAATATCGCGCTTACCGCCCAACCGGGAAAATTCGTGGTCCTGCAACACATGCAACAGCTTGGCCTGCAATGCCGGATGCATCTCACTGATCTCATCGAGAAAAATCGTGCCGCCATTGGCCTGCTCGAATTTGCCCAGCTTCTGTCGATTGGCTCCGGTGAAGGCCCCGGCCTCGTAACCGAAGAGCTCGCTCTCCAGAAGTTCATGTGGGATGGCCGCACAGTTAACTTTCACGAACGGCTTGTCACAGCGCGATGACTCGGAATAGATCATGCGCGCGACCACTTCTTTTCCCGTGCCGCTTTCGCCCCGGACCAGGACCGTGGCCGTGGTATCGGCCACCTGCTCGATGGTCATTTTTACTTCCATCATTTTTGGGCTGGAGCCGTAGAGCATGGTGAAATCGCTCTGGCGGCGGACCTGCTCGCGGAGCTGCGTGACTTCGCGATAGAGCCGCTGGTTGTCCATCACCTTACCAATCCGCACGTCCAGCTCTTTGGGGTCGACCGGCTTGCTGATGTAGTCGTCAGCGCCGAGTTTTGAGGCTTTGAAGATGAAGTCGGGGTCCTTGCTGGCAGAGAGGACCATGACCGAGACGCCCGGCTTGATCTGCTTGAGGCGCTGTAGCGTCTCGGTGCCGGCTTCGCCATCCATGGAGATTTCCACTAGCACCAAAACCGGGTCAAACGAGCGGAAAACCCGTAGCGCTTCCTGCTGGCTGGAAGCAACAATAACCTCAAAATTGCGGCGCGCCAGGTGCGAGGCCAGGTATTTGGCCATGACCACGTCATCGTCCACAATTAAAACTCGCGTCTTCTGGTTCATTCCTTCTCCATGGAGCAAAATCTGGCTAGCGTTTACAGGAGGTTGTGAATGAGGGCGAGGGATGGATGGTACCCATCCCTAGGGCATACAGCCCAGAATATTGTACTCTGATTCCATTTTAAGGCACCAGGATGCCTAATCAACCTGTGGAAAACGGCCATCTAGCCAAAAATGAAGGCGCTGTAGGAATCTTGATTCCCATTTTTGGAGGCTTGACGATTGATTCCTTAGGACGAGCGTTTGCCGGTGATGAAGTGATAGGGTGGCCATGGCCCGCTCATGACGACCTCAATCCCAGGCAGGTGGCGGGTCGCCATCTGATACCGGTTTTGATATTTTTGCACTTTTTTATGGTCGATGAGGTGGGCTATGTCGATGAGCATTCCGCCGGAATCTACTTTGCGACAGGAAACGTCTTGATCGAGCGGGGAGAAAATCTTGTGGACCTGAACGGAGAGGGCGCGGGCTTTTGTTTGCCGTTCACGCTGCCGGACTGCCTTTTCCCGCAGCTTGCTCAGGTATTCGCTGCCGACGGTTGCAGGAAGCTCAATCTCTTCCAGGGCTTCGCGCAGTGAACCGTCCCTGATCAGCAGCTTCAGGTGCATCTCCGCCTTGCCCTTGAGCTTGGCCACGCTCTCCAGGAAGCCCTTGCGATTCAACCGGACGGCGCGACGCAGCGCGTCGTCAGTATCGAACACCGTTCCAAAGCGGAAGGGCAACACGGTGGTGCGCTTGAAGCACTCGCTGACCACGTGGGCGTGCTGCAACAGGGCCTTCTGGCCGAGATCTCCCGTGGGAATGTATTCACTCACCAGGACGGAAAAATCGCCGCTGGGATAGGCAAATATCTGGGCATCAGCTATGCCTTTTAGACCTTCAATTGGAACGGGGCGGCGAGCGCGAATGCCATTCTGGAATGCCTGCTGCTCAACGATGCAGTACGCGTACCATGCCATTGGGGAGCTTCTCCTGTCGGAAAAACGTTCGGGCCGGCGGTGAATTTTTTTATAAAACGGGCGAAGTTTACTGCGAAGAGCTTCAATCAGCGCCAGCGAGTTTTCCAGCGCCAAAGCTATCCTATGCTGAGAAGCCGATAAATGCAACAGACAGTGTGCACGAAGAGTAATTAATCGTGGATTTTTGCGTATTTCCGCGATTTGCCCGCCTGAGCCGCGCACTGGTTTATTCTCGGAAGGCACATAAGTAGTTGTGTTTTCATCTGGTTATTTGACTTGACGTCAATCGCCGACAAGGGGCAAGCCGCAAGTAGGTTCCTGATTTGCTGTCCGCCCAACCGGCGGCCAGCTGCCCTGTACATCCGGCCATTTCCCAGTAAAAACGCCAGATAGACTTCCGTAAGTTTCCCCAGATCAGGCGACGGCATCTCACACAATGGCCCGAAGGCGTAGATAGTGGTGGATAGCGTACGAATGGATTCATCGCTGCGAGATGAACGTCTGCCTAAAGGCCCGCGTTCCTGACGGGACGCTAGACGCTGATACTGCTAGTGGTTCAGGTTTTTCAACTGAACCATTACCCGGAGTTCCTTAGCTTTGAGCTCACCGAGGAAGATGTTTCCGGTGTTTTCCCATGAATCGCCCGATCCGGCGTCGTGCCCGCCGGAGCGATTTGTGGTGGAGGTATTTTCCGAGCTGCGCGCGGAAACCATACAGAAACGCTGGGAAAATGTGAACGTGGTCCTGCGCATGAGCATGCTGACCGGGCTGCAGATGCAATTGGATGCTACGCTGAACCTGCTCTGCGACATGGCGGCCGAGATCACGCAGTTCGACAACGCCATGGTCTATTTCTGGGACGAAGCACAGGAATTAATGCAGCTCCGCCTGGCGCGCAACGTCGACAAAACCGCCGGCCAGGAGATTGCCAGCGGAAATGTATTGAACTTCTGGGCCATCAAGTACGGGCGGCCGCTGCTGGTCCGTCGCGGCCCAAATCTGCAGGCTGACGCGCTCTTGCAGATCGTCAACGCTTCATCGGCGCTCTCCGTGCCGCTGTTTGTCAGCAATCGCGTGATGGGCTCGATGCAGCTGTTCAGCTCGAGCGCCGACGGCTTCAGCAAGGAAGATGCGCAGCTGCTGTGGATTCTCTCGCTGGTTGCGGAAAACCTGCTTACCCGCGAATATGCGAACGAAGGGCTCCTGCGTTTTGCTTTTACCGATTACCTCACCGGCCTGCGTACCCGCGGCTACTTCGAACAGCAGCTGGAACTGGAGTTCAAGCGCGCCGAGCGCCGTAAGCAGAAGTTTGCCCTGCTGATGATCGATATTGACCATTTCAAGAAGGTGAATGACACCTTTGGCCATCACGTGGGTGACCAGTTGTTGCGCGACGTCACCTCCATCCTGATGAAAGACATGCGCGAAGTGGACACGGTGGCGCGCTACGGCGGCGAGGAATTTGTGATCATCCTTCCGGAAACCACCCAGACGGGGGCCGTCTATGTGGCCCAGCGCCTGCGCCGGGCGGTGGAGCAGGCCAAATTTTTTGCCGGCTCACCCCACTCCGTCCAGCATCTCACCATAAGTATTGGCGTTGCGGTATATGATACTGACGCTCAATTTAAGCGCGACCTGATCGAATTTTCTGATGCGGCGCTCTACGCCGCCAAAAACGAAGGACGGAATCGCGTAATTTGCTACTCCGAACTGGCCGGGAAAGAGAGCAAAGAAGTTCTTTAACGCCATGAGCTCCAGCGTTCACATAGACAGTCAGCGGAGCGAAGCTCTGTCCCGGCCCCGCCGAGTACGCGCATGGCGTGTGATCCACGCCTGCGAGTATGCGCGTGACGTTCTGCCCGTGGTGGAAGGCCAGGTTTCCGCCGGCATGCGTCCGTTTATCGTTACACCGCAGGGCGCGGGAACCGCTGAGCTTTATCTTTCAGGCAAACCTCACGAAGACCAGCGTTCGCTTTCGCTCCTGCGCTCCTGGCAGGATGTGCGCAACTGGCGCAAGTCTTTGCTCGACTGCAAGCCTGAGGGTTCCTCCGACCTGGTGCACGCGCATAGCTTTGCTGCCGGCATGGCCGGGGTACGCAGCTGCTCCTGCGTGGTCTACGATCTGCGCGCCTGCATTGAAGAGCTGGCCATCTCCGCGCATCTGTGCGAGCACGGCAGCTGGATGGGCCGGTCATTTCGCGTGGCGGAGCAATTCGTGCTTTCTCGTGTAGCAGCGGTGATTGTCCATTCCCAGGGCATGAAGGAGGCGGCGCTCGAGCGCGGCGCTTCGCTGGAAAACATCTTTCTTGTTCCCGATCCGTTCGATGCCGAAGACGATCCGCCTCTCTTCCCCAATATGGATTTCCTCGCCCGCCGTTACGGCCTGACCGAAGACACCGTCTCATTCTTCGTGCCGCAGTTCGTGCAGGACGGTGCGAGTGAGCTCTCGGAAGCGGCCGTCTCTGCGCTCGAGGGCTTTGCTCTGGCTTCGAACGAATTGCCGCAGTTCAGTCTGCTTCTGGAAGCGCCAGAGAGCGCTCGAAAAGCCATCAACGAGCAGGCCGGGAGGTTGGGAATCGCGGCGCATGTAGCGTTGGTGCATCAACTTGATGTGCCTGCGACGTTGCAATGCGCGCATGTAGTCGTCGCCTTGGGAGAGATTCCTGCTGATCCGGTTGTTGCCCGCCAGCCGAACGATGTCTGTCTGAGGAGCATGTGGCAAGGCAAAGCCTTGCTGGCGGCGGACGTACCCCGCAATCGCGACGCCACACCTGACGGCCGCGGCTGCCTGTGGTTTGAACCCAATAACCCGCGCGATCTCGGCTATCGTATGGCGTTCCTGGGACGCAAGCCGGAGTTCCGCGCCGCGCTGGGCGTGGCGGGGCGGATGTATGTGTTTGAGACGCGCAAGAGCTCGGTCATCGGAGAAAAATACGATGAGGCATACCGGCATGCGGCCGGCAGAAAGAAATTGAATGGCTCAGGGCCGATGGGTGTAACCATGGAGACGGCGGAAAATTGGGGGTGAGCAAAGCCTGCCGGCTCCGACTACCCAACGGATAATTCGCGGACCGTCTCCACAACAATCAACACAAACGCCAAGCCATTTAAGGTAAGCACAGTGCGAAAACTAGCAGTGGTTGAACGCCATTGTTTAAAGGCAACAATCACTCCCAAGACGAACCAAAGAATCTCAAGGCTAAATGTCGCCGCTATTGCGCCTGCCTTGAGGCCTCGTAAGCCTGAATCGAATCGGAGAGGCATAAGTAAAGCAGCGATAAACGCGGCCAGGATTGTAAAGCCTGCGACAGTCAAATATCTTTCGAACTTTGACATGCGTCCTCTGGCCAGGCTATTGCTTGGCTGATTGCTGACCGCTGACTGCTGATTGCTTTTTTTCCACCTTCGCCCACGTATCCTTCAGCGCTACAGTGCGATTGAAGACCAGGGCTCCCGGCTTCGAATCGGGATCGACGCAGAAATATCCCAGGCGCTCAAACTGGTAGCGCGCACCCTCGGTGGCGTTTTTGAGCGATGGCTCGAGCCCGGCGCCAGTCACGACTTCCAGTGAATTTGGATTCAAATTCGCGGTGAAGTCCTGGCCCTCGGGGACGTCGCCCGGGTCTGGATTGCTGAACAAGTTGTCATAGACGCGTATCTCCGCGTTGATGGCATGCGCAGCCGAAACCCAATGTATGGTCGACTTCACCTTGCGACCGTCAGGCGCGTTGCCGCCGCGCGTTGCAGGATCGTAAGTCGCGTGGACCTCGACCACTTCCCCGCGGTCATTTTTCACTACATTCTGGGCGGTGATGAAGTAGCCGTAGCGCAGCCGCACCTCTTTCCCCGGCGAGAGGCGGAAGTAGCCCTTGGGGGGATCTTCGCGGAAATCGTCCTGCTCGATGTAAAGCACGCGGCTGAAAGGGACCTTGCGCGTGCCGGCGCTCGCGTCTTCAGGATTGTTGACCGCGTCCATCTCTTCGCTCTGGCCTTCCGGGTAGTTATCAATGACAACCTTGAGCGGCTTCATGACCACCATAACGCGCTGCGCGCGCCGGTTCAGATCTTCGCGGACAAAGTGCTCCAGCATGGCCAGCTCAATGGTGCCGTTCGTTTTGGTAACGCCGATGTTGGCAACAAAGTTCCGCAGGGCTTCCGCGGTATAACCGCGGCGCCGGATGCCGGAAAGCGTAGGCATGCGGGGATCATCCCAGCCGCGCACGCGGCCTTCCTGCACCAGTTGCAGCAGCTTGCGTTTGCTCAGCAGCGTATAGGTCAGGTTGAGGCGGTCAAATTCAATCTGCTGCGAGGGGAAAATACCCAGCTCTTTGATAAACCAGTTGTAGAGCGGACGATGGTCCTCGAACTCCAGCGTGCACATGGAGTGCGTGATCTTTTCCAGAGAATCCGACTGGCCGTGGGCGTAGTCGTAGAGCGGGTAGATCAACCACTTGTCGCCGGTGCGGTGATGCGGTTTGCGTAAGATACGATACATCACGGGATCGCGCATGTTCAGGTTGGGCGAAGCCATGTCGATCCTCGCCCGCAGGCAGCGTGAGCCATCGGGGAACTCTCCGGCCTTCATGCGGGCAAACAGATCAAGGTTCTCTTCCACTGAGCGGTTGCGATAGGGGCTCTCCTTGCCTGGCTCGGTCAGCGTGCCGCGGTATTTGCGGATCTCGTCGGCGCTCAGGTCGTCAACGTACGCCTTGCCTTTTTTGATGAGCTCGACCGCCCAATCATGGAGCTGCTGAAAGTAGTCGGAGGCATAGTAGAGACCTTCCCACTCAAAGCCGAGCCAGCGCACATCTTTCTGGATCGATTCCACGTACTCGGTCTCTTCTTTTTCCGGGTTGGTGTCATCAAAGCGGAGATTGGTGCCGCCGCCAAATTCGTCGGCCAGGCCAAAGTCGAGGCAGATGGCCTTGGCATGCCCAATGTGCAGATAGCCGTTCGGCTCCGGAGGAAAGCGCGTCCAGACGCGGCCCTGGTACTTGTTGGTCGCCTTATCGTCAATAAAGATATCGCGAATGAAGTTGGAGGGACGGGCGGGCTCGGCTCCCGGTGGCGTAGTCTCCGGATTTACCTTCGATGCACTCATAAGCTTCTATCTTAAGGGCTACAGGTCAACAGTGAGAAGCGCGGGCTTGGACAAGGCAAGCAAAGCAGCCGGTATGGCGAACAGCGGCAGAGCTTGTTTGGCTAAAAATAGCTCTCTCAAAAACAAAGGCACAGGTAAGAACCGCCCGTGCCTCAACGTCTAAATTGAAGAGTTTCTCGCCGGCAAACGCTCATCACTCTGCAGCCGGCGGCAGACCAGCTACTTTTTGTCGGACCGCGCCTGTGGAGGAAGCTCGCTGACGCACTGTCCCTTGTAACAGAAACATTCGCCAAAGCAGGTTACATGGAGACTGCATGTGCCATGGCAGGCGCCGAGGACTTTGGGAGTGATGCGCAATTGCCGGGCAGACATGGCAACTGCGGAAAAGACAGTAATCAAGGACACGGCGAACAACATTCGCTTCATCATTGGACTTGCACTCCTTTCAGATGAACCGCGTGACATCTGCTTTCACGTTGAAACCGCGCCTTCACCGCGTAAAGCCTGAAGAAAATCGTAGCAAACATTCAGCAGCGACTGGCCAAAACATTCGCTCGCGCGAAAACTTGGGTTTCATTGTGGGACCGGCAAGTTGGCGGGACGAACTGCATCGTGACGAGTGGTTGACACTTACGGACGGCCGCGGCATAAACAGATGCAAAAGATCGCGAAGGTCTTGGATCAATATGACGGCGCTCATACAATGCTGATGGAAAGGAAGACGCGAATGAACTGCCTACTCCGTGCATCCGCCGTGGTTTGTCTGGTTGCGCTTGCCTCCACGGCTGAACAAAACAAGAGTTACTCACCCAAGGCGCAGGCGCGTATCGCCAAAGAAGTGGGGCACCAGATCCGGATGCTGCCGGAGTTTGGCGTCTACGACAACATCGCCTTCAAGCTTGAAGGCTATGACGTGGTCCTGCTGGGGCAGGTGACGCAGCCTTTGCTACGAAGCTCTGCTGAACGCGTCGTGAAACACATTGAGGGCGTGGAGCGGGTGGATAACCGGATTGAAGTGCTGCCGAATTCCATCAATGACGACCGGCTGCGTCGCGACGTCTTTCGCGCTATCTATCGCTACGCCCCGCTGGAGCATTATGGAGTGGGATCGAACCGGCCGATCCACATCATTGTGAACAGTGGCCGCGTAACGCTGGAAGGCGTAGTCGATCGAGAGTCGGATAAAAACATGGCCGGAATGCGCGCGAACGGCGTATTTGGCGTGTTTTCCGTGGAGAACCATCTGGTGGTCCCGGGCAAGGGGCATTAACCAGAAGCACCGCCACAGGGGGACGAAACTTGCAGGCTTCTAGACCATCGTTCACGCCCGCCTCCCTTCACTCACCTGCAGATTTCTTTGCCGGCAGGTGACAAATCTTCATCAATCAATACGGTCGATTGAGCATCTCTCGAGTTAAAAGGACTAGGCGTCGAAGGTAAGTTAGCTCCTTCCCAAAAATCGACGCGGGGCCGGCGGCAGGAGAGAAATCGCCGGCCCTGAGCAAAAAGGAAATCGCATATGACGCAAGCCACTCGTTCGACTTCCTCCCCTTTCACCGTACTGGCTTTTTCCGCAACCGTTGCGCGCAGGATCACCCTGGGCGCACTGGCTGCGGCGCTGGTATTCATGCTGCTGGGCAATGTTGCTTTCGCCCAGTACGAAGAAGATCCGGTGACGATCGTTCCCAGGACACTCCAGCCCAAGACACCTCAACCCAAGGCACTACAGGCAGAGACGCTCCAGGCTTCCGCGGAATTCGCCAAGGCAGGAGAGAGTTCAGCAGGTTCCGCGCAGGATACGCAACAGCAGCCCGCCGCTTCTCCTTCCCCGCAGAGCCAGCCCGCGGACACCACATTTGTGCTGTCGCCGGGAACGAGCCTGCCGCTGGGACTGGTGCGTCCGCTGGCGCTCAAGTCGTCGCATGCGCAGGGCGCGGGAGTTTATCTGCAGGTAACTTTTCCCGTGACCGTCGCAGGCCACATGGTTGTGCCGCCGGGAGCCTATGTTCAGGGAACGATTGAGACCATGACAACGAATCGAGGCTCCAACCCCGATCTGGAGTTCGTGCTGCGTTCGGCCAGCCTGATCTTTTCTACCGGCTACACAGTGCCGATCACGGGCGAAGTGCACATGCTGCACAAGTATGCACGCTTTGCGCCGCCGGGATCACCCGAATCAGGGCAGACGGCGGCAGCGCTCATACCAGTTGGCAAAAGCAATGTGCCATCGCCGGCGATGTCGGCAGCGGCTACCACCCCGCCAACACTGCCTCCGCTGCCTTCCATGAATGGAGTGAAGACTGCCATGATTGCCGTTGGAGTGGCGAGCGCCGCAGCCATTGTGGCTGTTACGGCGATTGCCATTAGCCATCACAATGACGTGTATCTGGAAGCGGGCACGCCCCTGGAGATTATCCTGGCTGAGCCACTGAAGCTTGACGCCAACAGCGTAACCAACGCGGTGCAGCAGTACTCGGCGCAAATGAGCACGAATCCGCCGCCGATTGTGAAGCCGCCGGAGAAGATGTGCTATGAGCCCGGAAGTTCGGGTACGCCGGACACCGTGATTCCAGGAACACCGCCGTCTCCGCCGACAGTGATCCCCGGCATCAACGGGGCGCCGGATACGGTGATTCCAGGCAGTCCCGGCACGCCGGACACGGTGATTCCGGGAACGCCAGGGACGCCTGGGTCGTGGCATAAGTGCCCGATCTTCAGGTAAGCGATCAGCAGACACGCAGGCGAGGGCGGCCTGCGCTCCACAAATCTTAAAAAAGACAGCACAGCCGAGGGCGGCTGTGCAGTGGCGAATTTTGGGATTTAGGAAAAAAGCGCAAGGTCCCTCGGTCCTACTCGCGCGCTGATGACAACGCGCGCTCGCTTTACGGACGTCGGGATGACGAGGCTTTATTCGTTGTCTGATTCTTGCCTTCGATCTCATGCGCTGCGGCAGTCTCGCTGGGATGACGGCGCGGGCGCCAGGCATCGAGCATGGTTGGCGGCTTGCCGCGGATCTCAATGCTGTAACGCTCCTGGCTTGCGTTCGAGACCAGGCTGAAGTCGATCCGCTCGACAAAGCTGTGCTCAAAGTCCACGGCATAGGGGCTGTCCTGATAGAAGATGTGCAGGCCGGGCGAAGCGTCGGGCATGGGTTCACCGTGCCATTGCGGACGCATCAGTCGCGCCAGATGCAGCTGCTCTTCGCTGGGCGAACGCGGCTGGGCCACTACGCTGGCAGCAAAACCGTTCAGCGTGCAGACTTCGGCGCAGACCTCCTGCGCTTCATAGATGGCGCTGAGCGCATCGCGCAGTTGCACGTCTTTATCGAAGATGAAATAGACATGGCCCACGCGCACCTCGGGGTCAAGGTGGGAGCGCGAATCGTCATTCACGTAGGCCACCAGCACGCGGACGATCCCCACCGGCGTATCGCGGTAGAAGACGTCATAAACCTTTTTGTAGTTGATCTCGTAGTAACTGTACTCGCCAGGGCGGATCAGCTTGTCGATGGCGGGAACGTAGTATTGGCGGGGAGCGCCGGTGCGCTGGCGCAGATGCTGTTTGGTCTCCCAGAGAACAAAGTGAGCGCGGATAGGTTTTGGGTTGGCGGTGGCGCGCGGCCGCTGATTGATTTTTGGTTGGGCGAACAGACCGGACATAAGCAGGAGAAGCGCGAGGAGAGGGCGCATGGGGACCTCCGCAGGTATTTAGAGTGGGAGTTGCTGGTAGGTGGTTGTGCGGGGTGAAAACGGGGGCACGGCCCCTGTCAATTTCGGACAAGGGCAGAGCGCCAGATCAGATCAAATTAATTCCAAACAAAGAAGACATCCCAGGCCCATCGCGCGCCATGACTATGGGCTTGATCATCGACTCTAGAGCGGAAACGGAACTGGTTTCCATATTGGTCAGTGCGTCTTGAGAGGTGGAAATCCAGGGAGATGGAGTCAACGCCAAATTCAGCAAAGGTGTGAAGTTCGCCGGGTTCAGAAATACCATTGTGATTCTTGTCCTGCCATAGCCGCAAGTTCGAAAACACGGCGTCGCGGGCATCAATGATCCCGTCACCATTGCCGCCATTTTCCGGCTTGTCAAACTCAGCCAATGCAACGAAGCCATTGGGAGCATCTGATGCGGGTTGAGGTGTGAAATTCCCGAACAATTCGGCTCCGCTCGTGATCATGCCATCCCCGTTCCGGTCGAGGACCAAGAAGGCATTTGTAGAGTCTGGTGCGGTCCAAGCAAGACTGACGGGCGTGCCTGTGTTGAAGATGTCAAATTTCACACCGCCAGCAGCATTGGTAAGCTGTATGCCAGAACCATCTACGTCGATAATAATTGGAGAAGGATTGCAGCCACCGTCCTGATCGGGTTTGAATCCGCGAGGGCAAAGGTTCCCCACTCCTCCTCCTCCACTACCGCCGCCAGTGTTCTTGTTCGCTTTGTACGGCGGAAAAGTATTGTCAGTAGCATTTACATCACAAGTACTCGGTGCGTCAGAGCCATTGGCGCTGTTCAGTCCATCCCCTATGGCCATAACCGAAGTTCCCAGCGCACATGAATCACAGTCTCCCAACCCCATAAGATGCCCTATCTCATGAGCCATTTTTTGTTCCATCGATGGATCATTGACTAGGGCAGAGTTAACATCGATATTTGTGTTGTTGATGGTGTCATAACTGCCATTGTTGGTCGCGGATGTTGTTGTATGCATCGCAGTTGAGGGATCGAGGGAATCATTGCGCGTGACAGTAATAAATGTTCCCGTTGCGGGGGGTGGCCCAGGTAGCTGTACATAACTGAACGTAACGCCTGATGTGGGGTTGTCATCTTGCCAGTTTTGAAAGGCCTGTTCCATTGCGCTTACATCGGCGGAATCGAATTGCGTGCTATCAAAGTAGACGGTGACCTGGGTGTTCGCTGGCAACGCTTGTTGCAGTCCGTCGCTGGTTCCACTTGCGTTAGTTGGGGGCGTCACACAGGTTGTTTGTGAATTTGCAGATATGAGGAATAGTACAGCTACTATGAGGGCGAAGCAGAACAGGGTCCATACTCTCACTGACGCAACTCTCCTTTCCGTGAGCACACATGCGCAATTGACCCTTCGCTAAATTTTTATTGGCGGTCTTGGTCTCTATCGGCGGCGGCGTGAACGGCCTGAATGAATTTGGGTTCAGCCATCGTGGCAAACTGTCCCTTGCCTTGCCGTGCGTCCATGCGGTCTTCATGAGCAGTTGGAACCACCGCACCATTCTTCAGTTCCCAGCTCTTTGCTACGGCAAAATGCTGTCCCACCTTGTTGTAGCGAAGAAAGAAGACATAGCGGGCTCCGACGGCAATGGTGAAATTGGCAAAGGATTTTTCTTCAATCACCCTGCCGTCTTCGAGCCGCATTTTGCCACCGCCGATGACAACTGGAATAGTGCTGCCAACAGCTGCACAGCCGGATGAATCTTTCATTTGTTCATCCACACGTATGCTGAATTCCGTATACAGGTGAGCGTGATCATTCGAAAGATAAGGTTGAGCCGCCTTTACGGTACCGACGATTACGGCATCGCTCTCCTGAACAGGAATTGCAGGGATCCTGACAAAGTATGGAGGAAAACCACCTTCAACCGTCTTCCTGGTTTCCGCCGAATCTAACTTGGGGGCGTTCGGACGCTTATCGTTGAAAAGTGCACTGCGCTGTTGCCGAACAACATCCTTTTGACCGGCTAGATCGGTTTGAGAAATATCAACCGCAGATTCTTTCCAGGTTTCTGGTGTGGGGGTGTTCGAGGTGTTTTGCCCCGAGGCGGTAAGAAGCGAAATACAAAGCAGACTCAGTAGCAAGGCAGGCCAGCAGCTTGTTTTAGCCATATCACTCCTTTCATAACGACTAAGCCACTAGATAGATTACAGAGCAAAATATTTGAAGGCCAGAGTTGCTGAAATAGTTGTGCGGATTAAGTTTCCTATGATGGAACTAAGCAAACGCAATTTATTGAGGGAAACAGGAAGCTCACGCAATACGGAAGATCTATATGAAATTATTCGTATTTTGGTCGTATTTTGATTGATAAAACTTCGCTATCATGGTATCGTTGGCGAGGATGAAAGTCTTTGCCGGGAGCGGCGCCGGCGGAGCGTTTTGAAACCCTCTAGAACGGCCTGCACCCCACGGAAAGCATCCGCCACGCGATTACAGTGAGCCTGTGCTTTCAACCTCGACAATATAAGTGCGTCTCTGAATCGCCGGGATCGCGCGGAATCGCCGGAATCTGAAAACAAAATCCAAGAAGTCTCTAAACAAGAGTCACCCAAACGGGTGGCTTTTTTCATTTTGCGAGGAAAAACCAATGCCGAAGATCACTGCCAGAGATGAGATTCTTGCCGCCATCAGAAAATGCGCGGAGCAACTGGGACGGCCGCCGAAAGTAGCGGAGCTGCAAACCGCCGTACACCTGGACATGAGCACTGTGCGCCGATACTTTGGGTCATACACCGGGGCGATACGCCATGCCGGAGTCAAGCTGAAGAACAGGCTGCGCGTGCCGACCGAAACGCTATTAAAAGACTGGGCCCAGGTGGCGTGCAAGCTGGGAAGAATTCCCACCATTTTGGAGTATGAGAGCCAGGGCAACTACAGCATGAGCTCGTTCTTCCGTCAGTTCAAACGATGGACCAATGTTCCGTACGCGCTGGAGCGGCACGTGGAACGTTGCTGCGGGGCAGCGGCGTGGCAGGAGGTGATGGGGATTATCCGGGCAAGCTATGAAGAAAAAAGTACAGAGCCGCAGAAAGCGGCGACGATTGGAGGAAAGACCATTTTTCATGCCAGAGAGTTGAATCTGCCGGACCTGCCGATCTATGGCGATCCGCTGGGGCTGCCGAGCATGATGCATGCGCCGATCAACGAGATGGGCGTGGTGTACCTGTTCGGGGCCGTGGCGGAAGAGTTGGGATTCCTGGTGACACGAATCCAGAACGGATATCCGGACGGCGAAGCTTTGCGCCGAGTGGACGATGAGAGATGGCAGCGGGTACGGATTGAGTTTGAATTCGAGAGCCGCAATTTTCGCACGCACGGGCATGATCCAAAGAAGTGCGATTTGATTGTGTGCTGGACGCACAATTGGGCGGAGTGCCCGCTGCCGGTGCTGGAGTTGAGGGCAATCGTAAAGAAATTGTGCCGCTCCTACGGGGCTCTTCATCGTTCCTTAAACCTACCCAGCGCTCACGCGCTGGGCTAACTTCTTATCGCGCCTCCGGCGCTGCATGATGGCTGCGTGTTCGGTTGGCGTAAAGGATGATCTGAGTTTAGATTTTTCCAGCACCTTCTGACTGCGCAAAAATCAAGCTCGACGGCGCTGGAATGATCGCACTGCAAGTCTTTCCGTTGCTTTTGCCACTACCTCGGCGCCAGTTTGTACTCGACCTCCACCATCATCTCGACTGCCACCGGTTTACCTTCTTTAGTGGCAGGCGAGAATTTCCAGGATTTGATAGCGTCAATGGCGTTCTCATCCAGGGACGGTTCCAGCGGCTTCACAACGAAAGGATCATGGACTCGGCCATCCTCGCCAAGCACTATGTTGAGGCGCACCATGCCCTGAATTCGCGCCCGTCTGGCGCTTTCCGAATACTCCGGCTCCGGGGTCCAGCGCGGTTTTGGCGGAGTAACTCCAGTTTCGCTGTTGTCCTTGCGCGAACCGATTCGTTCAAGGTGCAGGCAGGCAAAGCTGGCAGCGTTATTCGGATCGCCGGTGCCTTTGAAACGCGCGGACTGCGGATAAGGGCAGAGCGGGCGCGTCATCTTGGCGCCCCGCGAGTGATCTTCGTCGCTCAAGAATTTGGTGGCGATGATCTGCTGCGGAGCAGTGCCTTTTTCCACCCACTGTTCCAGCGCGGCGCGAACGTCATGCTGCGGATCGGCGAGCGGGCCGGACTGGCCAAAGGAATCCGCGCCCGGACCGCCGGCGCAGTGTTGCATGCCGGGGACCATGTAGAGTCGCAAGAAATTGTCGGTTGCGGCATCGCCGAGCGCCTGCCGCACGCTGCTGAAATAGTTAATGGCGCCCTGGGGCGGCAGCGCCGCGTCGCTCCAGCCGTGGTAGACGATGAGCTTTCCACCGTGCGCGGCAAAGGGCTTCAGGTCGGGATCAACGGCATTGAAGGTCTGGCCCTGCTGCTCGTCGGCCAGCTTGACTGCGGTTTCAATATTGATAGTCTTCACATCCACGGCTTCTTTGCTCGAGATCATGTTGGTGTAGAAGCCGTTGGCAAATGCGGTCTGCAAGTCCTTGCCCGGGCCCAGGCCGATCCAGGTGACCCAGCCGCCCTGGCCTTCTTCGCCGCCGGGGACGAATCCGGGAAACATGAGCTTGCCGGTGGCATCGTGCGGGCCGGCATAGATTTTTTTGAGAGCTGTGACCTGTGGCGCGGTCAGGCAGTCCGGGCCATCGCCTCCATTGCATTGAAGGACCGCGGGATCAAAACGGCAAGCCGGAGGAAGATTGATGACGCCGTCCTGTACGCCATCGTCGGCATCGCACTTCGCGTTGACGGCCCTGGCGATCACCGAAATTTTGTCCGCGCCGATATAGCTGCCGGGCGTGGCCTGCATGGCCTGAATGTCATAGAGAAACGTGGCGAAGACCTTGGTCCAGTAATTGGCCGGAGCGCCGGCAAGAATGCCGTCATAGTCCTCCGGGAAGCGTTGCGCTTCCATCAGGCCCTGGCGGCCGCCATTGGAGCAGCCGAGAAAGTAGGAATGTTTCGGCGCGTCACCATAAAACGCCTGGATGATGGCTTTGGCTTTGACCGTCATCTCATGCACGGCGCGCCAGCCGAAGTCGACGATCTTGTCCGGGTGGCCGAGCGCCCAGGTGGCGTCAACGGGAGTGCCGGTATGTCCGGTGTCATTGCTGGCAGCGGCGTAGCCTTCGGCGATATCAACGGCCAGGCCGGGATAGAAGATGTATCCGGCAAAGCCGCCATCGCCTTCGCCGCGATACTTTCCGTTCCAGCCGGTGAGCGGCATCCAGACTTCCATTTTGATATCGGAATCTTTGGCCGGCTTGATTGTGGCCTGCACGCGGCAGAACGCAGGCAGCTTCTTGACCGAAGCCGGCGGTGCGCTGGCGCCGGGAGGCACAAACTGCCCAGCCGCCACCAGCTGGGCCGAGGTGATGGTGGTATCGGGCAGCTTGAGCGTAGACAAGCTCTCACAGGAGGCGGCGCGGCTCTCGGCCGCAGTCAACAGGGAAAACAGAACGATCAAACAGCACGCGGCAGCATGGCGTATAGGTTTCACGGCATTTCTCTCCGACTGAATTGAAGAATGCAAATCGTAAACCAGAAGTCCAATGTTTTGAAAAACGTTTTGAAAAAGAAGTTAGGCGGGCGATATCACTGGCCAATATCACGGGCCAATGATCGGTCCGCCGCCGCGCGAATGGGGATGGATCGATTCCTCAGAGCGCTTCCGGTAATAGCGAAACACGAGAAAAGCGGCGATCGCTGCTTCGCCTATGCGCTGCCATGCCTGCTGGCGTGTCTTGACCAGGTTAAGCGCCAGGACCGTGAAGATCATGGCAAGAACAATCAGATGCCACCAGTGCGTGGTTCTCTCGCTGTTGTCGCGAATGGCGCGGCGCCGTTCGGCGGCGGACATCCCAGGACGGAGGGTGCGGCGATCACGAAAGATGAGAAGGGCGATCGCCAGGCCCACGGGCAGGGCGATGCAAAGGAGGGTGATCGCGATCTCTTTGTATGCCGCCATCAGCTACAAGCTTAAACCCGCCTGGCAAGCGCACGATGGATCAAGGTGCGCTTACTTTCGTCATCTTTCGCCCCAATCAGAGCTGGACAACAATGGCACGATGGCGAGCGCAACAACATACGAACTTCGGCAGGATACGGTTGAAGCCGTCGCTGCCGGGCGGGTCCGATTCATCGAGCATGCCGGCCGGCGTGTTCTCTTCATCAATTATTCGCACTGTGATGTGGCTATGCTAAAGGCAGTGTCCGAAGAAATGCATCGCGTGATCGCGCGCGAGCAGCTGGGCTCCGTGCTCACGCTGAATGACGTGACCGGGACCACGTTCGACAAGGAATCGGTGGCGGTGCTGCAGTCCAAGGTGGCGGCCAATGCGCCGTATGTGAAACGGGCGGCGGTGATCGGCATTAGCGGTTTGCAGAGATTGATCTATGAGGGCGTACAGGCGTTCTCCAAACGCCGTATCCCGCACTTTGAGACCCGCGAGGAAGCCCTGAGCTGGCTGGTCGAGCAATAGCCGCCGCAAGATGAAGATTCTTGCATAAGTGTTCAAAGTTGTTGTGGTCGGGCAGCTCTCCTGCTAAAGTTTGAACGCCCAGACCCCCTTAGAAAAATTTGTGTTTGCCAGGAGCGAAAAGACATGTCGCGTATGATCCGCCTGATTTGTACTCTTTTGATTTTGGCCGTGAGCTGCACGGCTCAGACCTCCGGGAAGAAGCGCGTAGCCGTGCTGGACTTTGATTACGGCACCGTACAGCAGTACGTTTATGGAATTTACGGCACCAACCAGGATGTGGGCAAAGGCATTACCGACATGCTGGTGGAAAAGCTGGTGAATGACGGAAAGTTCTCCGTGATCGAACGGAAAGCGCTCGATCGCATCCTCTCGGAGCAGAACTTCAGCAATTCCGATCGCGCGAATCCCGCCACGGCGCAGAAGATCGGCCAGATTCTGGGCGTTGACGCCATCATCATGGGCTCGATTACCAAGTTCGGGCGCGACGACCACAGCAAGGCCATCGGTGGCGCCGGCTTTGGCCGCGCCGGCTTTGGCATCGGTGGCATCAAGAAGAATGAATCGAAGGCGGTGTGCGCCATCAGCGCTCGCCTGGTTGACACCACGACGGGAGAAATCCTCGCCGCGGTCACCGGTGAGGGCGAATCCAAGCGTTCCGGAACTTCGCTCATCGGCGCAGGCGCCGGTACCGGCGGTGGCGGAGGAGCCGGCTTTGACAGCCATGCCTCCAACTTCGGCCAGACCCTGCTGGGCGAAGCCGTAACCCAGGCCGTGGGCGACGTAGGAGCAAAGCTCGACAATTCAGCAGCCAATCTTCCTACCAGAAAAGCTGACGTTTCCGGCATCGTGGCTGATGTGAGCGGGAATACTCTGATCGTCAATGTAGGCAGCAAGACCGGGCTGCGCGTGGGCGACAAGCTGGAGATCAGCCGCGCGGTGCGCCAGATCAAAGATCCCACCTCAGGCAAGGTGATCAAAACGGTAACCAATAAAATCGGCGACGCCACGGTGACGGAGATCGACACGGATTCGGCCACACTCAGCTTCAGCGGCACCGGCCCGGCCAAGGTGGGCGACGTAGCCAAGACGCCGCAACAGTAGATCTCGTTCGCTATTTAGCATGGGCCTGTCGCA
>DATBHX010000027.1:0-24427 GCA_036557225.1 Candidatus Angelobacter sp.
CAGATGATCGGGGATGGTCTGGTTCCATATGGTCATGCGAAACAGTCCGCTTACCATGTCGGCTGCGCCGGCGGCGGCGAGGCACAGCAGTGCCAGCCACAACCGATCGGCGAACCCAAAGGCTACGATCGCCACTCCCCAGATGCCCGCAGCCAGTGTGACCGCGAGTCCATGGCGAGTGACATGCTTTGACCAGCCGGAAGCCAGAGACGCGACGAACGCACCCGCCGAAGGCGCGGCGTAGAGCAAGCCGACAGAAGCCCCGCCAAATCTTGTTGCGATCGCCGGGAAAAGAGCCATTGGCATGCCAAAAAACATGGCGTTGATGTCGATCAGGTACGTTCCCATCAGCTCCGGGCGGCTGCGCGCGTAGCGCAGCCCTTCACCCAGCGAGCGCAGGCTGGGCCGGTCAGCATTCAGCGGTGGCGGCGTGGCGCGCATCATCCACAGTGTGACCAGGGAAAACGTGAACGTGCAGAACGTGATGGAATAAGCTCTTGCCGGGCCCACGGATGTTGCGAGTACTCCGCCGAGCGCCGGGCCGAGTACGCCGCCCAGAGTGCCGCCAACGGCGCGGAGAGCCGCAACGGAGGGTATCAGCTCCGGTGGCACCAGTTTGGGAGTGATCGCTTCCAGCGATGGTCGCTGCAGGCCATTCGTTGCCGCGAATGACATAGCGCACAGAAAAAGTACCCACGCCTGAGGATGCGGCAGCAGAGAATTTGCGATCAGCACTGCGCTGCTCAGGGCCATCAGCAGCTCTGTAGTCAACACCATGCGCCGGCGATCGACGTAATCCGCCAGAGCGCCGCCGACAAATGCCATGGTGATGGTCGGAACGAATTCCGCCGCGCCGAGCAGCCCGACAATCAGCGATGAATGCGTAAGCTGGAACATCTGCCACGGCAGCACAACAAAGCTCATCATCGAACCGAAAAATGAGATGGACTGGCTGGAAAAGAGCAGCCGGTAGTCGCGTGAGACCCTGAGCGGCGTGAGGTCGACGACAAAGCTGCGCAATCCACTGGGTTCGGCTGCTGCCGGCTCCGGCACAGGATCAGGCGTCAGATGGGCGGGATTGTGCGGTTGTGGATCCACTCTCCAACTATAAATTAGCTGCGAAAAGTTTGGATGGAAGCCAAAACGCTGCGAAAATGAAACGCTAGCGACTTGCAAATCACCAGGTCCTTGGGGGGGGACGAATCTTCACATGAAAAAACTTCTTGCCGCCGTGATGCTGCTTGCTTCAATTGCATGGTCCAATGGTCAGACCGCGACATCATCTCAGCCTGCTGCAAAACCATCCGACAAAGCTCCAGGGACAGCCCTGGAGGCTTTTCTCGGCACCCGTGGTCGCATGATCATGAAAGAGTTCTATGACGTAGGCGCATTACGAGGTACTGGTATAACTGAAATGAAAGCTCTAGTGATCTCGGAACCCAATAGCGCCCGCAAAATCAAAGGTCTACGAGTTGAAGTCACTGAAGCGGGACAATTTGAAAGAACGAACACTTCTTTCATAGATGTGGATGAACTCGACAGCCTTTCACAGGCTATTGCATACATGGCCGACACTGCATCGAAATGGAGCGCGCAACCACACACTCCCTACACAGAGATCATCTACACGTCCAAAGGCGAATTACAAATAGGCTTTTTTCAGAACGGAAAAGATATCAACGCATTCTGCAAGAGCGGGACAATTGGAGCAGCAACCGCATACTTTAACATTCGCACCTTGCCAGCCATGAAAGACATGGTCGATAAGGCGGTCGCGTTGCTGAAGGATAAATAGAATCCAACAATGGCAGTTTCAAGCGCGCCGCAGCAGTGATTCCGGCGCCTGGCTCTTACCCAGGATCATTGGGAGCCGGGCAGCGCCAATCAAGCCGGCATCGCTACCCAGCAAAGCGCCCGTAATGATGGTCGTTCGCCGTGCCGGCAGCACGTCGTCCGGCACCCGGTTTCCCTGAACGCCGGGTCTGCTCTCCGCCGGCGTGGTTGCGAGATAGACGTAGGAATTCTTGCGCAATCGCTCGAACATGGTTGGCGCAAATGCGTCCCAGGCGCTGGACGCGCCGCCGCCGATCACGTACATCGGAAGATTGAAGATGTTGATCAGGTCGGCTAGTACAATGCCCAACGCGTTTCCTACGCGCCGAAAGATCTCTCGCGCCGGCTCGTCGCCCTGCAGGGCCATCTGGTGCACAACTTTGGAGCTGAACTCCGGATCTTCATTCATGGCGCGCGCCAGTTCCGGCGCCTTGCCGGTGGCTACGGCCTCCACGGCCATGCGTTTGACGGCGGTCGCGGAGGCAAGCTGTTCCAGGCAGCCGCGGCTGCCGCAGTTGCACGGCGGGCCGTCGGGCTCAACGTTGACATGGCCGATCTCGCCGGCCATGCCTGTCATGCCATGCCAGACTTGCCCGTTGAGCACCAGCCCTCCGCCGACGCCGGTGCCGAGCGTCAGCATGCACATATCATCCACTGCCGATGCTGCGCCGAGCCACTTTTCTCCCAGCGCGGCAGCGTTCGCATCGTTCTCCAGCACCACGGTGGTTCGCAGGCGGCGTTCAATCTCTTCACGTACCGGATAATCTTCCCAGCCAGGCAGATTTGGCGATTCGTGCAACGTGCCTGTCTGCAGTTCAATGATCCCCGGCACGCCGATGCCGATTCCCGCGAGATCGCCGCTGCTGTGGAACTTGGCCGCCGTCTGCTGGATGGCAGAGCACATTGCGTCGATCACCTGGTCCCTTCCCCGCGCGACCTCGGTGCTGGTGGTGGTCTTTTCCAGCATCTTGCCGTTGCTGTCCACGGCCGCAATGCGCAGGTTGGTCCCGCCTAAATCAACGCCGATGGCGAATGTGGTCATGTGGTCTTTGACTCCTGTGCGCTCGAGAATGATGCCTGTAAGCTTAATATTCCACCGCCGCGATTGCGAGTGTGCATTGCTCGGGTTCGATTTGAAGAATCGCCGCGAAAAGACTATCGTTCCCCGCATGCAGATTCAGGGAAAAGTTGTGATCGTCACCGGCGGCGCGAATGGCATTGGCCGTGCGCTATGCCGGCGTTTTGCCAAAGAAGGCCCAGAGGCCGTGATTGTTGCCGATATTGATGCTCAAGGCATCAGCCGCGTCGCTAGTGAGATCAACGGCGTTGCCTCCCGGTGCGATGTGAGCCAGGAGTCTGACGTCCGGGCCCTGGTGGCGATGGTCACAGAAAAATTTGATCGTGTTGATCTTTTCTGCTCCAACGCCGGCATTGGCGCTGCCGGCGGGCCTGAGGCTTCCGATCGCGACTGGCAACGCAGCTGGGACATCAACGTGATGGCGCATGTCTATGCCGCTCGCGCTGTCCTCCCGCAGATGCTGGCGCGAAAAGAGGGCTATCTGCTGCAAACCGTGTCCGCCGCCGGCCTGCTTACGCAGATTGGCTCAGCGCCCTACTCCGTCACCAAGCACGCAGCTCTGGGTTTTGCCGAATGGCTCGCCATCACCTACGGCGACCAGGGAATCCGCGTCTCCGCGCTCTGTCCACAGGGCGTGAAGACGGACATGCTGCTCAAAGCCCAGTTTGCCGGCGGAGCTTTCCTTCTGGAAGGCGCTTTGGAACCGGACCAGGTGGCTGATGACGTAGTGAAGGGCATTGCCGAAGAGAGGTTCCTGATCCTGCCGCATCCTGAAGCAGCTAAATATTTTCAGAACAAGGCCAATGATTACGAGCGCTGGATTCGCGGTATGCGCAAGCTGCAGCGGAATTCTGAGCCGTTGAAAACGCAATAGCATTTTCTGAAGCCTGGAGCGGAGCGAGAGATCGCTATCGCAACCATGAATTGAAGGTTTGTCACCGCATTCGGGAATGAACCGCTTCGCATGATTACCTGAAGTCCCTCTTGGCCATAGGGTTTCCTCGCTTTGCTCGGAACAAGGAATCATTTCTGACACTTCGGACAATAATGCGTCCCTCTGCCCGCAACGACAATTTTCTTGATCGGAGTCTTACACTTCAGGCAAGGTTTGCCTTCGCGGCCATAGGCGCGATGCTGGATCTGGAAGAAGCCGGCTTCGCCATCAGCGTCAACATAGTCGGAGATGGACGACCCGCCGGCGGCAATGGCCGCCTTCAACACTCTTTGTAATCCGGCATGGAGTTTGTTCAACTCGGTCCGGGTCAGCGAGTTCGCTCGCCGTCGCGGCCGGATGCCCGCGCGAACCAAAGCTTCGTCAGCATAGATATTGCCCACACCGTGCAGCAGCTTTTGGTTGAGAAGAGCAGCCTTGATGGGCGCCTTGCTGCGGTGAAACAACTGGGCAAATTCTTCGGCTGAAATCTGCAGCGGCTCCGCCCCGGGGCCGCTGAAGCTCCCGTGCTGAACTTCCAGACGGCCAAATCGCCGAGGATCGACAAACCTCAGCTCTCTGCCTGAGCCCAGCTTCGCCACCAGATGCGTGTGCGCGGGTACTTCAGCTTCCGGCCTGGATACCAGCATTTTGCCTGTCATGCCCAGGTGCACAATCCATTGGTCGCCATCGGGATGGCTGTCTGATTTCAGATCGAAGACAATATGCTTACCGACCCGCCGTACGCGGGCCACCTGCGCCCCTTCCAGCGTACTGGAGATTTCTCGCGCAGGAGATTTGAGCGGTTCCGGCTTGCTGCCAATCCACACCGACTCAATGCGATCGCCGGCAACGCGCTGGTGCAAGCCGTTGGCGATGGTTTCAACCTCGGGTAATTCAGGCATTCAGTATAGACGACGGCCGATGCGGCAAAGATTCTTTGAACTGAAGATTCTCGACTTCGCTACCGGGCATCGTAATCGTGGTCTTTAGTAAAGCATATCTTTCAATTTTGAGATTTTGAGAGGCCGGTGCGCGTAAGGTAAGCTTGGGGCGAGGGGTTTCCATTGGCAGCAGCTTGCGGCCAGGAGAGATTTGAAATTCTTCGATAAAAAGACGGCACAGGCCCTGCTGACCGCGTTGGTGTTTGCCGTGTCGCTCCTCTTTCTCTATTCTGCCTGGCGCGCCATCATCTGCTTCCTCTTTTCGATCTTCTTCGCATATCTGCTGGACGCCCCTGTCTCCCGGCTGCAGGGGCTGTTGAAAGGTTCGCGTCCCGCCGCGATTGCCGTGGTGTACCTGATCCTGATCTTTGGCCTCGGCGTGGTTTTTTCTCTGGCCGGCGAGCAGGTAATGCAGCAGGGCCAGAAGCTGATGGAGCAGGCGCCGGCCTGGGCTGAAAAAGTTACCTCGGGCAGTTTCGTGCAGCAGATCGGCGCAAAACATGGCTGGAACCGCGCCACCATCGACTGGATCATGGGCTATCTGACATCCCATCAGGGGGAATTGCTAACTACCACGCAAGAACTGGTCTTCAAAGCTGTGAAGACCGTGCAAAGCATGTGGTGGCTGGTGCTGGTGCCTATATTGGCGATTTTCTTCCTGAAAGACGGCCAGCAGCTGGGCCAGGGGTTGATCAATTCCGTGGAAAATCCACGCACTCGCAACCTGGTGGCCGCAACTCTTGGGCAGATGAACGTGATGGTGGCCCAATATATTCGCTCGCAGATCATTCTGGCAGGGGTGGCGATGGTGGTGGTCACCTTTGTGCTCTGGGTGATGGGCGTGCCTTATGCGTTCGCGCTGGGGCCTGCCGCCGGCGCTCTGGAGTTTATTCCTGTCGCCGGCCCTGCAATTGGCGGCCTGATCGTGCTGGTCATAGCACTGCTCGCCGGCTATAACCATCTAGTCTGGCTGCTGATTTTCCTACTGATATGGCGCGGGATTCAGGACTATGTAACATCGCCGCGAATCATGGGTACCACGCTTGAACTTCATCCGCTCACGGTATTGTTCGGCGTGCTGGCCGGCGGCGAGGTAGCCGGCGTCATCGGCGTGTTTCTCTCTATCCCGGTTCTTGCGACGCTCCGTATTCTCTGGCATGCCTGGCTGTTGCAGCGTAGAGCCGGGACAGGAAAAATAGTTGCTGAGCATTCGGGCGCCGGCTGATTTCGAAAACCGGCTTTTATCTTCGCTGTATAATCGAACGTTCTTAACTTCAAGCCGAGGCTTTTCTGTTATGGCGCCATCAGCAATCGCAGGCATACCCGCGTTGCGGGAAGTTTATTCGCAGCTCAAAGGCCGAATGGACAAAGCGGTGGAAGATTTCCGCTCCAATCTGGCGGCCGCGCGCACCGGGCGGGCGACGGTCCATATGCTGGATCCGGTCCGCGTTGCGGCTTACGGCTCAGAGATGCCGTTGAATCAGGTGGCTACCGTGCATGCGCCGGAATCGCAAATGCTCACTGTGCAGCCTTACGATCCCAGCATCATGGGCGACATCGAAAAAGCCATCCGCTCGGCCGGCCTGGGACTCAATCCGCAGAATGACGGCAAGATGATCCGTATTCCCGTGCCGCCGCTCACCGAAGAGCGCCGTCGCGACATGGTCAAGCACCTGAATAAGATCCTGGAGGACCATCGCACTGCGGTACGCAATGTCCGCCGTGACGGCAATGACGCCATCAAAAAGACCATGAAGGACAAAAAAATAACTGAAGACGAAGAGCGCCGCGCACTCGAAGAAATACAAAAGCTCACCGATGACGAGATCAAGAAAATGGAAGAGCTTTGCAAAGCCAAGGAAAAAGAATTGATGACGTTCTAAAATCAGCCGGTAAAGAAAAAGCCTGGCCCCGGAGCCAGGCTTTTTCATCTTTAAGTAAGTTTATCCGCGGGAGAGGAATAGAGCGGAGAGATCCAGGCAACTTTCGTAGCAGTCCGTCGATGACTGTGCACTGGCAGGCGCCGGCGCAGGCTTCTGCTCGACACGAATTTCACGAACAGCCACTTCGCGGCGCTTCAGTTCCTGCGGCTTTACCTGCGTGGTGCTAGATACTACCGGTTCTTCAACTACCATCTTCAAGACTCTTCCTCCTTTCTCTGCCCGCGGCAGTTTTCATCTCAACGATTCATTTCCGTTTAATGCATGGCATTGACCTTGGTAAGGACCTTGCCCACCAGTTGCTTGGGCAATGGTGAGTAGCCTTCCTGCACGGCGATGTTTTGCCCATCGGCATAGGCCCAATTGAGCAGCCCAACGAGGGCCGATGTACGCCGCTGGTCGCGCGCGCTCGGGCGTACATACAGCCAGGTGAAACTGGATATCGGGTAGGCATCGGCTCCCGGGGCATCGATCAGGGAAGCCGCGAGCTTGTCCCAGCCCGGCGACTCCACGCCGGCGCACGCAGCGGTAATGCTCTCAGCCGTGGCTTTCACAAATTTCCCGGCAGGGTTCTGCACGCTGGCGTGCGAGATGCCGTTGTCGTCAGCATATTGCAGTTCCACATAGCCAAGGGTTCCCGGAGTGCTTTTGACCTTGTCTGCCATGTCAGCGCTGCGCTCCGCCGATTGCCCGACGGGCCATTTGGGCGAGGTGCTGCGTCCGATCTGATCGTGAAACTTCGCGCTGGCCCGTGACAGGAATTCGGTAAAGACGTAATTGCTGCCCTTGCCGCCCGGGCGGTAAATCACGTTGATCGGCATATTGGGAAGATTCACCGCGGGATTCAACTTCTTGATGGCGGGATCGTTCCAGTACTTGATATGGCCGAGATAGATGTCTGCCAGCACTTCACCGGTGAAGCGAATCTGTGGATTCCCCGGCAGGTTGTAAATGGGAACAATGCCGATCATGACCACAGGCAGCTCAACCAAATTGCCCGTGCGCCGTTCTTCGGCGGAAAGCGGCACTTCGCCGGCGCCAAAATCACTGATGCCGTGTGTGATCTGGGCAATGCCTTCCACGTTCCCCATGGCCAGGTATTGCAACTGGACATTCTTGTTGGTCTGGTTATACAGCTCTGCCCACTTGCGGTAGAGCGGGAGCGGGACGCTTGATCCGGCGCCCACTATGACAACACCTTGCGGCTCGGCGGCAGAGAGCGCCGCACTGAAGCCGGCTAGCAAAATAATGAAGAGCCCTATACGTCCCAGCCAGTTCCCGTTCCGTCGCGGGCTGCTGAGTTCCTCTGAGCGCGCAGTTTCGCGCGCCGCGCTGCGAAATACAACTCGCATGTCCATCTCCTTCTATGTACCGCGCAGCGCCATTACTTCTGGGCGGGCAACTGCGTGGCGGAAAAGGAAAAAGCCTTTCGTCCTTTTCCTAGTTGCTCTAACTTTAGGCCAGTCAGTGCGATGTTGTGTGGTTACTGTGGTAACCCGGGGTTACGATTGGGGTGCGTTTTCGATCTTCCGGGCTGTGCAGCCATTTACATACAGCGAAACTGATGCCAGAATGTCCCCGCCAGCCGACTGAAAACTAATGTCTTCGCAGATCCCATCCGCAAATTCAGAAATTTCTAATCCGGCGCATGGAACCGGGTTTCCTGCCCAACAGCCGGTGGACAAGCGCTGGCGGCGCAGCTTCTGGGCGTTGATCCTGGTCCAATTTCAGGGCGCATTCAGTCTCAACGTACTGCGTTACCTGCTCACCTTTATCGTCGCGGGTGGGACCATTTCAGAGGCGCGCAGTAACGCGCTTGTGTCGTTGCTCTCATTTCTATTTTTTCTGCCTCTGGTGCTTTTCAGTATGGCCGGCGGTTTTCTTGCCGATCGCTTCAGCAAACGGCAGGTCACGCTCGCCACCAAGGTGATTGAGATTGCCGCCATGGTGCTGGCGATCTTCGCCCTGACCTCAACCCAGCAGCAATATCTTGGGGAGGTAGTCGACCTGTGGCGACATCCGGGATTATTGTTCACGCATTTTCCTCTTCCACTGATTGTTCTCATTGTCGCGGCAACGCAAGCAGCCTTGTTCGGCCCGTCGAAGTATGGACTGCTGCCGGAACTCCTTCCCGAAAAATGGCTCTCGTGGGGCAACGGCGTAATCGAACTGGGAACATTTCTGGCCATCATCTCCGGCGCCATGGCCGCCGGATGGCTGGCAAAGGTCTTTCAGGGTCGCGAGTGGAAGGTCGCCGTTTGGCTGGTGGGCTTTTCGACGTTAGGGCTCCTGGGCAGCATGATGATCCGCAAAGTTCCTGCCGCCGCTCCGCAGGCCAGGTTTCGCGCGAACTTTGTGGTCAGTCTGTGGGAACAGATACAGCTCATGCGTCAAGACCGCACGCTCTGGCTGGCGGTGATTGGCAACACGTATTTCTGGTTTTTGGGGACGTTGTTTTTTCAGAGTGTGTTCGTCTTTGGCAACAGGACACTTCATCTTGATACAGCGAAAATCGCATTGCTGGACGCGGCGCTGGCGCTGGGGATCGGTGTAGGCAGTTTGCTGGCCGGCTATCTTTCCGGCGACAAGATTGAGTATGGCCTGATGCCGCTCGGCGCCTTTGGCATGACCGTAATGGCCGCCGTTGTAGGTATTGCGCCGCATACTTTCCTGGCTGCTGCCATGGCGCTGGCTGCGCTGGGGATTTTTGGCGGCTTCTTCGCCGTGCCGGTGAACGCACTGATCCAGCATCGTCCTGCAGCCGATAAAAAGGGCGGGATTATTGCCGCCGCAAATTTGCTCTCGTTTGTCGCCGGCGTGGCTGCATCCGGAGCGTACTTCGTTTTCACCAGCTTTGCTCATCTTGATCCACGCGGCGTCTTTATTGCAGGCGCGATCATTACGCTGGCGGGAACGGTTTATGTCCTCTATCTGCTGCCAGACTGGTTCCTGCGGCTGTTGCTCTTTTTTCTTACTCACACCATTTACCGCATCAGGATTCTGGGCCGTGACAACATTCCGGAAAAAGGCGGCGCGCTCTTTGTATCCAACCACATGTCGTTTGTCGACGTGCTGCTGCTCTTGGCTTCCACTGATCGGCCCATTCGCTTCCTGATGTACCAGGGAATTTACGAAAGGCCCATCATCAAGCCGTTCGCGCGCATGATGAAAGCCATTCCTATTTCTTCTGAGCTGCGGCCGCGCGACATGATCCGCTCTCTCCGCGCCGCCAGTGACGCCATTCGCGACGGTGAAGTCGTCTGCATCTTTGCCGAGGGACAGATTACGCGCACCGGCCAGATGCTTCCTTTCCGCCGCGGCATGGAACGGATCATCAAAGGCATTGACGCGCCTGTGGTACCTGTAAATCTGCACGGCGTGTGGGGCAGCATCTTCAGCTTTGAGCGCAATCGCTTTTTGTGGAAGGTCCCGCGACGCGTGCCCTATCCAGTGACGGTAAGCTTCGGGGCATGGCTGCCTTCAACGGCTGCGCCGGTGGACGTCCGGCAGGCAGTGCTGGAACTCGAGAGCGCAGCCTTTGCTGCGGACCGCAATCCCAAACAAACGCTCGACCGCGCGTTTGTTCGCAGCGGACGGCGTTATTTCTGGCGCTTCGCCATGGCCGATGGGCGCGTGCCCAAGATGCGCTTCGGCAGCGCGCTGGTAAAAGCCATTTTTGTGGCGCGACGCATGAAGCCGCTATGGAAAGAGCAGGAGATGGTGGGGATCCTTATGCCGCCCTCCGTCGGCGGAGCGCTGGCGAACTACGCCGCCATGCTGCTGGGGAACGTACCGGTCAATTTGAACTACACAGCCAGCAATGAAGTCATAGCGTCGTGCGGACAGCAGTGCAATCTTCAGACGACCGTCACTTCAAAAGCATTTCTGGAGCGATTCCCCAAGATTGAGATTCCTGGACGCACCTTGTTGCTGGAAGATGTGCTGGCTAGGCCTCGTCTAGGAGAAAAACTGCTGGCGCTCCTGCTGGCCTGGACTTTGCCTTACCGTTTGCTTAAATCAGCGCTTGGCGCCGAATGCCGGACAGATGAAGACCTGGGCACCGTAATCTTTTCCAGCGGCAGCACGGGCGATCCCAAGGGCGTGATGCTCACGCACCGCAACATTCTCGCCAACATCAAGCAAGTCACGCAGGTGTTCATGCTCGGCGGAAATGACAAAGTGCTGGGCATTCTTCCGTTCTTCCACTCCTTCGGCTTCACTATCGGGCTGTGGCTGCCGGCAGTGCACGGGATTGGCGTGGTCTTCCATCCCAATCCGCTCGATGCTACTTCCATCAGCGATCTGGTGTCGAAGTACAGCGTTACTTTTTTGATTGCGACGCCAACGTTTCTGCAGGCCTACATGCGGCGTTGCTCGCCGGAACATTTTGGCAGCCTGCAATATGTTCTGGTCGGCGCTGAAAAACTTCCTGAGCGGACCGCACTGCAATTTGAAGATATATTCGGCATCCGTCCTCTCGAAGGCTACGGCTGCACCGAGTGCGCTCCGGTGGTCGCGGTGAATGGACGCGACTTCCGTGCTCCGGGCTTTCGCCAGGTTGCGGCGCGGCGCGGGACCATTGGTCATGCGCTGCCGGGTGTCAGTGTTCGCATTGTCGATCCGGAAACGCAGGAGCTGCTGCCGCTGAAAACGCCGGGCATGCTGCTGGTGAAAGGTCCTAATGTGATGCGAGGCTATCTCGGCCGTCCGGACAAAACCGCTGAGGTGCTCAAAGACGGCTGGTACACCACGGGCGACATCGCCACCATGGAAGAAGATGGCTTCCTGACCATCACGGACCGGCTCAGCCGCTTCAGCAAAATCGGCGGCGAGATGGTGCCGCACATCAAGATTGAAGAAAAACTGAATGAACTTGCCGGCAACACAGAGCAGGCATTTTCCGTCTCCGCCGTTCCCGATGAAAAGAAGGGCGAGCGCCTTGTGGTTTTGCACACCCTTTCTGACGAAGAGCTGGCGCCAGTCTTGGAAAGACTCGCCGAATCAGACTTGCCTGCGCTGTGGAAGCCGAAGAAAGACCAGTTCTTCCATGTCGAGACACTGCCTTATCTGGGCACCGGCAAGTTGGATCTGCGAACTTTAAAAATGCGCGCCGCAGAGCTTATGGGGGCAGAAAAGTAATGCCATAAGACCAAAACGGGAATTGAAAAGCCGTTCTGGTCTTCCCTCTGAGTATCCAACCAGTTAGGTCACTAAATCGCGCGTAACTGCTTGTTATTCCATGATTTCCACAATGCGATGGCTAAATCTTCAATTTTTCTTAACAATCTTCTGTATGTCTGCTGCCATGTGCACTAAAATCCTCGGCAAAACCCCAAGTGAGCAGGAGCCGGGCATTTTTTGAAGGCTCTTGAAGACTGATTTCCAATTCAAGGAGATAGCCATGAGAGTCTTACCCAAATTAGGTTTTTTGGTGCTGGCGGGAGGCATGGCGCTGGCACAATCAAGTGGGAGCGGAGGCGGGCAAGCATCTGGTTCGTCCGTCGCTGACGAACTGAAAGCCCTGCGCGAGGCCATTACAAGCCAGCAAGCGCAGATCGCGCAACAGCAGCAGCAGATCCAGAATCTGCAACAGCAGTTGCAGGACAAGACCTCCGGCACGCCCCGTGTTGCCGACGCTGCTCTACACTCAGCGACTCCCGCTTCTGCCACCACCACAGTGGTGCAGGAGACGGAAAAGCCCAAGGAATCACCTTTGTCCTTCCGCATTGGCGGCACGGAATTCACGCCCGGTGGGTTCGTGGATTTTGAAAACGTCTTCCGCACTACCAATACGGGCAGCAACATCGCGACGAACTTTGGCGCGATCCCGTTCAGCAACACAGTGCAGGGACATCTGAGCGAGTATCGCGCTACCGGCCAGTATTCGCGTTACAACTTGAAGGTCACCGGCACCTACGGTGCCAACAAGGTAACGGGTTACATTGAAGGCGACTTCAACGGCAACGACGCAGCCAACGTGTTCGTGAGTTCAAACCCGCACACCAATCGTTTGCGTTTGTACTGGCTCAACCTGCGGCGCGGCAGCTGGGAGTTCACAGGTGGCCAAACCTGGGGCTTGCAGACACCGAACCGCGTAGGCCTCTCGCCCAATCCGGCGGATGTTTTTACTACCATCGGCGAAGACGCACAAACTCACGTTGGTCTGCCCTATACGCGTGCGGCTGAGTTCCGCGCGGTCTATCACTTCAATGATCGCTTCCAATGGGGCGTAGCGGTGCAGAACCCTGATCAATTTGTTGGCGCCGGGGAAACCATCTTCCCGTTCGCCTTCAACGCTCAGCTGGGACCGCAGTTTGACGCTGCCAACCAGACAGGCGTGCCCAATGCCTTCCCCGACGTTCACACTAAGTTTGCCTGGGACAATGATGTAAACGGGAAACACATGCACTTTGAAGCTGGTGGATTTATCACCAGCGCCAAAATCACCGTCTTGCCCATCGGTGGGACAAGCTTTGATCACCATTCCAAGATCGGCGGGACCTTCCACGGCGCTTTCAATTTTGAACTAGCCAAAGGCTTCCGCGTGCTGGCCAATGCCATGTGGGGACAAGGCAACGGCCGCTACCTGATCGGCTTCGGACCGCAGGCAGTGGTGGCCCCGAATGCTGCAGCCACAAACGTCGATATTTCGATGGTTCACTCAGGGGCAGCCATTGTCGGGTCAGAACTGCAGGCCGGTAAAAAGACCCAGTTCGGGTTCTACTATGGCGGCTTCTACTTCCAACGCAACGCTTTCCAGGACACAACCTCGCCGCTGGTCACCAAGCCATTTATCGGCTTTGGCGGCCCGAACTCGCCTAACAGCGCCAACCGCGCCATCCAGGAAGGAACGTTTGACTGGACTCAAACTTTCTGGAGAAACCCGCAGTACGGCGCAGTGCAGTTGGTGACCCAGACTTCGTACGTAACGCGCGCACCCTGGTTTGTGGCCCTGGGCGCGCCCAAGAACGCACACCTGATGCTGGCTTTCGTCAGCCTGAAGTACGTCCTGCCGTAGCCATCAGTTAACTCGAGAGAGCGCCGGGAGGTTCCCGGCGCTTTTTCATTTTTGTCGCTACGCTCCAAACCGCTTGAATATTTTGTTCCTAGTTGCAGCGTTCAGCGCTTCAGGCGTGCGGCTCGGCGCGCAAGTCGGCCGCGCCGCCCATCTTGAAGGAAGGGATTGTCGCCTCGCTCCAAACCGCTTGAGTGTTCCGCTCTTGTTTAGGATCTCAAGCACTGTGCAATGCGGCGTAAAATGAGTTGTGGCGACAAGAGTCCTTCGCGTAGTTGCTTGTTACTTATCCTGTCTTGCAATGGCCGTCACTGCGGCCCAGAAGCAGATGCCCCAGCACGCTCGCGTGGAGTTGCTGGCAGCGCTGGAATCAGCCAAGCCAGGTTCGGTTCTGCCTTTGGGAGTTCATTTTGTTCTTGAGCCAGGCTGGCACATCTACTGGGTCAACCCGGGCGATTCCGGCCAGCCTCCGGTACTGAAGTGGCAGCTCCCGGCAGGCTTCAACGCCGGCGAAATCCAGTGGCCGCGTCCGGAACGTATGCAGCCCGCGGCGCAGCTCGCTGATTTCGGATATCACAACGAAGTCTTGCTGCCGCTACAGCTGCAGGTGCCCGCGTCAGCCAGGGCCGGTGAGTCAATACAGATTGCTGCCGAAGCCAACTGGCTGGTTTGCCGCGAGGTCTGCCTGCCCGAGCGTGCGCAACTCCATCTCGCAGTGCCGGTAAGGGCAACCGCCAAAGAAAATCCACAGTCCGCACCGATCTTTGCCCGGACCATGAAGCTTCTTCCTCGGCCAGTGCCGCGCGGTTGGAAGGTGACCGCGAAATCCGAGAAAGACGATTTCGTGCTCTCCGTACAGGCTGGCCGGCGAATCGAAAAAGCAGAGTTCTTTCCCCTGGAACCGGGGCAGATCGACAACCCTGCTCCGCAGAAACTTCAGCCACTGGCCACGGGAGTGAAGGTCACGCTCAAGAAATCCGATCTGCTGCTGAAGCCAATTTCCATGCTGCGCGGCGTATTGGCCCTGTCAGGCGGTCCGGCTTACATGATTGAAGCCCCGGTCCATCAATCGATACAATGATGCCGGGAGAAGAGCATCGAGGAGGCATGATGAAAAGCCTGCGTCATTTTATTCTGCGGATGGTTGTTCTGGCGGCGCTCGTAGCAACAGCATTTGCCGTCAAGATCGGAGATCCGGCGCCCGGTTTCACCGCCGTTGACAGCAACGGCAAACAGCAGACCTTGTCGAGTTACAAAGGCAAGTACGTTGTCCTGGAGTGGCACAACCAGGGATGCCCCTACACGCGCAAGCACTATGAGAGCGGCAACATGCAGCGCCTGCAAAAAGAGTGGACCGCCAAAGGCGTGGTTTGGCTTACCGTGATCTCTTCCGCGCCCGGCACCCAGGGTTTTGTGACTCCCTCGCAGGAGAATGATTACCTGAAAAGCATGAAGGCCGAGCCCACGGCGGTTCTGATGGATCCGGGTGGATCTCTGGGGCATCTCTATGCCGCGAAGACTACGCCACACATGTTCATCATCGATCCCAGCGGGACTTTGATCTATAACGGCGCCATCGACGATCACCCGACCAGCGACCAGTCAGACATTCCGAACTCCAAGAATTATGTCTCCCTTGCGCTGACCGAGGCGATGGGCGGCAAGCCCGTGGCCGATCCCGCGACGCGCCCCTACGGCTGCTCAGTCAAGTACAAGGACTGAGGCCGCACGATTTTCATGCGCCTTCCGCCATACTTGGCCGATGCTGTTGAGGCGGAGTTCGATCAGGTCGACGGACGACGTTTGGCTCAGGCCGCTGCACAGATTTCCCAGCGCTATCAGGCCGGAGATTTTTCTACTCCGGCCATCCTCAATGATGCTGATCGGGCCGCCTACTTGGCGGTGCGTCTTCCTGCCACCTACGCCGTCAGCGAGCGGGTCTTTTCTGAAATGCGTGGGCGCTCGCCTGAAGCCGCCGGCGTCATGAGTGTTCTTGATCTCGGATCGGGTCCGGGTACTGCGATTTTTGCCGCTGCTGAAATATTTCCCGAGCTCGAACACGCCACTTTGCTCGAAGCCGACGATGGCTGGTTTTCTCTGGGAAAGAAGTTTGCCGCCCAGAGTCCGTATTCCTCGGTCCACCAGGCGCGATGGTTCAAGCACGATCTCCGCTCCGGCTTTTCCTGCGACCAGCACGATGTGGTTGTGCTCTCTTACGTTCTGGGCGAACTCAACACTGCGGCGGCGGAAGCTGTCATCCGCAAGGCGTGGATTTGCGCGCGGAAATTTCTGGTCATCATCGAACCGGGCACGCCACGCGGATTTGCCGGAGTCAATGCCGCCCGTACCGCTCTGATCGCCGAGAGAGCGGAGATCCTGGCGCCTTGTCCGCACAAGCATGCCTGTCCTATGGCCGTTGCTGGAGACTGGTGCCACTTTGCCCAGCGTGTTGAGCGCAGCTCCCGGCATCGCCAGCTTAAGGGTGGCGCATTGGGTCATGAAGACGAGAAATTCTCTTTTCTAGTGGCCACCCGCGCGCCCGTGAAGGTATCTTTGCCGCGTATCCTCCGCCATCCCGGCAAGCACAGCGGACACATTCAACTTGAGCTGTGCATGCCCGGAGGCCAGCTGGAACGCCAGACCATCACGCGCTCAGGCAAGCAGGCGTACCGGCTCGCCCGCAAAGCTGCTTGGGGAGACGTATGGAAGACTGATCCAGACGCAGAGTAACGTTTGCGGAATAACTGGAAATTCCCTTCCCGTGCCGTGCTGCTCAGACATCATAATTTCCTGGACGCCAACGCCATGCAGAACGCGATCATATCGATCTTCGCCAGGTCTCCGGAGCCGGGCAAAAGCAAGCCCCGGTTGATCCCGAAGCTCGGAGCGGAGCGTGCGGCGGAGCTGGCGGAAGCCTTTCTGGAAGACACGGTCGCCATGGTGCGCACGCTGGAGTGGGCGGAGTGCATCATCGCCGCGGCCACGCGATTTGAGCGTCCATACTTCAAACCACAGGAAGTGTGGTTGCAGTCAGAAGGCGATCTGGGTGAGCGGTTGGAGAAAATTCTGCGGCTGGCGCTCAAGCGGCGCGAAATCGTGCTGGCCATCGGCGACGACACGCCCAACCTGCCCGCTGCTCTGATGGAAAACGCGCGCCAGGCGCTTACTACCGCTGATGCCGTACTCGGCCCCTCACTCGATGGCGGCTTTTATCTGATCGGACTCAAGGACTGCCCGGTGGGCCTGCTGGCCGAAATTCAATGGAGCCACTCCACTACGCTGGCCACTACCATGGCCAAGCTTGATCAATTCGGGATGAAGACCGTGCTGATCAATCCCTGGTATGCCGTTGATGGACCAGATGACCTTGAGCGTTTCCGCCGCCAACTGGCCGGTGATCCATCCGTCGCGCCGAAGACTGCCGGGCTACTTCGCCGTCTCTCCAGTTGATCGATCAGGCAATCTGCAGGAGCTGTTCCTGCTTGCTCTGATGCAGTACGGCCGAATACCAGTTGAAGAATGGGTATTTGTCGTCCCGTTCCCGGAGGCAATCGTCGTAGACCCGCGAACACAGTTGCAACAGCTTGGTATAGCCGGTCGACTTCCAGCGCGAGATCTCGTCGGAAAAATCCGGCGAGGTGGCATTGGCAATCTGGAACTCACGTGCAATTCCATATTGGATGGGGACCAGAGTTCCATCGTGCTCCAGCACCAGAGGGGCTACCAGTGCAGCCAGCGGGGTCTCCGCGGCATTCGGCAATGGGTCTATTGCGAATCCGCGGCTGGGATCAGCCGCCAGCACATCGCGATCCGCGGCGTCGAACTGGATTTTTAGCTTTCCGGAGTAGAGCTTCTTTAGCCGCGCCGCTTCCACAAACGCGTGGGCGATTTCAAGCTCGTCCGGGGCTGCACCTGCCATCTCGCTTCCCGCCCGCCCCTCTTCTTCCAGCGGGTGCACTTGCAGCAGGTTTGCCTCTTGCTCAAGAGCAAATTCAGCAACCCACGCAAGCTCGTTCAGATTGTGGAGAGTAAGAGTGAAGATGAGCCCAAAGGGAATCTTTGCCTTGCGCAGGTGGGCCAGGTTTTTCGCCATCATCTCAAAGGCCTTGGGATGAGAACGCATATGGTTGTGTGATTCAGGAATGCCATCCACACTGATCGCCACCAGATGCGCGTGTTCCGCCAATTGTTCTGCCACCGGTTCGCTGAGCAGCATGCCGTTCGTCGTGATGGTGACAACCATGCCTGCCTCCCGGGCAAATCGCATGACCGGGAACAGGTTTTTGTAGAGCAGCGGTTCGCCGCCGGAAATACTTGCGACATTGAAACCTTCGCAGCGCAGAACCTGTAGAGCGTTGATCAAAACGCTGGCCGGCAGTTCTTCAGTATTTCGCGGCCCGGAAGACGAATAACAATGGCGGCATTTCAAGTTGCAACGCAGCGCAGGATGCAGCTGAATCACACGATATTCGGCGCCATTTGGTCCTGAGCAAGTCATGGTATTTTCCTCGCTGTATCGGGCTGGCTCCGGGTCTGGGTCGACCCGGAACCTACCCGGCTTCCCCACGATTTAGTCAACTTCTATGTCGTAGTTAAAGGCTATGCGTGCTCCTTCAGGGTTGACGATCCCATAAGGAAACACTTCCAGGGTTCCCCGGACTTCACGGCTCATGGCTCCCAGCAGTTCCTGCACAACCCTGCCGGCATTCCCAGGATTGCTGACGTTGATGAGCCCGGCGACCCGGTCAATCTGCGGCTGGCCGTACTTCCACCACCACTCGATTGTGAGATCAATCTTGGCTGCCGCCAGTGTCTTTTTCAGACTTTCCGCAGAAAGCTTCAGCTTTTCTGAACCTCGTTGAGGCATCTATCTCCTTCTTTCCTGCCATCCCTCGTGAACTCAAGGCGATCACAAAGACGGCAACATCCAACAAAATGACCAGAGAGTGACTTCTGGCCTGACAGGTTGTGCAGAAGAAAGGCGGATCGTTACGACTATTTTCGGAAGGGATATGATTCGGAAGCATCTGGGCAAACAGCAGTCAAGACTCCGCGCAGCAAAAGCGGACACGCGGGCAGGAATTGCTGTTCCCGTTTTGGGCTTATATGACGACGCGTTACGGCTCTGGGATACCACGCCGCGTGGTCAAATAGGTGGCAAAACTGCCGAGCCAATGTCCACCTTCATAGTGCTCGCCGGTGACCGCAGCTAGACCGGCACTATGGTGGTCGGCACCACATTTTTCGAGCGCGCCAAGCCTGGGATCGCCGTGGGGTAGACCAGAGGCGATGCCTTCCAACATCCATGCCCGACTCAGGTTCAGGCCATCGATATGCGCAAGCTTGGGATCCGATGGATCAGTGGATTTCTCTGGTCGCAGCCAATCGGCCGATCCGTGGTTTGGAATCTGGGGAAGAAACTTTCTCAGCCACGCAGCAAATTCATTCTTCGGGAGCACGCGACGCATCACATCAGCCTCAGCCAGGCACGGCGAGAGAAAATCTTCACCTGAAGGCTCGTAGGCGAGAGGGCAATCCTTGTCGGCGGCGTAGAAGTCGCGCGTTTTTCTGAGCATGAGATCCAGGAACTGCTGGTTGCCGGCGCCGCGGGCATAGTCGATCGCCAACCCGAGCGCAAATGCAGTCTGGCTGTGCTCGCCGGAGCGCACTGGATGTCCAAGTTTCGGCAGCCAGGTTTGCAGGCGTTCCGTTGCTGCCAGCTCCAGCGGTTGCAGGTTTGCCGCCAGTTCTGCAGCCATGGGATCACTGGTCTTCCACTCGCGGAGCTCCGCTGCCAGTTGCAAAAGCCAGGCCAGGCCGTAAGGCCTTTCAAAACTGGTGCGGCCTTCCGCTTTCATGTACGCGGCTTCCTGCTGCAGATTTTCTTTCGTCAGGCTCAGCTGCAGGGCAGCGCGGGCTTCCGCCGTGAACTTTGCATTGGGAAAAGTCCGCGCCAGTCGCGCCAGCAGCCAGTGCCCATGCACCGACGAATGCCAGTCATAGCAACCATAAAACGCCGGCGTAAGCTTGCGCGGCGGTGCAACGTCCGCGTCGCTGTTGAGAGAGTGCGTCAGCTTGTTGGGATACTCTTTGTGCACACACGCGAGCGCCAGCCGGGCGAAACGAGAAGCAGCCTGTTCACCCAGGTTGTCTGCATGCAGAGAAGAAGATTTGTTCATGTTGTGGCTTGGCTGACCGCCGAGCCGCGTGACGGCAATCAACGGCAGAAACGCCAGCACGAAGAAGACGAAATTTTGGTAATTACCCGATTTTGGCAATCCTGGCAATCTCTCCTGGTGGGCCCGGTAGGATTCGAACCTACAACTTGAGCCGCTTTCGCGGCGTCCGAGCCGCGAGGCGAAATCCTCAGCGCAGCGAAGGACCTCCATCTTCGATGTCGCCAACTCCTGGTGGGCCCGGTAGGATTCGAACCTACAACCAACAGATTATGAGTCTGCTGCTCTAACCGTTGAGCTACAGGCCCCCCGGGTTCCAGTGTCGCACAGGCTCAAGCACGTTGCCAATTCTTGTGTTGTCGTAGCCGGTCGTGATGAGGTTTTGGCCAATGGCTAACTACTAATTGCTAATTACTTCTTTCACTTTCGCATCTCCTTCAGATCAATCCCCAGTTGCTGGCACTTCTTGTACAGATGGCTGCGCTCCAGGCCCAGAGCCTTCGCCGTGTTGGTGACGTTCTGATTATGGCGCTTAAACTCTTCCTGGATCGTCTGCCGTTCAACCTGCTCCACCCGCTCTGCCAGCGTTCCTGTGCCCGGCGTAAAGCCGCCGGCATCCCCGCCGGACTGCATGGGCAGAGCAGTTTGTACGGTTGCTGCGGTTACGCGATTGTCTTCCGCGAAGAGCAGCAGGCGTTCCACGACGTTGCGCAGCTCGCGGATATTTCCCGGCCAGGAATGGCGCTGCAAAGCAGCGATCGCTGCGGGATCGAAGCTGGTTTCCTTCCAGCCATTCTGTTTGGCGATCAGCGCAGCAAAGTGTTCCACCAGCGCCGGTATATCTTCTGTCCGCTCACGCAGCGGCGGCAGCGAGACGGGAAAAACGAAGATGCGATGAAACAGGTCCTGGCGGAAACCGCCTTGCTTGACCTGTTCTTCCAGTTTGCGATGCGTAGCTACCACCACGCGTACGTTGACTTTGATTGGCTTGTCGCCGCCGATGCGCTCGACCTCGCCCTGCTCCAGCACGCGCAGCAGCTTGGCCTGCATGGCCAGGGGCATGTCGCCGATCTCGTCAAGAAATAGCGTGCCGTCATTGGCCTGCTCAAATTTTCCGATGTGCCGCGATGCCGCGCCAGTGAAAGAGCCTTTCTCGTGTCCAAACAATTCTGACTCAATCAACTCCGCCGGCACGGCCGCACAATTCAGCGTCACGTAAGGGCCGTCATGGCGGCTGCTCTTCTCGTGGAGAGTGCGCGCAATCAGTTCTTTGCCCGTCCCGGTCTCACCCAGGATGCAGACGCGCGTTTCGCTGGAGGCGACGCGCTCCACCTGTGCCAGCAACTTGCGCATCTTCTCGCCGGTAAAGACGATGCCCGATCCGCCCAACTGCTGCCGCAGCTGACGATTTTCCTGTTTGAGCCGCTCGATCTGTAGTGCGTTCTGGACGGTAAGCAGAAGCTTGTCGGTGGAAAGCGGCTTTTCCAGGAAGTCGAGCGCGCCCAGCCGCGTGGCCTTGACCGCCATCTCAATGTGGGCCTGGCCTGACATCATGACTACCGGTGTGGTCACGCCGGCGGCCTTGATCTGCTCCAGCAGGGCCAAGCCGTTCATCGCCGGCATGACGACATCAGAGAAGATCAGGTCAAATTTTTCATTCTTAGCCATCTCCAGAGCTTTGACCGGATTGTCGCAGACGGTGGCTTCATGCCCGGCGAGCCGGAAGGCGCGCGAAAGCGACGCCAGTGTGTTGGCGTCGTCGTCGATGATGAGGAGGTTAGCCTTCATAAGAAGCAATTAGCAAATAGCAATTAGCAACCAGCAAAAGACCCGGCTAGTTGCTAATTGCCAATTGCTTTTTCAAATCGTTGTGAATTTCGGACCATCCCTTCTGTTTTCAGATTCTACCGTGAATGCGGCGGAATAAAGAGGCAGCTCCACATGAAACGTTGTTCCCTGGTCTTTCTTGCTGCTGACACTGATGCGGCCGTGATGGTCGCTCACCACCGACTGCGCGATCGCCAGTCCTAGTCCTGTGCCGTGCTGCTTGGTCGTGTAATAAGGAGTGAAGAGGCGGTCGCATTCCTCCGGCGTCAGCCCGGCGCCGGTATCGGAGAGTTCAAACACGGCAAACTTCTCGTTCATATAGGTGCGAAAGGTCAGCGTGCCGCCTTTGGGCATGGCGTCGATGGCGTTGAGTACGAGGTTTTCCACCACGCGGCGCAAAAGCGTGGGATCGCCACTCACCTGTGGCACGTCGCCAAGTTGCATTTCGGGGTGAATGCCGGCGGGCTCACGATTCAGCTGACCCTGAAAGAGCTGCGTGACGCTGCGAACCATCTCATTCAGATCAAGCGCCTGGATCTGTGGTGCGGGCATTTTGGAAAAATCGCTGAAGCGGTTGATGATGGTTTTTAGATTGGCAATTTCCTCCAGCAAGGTACTGGTGCTTTCGCGAAAGACCTCCTCAAATTGCTCGGGTGTGTTCTCTCGCGCGCGGAGCAGGTTTTCCACGGTAATCTGGAGCGGGAAGAGTGGATTCTTGAGCTCGTGCGCGAGCCTTCGCGCCAGTTCGCGCCAGGCAGCTACTCGTTCGCTCTGGACCAGTCGTTCACGCTGTCCGACCAGTTCCTCAGTCATCTGATTAAACGCCACGGCAAGCTTTCCGATTTCGTCTTTGCCCGAGGTTTCAACCCGAACGTCCCAATGGCCCTGGCCAATCTCACCTGCGGCCTGCGCCAGCTTCCTGATGGGACGGCTGACGCGCGCAGTAACGATTCCGCTCACAATCACGGCGATGAATACAGCCACGCCGGCGATCACCAGACTGATATCGCGTATACGTTTTTCGAGCAACAACTCTTTCTCCAGCGAATTTCCGACGAGCAGCACTGCCGGGACGCGATCGGAGTACCCAGGCAGCGGAATAGCGTGCAGGATCTCTTCCTGAGGAAAGCCAGACCCCATGTCCACGATCATGGAATCCTCATTTTTCTGGTCTAAAACTCGCTGGATCAGCTCCGTTACTTTCGGCGCTGCCAGATTTTCTTTTGCCGCGCCGATCAGGTCGCCCGGACCCTGCTCCGGCGCACTGAAGATGGAGACACGCAAACCTTCGGGCGCGGAGAGCGCATGCAAAACGGCGTCAAGCTTGCGTCCGCCGATCAGATAAAAATTCAGCCCATGCGTGCGCACCGGACGCAGGCAAAGCATCGCCAGCACCGTGCCTTGCGGCGTCTCCACGTGCTTCAGAAACGCCCGCTCCGGCAGCGGAGCAGGACGATCAAGGAACCAGCGCTCTTTGTAGCCAAAGCGCGCGGGCCAGTGCGCAGAAGAGATGATGGCTCCATCGGGCGCTATCAGATCCAGAAAATCAAGACGCTGTGCGGTTGCGAAGGTCGTGGCTTCATTCACGTAGTTGGCATACTCTGCGCCGTTGGCCAGTTCGGAGGTGGTGCGCAGCATCTGGTCAGAACCGGCAATGGTTTCCACGCCGCGCGTGATCTCCTCACCTTCGTGGTCAAATTCCCGGCGAAACTGGCTCACCAGCGTGCCGGTGCGCTCCTGCTCCACCTGGCGAAATGCTTCATGGGCCCGGGTTTCAATGAGCCAGGCTACAGCTCCCACACTGGCGGTGATGCTCACCGTCACCAGAAGAAGCAGCTTGGTCTTGAGTGACACTTAGCGCGCTCCTTCCACCCAGAGCTGATCGAGCTGCCAGCCGCCTGTGGCAAGCTGCTGCCAGTTATGCACGTTGCTGTTGAGCCAGACGGCCTGCGGCAGGTGCGCCACGGGGACCACGCGATGGTTCTCCAGCAATTTGCGCTCGGCTTCAAACAGGTCTTCAGGACGGGTCGCGCCCAGAATCGCTGGAGCAGAGTCGCTCAAGCCGAGATCGTCGGCACGCTGGGCAAGTGCGACCGACGGTTCCACCGAGGGCAGCGGCAACCTGAGCAGCACCGCGTCGGCATTGATGGAAGCCCGCGCGGTCTTGCTGTTGGTGTGCGATTCGCCATAGGGTTGAACGACGATGCCGGCTTCGCGCGCGTCTACAGCGATCCGCTCCGCGACCAGCTTCAACAGCGGATCACTGGCGTCATAGGCCAGCATGATGGGTGAGATCACAACATACGCAGCTGCGTCAGAACGCAGCTCGCGAGCGCGTTGCAGATCGGTTGCGGCGGAAAACATAAATTCGTAGCCGGTCAGCCATTGTGGCAGCAGGCCGGAAGCGGGAGTTCCTCTGCGTTGCAGCAAGACGTTGTTGATGGCCGCGCGATTGATGGCCAGACTCAACGCTTCGCGCACGCGCGCGTCCACAGGCTTGCGGCCGCTCCGCGATGGCGCGTCACCTTGCAGGAACGCCAGGGCAAGAAAATCGGCGGGTCTGGAAATCGCCACATTCTGGCTGGTCTGCTCCAAAGACCGAATCTGATCGATTGCGACTTCGGCGGCCGCATTGGATCCGAGCTGGCGGTCCAGGAGCTGCTCGCGCAACGAGACGCCCATT
>DATBHX010000028.1:0-63981 GCA_036557225.1 Candidatus Angelobacter sp.
TCGCTTCCTGAAGCGCGCTACCGTGACGATGGTAAGCGCAATGAATTCCTGCGCCGGCTGGAAAGCGATTTGTCCGTGCTGCCCGGGGTCAAGCAGGTGGGCGCCGTCTCGCACATTCCCTTCGACGATTTTCCCAACTGGTACAGCTATTATTGGCCTGAGGGCGCATCGAAAGAACAACAGACGACATTGATGGCCGATCATCGCTCTATTTCCCCTGGGTTCTTTTCCGCGTTCAACGTGCCGCTGCTCTCCGGACGGCCATTCAACGAAATGGATGACGCGAAACACCCGCGCGTGGCCGTCATTGATGATCAGCTTGCCGCGCAGCTCTGGCCCGGCGCCAACGCGATCGGCAAGAAGCTGAATGTTGAGACCATCACTGACGGTGATTTCAATCGTGGCTGGACGGAAATTGTGGGCGTGGTCAAACACGTGAATTATCAGTCGCTGATGCAAGCGGGACGTCCGCAGGTCTATCTTCCCTCCGCGCAAAGCCCGCGGCCGCAGATGCAGATGGCTTTTGCCCTGCGTACCGCAGGCCCGGTGGAACAACTGGTTCTGCCCATCCGGGGCGCTGTCGCGGCGCTCGACAAGGACCTGCCCATCTCCAAGCTGCGGCCGCTCGAAAGCTATGTCGCCCAGGCGCGTACGCGCACACGCTTTACCACGCTGCTCTCCGGCCTGCTTGCGATGATCGCGTTGCTGCTTGCCTGTATCGGGATCTATGGCGTCACAGCTTACTCGGTGGCGCAGAGCACCAATGAGATCGGAGTCCGCATGGCCCTGGGCGCCCAACGCGGCGACATCGTTCGCATGGTGCTGCGTCGCAGTATGTGGGCCATCGCCGGAGGAATTGTTCTTGGCGGGCTCGGCGCCCTGGCGGTATCGCCACTGCTGGCCAGTATTCTCTTTCAGGTAAAGGCAACGGATATGCTCACGTTCGTTGTGGTTGCTGTTTTGCTTTGCGCCATTGGCTTCCTTGCCTGCTACGTCCCCGCGTCTCGTGCCAGCCGTGTGGATCCAGTGATTGCTCTGCGCTATGAATAGCCGCTAAAGGCGCAGTAAGTTGTATCCTCTTACGCATGCCCGCTTACATCGATTGGGTCCGCGAATTCTGCCTCTCACTGCCTGGCACCACGGAAGACATCCAGTGGCAGCATGACTTGCTCTTTCGTATCGCCGGCAAAATGTTCTGCGTAGCCAACATGGAACCCGCGCTGAGTCCAACCAAGATCGCCTTCAAATGCACGCCTGAACGCTTCGCCGAGCTGGTGGAGATCGAAGGTATTATCCCGGCGCCTTACATGGCTCGCAATCATTGGGTAGCGATTCTGGAGATGGATGCGCTGCGTTCGCCGGAAATCAAGCAGCTGATCCAACATTCCTATCAGCTTGTGCTGGAGAAGCTACCCAGGAAAACGCAGGCCTCGCTGGCTGCGAAGCCTGCAGCGAAGAAGTCAAAACCTAAACGGCCGCCGGCTGTGAAACGGAAGAAGTAATCTGCTCCACCGCCAGCCGCGCCGACTTGATGCAATCGGGCACGCCGATGCCGTGGAACGAATTTCCGATGATGTGAAACCCCGGCATCTCAGTGAGAATCTTCTCCATCGCTGCTACGCGCTCCAGGTGCCCGGTTTCATACTGCGCCATGGCGCGATCCCAGCGGAAGGTGCGCGTGAAGATTGGCTGAGCTGTGATACCCAGAATGTCTTTCAACTCCTGCCGGGCCATCGTCGCAAAATCATCATCGCTGTAGCTGAGCAGCTCCGGTATGCGTGAGCTGGAGAAAAAGCAGCGCAGCAGCTGTTTTCCTTCGGGGGCACGATGAGGGAATTTTCGATGCACAAACGTACAAGCCATGATCTTGCGCTCTTCCGATCGCGGCACCAGAAAACCGTGACCGGCCGGCAGCTCGATGTTTTCATAAGCCAGCGCTACCGCGACTGACGACGTGTACTCGATTCTCCTTAGCCCTTCAATCAATCCTGGATGAAACTGACGCAGGATCTCTGCTGCCGCCAGCGCGGGGACAGCCAGCAGCACTGCCTGAAATCGCTCTTGAAGGCTGCCGCTCTCGACCTGCCAGTCTTCGTTCACCGGGCGGAGCTGCAGATTCTTCTGAGCCAGCCGCAGTGAGGTCTTCGGCAACGCACTCACCAACACATCTACCATCTGCTGCATGCCATTCTTCAACGACGTAAAGAGGGGCTGTGGCTTTCCCGCAGGTCGTTGGGCTTTGGCTTGCAACGTGGCCCGGACGAGGCTGCCGCTCTGGCGCTCCATCTCGGCAAAGCGTGGCAACACCGCGCGCACGCTTAGCTTCTCTGAGTTCCCGCCGTAGACTCCGGCCAGCAGTGGCTCGGCGACGCGGTCTACCATCTCCTGGCCAAAATGCCGCCGCACGAACTCTCCCACTGACTCATCTGCAACATCGTCTCTTCGCGCGGAAAACAACTCCCGTGCCATGCGCACCTTGGTGCCAAACGAAAATAGCGGCGTGGTAACCATGGGCCAGACGCGTGTCGGCACCATGAATTCAAGACCGTGAGGGATAGGAACGAGCCGGCCTTTTACCAGAATGTAAGTCTTGCGATCCTGATCATTGGATCGTATGAGCTCGTTCGCCAGACCCAGCTCTGTGCAGAGGCTTGCGGCATCAGGCTTGATGGTAAGGAAAGAATCCGGCCCGGCTTCCAGGACAAATCCATCACGCTGCTCCGTCTCAATCACGCCGCCCAGACGGTCCGATTTCTCAAACAGGGTCCAGTCCAACCGCGCGCCACCCTGCCGCGCTTTTTCGAGGTAGTAGGCTGCGCTGAGTCCGGCGATGCCGCCGCCGATAATCGCGACGCGCTTCATGTGAGGGAGACGATGCCCGCGGCGCGCGCCAACTCTGTGGACGCCAGCCTGGCCAGCGCGCCGATGAACGTCGGTGAAGCATTCAACGACTCTGTCCGCCACAACCTGAGCCCTTGCTCGTTGGCAAACTCGCGGAAGCCGATGTCGACGTCATAGAGCACTTCCACGTGATCGCAGACAAAGCCGATCGGCGCGATCACCACGCCTGCATGTCCCTGGCGCTTGAGCTCGAGCATCACGCTCTCGACCGTCGGCCCCAGCCACGGTCCGCCTGACATCCCTTGGCTCTGAAACGCAAACCGCTGCAGTTCCTGCCCAAGTCCCACAACTTTGGCGCCGACCAACCGCGCCGTTTCTTTGGTCTGCTTTTCGTAAGGATCGCCGGCTTGAATGGTGCGCATGGGTACGCTGTGCGCGGTGAAGATCACAGGCGCCGGCGCTCCAAGCTCATTGCCCGCCTCCCGCCACACCGGTTCCAGCTTTTCCGAGAATGCCTGAACCAGCAACGGATGGTCATGCCACGATTCCACAAACTGCAGCCCGATTCCCGGCTTCAGCTCCGCCATCAAAGCTTTGCGGTACAACCCGACGCTGGTGGAAGAATTCTGCGGCGCAAGGCAGATGGCAATCACCTGCTCCACGCCGTCGGCCATCATCTGCTTCACCGCCTCAGCAATAAACGGCTTCCAGTTGCGCATGCCGACATACACCGGAAGACTGAGCTTGTTCTTCAAGCCTTCGGCCTGCTCGATGGTGATGGCCGTGAGCGGAGATTTGCCGATCAACGAATAGCGGTGTGAGACTTCCTGGATCACCGAGTCCGGCAATGGCCGTCCGCCGGTGATGTAACGCATGAATTCCGGAACGTCAGCTGGTGAATCGGGGCTGCCGTGGGCCAGCAACAGGATGGCTGCTTTTTGACCGCTCATCGTACCGCTCCGGCCGAGGCGTACTTCGGGCTCAGCTCTCTTACGAAGTCTACCAGCGCGCGCACATTTTCCACCGGCGTTTCCGGCAGGATTCCGTGTCCCAGATTAAAGATGTGTCCCGGCCTTCCGGCGGCCTGCCGCAGGATGGCCTCCGCACGCTTGCGCAGCTCTTTCTGATCGGCAAATAGCAGCACCGGATCAAGATTGCCCTGCACCGCACCGGAAAAATTCAGGCTCTGCCATGCCTGGTCGATCGGATACCGCCAATCGACTCCAATGACTTGAGCACCAGTCTCTTTCATGGAAGGCAGCAGCGTAGCTGTGTCAGTCCCGAAATAAATGATAGGAACGCCGGTCTTCTTGAGCCGCTGCACCAACTCGGTCGTCGACGGCAGCACGTGCTGGCGATAGTCCTCCACGCTCAGGCAGCCCACCCAGCTATCGAAAATCTGCAGCGCGTCCGCGCCGGCTGTAACCTGTTCCGCGGCATACGCAGCCAGCACCTCAACCAGCTTGCGCATCAGCGTCTGCCACGCCGCGGTTTCCAGGTACATCATTTTTTTTGTCTGGATGTAATTCCGCGAGCCGCCGCCTTCAATCATGTAACTGGCCAGCGTAAACGGCGCGCCGCAAAAACCGATCACCGGCATCTTCTCGCCAAAGTGCTTCACCACACGCCGCACTGACTCGGCCACATAGTTCAGTTCGGAGGCCCGATCGGTCACCAGCGCGTCAATGTCTTTCTTCGCCCGCAACGGCCGCTCAATCACCGGCCCTTCGCCGGCTTCGAAGCGAAACGGCATGCCCATCACTTCCAGAGGCAACAGCAGATCGGCAAAGATGATGGCCGCATCAACATCGAGTTTTTCTGCCGCGGTGATGGTCACCTCGGCCGCGATCTCCGGCGTCTTGCAGATTTCCAGAATCGAATGCTTCTTACGCACCGCGCGATATTCAGCCATGTAACGGCCGGCCTGGCGCATCAGCCAGATCGGCGTCACATCCACCGGCTCACTGCGGCAGGCACGGACAAACCTTGAGTTCGGCGCGGACATTACGTTTAAATCTACCACGGAGACACGGAGGCACGGAGGAACCAAAGTTTGATCTATTCCCTGTAGACGGATTGTGAAAACGCAAAGCGGTCCGGAGACTCGTAGCCCGGCCTGATTTTTCCTTTAGCTCATCTCCGTGTCTCCGTGCCCCCGTGGTAGGTTTATGTTTCCATGAAGAAGATCTGGCTTTCCTGGAGCAGCGGCAAAGATAGCGCGTGGGCGTTGCATGTCCTTCGACAACAGGGCGAATACGAAATTGCCGGCCTCATCACTACCATCAATTCCGCTTTTGATCGTGTAGCCATGCACGGCACGCGCCGCACTCTGGTGGAAATGCAGGCCGAGGCCGCGGGCCTTCCGCTGATCGCCGCGCCACTCCCGTGGCCATGCTCCAATGCCGACTACGAGCGCGCCATGCGGCAAGTCTGCGATCAGGCACTCGCCCAGGGCGTGAGCGCTATCGCTTTCGGAGATCTCTTTCTTGCCGACGTGCGTGCCTACCGCGAACGCCAATTGCACGGCACCGGCCTGGAGCCGCTCTTTCCTCTCTGGCAGATGCCCACCGATCAGTTGGCGCTGCAGATGATCGCCTCCGGCCTGCGCGCTCGCCTCGTCTGCGTCGATCCCAAGCAACTCGATCCCAGCTTCGTTGGCCGCGACTTCGACCAGCAGCTTCTCCGCGATCTGCCGCCCACAGTCGATCCCTGTGGCGAGAACGGCGAGTTCCATTCTTTTGTCTATGGCGGCCCCATGTTCAGCCGAACGTTGCCGATCGTCGCCGGAGAAAAAGTGGAGCGTGACGGCTTCTGGTACGCGGACGTGCTGGCCGCAGGTGGGCACGCTAGCTAGAGGGCCGAGGGATAGATAGGGATAAATGAGGTCCCCTGATTACTGGATTGTGAGTGTAGTAAAGCGACGTGACCCTCGGAGCCAAAACGAGAAGGGCTTCTGTGAGATTACTTTCCCATTTCCGCAAGAGCGCTTCTCAAGGGCAGGCTGGAAATATGAATCATCCCTCCGCTATACGGTGAATAGAGTTCCATGATCAGCACGATGGCCCCGGCTACGGACAATGCGCCAAGGAATAGAGCGACAATCACGGTCGCATTGCGGGGCGCGTATAGCCCGAAGCTCGTGTAAACCACGGTAATCCAAAAAACGACTACCACCAGAAAAGGAGTAGGAAGAGGAGAGGTCTGTTGCACGAACATCAGCCAGCGTGTTCGCCCAAGTTCAATCGCAGTGCTCAATGCCTCGCGTTTGAGGTCACGTTGCTCTTCATCCTGTGGCGACAACCGCTGGATTGACTCGTAAACGGCCTCCGGGTCACTAACCTGCTGCGGCACATTTGAGCCAGACACATGTTCCTGTGGCCACATTCGATAAAGTATGTCCTCGGCGACTTCGCGCAGCTTTTGCCGTGCTTTTTGTGCTGCTGGTCCGTAATGATCAAGAGTTCGGTCGAGCACGACCATCTTGGCGCACACCTGGTTCCATTCATCTCGCTGGGCGAAAAATGAAGTGGCTGCCGCAGACACCACCAGGCCAAGCACCAGCGCCGCAAGTGTTGCAACCAGGCCGATTGCTAAATTCACCGTACTTTTGGACTCGGCGTTTAGGTGATCCTGGGGCAGAACCTTCCGCAAAAAGATGCCCACCAGAGCGCCGCCAAAAACACAAGCGAGTACCAAGAGGCTGACTGCGAGATTGCTCATTGAGCATGCTCTATCACGCAATGATGCCAGTCGCAGAATGTGGGTTTACTCGGCGATACCGTGTACCCACGCGTTTACACTCGCAAGCCCGTTATGAGTGAAATGGCGATTTACCGTTAACTATGCATCCGCACTTCCGGGGCAACCGATATACAGCCCGCGATCTTGCTGCTATCTTTGTCGACTACTGGAGGGATCAATGCGTTTACTAATCTTGGCAATGGCAACCGCGACGATGTTGCTGCTCGTCCCGGCAGCCGCACAGCAGAGCCACTGGGCGCAAGACGATGATAAGACCGCGAAATACATCATTGACATGGAGCGCAAGTGGGCTGAGGGGGTATGCGCAGATAACGGCGTGGTCGCCAGTCTGCTGGCCGAGGATTTTCAAGGCACGTCAACGCAAGGTGCACGCTTCAAGAAGGCCGATGAACTCAAGGACGAGAAGAGTGCACGCACCGCTCATGATTGCGGACTCGATGAGGCCAAAGTACATTTCTTCGGAGACAATCTCGCAGTCGTCTATGGCCGCGAACACGCTGTCGGCAAAGACAAGTCCCAAGCCAGCGCGAAGGTTTGCCAGGTTTGGACCGATACGTGGCTGAAGCGTGACGGCAAGTGGCAAATCATCGCCTCGCACGATAATCGCGTGGAATGTAAGTAGCGAGGGAATCTCTGGCGCTGGTATCGAACCACAACTGTTGGTAACAGGCGTTTACACTCACAATTCGGTCATGAGTGTAATTGCGATCTAATCGCCCAATTTGCTCTCCATCTTTTCGCTGGTTACGATTGCAGCCGCTGGACCGTCCAACCGAGGGGGGCCTATGACCACGCTCTTGCAGGACTTCCGTTACGCCATCCGGATGCTGCTTAAGTCGCCGGGATTTGCCGCGGTCGCGGTAACGACTCTTGCGCTTGGCATCAGCGCGAACACCGCGCTCTTTACCGTCGTCAACGGCGTGTTGCTCAATCCTCTGCCATACCCGCATTCTGACCAGCTCGCGGCGGTCTATGCCACCACGCCTGGCGTCGACCGCGGACCCGCCACGTATCTCAACTTTCTCGACTGGCAGCGGCAGACGCAGACGTTTTCTTCGCTGGCCATGTATCGGGGTCAGGACTACAACGTGACCGGCTCCGGTGAAGCCGAGCGGTTGAACGGTTACATGATTTCCGCCGATTTCTTTTCCACACTGGGCCTGAAGCCCGCGATCGGGCGCTTATTCCGCGCTGACGATGATCAGCCTGGCGCAGCGCCGGTTGTCGTGCTCAGCAATGGCCTGTGGCAGAGGAAATTCGGCGCTTCGCCAGACGTGCTGGGAAGATCGTTGGTCCTGAACGGGAAGTTGTACACCGTGGTGGGCGTAATTCCCTCCGGCTTCACCTTCTACGGCCAGGACCGGGACGTGTACACGCCTATCGGCCAGTGGACGGATCCGTCATTTCGCGATCGCCGCATCAGTGTGAGCGCCCGGGTCATCGGCCGCATGAAACCCGGCGTATCGATCGCCCAGGTCCAGGCAGACATGGACGTGATATCCCGTAATCTCGCGGCTGCCTATCCCGTAGCCAACAAACAAACCGGCATCACCCTGGTTTCCATGAAGCAGGACATCGTCGGGAATGTGCAGCCCTTGCTGGTTATGCTGCTCTCCGCAGTCGGTTTCCTGTTGCTGATTGCCTGTGCCAATGTCGCCAATCTTCTGCTGGCGCGTTCGCTCGGCCGCACGCGGGAATTTGCCGTTCGTGCCGCTCTGGGAGCAAGCCAGGCGCGCTTGATTCGCCAGCTCCTTACGGAAAGCTTTCTGCTCGCCGGTCTTGGCGGAACGCTTGGCCTTCTCCTCGCCTTTGTCGGCACAAAGACCGCGGTGAACATCTTTCCGGGAACACTACCGCGCGCCGGTGAAGTTTCGCTTGACGCGCGGGTGTTGCTCTTTGCCGCAGCCGTTTCGCTGCTTGCAGCTGTCATCTTTGGCGTGGCTCCCGCGCTGAAAAGCTCTCGGATCAACGTGCTGGAGGTCCTCAAGGAAACCGGCCGCGGCTTCAGCGGAGCCCGCCAGCGGCTGCAAAAAGTGTTTGTCGCCGGCGAGGTGGCGCTGGCTCTGGTGCTGCTGATCGGCGCAGGACTGATGCTGCGCAGCCTGGCCGCCCTCTGGCGCGTGAACCCCGGATACAATCCCAGCCACGCCATCACCTTTACTGTCTCGATGCCATCCTCTCCAGCGACCACATCGGCCGAAACGCGTGCCCAACTGCGCCAGTTCCACGACAAAATGCTTTCCATCCCCGGCGTTGAAGCGGTGTCGGTCACGCTCGGCTCGCGGCCCATGATCCATGACTCATCGCTGCCTTTCTGGATTGCAGGCCGCCCCAAGCCTGCGAATGACAATGAGATGCCGCAGGCAATGTTCTATCTTGCCGAAGCCGGCTTCCAGCAGGCGATGGGCATCAGCCTGGAGCGCGGCCGGTTCATCAGCGCCCAGGACAATGAGAACGCGCCCGCCGTGATCGATATCGACGACGCGTTTGCCCGCACGTACTTCCCGCATGAAGATCCCATTGGCAAGCACGTTCATCTTGAGCAATTCAACGTGGATGCTGAGATTGTGGGCGTGGTCGGCCACGTGAAACAGTGGGGACCGGCCGGCGATGCAGCGTCGTCCATTCAAGCGCAGTTCTTTTATCCCTTCATGCAGCTTCCGGAAAAGATCATGTCGCTGGCGGCCGGCGGCGCCGCCGTGGTGCTGCGCACCCAGGGGGACCCGGCGGCGATCATGGGCGATGTGCGTCGCGCTGTCGCCGAACTCGATTCCCGCGAAGTCGTCTATGGCGTGCAGACGATGGAGGGCGTGCTTGCCGGGTCGCTGGCTCCGCGCAGGCTGTCAATGATCCTGCTGAGCGCATTTGCATTGCTCGCGCTGCTACTTTGCTGCATCGGGATTTATGGCGTCATCTCTCATCTGGTCGGCCAGCGCACGCATGAAATCGGTATACGCATGGCGCTGGGTGCGCAGTCCGCCGACGTCATGCGCCTCGTTCTCGGCCAGGGATTGCGCATGGCCTTTCTCGGCGTGCTGATCGGCATCATCGCTGCCCTGGCGCTCACCCGGCTCATGGCCAGCCAGCTTTTCGGCGTGAGCTCGAATGATCCTCTTACCTTTGTTGCCGTGGGCTCTCTACTCACTTTGGTTGCTTTGCTGGCCTGCTACATCCCCGCGCGCCGCGCCATCCGTGTGGATCCGATGATCGCGCTGAAGTACGAATGAGACCGGGTATGGAAGTACGAGTGAGAACGGATATTTGAGAACGGATATTAAAGATAGCTCTTGCCCCTTGCCTGCGAAGCTCTCGCGGCATGCTGCTGCGAAATCAAACCAGTTAAGTTAGAATAGAGATTCCATCGCCCGAAAGGTGGCGTGTACGGAGAGGTGGCCGAGTGGCTGAAGGCGGCGGTTTGCTAAACCGTTATAGGGGCTAACACCTCTATCGGGGGTTCGAATCCCCCCCTCTCCGCCAGATTTCCCTTTATCTCGAATCCCGCGCAGTGGGTGAGAGATCCCTACGCTCTTCTACATCTTCCAAGCAACAATCAGTACTGTGACCTTTCCTAAATCAGGCATAGTGGCGGAAATAGCAAGAACGGCTCTTTTCAAAGGAAGAATGACTCTTCTCGAACCATGTCCCCTTTTGGAACTGTGAAGCGGAATAACGGAAGAAGTTGGTAAAAATCCGTACGGAGCGATGGTAGCCTCAGAACAGAAAGGAGTACCGCTATGAATCACGACAATCGAGTTCTGCAGCGCGTCGGTGCTCGCGAATTGACGTGGGATGAGGTAGAACACATCTCCGCCGCAATTAACACATTGACCGCCTTCTGTAGCGCTCCTCAACCGATGTACCCCAACGGCGACAACGACCACGAGGGCTGCCACCCGTAGCCTGCAATCAATCCTTCCATCCATGAACGGCAAAGCGCGATCCGGCTTCTGGTCGGACCGCGTACGCCCAATCCCGCGATTGATCAACCAGAAAATTTTTTTTCGATTTGCGATGCTGAGCTACGCTCTTACCCATGACCGTTTCGAACAATGACCCAGCGCTGGACCACGCAATGGAGGGCCTCAGACGCGGCGATTTTTCGCGGCTCGATCCTCTGTTCCAGCGCCAGGGCGGCTCCCGGTCCCACATTGTCGAATGGGTCGAGCAGGGTTGTTTTCTCGGGCACGACCAGGAACTCGCGGAAGCTCTCACCTGCGCCTGCTTCAATGGCCGAACCGACGTTGCCGAATACTTGTTGAGCAGGGGTGTCGCTCCCTCGGGCGGAGCCGGTACCGGGTTGAACGCGATTCACTGGGCGGCCAATCGAGGCCAGCTCGATGCCGTACGTTTGCTGATTCGCCATAAGGTTCCGCTGGAATCCCGGTCCATGTATGGTGGCACCGCGCTCGGCACAGCGGTATGGTCGGCGATCAACGAACCCCTAACCGCTCACCTCATCATCATTGAGGAGTTGCTCACTGCCGGTGCTCGTGTGCAGGAATCCGGCTATCCGGCGGGCAGAGATGACATCGACAACCTACTAAGACGCTACGGTGCAACTTAGCTTGCGGGTCCGGCAAACAGCAGCAGATTCCCATCCGGATCTTTGACCACAAAATTCCTGGCTCCCCAGGGCTGCTTTTTCAGGGTCTGCTGAAAAGTAACCCCGGTGGTCTGAAACTCAAGAAACAGGAGCTTGATCTCGTCCGCTGTAGCCACGGTCATTGATGCCGCCAGCAGTCCCTCGGCATCGCGCACGCTCGCCTCGATTACAGGTCTTTCGACGCACCTGAGATTGAGCCGTGCCGCGTCCCGGCCTACTTGTGCGTAGTAAGGCGGCTGGCCGTAACTGAATACAAGCGAAAAGCCCAGCTTCTTACAAAAGAACTCGCATGATCTCTTGATATCGGTGACGAACAGCTGTGGCTCGGCGCCGGTGATCGTCGCTTTCGACGGCGGCGACTTCACCTCGGTCGATTTGCCGGCAAGTCCAGTTTTCAGCGCTTGCCAACTCTCAAAGCCGTGCTGCCTTGCCACCAGTTCCTGCGCATCGCTGAGCCTGAAGTTCGCTGCCAGAATTTCCGCGTCAGACATTTTCAGGAAACGGGGCAGATACCGGCGAATTTGCGCGGCGACGGGATAGTGACGTTCGCGATGCCAACGCAAGATGAGTTTAGCTTGTTTTTTGAGGTTCTCTAGATTGGGCATATAGGCCTCCACGATGGGATCGGGTAGGTGGGCATTGCCCTTCAGCGATGTGCCGATGCACCCTACATGCGCCGGTTGCAGTATCGGCTACCGCTGCAACGGTTGTCAATTGCGAATGGCGCTACACCTAACGTTTTTGGCCTGGCTATTTTCATGGGCTACCAAAGCCGCCTTCCGGCCTGCGCGAGCTTCCTGCGTTAGGGGGCGAAGCGCCTTTTGTCCCGTTTTCGTGGCCTCTGGTCACACCAAGGCTCAAAGAAAAATCATGCTGAGCCATGCCGTTCTTTTCCGCACAGGGTTTCGTAGTAGAATCCGAAGCCCTGTACCGAATCGGGAACGCTATGCACGCAAATATGCTCGTCATATTCTTTGAATTTCTCAGCACCCCCACCGCGATGTGTATCGCCGGCGCCGCGCTCTTACTGATCGGCGCATGGTTCGCCAAAGGCGATGTCGCCTCCGCGCGCGGCCTGGACAAGATCGTGGCCCTGGCCAATTTGTGTTACGCGGCCCCGCTGGCGGTCTTCGGTGCGCTGCATCTCTTTGGCCCGCAGTTCGTCAAAGACCTGGTCCCGCGCTACATGCCCGGCCGCATGTTCTGGGTCTATTTTGTTGGCTGTGCCTTGATCGCCGCGGCCCTGAGCATCGCCACCAAAATTGCGGTGCGCTGGTCCGGCCTGCTGGTCGGGATCATGATGTTTATGTTTGTCGCGATGCTCTATCTTCCCTTTGCTCTGAAGCACATGGACGCCCGAATCACCTGGACCATCGTCTTCCGCGAGAGTTCCTTCGGCGGCGCCGGATGGCTCCTGGCCGCAACCGCAAAAGACGGATGGCGCGGCCCAATCAAGACCACGCTGATCATGGTCGGTCGCATCCTCGTCGCTCTGGCCGCCCTGTTCTTCGGCGTGCAGCACTTTCTCCATCCGCTGGGCCTTCCCGGCGTTCCACTGCAAAAGCTCATGCCGGAGTGGGTTCCCGCGCGCACGATCATTGATTACATCACCGGCGCAGGGCTTCTGGCTGCCGGCGTGAGCATTTTGCTGAACTGGAAAACGCGGACCGTCGCTGCGGCTGTCGGCGGCTGGATTCTGCTAACCATCCTGGTCATCTATCTCCCGGTCATGATCGGCGCGCTGGCTTCTTCGGAGCTCGGAGTCAAGATCGAGGGGATCAACTACTTTGCTGACACGCTGTTCTTTGCCGGAGTGATTCTCGCAGCGGCCAAAGCGGCATCAGGGTCTGGTCAAGGTGCTGGGGCTCTTCGGGCAAAACTGGGGGTGTAGGCAGTCGCGAAGCTGCAATACCTGGCTTTACGACGGCGTTTTCTTCGTACCGCTCGGCTTCTGTCCTTTGAACTCGCCTTTTTTCGGCATGCGGTTCGGGACGGGCATCAATTTGTAAAGCTCTGCCGGCCGGACCTTGAGAATAAAGGCGATCCGCATCATCGATTCGAAAGAGATCACCCGCTCGCCGCGCTCGATCCGTCCTATATATTGCCGGTTAAAATCGCAGAGTTCTCCCAGCCTCTCCTGCGAGAGGTCGCGGGCCTGCCGCAACTTTTTTAATTGTTCGCCGAACAGAATTAAAGCGTTGGGCATTCTAGTGTCTCCATTCCAGAAAAGTGATCTGAATGGTACTGATGGCCGCCTAAGAAGTAAGGATGGGGAGACTTCGAGCACCCGCGCTAATACAGCTCGAATAACTCGCTGGGTTTTACCTTCAGCATGCGGGCTAATTTGAGAATGTTATCAAGGCAGACATTCTCACGGCCCCGCTCTACCTCGGTGACAAAATTCCGGTTCGCCTTCATCAGCTGGCAGAGCTTTTCCTGGGACAGCCCGCGCTCTGTGCGGATGGCACGGAGGCGTTCGCCGAAAGGTAAGCGGGAATCCACGGATTAAGAATCGTTCGTCGTGCCATAAAAATCTACCCAGATATAACGTGACATGTTATATCATGTGTTACTATACCCGGGCAATGGGGACCATTCATTTTGTCTATTACGTCGCCTGCTTCACCGCCGAAGACGGCGGCGTCTATCACTGCGGTCACACCCACAGGACCGTCCGCAGCGCGATGAACTGCCTTATCCCTGACGGCGGTGGCTTCGTCCGGGCCTTTGACAAGGGTATCTCCCGCTCGCTCGACAACATGGAGCTGATTGACTTCCTGGAATCGCTTCCGGAAATGCCCTGGAGCATGCGTTCCCGGCGTAGAGCTCAGGAAGGCGCTTCCGTATCCGCTGCGGAAACGCCACAGAAGGAGCCGCCGGTAGGCGCGGGAGTCTGAAGGAGCGCTCCCGCGCATCTGTGGGGTTTCGTGGCGAAGGCCTTCCAACCCTTCAGCGATGTCTCAGTTTGGAACTACATTTCCCCTCTGTCATGGTGAGCGAAACCGGAACGACCCGCGTTAGCGGGAGAGCGACGGTGAGTCGAACCATCCCGAGTATTTTGCCCTTCCTATGCCGCATCAGGGAGTTCTACCGAGACACGTGTATTTTGACATCGGCAGCTAAAAAGCCAACGCATCGAAGAGAACTCCCTGAAGCCACCTGGTAGAGGACATATTTCCGGAATCCTTCGACTTACACTCATCCCGCAAAGCGGGACTCGCACGTCGCTCAGGATGACAAGTGCGAGAATGCCTTCGACAAATGAAGCACTGAGAAAGGTCCCGCCCATCGCCCGTAGTTACCTTCGTCGCTGCCCTTCAGAATCTACCGATCCACAGCTTCACATGGTAAAGATTGTCTAACGCTTCACCGCGACAACTTTCTTGACTGATCGTCTCCCGGACAACCTGTTGTAGCTGGCCAATTTTCCGGAATCAACCGGTGATTCGGGTGGGAGTGTATGGGCCAATTCAGGGTTTTGCTGTCAATTGCTGTTCTCTGCCTGCTGACTGCTTGCAGCGGTTCAAGGGTTGTCACCGCCGGCGTGGATTCCAACAATGCTTCTAACTCCTCAGGGCGCGACAGCCGCACCCAAGGCGCCAGCGCCACGCTTGTAGCCAAGAAAGCTGAAGCGACGGCCACGGCTCCCGCAGCAGATACCCATACCGCTCCGGCTCTTACCGCCACCAAGCTGATCGCGCTTACCTTTGACGACGGACCCCGTCCTTATGTTCTCTTCGGCAGCAAAGAAGCCGCTCATCCGATGCCCGGGCTGGCCGATGTCCTCGAGAAGAATGGAGTCAAGGCGACGTTCTTTGTCGTCGGCTGGCGCTTGACGCCCAGGACCTGGGGCGAGCCGCGGCATGAAGAAAACATCGGGGTGACCTGCCTTGAGGCCGCCGAACAGCTGGTCCGGCGCGGCCATGAGTTGGAAGACCACACCTACAGCCATCTGGAGCTGCGCAGCGCCGAGAAAAAGAACGGCGAGCCATGGGTCGTCCATGACGTGGACCGCGGAGCCGAGGCCATCAAGGCTGTGACCGGAGCGCTGCCGCGCTATGTGCGACCTCCGGACTGGATCATCACCAGCGAGGCGCGCCGCGCCCTAGAACACCAGGGCTATCGCGTGCTGACCATTTCTTCGGAAAATCCTATGGCGCTGCGCGACGTCAACTCGCTCGACTATCTCTGCGCCGGCAAGGCCGCCGGATGTCCCAGGCCGTCTCTGCCTGAGGCCGTGCTGAAGCAAATCGAGCAGCGGGAAAAGAAAGGCACCTTCACCCACATTCTAGCCTTCCATGAGCTCTCGACCACCGTTGCCATCATGCCGCAGCTGATCTCTGAGCTAAAAGCCCGAGGCTACCGATTTGTGACCGTAAGCGAGTACATGCGGCTGGTGGCTCCGAGCTCCGGCGAGCCATTGAAACGCCAGGCGGCAGCGACATTGGGCCGGTGATCCGGCCGAGCTGACTAAACCTTGATCTGCTAAACCTTGATAAAGATCTTTTTCCGATACAACGCCCAGGCCAGCAGCGTCCACACGGCTACGTAGCAGAGAGCAAACAGCAATGACGCGTTCTCTGGCCGTGCCAGCGGCGCGAACCAGTGCTCATAGATCCAGGTTTGGAGATCGGTCGCCTGCGGCCCGTCGTGCACTTTGATGATGGTCCACTCTTTGGCGACGAACGTTGACAGCGCATACATGAGAATCGCATTCGATCCCAGCCAGAGAAACGGCCTGGCCCACCCGCGCCAGCCGCGCATCTCGATCAGCCACCAGCACAGCGCCAGCGTCAGGCAGGCGGCCCCGGCGGTGAAGAGCACGTAAGAGCTGGTCCACAGCGGCTTGGAGATGGGAAACCACGTGTGCCACGCATAGCCGGCAACCACGCCGGCAACGCCGGCAATGGCAAGACCGCGCAGTTTGCGGGAAAAGTTCGCTCCACTGCGCAGAAACTCTCCACATAGCGTTCCCAGCAGCGTGGTGGCGATCGCCGGAAAGCTGCTGAGCAGTCCTTCCGGGTCGAAGTCGCGGCGATAGAGGTGGCCGTGCATCAGCGTGCGGTCAAGCCATCCGGCCAGGCTGCAGTGCTGCGTCATCCATGCCGAGGGATCGCAGCCCGGCACAGGAACTAGACGCATCACCGCGTAGTAGCCCGCGAGCAGGGCGACAATCCAGATGATCCGGCCGAGCGTTGAGCTCCACAGCGTAATCACGGCCGCGCAGAGATACACCACGGCAATCCGCTGCAGGACTCCCGGATAGCGCATGTGAGAAAAATCAAAATAGGGCTGGATGCGGATGGCATAACCGATCAACAGAATGAGAGCGCTGCGTCGTGCCACATGCTTCATGAGCAGACCGCGCGAGTCCCCGCGCGCGCGCCGCGTCGCGAATGACAGCACCATGCTTGCCCCGACAATAAATAGAAAGAAAGGAAAGATCAGGTCTGTGGGCGTCCAGCCGTTCGCCTCCACCCACCACTTCCCCGGATACCAGCCCGTAGGGTGTGCGCTTGCCAGTTCGTCGGCGTGTCCCAGCGGCCAGTAAAACGTGTCTGATCCAGGATCGTTTACCAGGATCATGCCCGCGATCGTCAACCCACGAAACACATCCAGCGATACCAGCCGCCGCAGCCCGCCCGTAGTAACTTCGCCGCCGAGGGTTGCGGGCCTGGTGATCGCGGTGTCGACTGAAGTTGCCATGGGCTTTGCTTCCGCCGCCCTTGAGAGCGGGCTGGATACTTGCACGGTATCTTGCCTTCAGCAGGATTGAAAGTAAAAAGTCGAGCGTGCATGTACCTCGCCGCAGGTCGTCCGCCCCAAAGCGGCATTCTTCACGGGAGCGTATAGTCAACTGATGGACCGGTTCGCCGGTCCAGCCCGCTGTGAGGTAAGACATGGGCGTACTTCTGCAAGCATTCTTCTGGGATTGTCCTTCCACTGAGAAAAGCGAGGGGCGCTGGTGGGACCGCATCGCCTCTGAGCTGCCCGCGCTGAAGCAAGATGGCTTCACCGCCTTGTGGCTGCCGCCGGTCTCCAAAGCAGCCGAGTGGAACTCCATGGGCTATGACGTCTATGACTATTTTGATCTTGGCGCGTACGATCAAAAAGGCCGGACCGAAACCTGGTTCGGCACGCGGCAGTCACTTGCAAACCTGATCCAGACGGCGCACAAGAATTCTTTCCAGATCTATGCCGATGTGGTCCTCAACCACAACTCCGGCGCCGACGCACAGGAGACCAACGGCATTGATGGCCAGGTGCGCTGGACCAAGTTCACTCCGAGTAGCGGCATGTTTCCCCGCGACTGGCGCTGCTTTCATCCCAGCCCGTATGAAACCATGGACGGCTTCGGCACCTTTGGCGGCCTGCCCGATCTCTGCCATCGCGATCCGCGTGTTTATGCGGCCATGATGGAGTACACCCGCTGGCTGATCGAAGAGATCGGCTTTGACGGTTTTCGCTTTGACTTTGTCAAAGGCTATGGCCCGTGGGTGGTGAAGGGGATCGCCGAGTATCGCTACAAAAGGAGCAACAATAGCAACAATAATGTCCGGCCGTTCTGCGTTGGCGAGTGCTGGGATTCCGACCTGGCTGTCGACCAGTGGCTCACCTCGGTCAATGACGCGCTGATGGACAACGCCGTCTCTGCGTTTGATTTTCCTCTGCACTACAAGCTGAAAGGGCTGTGCGACCAGTACGGCTTTGATCTGCGCGCGCTCACCAGTGGGACAGTGCTGGAGCGCTTCCCTGCTGAAGCAGTCACTTTTGTCGACAACCACGATACCGCGCGTGACGCCGAAGATGCTGTCGTGAATGACAAGCTGCTGGCCTATGCCGTGATTCTGACTACGGAAGGCTACCCATGCGTCTTCTGGCAGGACTACTTCAACTTTGGTCTGGCCGCGCGAGGCACGCCGAATGGAATCGCCGCGCTGGTGGCCGCGCACGAAAAATACGCCGGCGGCGGAACTTCCATTCTCTATTCTGATCACGATCTATTCGTTCTGCAGAGAAATGGCTTCGGCGCGCAGCCGGGGCTGATCTTTGTATTGAACAACCGTGGTGATGCCTGGAACGGAAAATCGGTCAACACGCTTTGGCGAGGCCGCAAGATGGCGCCCGTTGCCTGGTGGGGCAAGAGCGATCCATCGAAGCCGGCGGAAAAGTGGACAGACCTGAACGGCGCCGCCGATTTCTGGGCCGCGCCTCGCGGCTATGCCGTCTATGTCCCGGCGTGAACCGCGCAGTGGCGGCGATTCACTTCGTCTTATTCGCTGAATCCTTGCGCAGCCTCATGCTCCGCGATCGTCACTGTCCCTGGCCGCGGCTCCTGCCATCGTCTGCTGCCGCAGAACTCTCCACTGCCACTGGTTTGGGATCCATATCCACAGCGCCCGGCAGCACCTCCTGCAGCGCCCACTGAATCCTGCTTACCGACTGCTGGATCAGCTGAATCTGCTTGGCCTGCTCCGTATAGGGCGCATAGGAGATGGCCTGCAGAGCATTGCGCACATGGTGGTTCATAGCGGAAATCATGGCAATCTTTTCCAGCATCGCCTTGTAGCGTCGCTGCTCATAGGCAAACACCACGAGCCCGGCCAGAACGCCCAGCACCAGATCGTCTACATAAATACTCTTGCCGGTCAGGCCCTTTCGTCCCAACACGCCTTGCAGCATTGCGCCCAGCACAAACAGGCCAAAACCCAGGACAAAGCTGAGTCCGATCCGGCGCAACAGAGAAGGTACCTTGGGGGTTCTCGACATTCCCGTACTCGTCATGCAATCTACTTTCTGTGCATTTTCGATCTTGCAAAGGGGAGCGACGATGATACATCCAGGTAAGTCTCTCGTGGTATTCCTGTTTTGGGTTTGGGCGATCGCGCACGGCTCGTCCCAAACGGCAACGCCCAAGCCCGAAGCCAGGCCGGTCTACGAAGTTTTTGCCATTCGTTACGCCAGCATTCCCGACTTCCCGGTCAACGCGCTGGTGTCCGGGGCCGACGCCTCGCGCAAGCTTTCCATTGCCATGACTGTCTGGCTGGTTCGCGGCAACGGGCGCAATATCCTGGTGGATTCCGGCTTCTATCGGCCGCAGTTCTTCAAGAGCTGGAAGGTTGATGATTTTGCCAAGCCTTCTGACGCCGTGGCCCAGGCCGGAGTAAAGCCGGAAGAAATCACCGATGTAGTCATCACGCACATGCACTGGGACCATGCCGACGGCATGGACCTGTTTCCCAACGCGCGCATCTGGCTGCAGAAAGATGAATACGTCTATTACACCGGCGAAGCCTGGCAGCAGCCGCGGACCCACGGCGGCATCGATGCCGACGATGTACTGGCGGCGGTGAAACTGAACACAGCAGGCCGGTTGACGCTGGTCTACGGCGACGCCCAGGAAATTCTTCCCGGCATCACCTGCTATATCGGCGGCAAGCATACGTTTCAATCGCAGTTTGTCGGCGTGAATACGCGGGCTGGCACGGTTGTGCTGGCCAGTGACAATATGTATCTCTACGAGAACCTGGAGAAGCATGTACCGATCGCACAGACGATGGACGCGGCCTCAAACCTGCGCGCCCAGGACCGCATGAAGCAGCTTGCCGCGTCGCCGCGCCTGATTATTCCCGGACACGATCCTGCGGTCTTTGAAAAATTTCCCAAAGTCAGCGAGCGGGTGGTGAAGATCGAATAGGTGGCTTTAGGCAGCTTGCGTTCGACCGCCGAAGCATCACGCAAAGGTAATCAGCACGATCTCAGGCCGCGTTCCTACACGAAACGGCGGTCCCCAGGTTCCTGTGCCATAGGTCACATAGACCTGCATTTTTCCCAGCGACTGCAGCCCGTGGTTGAACCTGCGCCAGACGCGCTGCGCCACCCAGATCCAGGGAAAGAACTGGCCGCCATGCGTGTGCCCGGAGAGTTGCAACGAGATGCCCTCTTCCTCTCCGACGGGCAACTGAACCGGCGCGTGCAGCAATAGAACGCTGGCCCGCCCGCGGTCGAGCTTCAAACTGCGCAGTAAAGCCAGATACTGCTCGGAATCGTGGGCATCACGATAATGCACGCCAATCAACTGCAAGCCGTCGATCTCGACTTTTTCATTGTTCAGCACGTGAATGCCGGTGGTCAGCAACGGCGGGAGGTATTCGGCGCGACTGTAGAACTCTTCATGGTTCCCGGCAATGTAGTACAACCCGAATGGGACTTGCGTACCGTTGGCTGCTGACGTCAGATCTTTCCAGGGCTCTGCCAATCGTTCGAAGTTGGCTGCCGTGCCGTCATAGAGGTCGCCCGCAATGAAGACGACGTCGGGCTTGAGTGATGCAAGCTTCCGCACCGCGCGCTGAACAAAGCGGTAATTTCGAATGTGACCCAGATGAAGGTCGCTGACCAGGGCTGCAGTACGTCCACGCCATTGCTGGGGCAGGTTCGGCAGGGCGATCGAAATCCTGGTCACGCGCGGCCAGGCTGCATTGAGCAACCCATAGCCAGCTGTCAGCAGAGCACAAGCCAGCAGAACGAGCGCAATTGCCTGCATGCTCCAATGCAGGCCGGCGAGTCGGGTTACGCCAAGAACAACCCAGGTCGCGAATGCAGCCCAGAAAAAGAAGCTGGCAAACCCGAGCCATACCGCAGAGAGCGCGTACCAGACACGAACCCACGGACGGAAGGAATACCAGCCACGCAGCGAGGCACCGACGAAGCTCAAGGACAACAAAACGAAAGCCAGCTTTACGCCCGTCGAGCGCATTGGCGCGCCGAAGAACCGGCCCCAGCTCCAATAGACGAACCAGTGCGCCAGGAAAAGAATGGACTGCACGATGCTGATGAAGACAAGGAGCCTGATTCGCAAAACGGCCGTGGTCCCTTCAAGACTCGTATGAATGCCTCTACGAGTTTACAGGCCACGTCTTCGTTGCGCGAAGCAGGTTACGCGTAGCAAGCTAGGTGAAGCAGGCTAGACTAAGCAATTGAACACAGGAACGGTTTTGGCAGGACGAAAGAACCTGTGACCTCAAGGAACTGCTTTTACGTACAACGGCGTGCTCGCCACGGCGGAATGGCCATCCGTATCTTCCACCACGAGATACACCATGGCGGGCCGGTCTGTAGTTGCCGTCTTCGGCGCGGAAACGGTCTTGATGACCCAGCCGCTTCCATCGACCGGCAGCTCGGCTCTTAGATCCTCTTTTGCAAAGGCAACGCCAAATCGATACGGGGCCCTGCCGCCCGTAACGTAGGTAAACACGGTTACGTCCGTGCCGGAAAAGACTGAGGTCGAGCTGAGACGCAGAGGAACGATTTTTACAATTGCCTCCTCTGCCGGCTGTGCGTTGCCTGAGACTTCTGAACCGAAGTAAAAGCCGACGATCGTCCCAAAGACTCCCAGCAGCAGCGAGAGGATTTCTTTGCCGCGCTGGAAACTCCTCTTGTGTTCCGGGGTGTCCTTGCTAGTTAAGGCAGAGACGACCATTACGACCGCAGTCCCGATGGTGACTACGGCAAAAAGATAGGTAATCAGGCCGCGTGCGAAATCTACCTTCCCCATTTTGGTCAGCAGCAGACCTTTATCCAGTCCCAGCACGGTGGCCCCGATCAGTAGCACGATGGCCAGCAACATGGTGAAGGCGAGTGCGACAACCGGATTGAAAAATGGCGTGAAGGGTCCCGCGGCTCGCGGGGCTGCCTGCTCTTCCGGAAGATCGTTGCCATTGGGCATGGTGTTCCCCTTCGTCTTGCAATGAATTTGAAAACCTTTTGTATTGAGTGTATCGGCAAACGCTTCAGCACAACCCGTTACGGCGGTTGCGATTCTCGTAGGCTGGAAGTGTAATTCAGGCCAAAGACCTTTGAGCGATAACTAATGTGAGTCCTATCCAAGGTGCAGCGTGCCGGCGGAGTCTCACTCCACGAACATGCAGTCGCCATAGGAGAAAAACCTGTACTTCTTATTGACCGCCTGTTCATAGGCGCGCAACACGTTCTCTTTTCCGGCGAAGGCCGCCACCAGCATCAGGAGTGTGGATTGTGGCAGATGGAAGTTGGTGAGCAAGGCGCTCACCACGCGAAATTCAAACCCGGGATAGATAAAAATCTCGGCTTCGCCGGCGCCTGCGCTGATTCGCCCCGTGGCGTTTTGCCGGGCCACATGCTCGAGAGTCCGTACCGTGGTTGTTCCCACTGCTACCACGCGCCGCTTTTGCTCTAGCGCCTGGTTGATCAGAGCTGCCACGGTTTCTGAAATATGAAAGCTTTCACGGTGCAGCTTGTGCTCTTCCACGTTGGTCACATGCACGGGCTGAAAGGTCCCAAGGCCGACGTGCAGGGTAATCTCGGCGACCCCGGTCCCGCGCGCGCGGACCGCCGACATGATCTCCGGCGTGAAGTGCAATCCAGCCGTAGGTGCGGCGATGCTGCCTCGCTCTTCCGGACGCGCATAGACGGTCTGGTAGCGCTCGCGGTCTTCGAGCCGGTCTTCGCGCGCGATATAGGGCGGCAGCGGCACATGCCCCAGCTTTTCCACGGCCGCAAAAAAGTCCGGCACAGGATCAAAGCGCAGCGTGCGTTCTCCAAAATCGCCGCGCGCCGTGACTTCGGCCGTGAGTTCCACGCCGTTTTCAGATGCCGGCGCGGCAATCTCGCCCGGGTGTGCCTCCGCACGGGTGAAAAATATCTTTTCGCCCACGCCGATCTTCCTTCCCGGACGCACCAAGGCCTGCCACTCCAGTGGGGCGATTTGCCGGGTAAGCAGAACTTCTACACGACCATGGAGGAAGTCGCGCGACGCCGGGTTCCGGGGACTCACCGGCTGGGAGCGCAGGCCGGCGCGGCGTCCATAGAGGCGCGCAGGAAAGACACGGCTGTTGTTCACCACCAGCAGGTCGTTCGGGCGGAGCAGGGCGGGAAAATCGGTGAAGCGGCAGTCTTCGAATTTGCCCGAGTCGCGGAACTTGCCCGTATCGCGAAAGAGATGCAACATGCGCGAGGCGCTGCGATCAGGCAGGGCTTCCTGGGCAATCAGCTCTTCCGGAAGATAAAAATCGAAGTCAGAAACCAGCACCAGCTAAATTATATTTTGCGCCGGAGGCGGTGGCGATCCAATTTGAAACCGCTGCCCCGCTCGGTGAAGCGGAAAAACCATCGAAAATGGAAAGGGCGGCCTGCTGGCGGCCGCCCTGGAACAACTGAATCTGTTTGCGTTTTACAGCGGTTGCACGTTCTCTGCTTGCCACCCTTTAGGGCCTTTGACGACGTTGAACTGAACCGGCTGGCCTTCTTTCAAGCTACGGAAGCCATTCGCCTGAATGGCGGAGAAGTGTACGAACACATCCTCACCATTTTCCCGGGAAATAAAGCCATAACCTTTCGCGTCATTGAACCACTTCACTGTTCCTTGTTCCATGAGTTACACGCATTCCTTGTTTCTGAAATTTGCGCCTTTCTGAGGGTAGTGCAGGCAGGTTGCAGGTGGTGCAGGAGCTGCTGTACAACGCTTCTGAAACAACGCGGGGACATTATACCCTCGGAATTCCTGAGTTGTCTCTCAAGAAATTAGAATAACCTTAGAATCTTCAAACCAACGATATGATACTTTGGCTAGGCGACGCAAATGATTGTAGGAACAGGAGTTGACATCACCGAAGTGCCCCGGATCAAGGCTGCCTTCGAGCGCTTTGGTGAACGATTTCTCACCCGTGTTTTCACTCCGGAAGAGGTGCGTTACTGCCTGGGCAAGCCCAACGCCGCCGAACGCCTGGCCGCCCGCTTTGCTGCCAAAGAAGCGGGAATGAAAGCGATCGGAACCGGACTGCGGCACGGGGTTACCTGGCACGATGTTGAGGTCATCCGGCTACCCGGCCAGCGTCCCAATTTGAAATTCCACGGCAAAGCAGCTGAGTTCGCCGACCGGCTCGGCTGCAAGCGGGTCCATCTCTCGCTCTCCCACACGGCGGAACAAGCCATTGCGCACGTGATTCTGGAGGGAGAGTAGTCACCTTCATCCGATCCAGTCAAGAGTGTAATGGCGATTTTTCGCCTATCGATCGATGGAATGATCAAGAGGCCACACCGCTTGTGATAGGTTCTTAGCGAAATGCCACAGAAGCGCACAATAGTAGCCCTTTGGATCGCTACTCTCGTGCTGTTCGCGTGTTTTTTGTGGTCTCTGAACTTGGCTGCGTTTAATTGGTGGGCAAGCTGGGGTCCGCCTGTTCAACATTCCGAAATCTACGGCCATCGTGCCAACCTGTTCCTTGCCCTTTCGGGCGGACTCCTGGTAGCCTGCGTTCTCTGCTTACGACGTTTGATTCGCAACACCAGGAATCAACGCCGAACCTCACAGTAGTCGTTACAGTAGTCGTTCCCGATTCCGCCGGTGCTAGCACAGCCCAAGCTAGGCAAACTTCCGGCCTTATGAGAACCTGAACTGAGATGGCCCAATCCACCCTCGCTGATCCTCAAACTGTTCCGGCCCAAACGATCTCACGTTTCACGATTCTGGCGGTCGCGCTGGTCAGTTTTGCCAGCCTGCTGCTGGAGCTGGCCTTGACGCGCCTTTTCAGCGTGGTGCTCTTTTACCACTTTGCTTTCTTCGCGATTTCGGTTGCCTTGCTGGGGCTGGGATCGGGCGGTGTGTTCGCGCACATCCGGCGGGAGTGGCTGGAACGTTTTGAGATCCGGCAGCTTGGCGCGCGGCTCTGCCTGCTGAATTCAGTCCTGATTCTGGCTGCCGTCGAGGTCGTGCTGCACACGCCAGTTTCTCTTGCGGTTACAGGCGCAAACTTCGGCAAGCTGAGCATCATCTACTTGGCCGCCGCGGTGCCGTTTTTTCTGACCGGGCTGTTGTTCTCGGTCCTCTTTGCCCGTTCCACCAAAACAATCTCGCAGCTCTACGGCGCTGACCTGGCTGGAGGCGCAGGCGCCTGCCTGGCTGTGGTGCCGCTCTTGAATCTGATCGGCGCGCCGAACGCGCTTCTGCTGGCTTCGGGGGCAATGGCCGTGGCGGCCGCGCTATGGGCTCCCGACACTAAGCTGCGCCGCACTGCCTACGCCGTGGCGACCGTTTTCGTCCTGCTGATCGCAGCCAACTACTCCGGCAAACTGCTCGACGTCGTCTACGCCAAGGGCGTGTACCGCGATCCCAAGATGATCGAATACACGCGCTGGAACGCCATCTCGCGCATAGAAGTGCAGAACCAGATCGGCCGCTACGTAGTGATTGACGCTGACGCCACCACGGCCATCATGAACGCCGACCCCGCGCACTGGGACCGGGAGGGTTCGCCTACGCCAACGCACACCGGCTTGCCGCCGCAGCCGGGCTTCAACTGGAAAAAGAGCCTGATGGCTGCTGCGCCGTCGGTGGTCAACATACTGCGCCCACGGGGCGAGTACGCCATCATTGGGCCAGGCGGCGGCGTGGACGTGATGCGCGCCGTAGCCAACGGCAGCCCCAATGTCACAGGCATTGAAATTAACCCGATCATCGCCAACAACGTGATGCGCGACCGCTATGCCGGCTACTCTTTTCATCTGTACGATCTGCCCCAGGTCCACATCCATGTGCAGGACGGGCGCTCGTATATCCGCAGCTCGCCCGACAAGTACGACGTTGTGCAGATGACGCTGGTCGATACCTGGGCCTCCACTGCCGCCGGCGCGTTTGCCCTAAGCGAAAACAATCTCTACACGGTCGAAGCGTTTCGCGAATATTTTGATCACCTGAAGCCTGACGGCATGATCGCCGTCACGCGCTGGGAGTTCAGACAGCCGCGCGAAGCCCTGCGCGTGGTGTCGCAGGCTATTGAGGCATTGCATAAGCTTGGCGTGGCTGATCCACGCGGTCATTTTGTGATCGTAGCCGATGGCGGCCTCAATGAAGATGGCCGGCCAGTGCTGGTACTGGCCAAGAAGTCTGCTTTCACGCCGGCGGAATATGCTGCGGTAAAGGACCACGTTCGGCAGAATCCAAATCTGGTCTGGCTCAACCCGGTGGTTGCCAGCCATGATCCGTGCGGGCCCAATGTGCAATGCATGGTCCCTGATCTGCCGGCCATCAAAATTCCCGCGGCGCCACAAACACCGTTGCCGCCTGCCGCCGAGGCTTTCCAAAAGCTCATCGACTCCAACGATCCCCGCGCCTTCGCCCGCGATTACGCTTACAACGTAGCGCCGGTGAGTGACAGCGCGCCATTCTTTTTCTTCACCTTGAAGACTGGGTATGTGTTGCGAAATATTCTGGAGGGTACCGGCCGCGGCATGGATTGGCGCATCAACCTCGGCGTAGTCGTTCTGGGAATGCTGCTGATTATCTCCGCGTTCGCGGTATTGGCCTTTCTCGTTCTCCCGCTAGCCCTACATCGCCGCCGATCAGAAGATGCACAACGCACCGGCCTGATTGCGTTGCTCTACTTCATCGCCGTCGGCTTCGGTTACATTCTGGTTGAGATTTCTCTGATCCAGCGCTTCGTGCTCTTTCTGGGCCATCCTACCTATGCGCTTACCGTCGTCGTTTTTCTGCTGCTGCTTGCGAGTGGCGCGGGAAGCGTAGCGGCGCGCCGCCGGGTCACTCACATAAACAAGATCCTTCTGTTGCTTGGCTTGATTTCCGCATTGATCGTGCTCAACGTGCTGGTGATTCCGTGGCTGCTCTCTGCGGCCGTGGGGTTGTCGTTTGCGCTTAAGCTGCTGATTAGCGCTGTGGTATTGGCGCCTCTGGGATTTTTTATGGGCATGCCCTTTCCCACGGGGCTGCGGCTGGTCAAAACCGTGGAGTGGGCGTGGGCGTTGAACGCCGCAGCCAGCGTTCTGGGATCGGTGCTGGCTATGATCATTGCGATTCAATTCGGGCTGACCACCACGCTGCTCTGCGCCGCAGGGGCGTATTTGCTTGCCGCGCTGTTTTCGCGCACCTGGCGCGGCAATGAAATCGCCTAAGGCCCGTGGATTTTTCGCCCCGCATCCAGTGCCGGTCAAGGGCTGATCTTGACCGAAAACTGTGTGCTTCTAGAGACTTACAGACCCATCTGCTATGATTGCGGCGTAGGACTACACACAACTTGCCGAGCCAAAAGCAACTCAGGTGGTCTGAACTTAGGGTCGGAATAACCGTCATAGTCGCTTCGGTGACCCTGGCCATCCTTGTCTTCTTGATAAGCGGCACCAGCGGCATTTTTACCAACAAAATCAAGCTCGTCGCTTATTTTGACAATGCTGAAGGCATTCGTTCCGGCCAGCCCGTGGACTTGCAGGGTGTGCCCATCGGCAACGTGACCGACGTGCGTCTTATACCCAGCCGGTTTCCCAACCCTGTAGAAGTCACCATGAAGGTGAGCGGTAAATACGCTGAATCGATCCGTCTCGGCGAAGTTGATAAAAAAGATGGAAAGCGAAAAAACGGATCGACCGCTACAGTGCAGACCGCCGGCGTCTTGGGCGAATCATTCATTGACATCAACACTCCACCGAACGTGCTTGGTCCTCCTGCAGTCGACGGTGCTGAGCTGATCGCAGGCAATACCCCGGGATATCAGGATGTGATCCGCAGCAGCCAGGGCACCTTGCAGAATATCGACGTCCTCCTGACGCGCGCCAATGACATTCTGGCCTCGGTGCAGAACAGCAAGGGGACGCTGGGCCAGGTCATTAACGATCCCGCCATGGTCAACAAGATCAACACCATATTGAACCAGGTGCAGGGACTTCTCAACGACGTAAACAGCGGCAAGGGGACCATAGGGCAGCTCTTCACCGATAAAACGTTGGCGGTGAAAGCGACCGACGCCATCGATAAGCTGGACCGCCTGGTGGACGACATCAACAGCGGTAAGGGGAATTTGGGAAAGCTGGTTAAGGACGAATCGCTCTATAACGATTTGCATCACACCGTGACCCAGGCAAACAAACTGCTGGACGACGTTAACGCCGGTCGCGGCCCGGCAGGAAAGCTGCTGAAAGACCAAGAGCTGGCGGCCAAGCTGCAAAACACGATTAATAAGCTCTCTGACATCACGGACCGGCTGGCTGCAGGTGAAGGCAGCGCCGGGAAGCTGTTGCACGATCCCTCGGTTTATAACAACACGGACCAGTTATTGATCGAGACCCGCACGCTGATCAAATCCATTCGCGAGAACCCGAAAAAATATTTGACCATCCACTTCCGGGTATTCTGATCCGCTCGCGGTGGACGAAAAGTGGGCCAGGGAATATCTTTAAAGACATAAGGAAGCTCTCCCAGGCTTCGCCTGGTTGTGCGCTTGTGAGCTTCTCGCAGCGACAAATCTCAAAGAGGCTACCCATCATGCGTTTTCTCAGATTGATTGGAACAGGACTCGTATTGACAGCGGCAGTTACGCTGGCCGGCGCCCAACAACAAGCGGAACAAAAAGAGCCCACGGCCGTTCCCAATGCCACAATCTCCGCCATGGACAAGACCGCTGACCCTTGCGTGGATTTCTACCAGTTCGCCTGTGGCGGATGGACCAAGAACAATCCCATCCCGTCAGACCAGGCCATCTGGAGCCGCTTCGGCCAGCTGGCGGAGCGCAACCGGGAAGAGTTGCGCGGCATTCTGGAAAATGCAGCCAAGGCCACGAATCGAACGCCGGACGAGCAGAAGATCGGCGACTACTACGCCGCGTGCATGGACGAGCCCAGTATTGAGAAAAAAGGCATCGCCGTGATGAAGCCGGTTTTCGACCGCATCAATTCGCTGTCGGATAAATCCGCTCTGCCGGTGCTGATCGCGCACCTGCACAGCCAGGGCATCAATACGCTTTTCAGCTTTGGCTCCGGCGCGGACTTCAAGAACGCAAAAATGGTGATCGCGCAGGCCGATCAGGGCGGACTTTCACTGCCGGACCGCGATTACTATGTGAAGGATGATCCCAAGTCGGTAGAGCTGCGCAAAGCCTATGTGGAGCACGTTGCTGCCATGTTCAAGCTGGCAGGGGATACTCCACAGCAGGCCGCCGCCAACGCCGACGCCGTCATGAAGGTTGAAACGGCCCTGGCCAAAGGTTCGGGAGACCGCGTGGAACGGCGCGAGCCGGAGCGCATCTACCACAAGATGACGGTCACGGAGTGGCAGGCGCTGGCGCCGGCATTCAATTTCACGAAATATCTGACCGGCATTGAAGCTCCGCCTACCACCAGCCTGAACGTCGCTGAACCGAACTTCTTTAAGGCGCTGGATGCAGAGCTGGCCAGTGTCAACCTCGACGATCTGAAAACGTACCTGCGCTGGCATGTGTTGACGTCGCAGACCGAGTGGCTGCCCAGGGCATTTCAGGACGAGAATTTCAACTTCTATGGCAAAACGCTGCAGGGCGCAAAAGAGATCCGTCCGCGATGGAAGCGTTGCGTGGCCGCAGTGGATGGCGATTTGGGCGAGGCCCTGGGCCGCGTCTTTGTGGAGAAGTATTATCCGCCGCAGGCCAAGGCCAAGACGCTGGAGATGGTAAAACAGCTGGAAGATGCGTTGCGCCGCGACATCGGCGAGCTGCCCTGGATGTCAGACGTCACAAAAAAGCAGGCGCTGGTGAAGCTGGAGGCCATCCAGAACAAGATTGGTTATCCCGCCAAGTGGCGTGACTACACAACTCTCAAAATCCTGCCCAATGACGCGTTGGGCAACTCACTGCGCTCCAATGCTTTTGAAATTCGCCGCCAGCTGAACAAGATCAACAAGCCGCTGGACAAGCAGGAGTGGCTGATGACTCCGCCAACGGTGAATGCCTACTACGATCCCACTGAAAACAACATCAACTTCCCGGCGGGAATCCTGCAGCCGCCGTTCTATGACTTCAAGGCCGATGATGCTTTGAACTTCGGTGGCATGGGCGCCGTGATCGGCCATGAGCTCACGCACGGATTTGACGACCAGGGCGCGCTCTTCGATCCCGAAGGCAATCTCAAAAACTGGTGGACGGAGGCAGACCAGAAGGCATTCAAAGAACGGACGCAGTGCATTGTGGACGAGTACGACAAGTTCGTCGCCGTGGATGACGTTCACGTCCGTGGCAAGCTCACGCTGGGCGAAAACACGGCCGACAACGGCGGTCTGCGCATCGCCTACATGGCGCTGATGAAGTCGATTGCCGACTCCGGCAAGCAGCCGGGTAAGGTCGATGGCTTCACGCCGGAGCAGCGCTTCTTCATCGGTTGGGGACAAATCTGGTGCCAGAACCAGACCGATCAGATCGCCCGCTTGCTCGCATTGAACAACGAGCACTCACCCGGCAACTTCCGCGTGAATGGCGTGGTCCAGAACATGCCGGAGTTCCAGAAAGCGTTTGGCTGCTCTGTGGGCCAACCCATGGTGGCCAAGAACGCGTGCAGGGTTTGGTGATATTGAACACTGAGCGGCGAAGCCGCCTTGCGCGCTGAGCCGCTGGTATCAGCAGTAGAGGAATCTCTGCTCGAACTGGAATGTCAGGCGGTCGGGAGCGGAGCGACAGAAATAAGCCCGGTCGACTCTGCCTGCTCGTGCGCATGATAAGAAGACCGTACCAGCGGGCCGGACTCCACGTGGCGGAAGCCCATCTTCAGCGCCTCAACTTTCAGGAAGGCAAACTCTTCCGGCGTGTAGTAGCGCGTCATGGGCAGATGGTCTTTCGAGGGACGCAGATATTGGCCAACGGTGAGGATATCGACTTTGCGCGCGGCCAGGTCGCGAAAGACTTCCAGCAGTTCGTCCATGGTCTCGCCGATGCCAACCATCACGCCGGTCTTTGAAACCATCTCCGGCGCAAAGCGCTTCACATTGCTCAGCAGGTCGAGCGTACGTTCATAGCGGGCGCCCGAACGCACGGCGCGATAGAGCCGGGGTACGGTCTCAGTGTTGTGGTTCAGTACTTCCGGCCTGGCTTCGACCACGGCCTGCAGGCAATCTTCACGTCCCTGAAAGTCAGGGATCAGCACTTCAATCTGACAGCCGGGCGCCTGGCGGCGGATTTCGCGTATGGTCTCAGCAAAGATTTTTGCGCCACCCATGTTGTCGTCATCGCGATTCACGCTGGTGACCACGGCATGCTTCAAGCCAAGAGTAGCTACGGCTTCTGCCACGCGGCGAGGCTCATCCCAATCCAGCGGCTCCGGCTTGCCTTTGGGCACGGCGCAGAAGCCACAGCGCCGGGTGCATAAATTGCCCAGCAACATAAAAGTTGCCGTCTTGTGGTTCCAGCATTCGCCAATGTTCGGGCACTGCGCCGACTCGCACACCGTGTGCAGTTCCAGCGTGCGCGCCAGCTTTTTGAGCTCATGGTAATTGTCGCCCATGGGGGCGCGGGCCTTGAGCCATGCCGGCTTGGGCTGTGGACGCCGTGGCGACAAATCGATCTGGACGAGTTCTACAGGGCTGGCCATAGATCGAAGATCGGGTGAATCTCTATTGTACGATGCCGCAGGTTAGTAAGGCGATTCATTGGCACTCTGGTAATGCGGCCGATCGCGCAATCTGGAAGTACTATTTGACGGTTGAGAAGTGAAATGAGAGAAACGATGTCCGAGGACAGCGGCGGCTTGGGAGCAACTGGGCGATCCCTGCTGGCAAGGATCTCCTACTACACCAGCCCCTGGCGGCCATGGGCGCCCGCCTCGGCTCTCGCGCTCGCTTACCTCGCTCATCGGACGGGCTTGGCGATCCTGCGCGGCGTCGCTGCGGTCGCGGCACTCATTTTGTTCTTGCTGGTGTCAGTGGACGCGGCCCGATCCTTCTGGGAAGTCGATCATGGGCCTTGGGACCCGCGACGTTACCTGTCCAAAGCGCGTATCTCGCCTTTCCAGATAGTGCTCGCGGCGGCGCTGGCCTTGATTTACGTCTTCTCAATCATGTTTCTTATCGCTTCATTTCTCATCCTGCCATCCTGGTGGGTGTTCCTGGCGATCAGCCCGTTCGTTCTCGTCGCGGCGGGACTGGTAGCCTGGCACAACGTCCGTCTATGGGCATTTCAGAGTATCGAGTACGAGGAAATGCTGAAAGACGAACAGCAGGTCCAGGCAGAGAACGAGCGTGTGAAACAGATGAGAACTAACCAGCTATAGCGTATGCAGATACGCCATCAGGTCCAGTAGTTCCTGCTGATCGAGCTGGTCGGCGAAGCGTGGCATCATGTTGCGCCCCCGCAGAATACTCTGCTCCGTGTGCTCGTCGGTCGCGGTAAGACCGCTGGGAAGGTACTCTTTCTTGTAGAGATCCTTGAGGCCCGGTCCTTTATTGCCTTTGGACGAATAGGCAGGATGGCAGTTGAGACAGTAGATATTAAAGACCCGGCGTCCACGGGCTTGCTGCTGGTTCAGCCCCAGTTCAGCATCGGTCATCTGCGCCGGATCTTTGCCGCAACCGGACAAGGTTACGGCCAAAAAAATCATCAGAAAAATGGACGCTGTTCGCCTCAAATGACTATTATGTCTGGAGCGCAGCGTTTTGAAAACCCCTTTGGGGCCCGTACTGCTGCTGGTTCGATGCCGGTTGAGATCAAACGCGCTTACGAGAAACCCTCTCTCGCCGATGGCCAGCGGGTCCTGGTAGACCGTCTGTGGCCTCGCGGCATCAGCAAAGAAGAGGCCCGCATCGACCACTGGCTGCGCAACCTCGCCCCATCGGACGAGCTGCGCAAGTGGTATCACGCCAGCAATAACTGGGAAGTCTTCAAGAAGCGGTATTTCAAAGAATTGAACACGCCCGAAGCCTCCGCCGATCTGCAGCTTCTTTACAGCCTCCTGCACGAGCACAAGCTTGTCACGCTCATCTATTCGTCGCGCAACGTGGAGCGCAATAACGCAGTGGCTCTGAAAGAGCTGCTCGACGGGATCAAGAAGCCCCCTTCCAGCAGCGGACCGGCCAAAGCGATGGCGGTGCCGCGGCGCATGAGCAAACGCCGCCCCAGCTGATGGCCTTATGATCTTGCGCCCGCTGGAACCGCCACCCATTGCCGGCAATGAATTTCTCCCTGCATGGAGTGTGATCGAACGCCTGCAGCGTCAGCCATATGACGGATGCTGGATGATCACACAGCCATCCCATGCGGTGCTGGCCGGTGACTTTGCCGCAAAGATGATCGGGCCGAACCTGCCCAAAATGAATGCTGCGGAGTTGCGCGCCATCGCTTTGCACGACGCTGGCTGGGGCGTTCCTGATGCGCAGGCCATCATGCAGAGCCGGTCGGTAAGGCAGGGCTGCCCCCGCTCATTTATTCAATGTTCGACTGTGGAATTTCTGGCGGCATGGGAAAAATCCATTGAGGTGGCGGCGTCAACCGGCGCCGCCGGCGGCTACATGGTAAGCCGGCACTTCGCGCGCATCGCCGAACAAAATGCCGCGCATGTGCCGCAGGATGACCGGAATCGCGTGAACAGTTTTCTCAAGCTTGAGGCTGCGCGGCAAGACCAGTTGTCAGGCAAACAGGAGCGCGGCATTGAAGAATTGGAACGGCTGACCGACGTGCTGCAGATCTGCGATCTGCTCTCGCTCTATGTCTGTTCCGGAGCACAGGAGAGCGCTCAGTTTCCCGAGTACTTCGGTATGAAAGTCAGGCTTACTGTGACAAGCAGCGAAAGCTACAAGCTGGAGCCGGCGTTGATCGAACCCGGAGCATTTAAGGTAGCGGCACTGCGGCATCCGGCGACAAAGCAAGAGTCGGGCAGGGAGATCGAATTCAAAATTTGGTAAATGAGTAATTTGGTAATTTGGTAAATGAAAACCACAAACACATTTATTGGGTGCCTGTAGGTCTCGGTTTTGCTTGTCAATTACCCAATTACCAAATTACCCATTTACAAAAATTCCTCTCAATGCTGGTGATCCATCCCAGCCATCCCCTCATGTTCGTGCTGGTGCGCTGCGGCAGGCTTATCTAACTGGCGTTCGACCGACCAGATCTCATCCGAAGTTTTCTCCCACGGATAGACGTGCACCATCCAGCCAAAGACATGCGGCAGAAAAGTTCCGCCGGCAGCGTCGCACTCCTGCCGGGTTGAGATGGAACCGTTCAGGCCGAAGCGGGGATTCTTGCTGAGCATCGCGGGGCCCTGACCTCTGGGAGGACGGCACATATTCACGTGCTGGTGCCACTGGGCCATGCTGAGGGGAATGCGCTCATTGAGCGTCTCTTCGCTGAAGGCGACTGGGGCGGTGTACATGGCGCCGATCAGTTTGTAGCTGTCGCCGTGCTTCTCATAGAGCAACGAGGTCGGCTTGGTGGGATCGAAACGGAAAGCTTCGCCCAGAGCGTACTGATAGTTGGTGAAGTGATACATCTTCTGCGGAACGTTGGGCAGGAAGATCCTGTAGCCTTCGCCCAGGGCGACTTTGTAGTCGCGATATTTTTCCAGCGCCGGCCTCACTGCCTCGACTACCTGCTGGGCCTTTTCCGCGTCGCCCGGCTGAGGTTTGCGCAGCTCGGTCATGTGCATGTGCGCGCCCATGTGCTCATGGCCTTCATGGTGATGGCCGTGGCTCATGGCTTCAGTGGCTGTATTCAAATCGCTCTGGCCACCGGACGGCTGTTGATTCTGACTGGGCTCCTGGGCAAAAAGAAACGCGCCCAGCAAGCCGAAGGCGGCAAATGATAGGAACTTCTTCATGGCGCTAACCCCGCATCCGCTACTTACTAAGGTAGCAAACCCGAAACAAATACAAAAGTTACCTTCGGAACGGAAGAAAGAACTTCGCGTTCCAGGCCGGGTTACTATCTGCCGTGAGGGGGAGACCATGACACGATTGTTTTACCGGACTTTGATCTTGCTTGCGCTGCTTTCCTGCGCCGCCATGGCCCAGCAGCAAGACCAAAGCAGCAATCCATCCGGGCAGACACAGACGGATAACCAGGGCCAGGGCAACCAGCAGCAGGGCCGTCGCGGCAGCGCGATGCAGCGGCAACGCCAGCACATGGCCATGCTCGCACAAAAGCTCAACCTGACGGACGCGCAGAAGCAGCAGTTCCAGCAGATCAGCCAGGGCATGTTCCGCCAGGGAATGGCCATCCGCCGTGACAGCTCGCTGACCGAGGAGCAAAAGAAAGAAAAACTTCAGGCCATACGCAAACAGGCGCATCAAGAGATGTTCGGCGTCCTGACGCAGGAGCAAAAAGACCAGCTCAAGCAGATGCGTGAGCAACACCAGAAAGAACAAGGAAGCAAAACTCCCGGCAACCAGGCTTCTGCACAAAAGAAGCCTGGGACTCCCGCCAATGACGATGATGATCCCTTCGCCGGCATGACCAGTGACGACGATGACGGCCCGGGCACCGGCGGCGGGTTCTAATTAGACAGACGGGACGGGATTGTTAATCGCTTATTGAGTGTGAACAGCTTCTTCGGTTTCAAAGAGCGGCTTCCACGATTCGTCGAGTGAGACCCATTGGTCGAACTCCTGCCAGCTGGACTTCATCTCCGGAACGTGAAGCAGGCCGTGGCCATCCGAGCAGACCAGCTCCGTGCCCCACCATCCCAGGAACAAATAACTTGCCATGCCGACCGAGGCTTCATTGCCCAGACGCTTGAGGCAGAAGCGGCAGCGCCGTGATTGATCATGCAATGACCATGAAAGCGCGATCATCGCGGTAACCAGGAACAGCCAGGTGGAGAACGGTCCCACCAGCGGATGCACCGAGCCGGTTAGAATGATGGAGACGCGTCCGGTAATCTCCAGGGCGCCGACGAAGCAGATGGCCAGCAGCAATAGAGTTTTGGCGGCAAAGAATCCCCACCAGCGGGAGGAGTAACGGAAGCTGAGTTTCAGCTTGCGGGTTTTTGCGCCACCCAGGCGGCTGCTGCCCAAAGCGATCCCGCCGAAGAGAGACAGCACCGTGAAAAACAGGTAGAGCTTTGCGCCCTGGTGGGCGCGCGACTCAAACGACTCCATTTGCGGGCGCGCGTAACCTTCTTTTTGGGCGAAGCCCTGGAATTCCTCGCCGGCCTGGGCGAGGGAGACGTGCGGCTTCATCCGCAGCACCGCTCCGGTGCGGTCGCCGATATTTTTAGTGGTGACGCCAAGGTGCGGCATCTGCCAGACCGCGACTTCCGGGAAGAGAAAAACAAAGTTCTCCGGTAGCACGCCAATCACGGTGCTTGGACGGTCATTGACAGTGATCGTCTTGCCCACAATATTGCGGTCAGATTTGAACTCGGTGCTCCACAGCCGGTGGGCGATCACAATGCAGTCGGCACAACCGGTTTCGTCGCCCGGGATGAACATTCGGCCCAAAGCCGCTTTGTTGCCCAACACTTCAAAGAGGTTCGGCGAGACGCGCGCGCTGGTGTCGCGCACCAGGCCGTCAGGAACTCGAATCACAACCGGCCGCCAGGAATAGGCGGCGGCGGCGTCCGTGGTCTTGCTTTGCTGCGCCCACTCCGCGGTGTTGCGGAAAAGATATTCTTCGTCGTACTGGGAGAATCCGCTTTGAAAAGAAAGATAGGCGAGCCGGCTGGGCTGCGGAAAAGGCAGCGAACGGAAACCGGAGCGGATGGTCGGGGCCAGACCGGTGACCAGGATCAAGAAAACAAACGCTCCGCCGATCGCCCCCAGACAGAAACGCGCGCTACGCGGGACTTCATCAAAGGCACGGACAGTTTTCTTTTGATCAAAGCGATGCCAGGCCGCATCAGGGAATGCGCCCCAGCAGTGGCGCATCAACTCCAGGGCTGACTGGCGAGTCAGGCGGCCCGATTCAGCCAGAAAATGCAGCCAGTGCCAGATTTCGCCATACCACTCCTGGTACCAGGCGGCGCGCGCAGGCTTGGGAACAAGCAGGCTGGCAATCCGCAAGATAGCGTTGCATTGCCACATCAGGCCGCGAATTTGTGGATCGGGTTGCACAACACTCCCCTACCGGCGCGCTGTTTTCTCCTGTGGCGCCAACCTGGCCAGCAGCGGATAGCGCTCCACCGCTCCAGCCAGCACTTCTTTGCCCTGGCGCGTCAACTTGTAATAGCGGCGCGGCGGACGTTCCTGCCGCACCGCGCTCCGCCTGTCTTCCCAGTCACCGCGCACAAACGAATCCTTTTCCAGTCGCCGCAGCGCGGGATAAATAGTGCCGCTGGGAAGCCCGGTGACATCCATGATGTCAAAACCGTAAACATAGCCCGCGTTGATGGTCTGCAGGATCAGCGCCGAAGTATGAGAGATTTTCACAGCGGATTCCATGTGGTTGAACTCTGCCTACCCTATGTAGTATTCTTTATATGTAGCATTCTTCTTTGAATGCCTCTCCTTGCGATTCTACCCCGTTTCGCACGCGCCGGAGCAGGAATAATTTTTCCGCGGTGCGGGAACCGGGCGGTCGCGAGCGGTGTCTTACAAAAGATTGGGCTCCAGCGAGGCGACCATGCTTGAAGCCAGGGGTCTTACGAAATGTTACGCCAGTATTCCCGCGGTCAGCGACGTGAGCTTCACCGTCCGGCCGGGAGAGATTCTCGGTTACCTGGGTCCAAACGGCTCCGGCAAGAGCACCACCGTGAAGATGATCACCGGCCTGATGGAGCCGACGCGTGGCGAAGTCCTCTTTCACGGCGCCAATATCAAACATGACCTGCTCACCTACAAGAAGCTGCTGGGCTACGTTCCGGAAGAAGCCTTGCTCTACCCTTACCTGACCGGCTGGGAATACCTGGAATTTGTGGGCATTTTGCGGGGCATGGACCACCAACTGCTCCGCAAGCGCGCGAATGCACTGCTGGAGTTGTTTTTGCTCTTTCCCTATCGACATGCGACCATTGCGTCCTATTCCAAAGGCATGCGGCAACGCATTCTTCTGATCGCCGCCCTGATGCACGATCCTGAGGTCCTGGTCTTCGATGAACCGCTCTCCGGACTGGATGTAACTTCGGCGATGATCTTCCGCAAGCTGGTGAAGTCACTGGGGCGGCAGGGCAAGATCATCTTTTACTGCTCGCACGTGCTTGAGGTGGTGGAGAAGCTTTGCTCGCATTTGCTGATTTTGAACCGGGGCAAGCTGGTGGCCCATGGATCAGTCAACGAGGTGCGCAGCATGACCGGCCTGGCCACGCTCGAAGATTCCTTCTCTCATCTGGTGCAGGAACAGGACGCCGAGCAGATTGCGCACGACATTGTGGAAGTCATGGGCGCACCATGATTGCCCCCGGCAAAACCTTAAGAGACCGCAAAGAACTGTTGCTCGCCCAGCCATTCTGGCGGCTGGTCTCGCATTTTGGCATGCGCCTTTTTTCCGGTACGGGCGATTCCGGCGAAGGCGGACTGGGCCTCAGCGTGAGCGCGATCCTGGCCATGCTGGCGGCCCCGGGCGCATTCATCGCCATCTTGCTGTTCGATAAATACTCCTCGCTCCTGCGTTGGCTGCGCGGCAACCAGGCCTTCGATCCTTACGCAGCTTCGCTTCCGGACCAATATTTCTTTCTCACCTTCTCCATGGTGATTACCGGCATTGTGACCGTGCTCAAGTGGGACAGCATCTTCCCTGACCGTCGCGACTATATGAACCTGGCGCCGCTGCCTATCGCCACGCGGCGGATTTTCCTGGCCAACATCACCGCCATTGTTCTCATCGCGCTGGCCTTCGCCATTGACGTGAATTGTGTGTCTTCCATTTTGTTTCCGCTGGAAGTCACCATGGAACAGCCGCGGTTCTTCTTCTACGTGCAATTCGCCGGCGCCCACTTTGTGGGCGTAATGCTCGCAAGCCTCTTTATCTTTCTGGCGCTGTTTGCGTTGATTGGAACGCTGATGGTCCTGCTGCCGGACAGCGCTTTCCGCCGCATCTCGATCTACCTGCGGATCTTCATCGTCATGCTGCTTTTGGGGCTGCTGACAAGCACCTTTGCCGTCCCTCAGCTTCTCCGCACACTCGGTTCTGATCCACATTCGATCTTGCGCTGGCTGCCTCCAGTGTGGTTTCTGGGCCTGTTGCGTTCGCTCGTGGGAAAGGCCGACGCAGCTCTCGCGCAGCTGGGCAGGCTGGGCTGGCAAGCCGTGATTGGTGTGGGCGTGCTCGCGCCTGCCGCTTACATCGCCAGCTACTATCGTTATTTCATACGTATTCCGGAGACGATCGATACCACTCTGCGCAATCGCGCTCCCAGAACCGTGCTGCCAATAGCGTGGATGGACCAGCTCGTTCTGCATTCTCCTTTCGAACAGGCAACATACCGCTTCACCATCAAGACGCTGCTGCGCAGTGAGCGGCACTCGCTGCTGTTTGGCGCATTCGCCGGCCTGGGACTGGTGCTGGCCTTCGAGACGCTGGCTTCGGCCTTCAGCGCAGCGTCCGCGCCGGGCGACCCGCCGAACGTAGAGTTGTTATCGGCGCCTTTTGTCCTGGCCTATTTCGTGATCTGCGGTTTGAGATTTGTTTTTGACATTCCCGCCGAGCTGCGCGCGAATTGGGTGCATCAGGCGATCCTCCATCATGAACAACGTGAGCCTGCAGCACTGGCGGGGAAGGTTATTCTTACTTTCATATTGCCGTGGGTAGTGGTCTGTCTGCCGTTGTATGTGCGGGCATGGGGATGGAGCATCGGCGCAGGACACGTTGCTGTTCTGACGGCCGCTTGCAGTCTGCTGGCGAAGCTTCTGCTGCATCGTTTCCACAAAATCCCGTTTACCTGCACCTATCCAACCTGGAAACAAAGCGCCACAGTGATGATCCTGTTGTATGTGCTTGGTTTCTGGGGGTTTGCTTTTCTGCTGCCCGGCCTGGAACGCAGCTTAATCATGCGAACACCGCTGTTCCTCTGGATTCTGAGCGCTCTATTGCTGCTGGCCGGAGTCGTACTGCGGCGGTTTCTGGCAGTTGAGGTTGTGGATACATCATTAATCTTTGAAGAAAAAAGTCCTTCTCCATTTGAGATTCTGAATTTGTCCGGGCGCTAAGGCACGACGGGAAAAATTCTCCGTTCGACGTTGAATTTTCACTGCCGGATGCAGCATTGTGCAATTCAGCCAGCTCAGGCGGATTTCTTGATTTTAAATTTCTATTTTTTTGCAACGCTGGGATAAATTTTGTCACTATTCAAGGTCGTCAAACGTCTAAGTGTGTAAAGCAGAAGTAACGCAACAAACGGTCGCGGGCAAGTTTGCAAAAGATTGTTAATGGATGCAAGCAGCCGGCGTCAGTCATTCATAAGCAATATTTGCCAAAAACCGATTTCTGGTTTCTTGCGTACATTGAGTTGAAGGATTGAAGTACTGGAGAAGGAGAATTCTGGATGTTTCGCCGTAAGGAAAGCCAGCGTGCCCGTGAACGTGCCACCGAATACGCAACCTGCAAAGACTTCCGCCAGATCTTTACCGAAGACATGGCCGGCCTGCACTTGCTGGCTTATCTGCTGACCGCTGACATGGCCCGGGCCGAGCAATGCTTTGTCGCCGGACTGGATGACAGCATTCGTGGCAACCAGGTTTTTAAACAATGGGCGCGCGCGTGGAGCAAGCGGGCGATCATCCAGAACGCAGTCAAGATGATGAAACCGGCTCTGGGCCAGCACGCGCCGATGGAAGAAGGCGCGCAGAACGAGCAGAACAGAAGTACAAAGGAAAATCCTCTGGTTGCTGTGGTGCTCGGTTGGACTACCTTCGAACGGTTTGTATTCGTGATGTCAGTGCTGGAAGGGTACTCGGTGCGTGAGTGCTCATCTTTGCTCGCCTGCCGCGACCAGGATGTGATCGTCACGAAATCACAGGTATTGCAGCGCCTGGCCAATCAGCCGGCCCAGGATAATTCTGCCTACACGATGGGAAAGATGTCTTGGAATGGGTTCCTCGCCCAGGCACAAGTAGCTTAAGCAGACACATCCCATCCGCGATCAAAGGATTTCAATCCGAAAGACTTTCGTGATCCATTCATGGCCTTGTGCGGCGTCCACGAGACAAAGTTGTGGGCGCCTGTACAACACCGCGTGAAAGTTATGAGACCGGACACTGCGCGACATCCTGCCTTAACTCTAGCGTTGTACCGGCGCCCCCAACACCCTAAAAATCTGACCGGCTTTGATGGGACCCCGAGTATGAAAACCGGCCGTTACGAAACATCGGTATAAATCCGTAATACGTTCCGCCTGCCATTGCGTCTATACGTGCTCGGGCTCTACAGCAGTGAGAGCAGCGCGTATCCGGCGCCTGACCACAGGGCAAAAGCCACAACGATCAAGGTCACGCGGAAAGAGATACTGTCGAGTAAGCGATTATTTTTGCTGTCAAACATTTTGGAAGCTCCTGGTCATTCACAGGTTGTCGGAACCCGGCAACGATCAGCCGAGTTCTTGCATAGGTAAAGGCATCCGCCGTGCCAAACTTTCATGGCATGCAACTCATTGAATCCATGGAGAGTGCGTTGCGATAAGTTGCCGGCCCATGAATCCTGGTGTTCGCTTCCGGCATGGTGGTGTTCGCGGGCGAACACTGCTGGTGACCGGCTATGTACCTGATCAAAATCGCAGGGACCATTTCCTGTTTGTTCCGTCTAACAAACAGAGCATTCCATCCCGAGACCTACGTGTGTCCTGTGCGTTTCTTACCGATTTTGCTCTCGGCTAGAATCAAGAGTGGTGACTCCTTCCCGCAAGTTGAGTAAAGCGCCTGGACCAGGAACGCTGCCGTTTCTCCTGAACCTGCCGCAGTTTCGCAAAGACCCGCTGGGCGGATTCTTTCAAGCTGCGCTTACCTATGGCGACGTAGTGCGCTATCGCGGTGTATGGATATCGCATCAGCTGAGCCACCCCGATCACATTCAGCAGGTCCTGCAAGCCAACGTGGCCAACTATCGCAAAGGTCGCGGCTACAAGATCCTGAAACTCTCTCTGGGTGAAGGCTTGCTCACGAGCGAGGGCGCGCTGTGGCAGCGGCAGCGCAAAATGACCCAGCCTTCATTCCAGGGACAGCAGGTGGCGTCCTTCGTCGGAACGATGGCGGAACATGCATTGGCGATGCTGCGCCGCTGGGAAGATCATGCCTCGCGCGCAGAGCCGTTTGACGTGGTCCCGGACTTCATGCGGCTGACGCTCAACATCGCCGCACAGGTGCTGTTTACGACCAATCTTGAAGCTGACGCTGAATCCATCCGCCGCACGCTCGATATTGGCCGCGACTACTCGGTCGAGCGGGCGTGGTCCATCTTTCCTCCGCCGTTAAGCCTGCCTACGCGGCGCAATCGCGAGTACCGCGGAGCGCTGGCGAATATCCACGGCATCATCGATCGCATCATTGCCGAGCGTCGGCAGGCGCCTACGCGGATTGCCGATCTCCTCACGATGCTGATGAAGGCGCGCGATGAGAATGGCGCGCCCATGTCTGACAAGCAGCTGCGCGATGAGGTCATTACCCTGCTGACTGCCGGACATGAGACGACGACGCTGGTGCTGGCATGGAGCTGTTTTCTGATTGGCACCCGGCCTGAGGTGATGGAGCGGATGGCCGCGGAAATGTCATTCCTGAACGGGCGTGTGCCGGTTTATGAAGACCTGATGAAGCTGCGCTACGCGCGCATGGTGGTGGAGGAGAGCATGCGCCTGTATCCGCCGGTGTGGTCGCTGGCGCGTACAGCCGTGGAGCAAGATGCAATCGGCGGCTTCGATATTCCTCGAGGATCGGAGATCCTGATCTTTCCCTACATCACGCATCGCCATCCAAAGTGGTGGAAAGATGCCGATGAGTTCCGTCCAGAGCGGTTTGCTCCCGAGAACTCCGCAGCACGGCCGCGCTATGCTTACCTTCCTTTTGGCGCCGGCCCGCGCACCTGCATCGGCCTGAACTTTGCCATGACGGAGATTCTGCTGGTGCTGGCGCTGATGTTGCAGCGATTCCGCCTGCAACTCGCGGTGGATCCGGCATCGGTCCAGGCCGATCCTTCGGTCACGCTGCAGCCGCGGCCGGGAGTGCCGGTGCGGCTGGAGAAGCATAAGTCTTAAGCGCTCTCCTGCTCCTTGTTCCACTGCCAGTTTGCGAAGCGTTTGCGCAGCTCCAGCTTGGAGAGCTTGCCGGTGGAGGTGTGCGGCAGCTCGTCCACAAAGACAAACGCGTCAGGCAGTTGCCATTTGGCAAACTTCGCACAAAGAAATTCGCGCAGCTCATCGGCAGAGGCATTCGCTCCCGCACGCAATGCGACAACCGCAACGGGGCGCTCATCCCATTTGGGATGGGCCACGGCCACAACGCCCGCTTCACGCACAGCCGGGTGCGCGACCAGAGCATTTTCCAGATCGACCGAGCTGATCCATTCGCCGCCGGACTTGATCAGGTCTTTGGCGCGATCGGCAATCTGCATGTAGCCTTCGGCGTCGATGGTGGCAACATCGCCGGTGCGCAGCCAGCCGTCAGCGGTCCAGCGATCTTCCGTGCCCGGCGCGTTGTAGTAGCTGGCCGCGACCCACGGGCCGCGCACGTGCAGCTCACCCATCGTCTGGCCGTCCCATGGCGCTTCGCCATGATCGTTGACCACGCGGATCTCGGTAAAAGGGAGCGAACGTCCCTGGCGGATCCGCACGCGATACCGGTCGTCCTCCGGCCACTCGCTCATGTGGGCTTTGAGCGTGGAACAAGTGGCGACCGGCGTTGTCTCTGTCATACCCCAGACTTGAATGAGGGGGAGCCCGCGCTGATCAAGCCGGCGCACCAGCGACTCCGGCACCGCGGTGCCGCCGACAAAGCCGCGAAACGCCGGCACCATTTGCCATCGCTGCGGCTCTCTTTCCAGGGAGTCAAGAATTCCGGCCCATACGGTTGGGACCGCTGTGGCGATCGTGACTTGCTGAGAGTGAAACAGATCAAGGATCGATTGCGGATCGAGCTGGCGGCCCGGCAACACGAGTTTGCAACCCAGCATAATGGCCACATGCGGCAGTCCATGAGCGTTGGCGTGAAACATGGGCGCAAGCGCCATGGCCACATCATGCTGCGAGACGCAGAACGCGTCCGGCAGGGCAAACGCCAGTGCATGCAAGATCAGCGCGCGGTGCGAATACAACACACCTTTGGAGTTGCCGGTGGTGCCGGAGGTGAAGCACATGGCCGCCGCGTCGGTTTCTTCGACCGCGGGAAACTCGAATTCGCCACGGGCCCGCAAAAGCAGGTCTTCATAACTCTCCATGGCCGATGGTGGCGGCTCCTTCTGGCAGGGAACAACAAAGACTCGCTCGAGCTTGACCTTGTCACGAAATTGTTCGAAGAGCGGAAGCAGAACGTCGTCGACGATCAGGAAACGGTCTTGCGCGTGATTCACAATGTAAGCCAGTTCCTGCGGATGCAGCCGCAGATTGAGCGTATGCACCACGCCGCCCGCAGCCGGCACGCCAAAGTAAGCTTCCATGTGCGCATAGTGGTTCCAGCAGAGCGTGGCCACGCGATCGCCAGGCTTAAGGCCGGCGCCGGTCAGCGCCTCGGCCAGCGCCTTGGTGCGGCGATAGAAGTCAGCGTAGGTATAACGATGCAGGCTGCCGTCAGGCCGGCGCGAGACGATCTCAACATTGGCATACAGCCTGGGAATACGTTCCAGGATCGCTTGCAGGGTCAGCGGATAATCCATCATCGAGCCCTTCATGCGTGCCTCCTGGTGGTTGCAAGAATGATTTTCGAGAACAAAGGTAGATAAGGGTAGAAGAAGCAATACTATCGAATTCTAGAAACCCCTTATAGACCTGTCTGGCTGATTTCGCTATAGTTTTTCGCATATTTTGGGGTAAAAACTGCCTATGTTGACCACGCGTATCCGTCTCTCGATCGGCTGCCTGTTCGTACTTATTTTTGGCTTTGGCATCAGCCACCGTGCTGTAGCGCAAACCGCTGCATCGGCGCAGGACTGTGGCCTGCCCGGCGGCTTGAAAAGCGTCAGCGGTCACAATCTTTTTTCTGAACAACAGGAAGAGTGGTTGGGCGAGGTGATGGAGAAGGAGATACGCAGCGACTTCAACGTGATTGAAGATCCGGAGAACCATCTGCAGAAGGTCGCAGACCGTCTCCTGGCCCAGCTTCCGCCTTCCGATACTCATTACCGGTTCCTGATCATCGATTCACCGGAGCTGAATTCCTTTGGGCTGGTAGGCGGACGCATCTTTATCCATCGCCGCATCATTGCTTTCGCGCAGAATGAGGACGAACTGGCTGCGATCCTGGGCCATGAAATCGGCCACATCGTAGACCACCATGTGGCCCTGCGTTTTTCTGATTTCTTCCGGCAGATGGGTGTAAACACCCTGGGTGATCGCGATGACGTGCTCAAGCACTGGAAAGAATTTGAAGATAAAGCCAGGCGAATCAAGCGGGTGAACGACGAACGGCGTGAAGCCGAAGAGCAGGTAATTGCCGATCGCATTGCCTTCTACGCCCTGGTGCGCGCCGGCTATGATCCGGAAAAAGGGCTCGCATTCTTTGACCGGCTGTTTGAAACCAAGGGCAAGGCGGGAAATTTCTGGACTGACTTTTTTGGCAGCACCAATGCTAATGGAAAACGTCTGCGCGAGATGTTGAAGTCTGAGCGGCCGATCGCGAAGAGCTGTATTGCCCCGCGCATAGCGGATGCCGGCCACTTTGCCGAATGGCAAAAGTCCATCATTGCTACCACGAAATCGGCGACCAGGACGCAGATCGAGCTGCCTGGACTGGTCAGGAAGGTAGCGCTCCAGTCGCCCCTGCGCGCCGACCTGTATAACATCGAGTTCAGTCCAGACGGCAAATACCTTTTGGCCCAGGATGAAAGCAGCATCTTTGTGGCGTCGCGCGATCCGCTGACCAACCTGTTTCGCATTGACGCGCTGGATGCGCATGCGGCGCGATTTTCACCCGACTCCCATTCGGTAGTCTTTTACGATAAAGAATTGCGCGTCGAGAAATGGAATATCGCCTCCCAGGAACGGGCTTCAGTGCATGAGTTGGCCATTCCAGATTGCTTCCAGGCCGAGCTTTCACCCTCAGGCGCTTACCTTGGCTGCATTGATGAATCATTCGGCCTAAAATTGGTGGACGTCACTACCAATACCGTCCTGCTGACGCGAAAGGAGTTTTACGTTTTCACCAATTTCTTCGCCTGGTATCGCTACTATTTGGCGCGGCTCACCGGCGAACAAGTCCGCATCTTCGATATGAAATTCTCTCCCGACGAACGCTATTTCGTCGCCGGACATTCTGATTCCTTCGTGGCGTATGACCTGAAGGAACGAGCTGAAGCCAAGGTTTCCTGGCGGTTAAGGGACCTGGGAAGAATTTCGTTCGCTTTTGTCTCCCCAAATGAACTCGCAGGCCTGCATTATTCGGGGGCCAATGACATGAAGCTTGTGCGTCTGAGCTTTCCCGGCGGTGAAAAGCTGGACGAGTTCAAGGTAGAGGCCGATGGTTGGCTTTCGAACAGCGGAAACGCAGATGCTTTGCTGATGCGCCCGGCGGCGGCATATCCAGTAGCCATTGTTGACCTGAAGGCCAGAAAGATTACGCAGGCATTCAAGAGTCCCGCGTTTACCGTTTATGGCCCAATCTATGCCGGCGAACAGAACAGTGGCGAAGTGGGGCTGTTCAACACTGCGGACAACAAACTGCAGGGCAAACTCAAACTGCCGGAGAGTCTTTTGGGTACTTCGCAAACCTCAGTGTTCTCTGCCGATGGGAAATGGCTCGCGGTCTCAGAGGGCAGCCGCGGATCTTTGTGGAAACTGGAAAACGGCGAACGCGTCTTTCTTGCTCATCGCTTTGACGGAGCACTTTTCGAGAATGACCAATTGATCGCCGAATTCGCGAAAGATCCGCCAAACCCCTCACGGGTCTTTCAGTTCGATCTATCCGGCAAGGCCAACAAAAAGCTCTTTGACATAAAAGATGCCACATTTGCGGACGCGCGATCCTGGCAATGGGACAACCTGCTGGTCACGCTCCGGCCGGAAAAAGAAAAGCAGGAACTGAGCAATGGCCGCACCGTGTTGCAAGTCCACGACGTACACAACAATAACTTGCTGTGGGAACGAACTTTGCATCAGGGCCTGCCCAAGTTTTTCTATACCCGCTCGGCCATCACCATGCTGATCTGGGATTGGGCTGGAATCAAGGAAGCAGCCAAAGACAATCCGGGTCTGAATGCAACGTTGAGCAAGGTTGCGAATAAAGATATGTCATTCCTGCTGCAGGCGCTTGAACCGCAAACCGGCAAGCTGCTGGGATCAGTTCTGGTCGATACCGGAAATCTCTCTTTCCGGATCAGCGCCGGATATACGGCAGGCGACAAGATGTTTGTAGCTGATACAAACAACCGCACATTGATCTACTCCATCAAGACCGGAGAGCAGCAGGGCTCATTGATCGGTTCTCCATTTGCCGCTACCCCCAATGGAGACAGGGTGCTGCTGCAGAATGAGGGCGGCAGCGCCGACGTCTACAATACCTCGACGCTTAAGTCGCTGGTGCATTTTAATTTTCCATCGCGGATCGTAGACGCCGACTTCGCCGGTGACGGGTCGCTTTACGTGCTCACTGCCGATCAGAACGTGTATCAGTTGCACGTCGATCGCTAAGCAGCCGTTGGCCTGTCCGCTCTTCAGGCGGCCCAGATCCGGTTGTTGCCATGATTCCATTCATGGCATTGGCTGCCTTATACTGCTCACCGCTATGAAATCACTTAAAGCCATCTGCTTGTTTTTCCTGACCGCATTCAGCTGCGTCATGCTGGCTGCGCAGAGCAGTTTCACCGTCGGAACTGCCACCGCTGCTCCCGGGCAAAAAGCGACAGGCGTTCTGGAGGTGCCGGCCGGATCAGACGCCGCGACTTCCATTCCTGTGGCGGTCTTCCAGGGCACGAAGCCGGGCCCGGTGCTGGCTCTGGTAAGCGGAGCCCATGGCACGGAATATGCATCGATCATCGCGCTGGAAAAGGTGATTCAGACGCTTGATCCCGCGCAGATCTCCGGAACGGTGATTATTGTGCCGCTGGTAAACATCGCGTCTTTTGAGCAGAAAGTTCCGCATGTGAACCCGGTGGATGGCAAGAGCATGAACCGCTTTTACCCCGGCAAGCGGGATGGAACACAGACGGAGCGTGCGTCGTATGTGATTACGAAGCAGGTAGTGGAGCGGTGCGATTATCTTGTCGATTACCACGGTGGCGATCTGGATGAAAACCTGCGGCCGTACGCCTGTTGGCCGAAGTCCGGCAATCCGAAGCAGGATGCGACCACGCGCGAGATGGTGCTGGCTTTCGGGTTGGACCACATTATTGTATGGAGCGACCGCCCGAAGGATCCGAACGCTTCGCGCTACCTGGACAACACGGCAAATACGCGCGGCAAACCGGCTATCGCCGTTGAGGCCGGTTATTCCGGCACGGTGCAATCGGATGACGTTGCGGCGTTGGCTAACGGCACGCTGAGCCTGATGCGATATCTCAAGATGCTGCCGGGAACACCGGCGATGGTGGAACACCCGGTGTGGCTGGGCAAGGTGGATACCGTCAGCAGCGATCAGCCGGGAGTTTTTTATCCGCTGGTGCAGCGTGGAACGTATGTGGAACAAGGGATGAAGATCGGCTATGTGACCGACTACTTCGGCAAGACGATCTATGAAGCCCGCGCGCCTTCTGCCGGCGTCGTGCTCTACATTTGCGGCGTGCCATCGATGAAGAAGGGCGATACGGTGGCCAACATCGGTGAGATCACAACCAACCCTTAGCGCCAATCGCTACCAGTTTGTATGTTTGGCCCTCCACCAATGGTAGAAAAAGAGGCACCAGTTGATGACGGCGACAGAGCCCATGATGATGGCCACATTGGGATCGTGGCTGAAGATCCATATGATCTTGTGATCTTTGACGGTAAAGAGGAAGGGGAACAAAGAATAGAAAATCGCGGCGCCCAGAAATTTGGCCCGGGCGGTCAGCGGGTCTTTACGCCTGCGCGTATAAAAGTACATCGCCCACAGGAAGACGGCTACCGCTGAAAACGCAAGACCGGCAAAAGAATGGTCTTTGCCTCCCCAAAGCAGCCAGACAATCTGGCCATCGTGGATGCGGAACAAGAACGGTATCAAAGAAAACAGGATCGCCATCCAGAGGAAAGAGCTGCGGGTTTCGGTCACCATGCGCGCGCGTTCCAGGGCAAGCTTTTCCCGTTCGGCGTCAACCGCCCGGGGAGCGACCTTCAGGCTCTCCAGGGATTGGCCGGCCTTGCGGGCGGACTGCTCAAACTCCGGATGCTCGCGAAAATACTCCTCCACCAGCGCGCGTGTGGCTGCACTGGCTTCGCCGGAAAAATAAGCCGGCAACAGATCAACAATGACTTCGCGTTCCAGTTTCATGAGCGGTCCTCCAGGAATGATTCGCGCGCCCGCATGAGCTTGAGCCGGGCACGGTGTACTTTGACTTTTACGGTGGTTACAGGCAGATCAAGTGCGTGTGCGATCTCTTCATAGGACATCTCTTCCTGCGCACGCATGAGGAGAGCTGCGCGGTCGACCTCAGACAGCTCCTGTAGCGCCGCCATCACTGTCTGCAGCTCTTCTTTGTGCTCCGTGCGCGTGGCCAGGCTGGGATTGGAATCGGGGATCGACTCCTCTAATTCAGCCAGTCGGTTGTTGCGGCGCAGATGATCGCGGAACAGATTGCGCGCGATGGTAAAGAGATAGGCCTTGACGGTGGCTTCCCGGATCTTGCCCCGAGCTGTCCAGGCGCGCACAAAGGCCTCTGCGGTTATGTCATCGGCCAGGGTTGCGTCTCCACAGAGAAACAGGGCAAAGCGATGCACCTGAGGTGCATAGCTCTGGTAGAGACTGTGGAAGTCAAGCATCGCTGGCGTGAATCGTAATAGATACGCGTAGAGAAAGGAAAAGTTACAGGAGCTCTAAGCAGCCACCTTCCCGACGGCGCTCATCTTCGTGCGGTCAGAACTCGCGCTTGGGTGCTGGCTGATCCTGGCCTACTCGACCCGTGACAATCTCAGCCACGAAATAGTTTTCCCCGCGCATCGGACAGCCAGCCATCCGGCGCAGTATTGCAAGCTGGCCGGTGTGGGTCAGGGCATCGGCGATCGGTCCCTGGAACAGTTGTCCGGTTGTGGCATTCAGCGGCGCCGCGGAAGCCAGGTAATCGTCAAACGCCTGCAGCGTCTTGAAGAAGCGCTCCGTCTCATTGCTCCAGGGCAGTGGCGTGGAGTTATGCCATGCCTGTTTGCCTTTGGCGATCGAGAGCGCCCAATCAAAAAGGTCACCCATGTGGGCGAGAATATCCGCCGGGGTCCTGCCTTTTTCGCCCGTGCTAAACGTGGCGAAGCTGGCGGGAGCATCGCGCAGCGTCTTGCCGGCACGGTAAGCCAGTGTGGCCAAAGTGTGGCGAAGCAGTTGACGGCTGGAGTCGACTTCGGATTGCAGGGTTTTACCGGCGCTCATGATTCTCCTCAGCAAGAGATTATAGTCATGCGCGGCTAGTGCAGAAACCGGTTGAACGTGCCGATGCGGTCTTGGTCGAGCCAGGCCTTCCAGCTTGCTTCACTCACGGTGGGGTACTTGCGTTTGCCAAAAGCAATCCAGTCATTGCAGTAGCGCCGCCAGGCTTCTTCGCTCTTCTTTACGCTTTCAGGGGTGATGGTACCCCAGCGAGGAACATTGCCGGTTTGCGTGCGCGCATAGGCAGCGCTTTCCGCAGCCTCGGCGCGACGGAACTCTTCTTCAGTGTATTTGGGCAGTTCACCGCTCTCGAGCTGCTGCAGTGCCGTGAGCAGATTGTTGCGCTGGAAAACCTGCTCCTGGATTTCGAACGAACCCTCCAGGTCCACGCCGTTTGCGGCCTGCACCAGAAAAAACTTTTCGGCTTCGTCACGGAACGTATGGAAAGCTTTTTTCTCGGCTGGATTCCACTTGGCCGTGAGATCGTTGAATTTCTGGTCACGTTCGATCTTGTCAAATCGTTCCGTCAAAATGACGCACTGCTGGTAGAGATCGTGGCCGCTGCTGTGGCCGCAGATGCCGAAGTTGTCCCCCGTCCAGTTTGACTTTTTCATGCGGTCCAGCTGGCGTATGCGCCCCGCGGCGTCACCAGGCTCGCCTCCGATCGCACAGGCCAGGTTCAAGGCAATGTCAAAATTGCGCGGCACTCCCCTGGCGTTGGCGTAGATCGCCATCAACATGGCTTTGCCGCCAAGAATGTCTTTGTCGCCCCGGTCGATCTCCGCGTAAGCGCATTTGCGCGCTTTCACCGGATCAGCGGCTTCTCCGAAACCAAAGTAGATATTCACGGAAGAACATTTGGACAACGCTTTGGCTTCAGCGGCCGTTGGGCGGTCAGCCGCAGGCAGTTGCACGTCCTTGACGGAGGCACAGATCTGCTTTGACGCAGGATCAGAGAGCTCTTTCTGACAGAAACCCAGGCAGGAACCGCATACGAGGAGAAAGGCTGGAAGGAATTTGTAAGAGTGCATTGCAGACATTTTCCTTCAACGGCGGCACCGGAGCAATCAGAAATTCGACGCAATCAGCGGGTAAAGGTATCGGATTGCGGAATTGCTGCCGCGGTCGGGGTATGCCCGTAGTAACTGCTCTGATATTAGTGCATGTGCTAATCTTTTCGCGGAGTCAGCTTGCGCGCCGCCTTTGAAAAAACACCGCCGGAAATCCAGGAGATCCTGGGCAAGCCCATTCGCGACCTGGGGCTCAAGCTGGAAGGCTCGCCGCTGGAACGGTTTGTGCAGCAGCTGTATCGCGAGCTGGACCGCAAGGGCCTCAAGAAGTTCAGGCCGGCATGTTATCTGACGGACGAGTGGGGATGCCCTTCAGGCGAGCCAATCATCGGCATTCCTTTTTATCTGGCCGATCCGAAGCTGGCCCGCCTGGAAAAGGAGATGAACGATCTGGAGGACGCGCGCCAAATCATGATGTACCTGCGTCATGAGGCCGGACACGCCATCAACTATGCTTACGCTTTGCATAAGACACCGGAGTGGAAGCAGATGTTCGGGCCGTATCGCAAACCGTATCGAGATGCCTACCGGCCGATCCCGTTTTCGCGCAGCTTTGTCCGGCACATGGAGGGCTGGTACGCGCAGAAGCATCCCGACGAAGACTTTGCTGAGACGTTTGCTGTTTGGTTGACGCCCGGTTCGCAGTGGCAGAAGAAATATAAAGATTGGCCTGCACTGGAAAAGTTGCGCTACGTGGATCGGACTTTCCGCAAGCTGCGCAATACCGATCCGGTGAGGCCGCGCGGGCGCACAGACATTACGGTGGAAGAAATGGAAACGACCGTCGGAGATTTTTATGAGGCGGCATTGAGCGAGCAGCCATCGCCGGGCGAGCTGCCGCTGGATGCCGATCTGCAGGACATTTTCAAAGTCGGGCGCAAGCGCAAGCTAGGAATTCGTCCGGCAGTCGATCTGCTGCGTGAGAACCACAAATCGCTGGTGGACAAACTTACATATTGGAGCGGCGTGCCGCGTCCGCTCATCAAAAAACTAGTGGAGTCGATTGAAACCCGGGTCAGTGAACTGGACTTGCGCGCCAACGTGAAGCTGGAAAAAGATTACCTGACGGAGATCACCGTGTACGCGACCGCGCTGGCCATGAACTACGTAACGCGGGGAAAGTTTGTGCAGACATGAGTCGGTCCCGCGCTTTCGCAGAAACTGAAGAGCTTCTGCAAACAAATGGGGCATCCACTTAATCCTATGGACAATAAATTAAAAGTCACGGTCCTGTACGAGAGCTGGGGCGAGGAAGAAGAAGCGGCTCCGGAGCCGGAAAAGAAAAAGCGCGGCGCGAACAAGCGGCGCAAGAAGAGGGAGAAGCACGACCGCGAAGAGATTTTTGAAGCGCTGGAAAAGCTGGGCCATGAGCCCACGTATATGCACCTGGATGGCGAGGACAAGTCGCTCACGGCGCTGGCGCGGCATGAAACGGATCTGTTCTTCAACATTGTGGAATCGTACGCCGGCGACGACACGATGGAGATGCATGTTGCCGCATTCCTGGATTTGCTGGGACATCCCTACACCGGGGCGGGACCGCAGGGCCTGTATCTGGCGCAGGACAAGAGCGTGGCCAAAAAGCTGTTTCAGTTTTATGGCATCCGCACACCGTACTTCGCAACATGCTACCAGGGCAAGCTTGACCACTCACAGGACATATCGTTTCCGCTGATCGTCAAACCGATCTCGGAAGACGGTTCTCTGGGCATCGACAAAGGCGCCGTGGTGGGAAGCGTGAAAGAGTTGATGGAGCGCATCCACTACGTGCAGGAAGAGTTCAACTCGCCCGCGCTGATTGAGGAATTTATTGAAGGCCGCGAGATCTATGCCGGCATTCTGGGGAACCAGAATCCTGAAGTGCTGCCGCTGGTGGAGCTTGATCTCTCACGGCTACCGGAGGGCATGCCGAAGGTCGCGGGCATGGAAGTAAAGTGGGAAAAGGACAGCGAGGCTTACAAAGTCACGAAGTCCGCGCCGGTGGAAGACCTGGATGAAGAAATTCAGGAGCTGCTGGCTTCAACTGCGCTGAACACGTATCGCATTCTCAAGCTGCGCGATTACGGCCGCATCGACATGCGTCTCACGGACAAAGGCGAAGTCTATGTGATTGAGGCAAATCCCAACCCGTGGCTCTCCAGTAACTCAGAGTTCTTTATGGCGGCAAGAAAATCCGGGCGGTCGTATGCCGACATGATTGAGCAGATCATTCAGCTTGCCCGGACTGATCGCCGGCGCCGGGACAAGCTGCACCTAAGCTAGCAGCGCCGGATTCAACGTCGCGCGCCAGGCCAGCCGACGCCTATGCGTTCGTCACACTTCTGCTCGTTTTGCTTGCGGCACGGCTAGAATAGGCCATGCCGCTTGAGCTGCTCTTCAAGGTTTCATTCGTTGCTCTCTTTGCGAGCGCAGTCGCGATTCGTGTTCACTATCAGCGCATGGCGGGAACATACAGTCAAGGCGCCGCAAAGCATGCGTCCACTCATCTTGCCCACGAAGCCAAGCCGTTGTTGATCATCCGCCCACTGCTGGGGTTGCCGTGGTATGGCATTGTGTTGTGCTGGCTCTTTGCGCCGCGGTGGATTTCATGGTCATTCCTGCGTCTGCCACTGTGGCTGCGAGTGGGAGGACTGGTTCTTGCTGCAACCGGGCTGCTGCTGTTGTGGCGCGGCCATCGTGCGCTGGGAAAAAATTTCCGTCCGACGCTGGAGGCTTCATCCGGCCAGGAATTGGTCACCACGGGCCCTTACCGGTATGTCCGTCATCCGCTCTACCTGGCATTCTTGCTGATGCTCACCTCCACCGGGCTGCTCTCGTCCAACTGGTTTATAGGAGTGGTGGGCGTGTTGCTGATTGCGTCGATCACAGTGGTAAGAATCCCGCGTGAGGAGATGCTTTTGGACCAGCATTTTGGCGAACGATACCGGGAGTATCGCCGGCACACCCGGGCGCTGTTGCCGTTACGCGCTGGAAATTCACCGCGCGACTCTGTCTAAGACCAAGCACCGGCAGGAATGCCTGTGCCATCCAGATGTTCAGCCGTGCAGGAGGTTGCGATGAAAAGTCTACTTGCAAGTGCCTTTCTTCTCCTGTTGCTCATGCCGGTGGAGGGCCAGGGGCCATCGCAAGGCGTGATCACTCAGGAAGAGCTGGTGCACAACACCCAGGAGCTGTTTGACGCGGTAGCCGCCGGCGACCAGGCGCCGTTCAAAAAATATTATGCCGATGATGTCCTGTTCTCTGACGAGAAGGGCAGAAACATGGACAAAGCGGCGCTGCTGAAAGATGTAACGCCACTGCCACCCGGATACTCAGGGACCATCAAGGTGGTGCAGCCGCAGAGTCGCATTGTGGGCGACACGGCCATTCTCAGCTACGATCTGGACGAAACCGAGACTGTCTTTGGCCAGAAGATGACCGCACGCTACCACGAGATCGATACCTGGATGCACCGCGGCGGAAGGTGGCAGATCATCGCCACGCAGGTGCACCGGTACTATGAAGATCCAGCGCCAGGCAAAGCCGATGTCAGCAAATTTCCCAACTATGTTGGAACCTATCAGCTCTCACCAGAACGAACGCTGACCATCACCGCGCAAGACGGCCATCTCTACGAGCAGCGCAAGGGCCGCGAGCGACAGGAACTCATTGCTGAGGCCAGCGATATCTTCTTTATCAAGGGCGTTGAAGGACGAACGCTGTTTGGAAGCGGCGAGGACGGCAAAACAGTGTCTTTGATCGATCGCCGGAACAACGAAGATATTGTCTGGAAGAAGACACAATAGAGTTTGCGGTTTGGCTTCTACCGGGATTGGCGCGCACTCCCGTGTCTGCGAACACACGTTGTGTTGGCCCGGCCACGCAAGGCAGCGCGCCAGCGTTTGTCTAACCCGCATGAAATCAGCGTTTTCATGAATGGCCCCGCTGCTGCAATTGCCATGTTGCTGCCTCAGGCAGCGGAGGTGAAACAAACATGGCAAACCTGAAATCTTTCGATCCCACTCCTTCGGTCAACAGCAGTTCGACCAAGCGGGCGCGCCTGATTGGCGGCGCGGTGACGGCCGCGGCCACAGCAATGCTGCTGCTCGCGTTCGTGCTCGACTTCAACGGCTGTTCCAAGGAAAAAAAGAATGCAAGCGTGAATTCGTCCAACCAGACCCAGAGCTCGTTGAGCCCGAGTCCGGCACCTGCAGTCCAGCCGGCAACACTGATGGAAAACAAAGTGGAAGCCGCGGTCGACAAAAAGAAAGCGGCCAAGCGCATTTCCACCGCAACCTATAAGAACGCGACATACGGAATTTCGTTCCGCTATCCCAAGACCTACACCATGCTGACCCCGGACAAGGACAGCAAAGAGTCTTCATGGCCTGATCCGGTGGCAATGAACTTCACCGGGGACGGCGGCGAGACCTTGACGACGCTGGTGCTGCCCGGTACGCGGGCTTCTTCCTACTTCAAAGTCAGCGTGAACAAAAGCCTGACCGCGGAGCAGTGCGGCAAGTTCGCGACCACGCCGGAGCAGTCGGAAGCGCAGACCAATCCTCCGGTGGACACGAGTGACGATTCCATTGCACCGGAGAAGACGAATGTGCTGGGCGTGGATTTCTCCAAGGCAGAGAGCGTCACCGAGCAGAGTGAGGCGCGTTACTATCATCACTTTGAAAATGGCGCGTGCTATGAGATCGCTCTGGGCGTAGAAGACGCGCCTAAGGTCACGAAACCGGTTGACCATCTGCAGGTCTTTGACAAGCTGGAGCGGATCTTGACCACAGTGAAGATCAAGACGGAGCCCACTGCGGCCGTCGCGGTGAGCGAGCCGGTGGCGCAGCCCACTCCAGTAAGCAATCCGCAGCAATAACAGATCCGCAGTCTCGAGCGGTGACAACGCGGCCAGGTTCTCGAAAGGGAGCCTGGCTCTTTTAGTTTTCAGCGATCTGCTTTCAGCTTTCAGCGACTCATGTGTCTGAGCGTCTACAGTGTCCCCTGCCGGCCACAATCGAGCGACACTGCGCCTTCTATAACCATCATGATATCAATAGCTTAGAGGTTGGCGTCTCGCCTGCTCTAGTTAGTCCCAGAAGAGGTAAACGGCCATGACGCACACTCAATCCGCAAACTCGAACCCAATCGAAAAGAGCCTGGCTCCGATGCTGATCACGTGGACACGCTGTATCAGTTGGACTGTCATTCTGTCGGCTCTGCTGGCGATACTCTTCGCGCTGGTGATTGACGGTTGTTCCGGCGTTCGCTGAATGACAACGCGCCGGCTTCAAGTAGACCGGTCCTGGTTTATTCCCACGTTTGTTTCAGCGTGCGGACTCGTCGGCGAGATGTTGCATCCAGCTCACAACTCGATTCAGAAAGTCGCTGTCAAACTCTCCGTGCTGCTGCTTGCGAATGGATTCAAGCCATGCGCGCGGAGAAAGAGCACGGTCCAGCCCGTGTCCCATGCCGGCAAATTCCATATATTCGGCCCGGCTGGGATGAAAGCTGTTGATCATCTGCACGAGATAGCGGCTTTCCTCGGCTGAGGTGGTGGGATCTGAGGTGCCATAGGTCACAAGCACAGGCAGGTCGACGTTTTTCCATTCGGCGGCAAGGTCAAGGGCCGCGATCTGCCGAAGATAAGCGGCAGAAACGCCAAAGGTATTGACCGAGTCCTTACAGTCAGGCATTTCTTTGATCACCTGCTCGGGTGTCTGCTTTTCGATTAAGAAGCGGTGCTGGCAGCGCTCGGTAATGCGGACGGCGCGGTCGGCTTCGTCGTAACCGTGGCCGAGAATCAGAGTCTGCCGGCGCGCGTTGTCAAGCATGTATTCCATCCACGTGCGGCCAATGGTTTCGACGGCAAGAAAGCCGCGCGGGTGAAAGCTCAGCTTCTGAGCGACCAACACACCTTCGAGCGGGCCAATGGAATGAGCAAAGATGAAAATTCTGTCGCGATCGACGAAGTCACAGCCGGCCAGAGCATTCAGGCCTGCGATGGAGCGGCGCACGGCGAGCTGCAGATCAGACTGCGGCGAGTCACAGGGCGGACCGCCGCTTTTGCCTTCGCCATTTTTGTCGACCCGCATGGTAACGAAGCCACGTTCGGTCAGGCCGTCGATCAGGCGCCGGTAGGGATCGTCGGGCTTGAGATTGTCGAGCGAGTAGCAGCCCAGGCCACCGATGATGAAGACCGCCGGATGTTTGCCGGGGGATGCGGGCCGGGTGAGAATAGCGTCAAGGGAAAAGTTGTCGAGCTGAACAGTACGGCGAAAAGTTTCAATGTTGGCCTGGGATTGCGGGAGCAACAGAGAAGTGAGGAGTATGAGAGCGAAGTGAATCATAGGCAGACAGGGTAGCAAATTTCAGCCATGCTCGACTCGGGCCTTTATATCAGAGTACGCTGCGGCGATGAGCCGGTTCAGCGCTGCCGTATTGGTGGTTGTTCCCGGCTGGAGTTTCACATGACGCATGAACCTGCCGGCGCCTTGCAACAGGCGGGCGGGATCGGGCAACGCTGCGCCGTGAAAGAATCCTACGTTCACGTGCGAAGTGAAGACGTTGACGTAGGCGAAGGGAGCGTCTCCCAGACATGCAGTCGGACAACCGTCATGCAAGAGCTCGCGGACTTCGTCGCCGCACTTGCGCATGACATCAAACCAATGCCGCGCGATGGCTCCCAATTCGCCCCTATGCTCGTTCATCCAGGCATCGATGGCCGGGTCGCGCTCGACAGCGCCGTTGAATCGCAGCAGGTGGGATTTCATGGTGGCTCCGCTCTCGATAATACGGATTTCTGACGATTCGGATCTCCAAGCAGAAACCTTATTTCCCACAGGCGCGAACAGCCCAAATTTGATCCTGACCCCCCGATTCGATTGCGTGCTTCCCCATGATTCCAGGAAACAGATTCACACTGTGTTCGTCCGAAGGGACGGATCCGGATTTAATCTTCTCCCTGTATTCGGCAATAAGCTTATCGAGGAAGGAATCATCGCTCTTGCTGTCAGCGCCGGGGGGATTCGGCAGCGTAGCAGCCACTGCGAGCGTCTCCAGCGCGGTGTGATCATCGCCGGTGTAATGTCGCATGGCAGCGAGAGCGATAAGCAGGTCTTTCTTGCGGCCTGCAAATTGGGGACCACCCACTAACCGCTTGAGCATATCTGCCGCCTGGAGCCGCGCCTGCTTTGCCTCTTCGGCCTGGCTGCAAACTCCGAGATGATAGCCCTTAACCTGGTAAAAGTAACTCCAGAAGAGATCATCCTTGCCGAGTTCGCGGTAAATGCGTTCCGCAACAGCCAGACGGGCAGCCATCGGCACCTCCTCATAGTTCGCAAATTCCGGGATGACAGGAGCGTCCTTGAGCGCCTTGCGCACAGCCGCGGCTTTCTCAGACGGAAAATCCTGAAAGTCGCCAATCCAAGCCGTGTAGTGGCATTTCTTGCACGTCCAAAGGGATGTGGGATAAGTATGAGGGAAGAAAACCATTTGAAATCTTGAAGGGTAGTAATAGAGGTAGCCACCCCAGCCTGCAAAACCGTAAAAGCTATTCACCTCACCGCAGATAGGACACTTAATAGTGACTCTATCAAGTACGGTGGCATTCGCGCTCAGGGTGAAGAGACGTGTGATGGCAAGAAGCAACCCGTAAGTTTTGCGCAGGAAAATGCGTCGTGTGCGTTGCATGGATCCTCTTGTTCGGAGAGTCTACCGTGGCACCAAAGAAAGAACGCTTGGCCAAAGGAATTTTGCAGAACAGTATGCAGCGGAGCGAATCCTTCGCGCAACACCAGAGGTCAGAACAGCGGGGATGGATTTCTCGTTAGAACTTCCTGAATCGGCATTTAAGACTCAAATATTCTCGGGATCCTTCGACTCGCCCTTTAGTCGCATTCGCTCCCGCGGGCTCGCTCAGGAAGACAGGGGTTGGGGGTTTTGCCTTCGCGGCGCCCTCAAGGGCCGCTCTTCTACCTGCGCGGGAGACGGCGTCTGCGGTCCAGTATATTGCCTTGTGCAGAGCCGGGGCGGCTGTGCCATATGATTCACGGCCCTGGGAGGCGCGACTAGACAACGTCATGTCAGGTAATCCGCCGATTCTACGGCAAACCCGTTTGCGATATTGTTGACTGCATGACCAGGTTTTCCATGCGCATTCTCTTCTTGTTACTGCTGACCCTATCGATCCCCTTTCATGGCCAGGAAACCGGCCCAACCCCAGGCAGGATCAGCGCGGCAGAGATCCTCGAGAAAAACCTGATCGCGACCGGAGGGCTGGAGGCACACAAAGCACTTGAGACCCTGGTGGCAAGCGGCGGTTTCCGTCTGAACGGCACACATCTAGGCGACTACAAGTTCTCGTATAAGGCCCCCCACGACAACATGCTGGAGGTGGGAATGAGCGGCCGCGGGGTAATCTGGACAGGTAATCGTAGAAGGCGGGGCGTTCAGGCAGCCAGCGAGCGCCCCGGAGCGAAGGGACCGGATGAGCCGTGCACATGGTGCGTGGTTAAGGGCGTGCACGCATGGATGGTGGAGCATGCCTGGCAAATGCTGCTGCGTTGGGATTTCTGCTGTTCCTATAACATCGAGCTGATCGGCATCGGAGAAGTGGACAAGAGACCGGCATACGGGCTGCGCTTTATGCCTAAAAAAGGCGGGGACCCTTTTGTCTGTTTTTACGATCGGGAAACATTTCTCCTGGTGCGGATAGACCACATCGGGCGGATCCGGGATAGACAAAAGGAGACCGACACTGTCTACAAGGTTGAGAGTATTTTCCGCGATTATCGAGAACAGGACGGCATCAAACTGCCTTTTGTCATCGCAATTCGGCGCCCTGAAGGCGATGTGATTTTCGAGGTGAGCAAGATGACAACAGGCGAGCCGGTGAAAGATTCTGTGTTTGAGTAGGTGGGCGAGGCGTGAGGAAGCAGAAGCAACGATGCTTGCGGGTTAAATTTTCACACGGGCTACTACTTCCGATTCAACGTCTCCGGAATAGGGTTTGTAGTTTTGGGCTATAGTTGGCCCATGTCGCGTAGAATTGTTGCTTCGCTTGTCTATCTCTATTTATTCACAGCCTTTACATATTCACCCGCCGCTGCGCAGTTTGCCCAGTCAGGGCCATCTCGTGAAGTGCCTGTGATGGGGTTAAGCGATGCGGACCCGTTTGATTTAGTAACCGGAATGTATCATCGGGAATATCCTGACCTTTTTGTTGAGGATTCAATTCCGCTCAATTTTTTTCGCACACAAACGAACATGGATGATCGTTCGCGGTCGTTCGGCATCGGCGCCAGCACCTCGTATGACATGTTCATCATCGGAGACGGAAAGAGATTTTCCTGGGTTGCGCTGGCACAAGCTGATGGCTCCCAAATTCGCTACGAGCGCATAACGCCAGGTATCGGTTTCGCCGAAGCGGTGTTCAAGAACACGACTGCGCCGAACGAGTATCTAGGCTCCATCATCTTCTGGGAAAAGGGAAACTGGACCGTCAGGTTGATGAATGGCACTGAATTCACCGTGCTGGGGTGTTCGCCAGCCACCATCCATCCGGGGCAGTGCGGTGTCTCGGAAATCCGGCGCAAGGGCGAAAAGGTGAGTATCAAGCGCGATCGCGATGGCAACATTGTGCGGATCACTTCTCCGCATCAACACTTTATCGCTGTAACCAATGACCAGGCTGGGCGCATCACGCACGCGGAAGACGATGCCGGGCACTGGGTGAACTACGAATATGATCCGGCGGGCTGGCTCAAAAAAGCGCAAACCTGGCGCGGCGAGATCGACGAATTCCGATACGACAACCACTTCAACATGATCTGGGTTGGCGAGAAGGACTCAAAGACCTCCCCTGGAAAATACAAGTTTACGGTAATCAATCGCTATGACGAAAAGAACCGCTTTAAGTGGCAGAAGGTAGATTTTGGCAATTCAGCCCAGATCTTCGCCGCAACGTATCACGAGGATGCCGCCGGCAACATCCGCCAGACAGATGTACAGTCGCCAGACGGGATGACGCACTATTTTTTCAATAATGACAAGTATGAAGTGCGCGAAGAATTCTTTCCACCACGGGGGCCAAAGTGGACTCTGGAATTTACGCGCAACCCGCAGACGAATGCCACGACGGATACCTGGTTGACTTGCTCAACAACAAGAATTCACGTACCGGCCGAAATCAGCGAGAAGCTGCAAGCGATGGGCGATGGACACAAAGAGGTGGTTTCCAAGAAGTGCGAAAGCCTCGCAGTAAGCCAGGCAAGGTAGAGAGACGCAGGTCCTTCGCGGAATACCGGCACTCGCGATGGCGTGTTGCTGTGGGAAGATTCTCGGTGCGAACTCCCTGAATCGGCCTTTAAGACTTGAGCGTTCTCGGGATCCTTCGGAGCTCCCTCGCTTAGCTCGGGATTTCGCCTGCGGGCTCAAACGCCCGCAGAACGGCTCAACTTCGGCTCGTCTTCAGTCTCCCGCCTTGCGGGATCCTTCCATACTCGCTCAGGATGACAGGGGCTTGGGGTATCTTTACGCCCGGCTAAAGCCGAGGCCCTGATACGAAGCTTGCGCAAAAACACAAAAGGCTCGATTCATTTCTGAATCGAGCCTCTATTTTTTAATGCGGCGACGACCTACTCTCCCACACACTTTCGCGTACAGTACAATCGGCCCTGCGGGGCTTAACTTCCGTGTTCGGGATGGGAACGGGTGGAACCCCCGCGGTAAGATCACCGCAAATTTATCGCGCCTTCGGCGCGGCAATTAGTAATTAGCAATTAGCCCTTAGCTCGATTCTTTTAAGGGTCACGTTCTCATGGGTACCCTTGGCAGCAGGAGCTAATTGCTAACTGCTATTTGCCAATTGCTGATTTTGATCAATGCGCGGCGCGAGTCAGGTTCTACATCGTGTTGCGCGCAAAGGGTCCTTGCACATTGGAAGGACCAAAGCCTGTCAAAGAACGTGAGGACGAAACCTCACAACTGAATAGATTGAGTTTCACTTCATAACTACATTAAGGCGCTTGCCATTTTTGCCAAGTGCAGCGCGCCAAGGCGCGCATACTCTGAGTAAATTTTATGGTCAAGCCGAACGGGCGATTAGTACATGTAAGCTGAGGTCATTCGCTTGCGCTTCTGGCCTTACACTCCATGCCTATCAAGCAGGTGGTCTTCCTGCGCCCTTCATTTCCCTTACGGGTTGGGAGATCTCATCTTGAGGAGTACTTCACGCTTATATGCATTCAGCGTTTATTACAACCGAACTTCGCTACCCAGCCATGCCGTTGACACGACAACTGGAACACAAGAGGTTCGTTCATCCCGGTCCTCTCGTACTAAGGACAAGCCCTCTCAAATCTCCTACGCCCACACCAGATAGGGACCGAACTGTCTCGCGACGTTCTGAACCCAGTTCACGTACCGCTTTAATAGGCGAACAGCCTAACCCTTGGAACCTTCTACAGCTCCAGGATGCGATGAACCGACATCGAGGTGCCAAACCGGAGCGTCGATGTGAACTCTTGACTCCGATCAGCCTGTTATCCCCGGCGTACCTTTTATCCGTTGAGCGATGGCCCTTCCATACAGAACCACCGGATCACTAAGTCCTGCTTTCGCACCTGCTTGACTTGTTGGTCTCGCAGTCAACCTGGTTTATGCCTTTGCACTCTAATGGAGGATTTCCAAGCCTCCTGAACCAAGCTTCGAGCGCCTCCGTTACAATTTAGGAGGCGACCGCCCCAGTCAAACTACCCGCCTACCAATGTCCTTCTCCCGGGTAACGGGAGTAAGTTAGAACCACAGAATGCTCAGGGTGGTATCTCACCGCTGGCTCCCCCGAGTCCGAGAACCCGGGTTCAAAGCCTCCCACCTATCCTGCGCAGAGCACCCCATAGTTCATTGATAGGGTATAGTAAAGGTGCACGGGGTCTTTCCGTCTTGATGCGGGCATCCGGCGTCTTCACCGGAACCACAAGTTCGCCGGGCGGATTGTTAAGACAGTCGTCAGATCGTTACGCCATTCGTGCAGGTCGGAACTTACCCGACAAGGAATTTCGCTACCTTAGGACCGTTATAGTTACGGCCGCCGTTCACCGGGGCTTCAGTTCGAAGCGTCGCCTTGCGGCTAACCTCTCCCTTTAACCTTCCGGCACCGGGCAGGCGTCAGCCCCTATACGTCGTTTTAGACTTTGCAGAGACCTGTGTTTTTGTTAAACAGTCGCCTGAAGCTATTCGCTGCGGCTCCCATTGCTGGAGAGCACTCCTTCTCCCGAAGTTACGGAGTTAATTTGCCTAGTTCCTGAACAATCCATCACCCGAGCGCCTGAGTATATTCAACTTGTCGACCTGTGTCGGTTTGTGGTACGGGTACCTCGATTCTCCTTAGAGGATTTTCCTGG
>DATBHX010000029.1:0-40310 GCA_036557225.1 Candidatus Angelobacter sp.
AGTGACCGTTCCATCGAGGTGAACCTGCGCGAAATTACCGAGGTGAAGAAGCGGTTTCCGGCGCACACGGTCGTAGCTTCGTTGATGGTGGAATCGAAGCGCGAAAGCTGGCATGACATTGTGCGCCGCACGGAAGATTCAGGCGCCGATATGCTGGAGCTCAACTTTGGCTGCCCGCACGGCATGAGTGAACGTGGTATGGGCGCAGCCGTAGGACAAGTCCCTGAATATGCCACGATGATCACTGGCTGGGTCAAGGAGGTGGCGCGCACGCCCGTGATCGTGAAGCTGACGCCCAACGTGACCGACGTGGCCCACATGGCCGTTGCAGCCAAGGCCGGCGGGGCTGATGCTGTTTCACTGGTGAACACCTTCAATAGCCTTGTCGGCGTGGACCTGGATACCTATGCGCCGCGGCCCAGCGTCGGCGGTCTGGGCAGTCACGGCGGATATTGCGGTCCAGCGGTCAAGCCGATTGCGTTGCATATGGTCTCAGCCGTGGCCAAGCATCCCAATGTCAAGATTCCGATTTCCGGCATTGGCGGCATCGGCAACTGGCGTGATGCAGTGGAATTCATGCTGCTCGGCGCGACCTCGGTCCAGGTCTGCACCGCAGCTATGCATTACGGCTTTCGAATTGTGCGGGACATGATTGATGGCCTTGAAGATTATCTGCGCGCCAAAGGTCTGAACTCGCCGATGGAGTTAGTTGGCAAGTCGGTTGATCGTGTTGAGGACTGGGGCAATCTGGATCTGAATTACAAAATCATCGCCAGGATCGATGCGGAGAAATGTATCGGCTGCAACCTTTGTTATATCGCCTGCGAAGACGGAGCGCACCAGTGCATCCGTGTGGAAGAGCGTCCTCGTGGCGACCTGCGCCACGGCGTCGAACTGAAGCATGTTCCTCGCGTTCTGGAAGACGAGTGCGTTGGTTGCAATCTGTGCGCGCTGGTTTGCCCGGTGCCTGAATGCATCACCATGGTTCAGGTCGAGACCGGACGGCCGCACATGAGCTGGAAGCAACTACAGGAAGCAAAAGGGAAGAGCCCACAGTGCAGCATGGATGAGCTTTTGGCAGGAGGGAAGGCATCTGGTGCATGACAGGCAGATCATCTGGCGCTGTTCGATCACGACTTTTGCATGCATACGGCGAGAGTATGTTTGTGAAATTTTACCGTCCTTTTGAACCCGGGAGTTTTGAGGGTTATGTTCTGGACGTGGGCCCACAATTTTTTTTGCTGGCGGTGGTCAATGACGAGTTTTGGTTTAATGGCTTTGCCTGTCTTCGGATCGCCGATGTACGGCGGCTTCAGGCGCCCGCGAAATACGCCGCGTTTGCCGAGGCAGTGCTGAATAAGCGCGGTGAGTGGTTAGCGGAAAAGCCAAAAATTGACTTGAGCAACATTTCCAATCTGCTGCGGACCGCTAACGATGCTTTTCCGTTAATTACGATCCATCGTGAGCGGATCGATGCGGATGTGTGCCACATCGGACGCGTGGCGACCATAAACAACAGCACCGTGTTTCTATTGGAAATCGGCCCGGATGCGGTTTGGGACAGGGAGCTTTGCTCGTACAGACTCCGCGAGATTACGAGAGTGGATTTTGGTGGCGGGTATGAAGAAGCGCTTCATCTGGTGGGCGGTCTCCCAGACTCCGGTTCTTAAACAGTGCTCCCTGCCGTGGTCGCTTTAGAAGTCATCAAAGCCCAATACGTTCCAAACGCCACTACAAATCCCACGAACCAGGAGTAGTCGTACAAAAATCGAATTGAGGGAATTACCAGCCCTGCGAGCGCCACAGCGGTTCCCAGGCAAAGCGCAGCGATGGCCCGCCAGTTGAATCCGCTGTTGTACTCGTATTGTCCACCGCGCAGGTAAAGATCGTTTACCAGCAGCCGCTTCCGGCGGACCAGGAAATAGTCGCAGATCATGATTCCCGCCACCGGCCCCAGCACAGCTGCGTAGCCGCCGAGCCAGCCAAAGATAAAGGTCTTGTGATTGGCGAGGAGCTTCCACGGCATCATAGCGATGCCCATGAAGCAGGTAATCACGCCGCCCAATTTGAAAGAGATTTTGCGCGGCCACAGGTTGGAGAAATCGTTGGCCGGTGAAACCACGTTGGCGCCGATGTTGACGTTGAGGGTCGCCAGCAAAATCGCAAGCAATGAGATGATCACCGCGATGGGCGAATGGAAGCGGCTGAGCAGCTGTACCGGATCCCAGATCGATGTGCCGTAGATCACCACTGTGGCCGAAGTCACAGCCACGCCGATAAACGAATAAAGTGTCATCGTCAGTGGGAGCGCCAGGGCTTGTCCGATGGCTTGTCCGCGTTCGTTCTTGGCGAAACGAGTGAAGTCGGGAATATTGAGTGAGACCGTCGACCAGAAGCCGACGGTCCCGTTGAGAGCGGGAATCAGGAACTTCAGGAGATCGCTGGTCGATTTGAACTTTGAAGGCGCAGCCAGCATGGGCCCGAAGCCGCCGGCGCTCTTCCATGCCCAACCGAGCAGCAGTAATCCAACGCCTAAAAGAATCGGAGCACTCACGCCCTGCAGGAAGCGGATGTACTCAATGCCTTTGAGGATCACCAGCAGATTAATGGCCCAGAAAACCATGAAGCAGATCGCAGTGCCATACGGGTTCTGCCCCCAGGCCGGCCAGACAGTTTTCAGCAAAATGTTGATCGCTTCGCCACCAATCCAGCTCTGGATGCCAAACCAGCCGCACGCGACCATGGCGCGCAGTACGGCGGCAACGTTGGCTCCCAGCACCCCGAAGGACGCGCGCGCCAGCACAGGAAAAGGCACCCCGTAACGCGCTCCCGGATGCGAGTTCAGCAGCATCGGCGCCAGCACAATGGTGTTGCCGATCAAAACGGTCAGCACGGCCTGCTTCCAGTTCATGCCGCCCTGAATAAACCCGCCCGCCAGCATATAGGTGAGAATATTCACTGACATCGACACCCAAAGCGCCGCGTAGTTATACGTGGTCCAGGTACGCCGTTCGGGCGGTACCGGGGCCAGGTCAGCGTTGTAGAGAGAACTGGATTGGATCGCGCTTTCGCTGGTTGCTGTTGATGGCGTGGTGGACATAGGTTTTGGCAAGGCGAATCTATCTTTGCTTGACTTGTGTTGAATCAATGATCAGTGTTCATCAGTGGTAACGTTTACGTTCCGGCTGGCTTACCTGTTTGTGCAACCAGCGGCTCGTAGCTGTCAGGACGGCGATCGCGATAAAACTGCCACACATTGCGCACTTCGGCAATCATGTCAAGATCGAGATCGGCGACCACCAGTTCATCTTTGTCCCGGCTGGCTTGGGCAATGATCTTGCCCCGCGGATTGCAGAAGTAGCTCTTGCCGTAGAATTCGCCGATGTTCCATGGCGCTTCGCGGCCCACACGGTTCAGCGCTCCGACAAAATAGCCATTGGCCACGGCGTGCGCGGGCTGTTCCAGCTCCCACAGGTATTCGGAAAGCCCGGCCACGGTCGCCGAAGGGTTGAAGACGATCTCCGCGCCGTTCATGCCCAGAATGCGTGCGCCTTCCGGGAAATGGCGGTCATAGCAGATGTAAACTCCGATGCGGGCGTACCTGGTCTGGAAAGTTGGATAGCCCGTGTCCCCCGGCGTGAAATAAAACTTCTCCCAGAATCCCGGCGCCACCTGCGGTATGTGGTGCTTGCGATACTTGCCGAGATATTTGCCGTCGGCATCAATCACCGCAGCGGTGTTGTAGTACAGACCAGTCATCTCTTTTTCATAGATGGGGACCACGATCACCATGCGGTGCTTTGCCGCCAGCTTCTGCATCAGCTTGACGGTCGGGCCGTCAGGCACCGGCTCGGTGAGCTCATACCATCGTGTGTTCTGCTCCGCGCAGAAGTAAGGCCCGTAAAAGATTTCCTGCAGGCACAGCACCTGGACCTTCTTCTTCGCTGCCTGCTCGATCAGCTTCAGGTGCTTTTCGATCATCGCTTTCTTGATTTTTTCCAGCGGCTGGTTCGCGCCGAGCACGTTGCTGGCCTGGATCAAACCGCCGCGCACAATTCTGGACATTCCAACCTCTCAAGATAAAAGCTTCGACAATATACCCCAGAACGCAGAGTGCGAAGGGAAAAAGTGGGTTCTAGCGTGTTCTTTCCAGCAGAACAATCGTGCGATCATCCTGCGCTTCCTGGTGATGGGAAAAAGCGCGCACTTTGTTCATCACGCTGAGGATCGGTTCCGAGGCAAAGAGGCACTCCTCCACGCTACGCGTCCCGAACTCAGCGCCCGATGGGTCTTCCGTTTCAGTAATTCCGTCGGTAAGGATGCACAGCCGTGATCCTGCCGGCAGCTGCCGCTCGATCATATGAAAGCCGATCTTCGGAATCAGGCCGACGGGCGTATCGCCGTCAGTCACCAGGCTTACTGAGCCGTCATGGGCGATCAACGCGGGAACATGGCCGCAATTTACGATCTGCAGCGTGCCGTCGCGCCGGAGCTGCGCGGCCAGCAAGGTTGCGTACTTCTGGCCGGCGACGCGCGAACACAGAAAGCGGTTGATGGAGGTCACAGCGCTTACCAGGCTGGCGCCGCCGGTGATCAGGGAGTGAAACATGCCATGAATCACGGAGGCCAGCAGCGCGGCGGAGATGCCTTTTCCTGAAACGTCGGCCACGATTACGGTAACCATCTCCGGCGAAACATCAATGTCGAAGAAATCGCCGCCAACCTCCCGGCACGGTATGCTCTCAGCAAAAATGCGGACAAAATCGCTCTCGGCTGCAGGCATGGACACCAGGCTGCGCTGGATGGAGGCTGCAATCTCCATTTCCTGGCGATATTGCTGCGCCGCCTGCTCTGCAGCCACCAGCTTTGCGCTCTCCAGTACGGCCGCACATTCGCTGGCAAGTGCGCGCAGCACTTCATGGCTAACGCTGGAGATGTTGCGCGAGACCAAACGGCTGTCAAGATAGAGGACGCCATCGGCTTCATCAACAACCATGGAACCGCTGGCGCCGCGACGCGTGCGCAGCGGGATGGCGATCACAGTTCGCAGTTCGTTGAAAAGGATGCTCTCCCGTGCTGCCAGCGCACTTTGCCGGCTGGCGTCTCCGGTAATGAATTCCTGGGCCGAAACCATGGCTTCACGCACCACGGAGTGAGAGACGTTGGCATCGCGAGACAGAGGCAGGCCGCCGCTGTCCAGGCCACAGGCCAGCGCCGGCTCACCCGCTTTGTCTTTCAAGTACACAAATCCGCGCTCAGCCCGTGTGATTTTCAAGGCATAGCCGAGCATGTTGCGCAATACGTCGTCCACCACCAGGCTGCTGCTGAGATTGCGCGCGGCTTCAAGAAACAGGCGAAGCTTTTCCAGGTCAGAGCTGTCAGCGCTGGAGGCCAGCCGGGTAAGCAGCATATTAGCGGCGCTGCCCGGCGGATCTCCGTAGAGGAACACCATTCTGGCAGCTGCTCCCAGTCTGATCTCGTCGTTATTTTTTAGCAGCGTGCGCTCACAGCGGGCGCCGTTGACGAACGTGCCATGGCGGCTGCCGGCATCTTCAATGAAATACGCGCCATTTTCCGATACAAACCGGGCATGAACACGCGAGACCCGCACGTCGGCAATGCTGATATCGCATTCTTCTGAGCGACCGACGGTAAACGGAGATTTTGAGATCACAACCCGGCCGCGCTGGCCGGTGGAGTCGAGCAGAATGGCTGCTTCCTTCGGGCCGCTGAAAACGGACGTTGCCATGTTCGGATTGCGCTCCTGCAGGCTGCTCGCCGCGAAAGTTTCGCTGTCTGGATGCTGGCTATTATTACGCTTTCGAAACGGCGCAGGCAAATCAGCTGATCAGAGACCTTGCGGACGCCAGGATTTCGACAGTGGCACGATATATCAACACGGCTCTATGGCGTTGCGACGCCAATGTCTTCATGCCACAGCGAAGGGTTGTTGCGAATAAAAGTCTGCATCAGCTCGATGCATTCCGGATCGTCCATTACCGTACACTTCACGCCACGCGCGGCAAAGAGGTCTTCGGCGCCAAGGAATGTTGTGTGTTCGCCAATGATGACTCGGGGAATTTTGTACAGCAGGGTTGCGCCGGTACACATGATGCACGGGCTTAGAGTGCTCACCAGGATGAGGTTGTGCCAGTCTGTCCGGCGGCCGGCATTCCTGAGGCATACCACCTCAGCGTGCGCGGTAGGATCTCCGGTTTGCACTCGCAGATTATGTCCTCTGGCGACGATGTTGCCGTTCGCTTCAGCCAGAACTGATCCGATCGGGATCCCGCCTGTCGACAGGCCAAGCCTGGCTTCCTGGATTGCTTCGTGCAGCAGCTTACTTTCGGTGCTCATTGTTGAATTTGTCCGACAAAAATGAACCATCAGTATAGCGGGTGCGAAGAATTCAAAAGCAGTGACTTTCTGTTTCCCGGGGCGAAAAAGCGACAGCGGCGCGAGCCAGTTCGCGTGCGTGGGAGGGCAACCCATCCTTTGTACAACCGATTCTTAAGTCAAAGCAGCGCGAGTACCGGAACGCGGCAGTTCCTGGGCTCTGCGCGTCGCTCGGAGGTTCAAAATGAAGAGAGCTGTGGGCGTAGTGGTTGCTTTTCTGGGTCTGTTTGCTTCCATTGTGTGGGCAGATTCAGGAGAGAAAGAGCGGGACAGAATCAAGGAAGCTTCCAACGTGCTGAAAGAGATTCTGGAGGCGCCCGATAAGGGGATTCCGGGGAACGTTTTGGACGGCTCAAAGTGTGTCATCGTGATTCCCGGCGTCAAGAAGGCTGCTCTCGGTATCGGAGCGAGCTATGGACGCGGTGTGATGACTTGCCGTCAGGGAAACGACTTCAAAGGGCCGTGGAGTCCGCCATCGATGATGGCCACAGAGAGCGGCAGCGTCGGTTTCCAGATCGGCGGATCAGGAACTGACTTTGTCATCCTGGTGCTGAACGAAGGGGGCGCCCGTTCTGTGATGAAGAGCAAAGTCAAGCTGGGCGCGGATGCAAGCATCGCTGCGGGCCCGGTGGGCCGGACGGCTGAGGCCTCGACGACCGGGACGATGAAAGCGCAGATGCTTTCGTATTCTCGCTCGCGCGGAGTATTTGGCGGCGTTTCGCTGTCGGGTGCTTCACTGCGCGTGGATGGCGATGCCAACAAGAACCTTTATGGCGACAAGGTTAGTGTCGACCAGATCATACAAGGTCAGGGCATTACCACGCCGGAAGAGGCCAAGCCTCTGATTGAGCAGCTGACCGCAGCCACCAGCAAGGCGGCCCCGGCAGCGCAGCATCAGTAACGCGAAGAGAAGCAACGTTCCGCTCTCTTGGGAATCCCCTCCTCTTCGTTAGTCAAGGGTCGGGACACGCGGGCCGTCAGGTCAGTGACGGCCCTTGCCCCGTTCCACCTCATTTCTGCCGGCTTAGATTGGAGCAACCGTCTCACGCGCCAGCGCATTTTCCAGCCGCACTGCCGAACAAAGCTGGACGTCTTGGGCTCTTGCTAAGCTGACTCTTGCTAAACCACCCCCATGACTGCGCTAAGATTTTCCAATCTGCTACGGTCGATCGGCGTATCTTCAGACGTCATACGGTAGGAGGGATGAACATGCAATATCTGCTGCTGATTTATGAAAACGAGAAGCGCTTCAGCCAGGGCTATAACGAAGCTGAGATGGGCGAATATCAGGCGTTTGGCAAGGAGTTTGCCAAAAACATCAAAGGCGGGAATGCGTTGCAGGCAACCGGTACGGCGAAGTCCGTGCGTGTACGCAATGGAAAGCCTGCCATCACGGATGGTCCGTTTGCGGAGACCAAGGAGCAACTCGGTGGCTTTTATCTGGTGGAGGCGGCCAACATTGATGAGGCTAGCAAGATGGCTGCCAAAATTCCAGGGGCGCGATTCGGAACCATTGAAGTACGTCCCATCATGACGTTTTCATGATGCCAGCCGGAATCCCGAGCCGAAGGAAGGTTCGGCAACATCGTGGGTGCAAAATCATGCAGTCCTGAATGATGCCAGGCGGTAGAGTCACCTAAAGCAGCTGCGGCTCTACCGCTTCTTCTCTGTAGAAATGCAGTCCGGTGTTGAATTCCATCTAAGAAAAATTAAAAAGTGATGAAAAGCTCCTGATCGAACCAGCTGCCCGCGATTTTTGCGAGCTGGCAATCCCATTCCCACGGCCTCAGGCGTAACATTAACGTGTTAGGCGTTATTCGTTTCAGTGGTTCACTGTTTTTTTCTAAGTCGCCCAGCTCATTTGCGACAAGCCGAAATAAAACTTGCGGTTGTAGCGCGGCGCAACATGCGCCGGCGATCTATGCTGATGGTCTTGATTATTCCGGTTGCGTCACTACAGCGCAAAGAAGGTCACATTCAAGACTGCCCAGCCATCGCACGACCGCTTCGGTACGATCGCGAATCGTGAATTGGCAAAACCATTTCAGGCATAAGTCGAGGCTGAATCATTCCTCAAACCACAAGTCATAACCATAAGGAGAAAACTCATGCCGACGATTACCACCAAGGATGGTACGCAGATTTATTACAAGGACTGGGGCAAGGGCCAGCCCATAGTCTTCAGCCATGGCTGGCCGCTGAGCGCGGATGCCTGGGAAGATCAGATGATTTTTCTTGCCGACCGCGGCTATCGCTGCATTGCCCATGACCGCCGTGGCCATGGCCGCTCCGACCAGCCGTGGGAAGGCAACGAGATGAACACCTACGCTGACGACCTGGCTGAACTGGTGAAAAAGCTCGACATAAAGGACGCGATCCACGTGGGTCACTCCACCGGCGGCGGTGAAGTTACACGCTATATCGGCCGCCATGGTACAGATCGTGTGGCGATGGCCGTCCTGATTAGCGCTGTGCCTCCGCTGATGCTCAAGACCGCTGCCAATCCCGGCGGCATGCCGATGGAAGCGTTTGACCAGCTCCGCGACGCCGTGATCAAAGATCGAGCACAGTTTTTCAAGGACCTGAGCGCGCCCTTCTACGGCGCCAACCGCCCGGGGAACAAGGTCTCACAAGGTTTGCGCGACTCGTTCTGGCTGCAAAGCATGGTCTGCGGACACAAGGCGGCCTATGAATGCATCAAAGCGTTTTCCGAAACTGACTTTACCGAAGACCTGAAAAAATTTGATGTCCCAACACTGATCCTCCACGGCGACGACGATCAAATTGTCCCGTTTGCCGACTCGGCTCCGCTTTCGGCAAAGCTGGTCAAAGGGTCCACGTTGAAAGTCATTCACGGAGCGCCTCACGGCATGTGTTCAACCCTCAAGGACCAGGTAAATCAGGAATTACTGACATTCTTCAAGCAGCGTAAGGAAGCAGCGGCGTAAGCTGCCTGCCCGGCCTTCACTTCCGCGCGAAGGCCGGAGCTTTCCTTCTGTGCGGTTTGTTGCAGCCATAGACTTTGCAAAATTCTTATCGATCCATCACTCATAAAAGGAGGAGCGAAAATGGCAAAAAAGAATGGCAACAGGAACGCGGCCAGGACGATCAGCGCTCAGCCGCGTCTTCATCAACGTGCGCGTGAGATCCAGGCGTACGGAACGGTCAATCATGCACTGCCTCTGGAACTCGAGGAGCCGGTGCGCCTGGAGATGACGGAACAATTGAACCAACTGCTCGCTGACACAATGACGCTTCGCGATCTGTACAAAAAGTCGCACTGGCAGGTTGCCGGCCCGACTTTTTATCAACTTCACCTGCTCTACGACAAACACTTTGACGAGCAGGTCGAGCTGGTTGATTCGATTGCCGAGCGAATTCAGCTGCTGGGCGGAATCAGCCTGGCGATGGCAGCCGATGTGGCGGAGACAACGCAGATCGAGCGTCCTCCGCGCGGGCGGGAAGAGGTGCCGGTGCAATTGTCGCGTTTGATTGATGCTCATCAGATCATCATCGGTGAGGCTAGAACGCTGGCGCGCCGTGCCTCAGAGTTGGAGGATGACGGAACAAATGACCTTGTCGTCAGCGAAGTGCTTCGGACCAACGAGCTGCAGGTCTGGTTCCTGAGCGAACATCTGGTCGACGTTCCACTGGTGCAGAGCAAAGAGCCGTCGTCGAAAAGCGGGGCGGCTTAACGCGGGTAAGGCAGGCGGCGGAATCGGAAGCAGCGGTTGGTTCCGGTTCAAGACTTGCGTGTCTCTTCGTCGGCACGCAAGTCCGAGCGAGTTCTTTTGCGTCCTTTATATCCGCTCCCGCATCCAATGCGATCAGTTACATCGCGGGAGCGGACATCGCTCGTACTGTAGAGATTCATACGGGCGGGTTAACTTTCTTGCCAGTTACGCCAATCCTGAGAGAGAATGTCGCGCTAAATCGGAGGCCACTGCAGATGTCAAACTTTGCATTGGTAAGTCGCAGCGTATTCAGGGCCTTGTTTCCAGCCAGTTTGGTTTTACTGCTAGCAGCTTGCAGCAACACTAAGGCTGCGCCGGCCGCCCAGCCGGTTGCGGTAGAAGTCGCGCCGGTCATCCAACAGGACACGCCAATCTACAGCGAATGGGTGGCAACGCTGGATGGATTCGTGAACGCGCAGATCCAGCCGCACGTTAGCGGATACATCATCAAGCAGAATTATCGTGAAGGATCGGTTGTTAAAAAGGGAGATGTTCTCTTTGAGATCGATCCCCGGCTCTTCAAGGCCGCGCTGGACCAAGCGCAGGCACAGCTGTCGCAGGCAGAAGCGCAGCTGGGCAAGGCCAAACTCGACGTCGAACGCGATACCCCTCTGGCGCAAGCCCGCGCGATCGCCCAAAGCCAGCTGGATACTGAAATCCAGGCCAAGCTTGGCGCGCAGGCGCAGGTGCAGGCAGCCAAGGCAACTGTAGAACAGGCCCAACTCAATTTGGAGTGGACGAAGGTTACGTCGCTGGTGACTGGGATCGCCGGCATCGCGCAGGTGCAGATTGGCAACCTTGTCAGCCCAAGCTCAGTTCTGACCTCAGTCTCACAAGTCGATCCCATCAAGGCGTACTTCACAGTCAGTGAGCAGGAGTTCACGAACTTTCATCGCCGGTTCCCCACCGAAGCGACGGTGGAAGAGCAGCGACGGCGTATCCCGCTTCAGCTCATCCTCGCCGACGGTACGGTCTATGAGCAGCCGGGAAGAATCTCTTTTGCTGACCTCGGAGTAAACCAGGCTACCGGCGCTATCAGAATCGCGGGACTCTTTCCCAATCCCAATAATCTTCTTCGTCCTGGCGGATACGGGCGTATTCGCGCTTCCGTGCAATCCCGGTCAGGCGCTCTGCTGGTGCCGCAACGGGCGATCATTGAACTTCAGGGAAGCCATCAAGTCGCCGTGGTTGGCGATGACAACAAAGTCAGTATTCGCGCAGTTACAGTCGCTGAACGAGTGGGGAAGCTCTGGATCGTCACGGAAGGATTGAAGCCTGGTGAGCGCGTTGTGGTGGAAGGACTGATGAAGGTACGCGATGGCGCTCCGGTAAAGATCATGACAGATGGCTCCAGCAAGGCAGGGAGCTAGCCATGTCAAAGTTCTTTATCAATCGCCCGATTGTCGCCATCGTAATCTCGATTCTGACGGTGATCGTCGGCGCAATCACCATTGTCACCCTTCCAGTCTCGCAGTTTCCAGCGATCGCGCCTCCGGAAGTACAGGTGCAAACCACCTACATTGGCGCTGATGCGCAAACGGTGGAACAGTCTGTTGCCACGCCCATCGAGCAGCAGATGAGCGGCGTCGACAACATGAACTATATGTATTCGGTCAACTCATCCACAGGCGAGACCAGACTGATTGTCGACTACGACGTAAAGACTGAACCGAACACAGATCTGATCCTTACCCAGATCCGCGAGACACAAGCTGCTTCACAACTTCCCGCCGAGGTCACCAATTTCGGCGTCACCGTACAGAAAACGGTGACTGCGCCGTTGATGCTCATCAGCCTCTATTCACCGAGCGGCGTTTACGATTCGAAATTCCTGGCCAATTACGCGTACATCAATCTCTATGATCAGCTGTCGCGCGTGCAGGGAATCGGCAGCGTGCAGGTATTCGGCGCCGGCAAGTACGCGATGCGGCTCTGGGTTCGGCCTGACCAGTTGGCCAAGCTGGGTATCACCGTACCGGACATTGTGAATGCCATCCAGTCGCAGAATGCGGTGAATCCTGCGGGTCAGATCGGCGGCGAACCTGTGCCAAAGGGGCAGGAATTCACGTACTCGGTCCGCGCCCAGGGCCGGTTAACGACGCCTGAAGAATTTGAGCAGATCGTTGTCCGGGCAACGCCGGATGGCGGGATTGTGCGCCTCAAGGATGTAGCGAGAGTTGAATTGGGCGCACAGGATTACACCATCACCTCGCACATGAACGGAAAGCCGAGCGCGATTGTTGCCGTGTATCAGCTGCCGGGGTCAAACGCGGTACAGGCTGCCGAAGGAGTCAAGAAGCTCCTGGCCCAGGAGAGGCAGCGACTGCCTCAAGGCGTCGACTACACCATCGCGCTTGACACGACGCGCGCCGTTTCGGAAGGAATCAAGGAGATCGTTGAGACGCTGCTGATCGCCATTGTTCTGGTGATCGCCGTGGTTTACATCTTCCTGCAGGGCTGGCGCGCAACTCTGATTCCGCTGCTAGCAGTGCCGGTCTCGCTAGTCGGGACCTTTGTTCTTTTCCCGTTGTTCGGTTTTTCCATTAATACACTTTCGCTGTTTGGTTTGGTGCTGGCGATTGGGCTGGTGGTCGACGATGCCATTGTGGTGGTGGAGGCCGTTGAGCACCACATTGAAGAAGGCATGTCGCCGAAAGAGGCAACATTCAAGGCGATGGAGGAGATTTCCGGGCCCGTGGTCGGCATCGCACTGGTGCTTTCCGCGGTCTTTATTCCGACGGCATTTGTTCCCGGGATTACCGGGCGTCTTTATCAGCAGTTTGCGGTGACCATCGCAGTTTCGGTCATTCTTTCCGCTTTCAATGCGCTTACTCTGAGTCCGGCGCTTTCAGCCTTGCTGCTGAGGCCTAAAGAGAAAAGCACTGGTCTGCTGCGCCGGTTCTTTGATTGGTTCAATCGGGTCTTTGCCCGTGCCACCAACACCTACGTTCGCGTAGCCGGCGGGCTGGTTCGTAAGAGCGCGGTTGCCTTTGCAATCCTCATTGCGTGTGGAGTGCTCGCAGGTTTCTTCAGCGCCAAGCTGCCTTCAAGCTTCCTTCCTGACGAAGATCAGGGCTATATGTATCTGAACTTGCAACTACCCAGCGCTGCGTCGCTGCAGAGAACCGAAGCCACGGCGCGTGACATCGAAGATTTGCTGGCCAAGACGCCCGGCGTTGAATCGACAGCCAGCGTCGTTGGATTCAGCCTCCTGAGCCTTACCCGCTCCAGCTACAACGCATTTTTCTTCGTCACATTGAAAGACTGGAAGGACCGCAAGAAGCGTGAAGAGCAATATCAGTTCATCCGGCAAAGCGTGAACCGCAAGCTGGCTGGCCTGCCGCAGGGCGTTGCTTTTTCCTTCTCGCCCCCCGCAATTCCTGGAGTGGGAACTGCAGGCGGGTTTACTTTTGTGCTGGAAGACCGGTCAGGTAAGGACGTGCAGTTCCTTGCCGACAATCTGAACAAATTCCTGGCTGCAGCCCGCAAGCGACCCGAGCTGGCTCAGATCAACACCACATTTCTCCCCAGCGTGCCGCAACGGTTTGTCGACGTGGACCGCGACAAGGCTCTCAAGCAGGGTGTCGATATCAAAGACGTTTATCGCACGATTCAGGCCTTCATGGGCGGTTCATTCATCAACTACTTCAATCGTTTTGGGCGCCAGTGGCAGGTTTATGTTGAAGCGGAAGGTGAGTTTCGCAACCGGGGGGAGAACGTTGGCCAGTTTTACGTGCGCAACAATCGCGGTGAAAGCGTGCCGCTCTCGGCATTAACACGAATCGAATCTCGCTCCGGCCCAGAATTCACCATGCGGTACAACCTCTACCGGTGCGCGCAGATCATCGGCAACGCTGCGCCCGGATACAGCTCCGGCCAGGCGATGGAAGCTCTGGAAAAAGTGTTTGCTGAAACCATGCCTCCGGAGATGGGATATGACTATCTGGGCATATCGTTCCAGGAAAAGAAAGCCCAGGAAGGTGTGCCGCCCTCGATCGTCTTTGGGTTTTCGCTGCTGGTGGTGTTTCTGATCCTCGCGGCCCTGTATGAAAGCTGGTCATTGCCATTCAGCGTATTGCTGAGCACACCCGTCGCGGTCTTCGGTGCTTTTCTGGTCCTTTGGTTGCGCCGCGTGGTGCTTGGTCTGTTTTTGCCGCCGTTCATGGTCCAGATTGAAACCGACGTCTATTCGCAGATCGGGCTGGTGATGTTGATTGGCCTGGCGGCAAAGAACGCCATCCTGATTGTAGAATTCGCGAAAGACGCCTACGAGGACGGCCAGCCGCTGGTAGACGCCGCGCTTGCTGGAGCCAGGCTGCGACTGCGCCCCATTCTGATGACCTCGTTTGCTTTTGTGCTGGGCTGCGTGCCGCTATGGACCGCAAGCGGGGCCGGATCAGTCGCGCGCCAGATCATGGGCACAACCGTGATTGGAGGAATGCTGGCGGCCACGTTGATTGCCGTGTTCATCATTCCTGTTCTGTTCGTAGTGGTGGAAAAACTTTCCAAGTCAGGAATGAAAGTTGCGCCTGACACGCCGCCCCTTCCGGCGCAGGGAGATGACTAAGATGAAGGCGAGAACAATGAAGTTTGTCGTTGCTTTCCTGGTGATCCTTTGCGCAGGTTGCACCGTTGGACCGAATTACAAGCGGCCCGCCGTGACTGTGCCGCCAGAATACAGAGGTGTCTCGGCCGAGCAGGCGGCCAAAGCGGAAGCGGCTTCCTTCGGCGACCAGAAATGGTGGGATGCGTTCCAGGATGACGCCCTGCGCGATCTCATCAAGACCGCGCTGGTACAGAACTACGATGTGCGCATCGCCGCGGCGAGGATCATGGAGGCGCGAGCGCAGCTCGGGATTACGCGCGCAGATCAGTATCCAACGGTGAATGCAAGTGCTGCTGCGATCAATGAGCGCACCGCGCGCACAGCCCAGATCCCCAGCATTGAAACCTCCGCCAACCAGATCAGCGCCTCGCTCGCATGGGAAATTGATTTTTGGGGGAGATACCGCCGGGCGACCGAGTCTGCCCGGGCCAGCCTGCTGGCACAGGAGTGGGCGCGGCGCGAGGTCATCAGCTCGTTGGTGAGCGATGTAGCCACGGCGTATTTTCAGCTGCGCGAACTGGACCTTGAGCTGGAGATTTCGCGCGAGACGCTGGCGTCACGCAAAGACTCGCTGCGATTGACGCAGATCCTTGCCGATCATGGCGCCACGTCGATGCTTGATGTGCGACAGGCTGAGCAACTGGTCTACGGCGCCGCCGGCAACATTCCCGATCTCGAGCGGCGGATCGAACAGCAGGAAAACTTCATCAGTATTCTTATCGGGAACAACCCGCAGGCCATCGCTCGGGGAAGGAAGCTGGTGGATGAGCCGCATGCGCTGGAAGTGCCCGCAGGGCTTCCGTCTTCTTTGCTTGAGCGCCGTCCCGACATTCGGCAGGCAGAGCAGGAGCTGATTGCGGCGAATGCGCAGATCGGCGTTGCCAAGTCTGCGTATTTTCCGCAAATCTCTCTGACAGCCGTCGGCGGTTACCAGAGCTCGGCACTCACCGGTCTCTTTAGTGGTCCAGCGGGAATCTGGACTTTCGGTGGCAGTGCCGTTCAGCCGGTGTTTCAAGGCGGCCGGATCAAGAACAACGTCAAACTGCAACAAGCCCGCACAGAAGAGGCCGCGCTGTTCTACCAGAAAACGATCCAACAGGCGTTCCGTGAGGTCTCTGATGCGCTGATTGCTTACCGCAAGAGCCAGGAGTTCCGCATCGAGCAGGAACACCTGACCAACTCAGCCGAAGAGGCAACGAAATTGTCGTCCATGCGATACAAGGGCGGTGCGACCAGCTACCTGGAAGTGCTGGATAGCGATACGCGCTATTTCGTTGCGCAACTTGCTCTTGCGCAGGCGCAGTTGCAGGAGCTTCAGTCTCTGGTGCAGATTTACCGGGCCCTCGGAGGCGGATGGCAGCAATAGATTCAACGGGCGAGAGTGCAAGCTGCTCTCATACCGGCTGAGCTGCTTCTTCTGCAACAAATTCGCCTTGAAAGACCTTCCACCAGATGTCACGCCGGTCAAGCGCAACTGGCTTGATATCTCCAGCGCGCTGGTTGCAAGCGATGGCATTTTCCAAATAGCTTGCTGCTGCATGCTGCGCGCGAAAGAGTCTGACCGGCCCAAGTTGCCCTAGGCGGCGCGCATAGCTGTAATGAAAGTTGCCGCAAAAAGCATCCTCTACCTCTCTGGCGACAAGGTTCAGAATGCGGTCCGGCGCTTCTGTGTCGATATAGAGAACGTATCCAGGCGCAGAGCGGGTATCGCAGGCCAGCATGGCGAAGGCCGGCGAGATTTCGTGATCGGCAAACACTTTGCTCAAAATCCGTGAAACGTGGACCTCGTTGAGCTTCTCGCCGAACCAGTCTGAGACGTGGTCATGCCGTCCCAGGAAACGGATGAGCGGGCAAGCATGAAAATGACCTGTAACTTCAATCAAGTCTCCTGTTCGATAGCGATAGAGGCCGCCTCCGGTTGTGATGACCACTTCATATGGCCGGTCTGGCGACATCTCTTCCGGCAAGAGCGGGCTGCCCGTTTCGCCTGAAGTGTCGATCGGAAGAAATTCAAAGAAGTGTGAGCGCACGGCGAGCGCTGCATCGTTGTAACCAACCATTGGAAATGAAACAAGCGCTTCGGTAGACAGTAACCCTTTACCTTGAATCGTTGCCTGCGGAAACAGCGTTTGCAAGATGGCAGAAGGCGCGGCCGCGTTTGCATCTCTCCAGCAGCTTATGAGGCGGAGGCCTGGCCAGAGTTGCGCGTGCCGATCAGCAGCGGTGTTGCGCTGAAGGGCTGCACGCAAATCCTGCGCGCGTCGCGGATTTGGGCCCAGTTGGAGAGGTATGTTGCTGGTCCCACGCGAGATTGTGCCTCGCTTCAGGTCATGAGCAAGTTCGTCGCCCCATCGCGGCAGATATTCCATGAGCAGCGAAAGAAATGTCGGGTTCCAGACGGAAATCAGCTTCAGGCTGCGGCAGCTCACCAGACAGAGCAGAGTAAGATAGCGGACCATGTCCATGTCCAATATATGGCTTAGAGCAGCCGGGGCAGCCATTACGCTATCAACCAGGCGTTGCTGCCATCCCCCAAGGTAGGCAGCATCACTGTCAAAGCCGATGGGGATTCCTCCCGAAGTAAAACGTTGCCGCGTAGCCACAGGGCTCACTGACCAGTACGCAGCCCCATTCATGAGGTCAGGTTGATGAAGAAAAAGATCGGCCACCCAGGGCTGAATGCCGCGGCGAAACTCCTGCTGCAGTGTTGCAGTGTAAGGAACCAGCTTTGACGCTCCGGTAGAACCGCTTGTCGGCTCGAAGAAACGAACACGCTCTTTTGTCAGGACATTATCTTCGCCAGCCGCAATTCTTGTGATCCAATCCTGATAGTCGTCAAAGCGGCGTAGCGGAACCTGCTGCTGGAAATCTTGCGGCGAGCGAATTGAGTGAAAGCCGTGTGCCCGGCCAAATGTCGTGGCAGCATTTGCCGACACAATGCTCTTGAGCAGCGTTGTCTGCTCCTGCGCGACGCGTGCTGCGGCGCGGCGGAAGCGCCGGTATTCGGGCACGCATGCGCCAAGCCAAAGAGAGTTTGCAATCGCCGGGATCAAGCTTGTCCTTCGCCTGGATGTTCCAGGCCAATGGGTGTTTCATCCATGCGTGGCGTCGCGCGAAGAAACTTGGTCAGAAAGGCCAGGTAGCCGCGACTGGAGACGGCTCGCGGCAATTTCTTCCAGATCAACCGGTGCAGACGGGGGAGATGGTAGCTGGGGACCTCAGGAAACAAATGATGTTCGAGGTGAAAATTCTCATGCAGCAAAAAGAAGCCAATGACCGGGTTGGGCAGGACTGTCCGGCTGGCCAGGTAGGGGTCGGTTGCATCGGTGATGCCGTGCTGGGTAAAGCCGCGAATCGCGGTGAGCGTGCCGACAATCAGCAAAGGAAGCAACCATGCCAGAAGCAGGAAGCGGCCGGGCGCGAGATGCCATAGCGCGCCATAGACAGCGAGGAGAAATACATATTCGCCCAGCACACGGCGCCGTTCTTCATCACTGCCATATTTCAAAGCCAGCAGTGGAATAAGCGCGAGATAAAGCAACGAGCCTACAGTCAGGCGCATGAAGTGAAGAGACCAGAGCACTGCTCCCGGATGGACGTAGTTTTGATAATCGTCGGGATCGCGAGCATCGCCCAGGAAGCGGTGGTGGCGCGTATGCATGATTCGATAAGCAGTGAACGACATGAGGAAGGTGGAGCCCAGCAGCACTGATCCCAGCCAGTTCCAGGTGCGGTTGCGAAATAGAGTGAAGTGCATGCCGTCATGCATGAGCAAAACAAAAGCGTTCAGGGCGAGCGCGGTCGTGACCACGCCAAGTGCCAGCAAGGGCCATCTCCCGCCAGACCAACCCGCCAGGCTGCACCAGAGGCCGGCGGCAGCCAGGCTGAAGAAGGAGACAAGTTCCAGCACGCGCCTGCGCCAATTGAGAAGCAACAGCGACGCCAGCTCGCCTTCAAGACCGTGCGTGAGTGATTTCCGCGCACTCACCGTAGTTTGCCAGGCCTCACAATAGGCCGCCTCTTTCGGCCGGGTACGAAAGAGCGCCCAATATGCAAAAGCGCCCATAGAAGAACCGGCGATGATGTCGACCAGTTGATGGCGTTTGATCAGCAAGGTTGAAGCCAGAATAAGGATGGTCCAGATCCACAAAGAGACGCGCAGCCGCTTGCTCTTGAGCAGGGCGGCCGAACAGAGCGCACAGTAGATCGCCAGCGAGGCATGCAACGAAGGAAGTGCGTTGCCCGAGGTGTCGGCAAGTTGGACCAGCCGCAGCGGAAGATTGGAGGCCACAGAAGAGGAAGCAGGAATCGCTGTCGGCCAGAAGAGAAATATCAGGTTCGAGACTATGCTGATCCAGGCGAAGCCAAAGATCATCCGGCGCAGGCGGACTGCATCGCATCCGAGGAGAAGCGGCAATGACAATTGAATGTAGAGAGAAATATAGATCCATACAGCGAAAGGAACAAACGGCAGGAAGCGATCCACTGCGCCTGGCTGGACAACGTGCACTGAAAAAAAGGTGTGATGTTCCAGCCAGAAATAGGGTACTGAAACCAGGAGCCCTAGCCCGCTCAAAAACAAAATTCTGGTTCCCAGGCTGGCTCGGCTTTTTGCTGGATGGAGCAAAGTTTCCGCTGTCGCCATAGAACCCTCTACTGTCCCACGGGAGAGCCGACCATTCGGCGGCCTGCGCGCGTGAGATTGTTAGGACTAATTTCCGTGAGGCAAGCCAGTTCGTCGCCGGCTGTGTGTCCAGGATTTATGCGGGCAAAGAAGGCGATCTGAGGATCTGCCAGCCGCTGTTCTGTGATGTCGGAAATACCGTCACGCAACGGCGTAGCGGAGCGCAGCCGCACGACGCCCGCGCAGCGAACATACTGCGCGCCGAATTTCCTCTCCCCAAGAGTATCCAGGATATTTTTTTGATGAGCCGGAGTCGGCGCGCCGAGGTTGGGCCAGTATTCGCGGAAGAACACCGGCAGAAACCTCCATGTGCGATATCCGGAGCAGATCAGGTACCAGTAGACCCGTGTGGATGGGTGGGCTGCAGTAATGAGATCGGCTTCAGCAAAAACCGTCCGGCTCCAGAGGCGGGCCAGAAGCGAGTCGCCCCAGTATTCGCGGGCAATAATCGTATCGCCGGAAAAGAATGCCACAACGTGTTGGCCGTCAATGTTCGCAGAGAGGCGCATGGAGGTGGAAAAACCCTGAATCTGCGATGAAACAGAGTCGCGCAGCAGGAAGACTTTCTCCTTCTCGCCGAGATCGGCTTCGAACTGCTGGCGGCTGGTGCCGGCGAAGTACGTTTCCATCAGGCGGTACATCTCTGCCCGATCGGCAAGCGAAACTGCATCGCGGGGGACGACGCAACCAACCATCCGCGGCGCAGTACTTAGTTCAGAGTGTTGCGATGTCGACGTAAGCAGGCCGCTGCTCAAGCTGCTCATGCAAATGACCTCCATCAGACCATTCAGCCAGATACAAGCGGCTGGGATAAAGAATGTGTGAATAGGATTTCGCTGCCGGCAGCAGCGGATCCAGCGCATCCAGGCCCAGCATGAGATAGCTGAAGCCGCGCGCGCGGGCCAGATTGTAGATTTCGCGCAGCATGGAAGCGAAGACCGCCGTATCATCACCGGCGACGCAAACCAGCGCCGCGTAGGCGCTGCGCAGCAGTTCTCCAGGACGCGGAAGCGGACTGCGCCCGAAGAGCGGAGCGCTGGAATTCCAGAGCGGAGCAACGGCCTTGAGCCAGCCTGAGTATCGCTGAATCACGGTCTGCTTGTACGCGGATTGGTCCCAGAGCGCGATGACGCCGGCGATCTGCCCGCCCCGGCGCGCGACGATGATGTCTTGCGGGTGCAAGCCATAGGCAGAAAGACCGCGGAGCTTTTGCTCATCCCAGACAGGAAAAAACTGACGTTTGCTGCCATGCGTCCGCAGAAAGCTGGCGATCCCCGCCAACTCGCTGGAAGTCGCCCGAGAAATTTGCGCCGAGCAGGGCAGTGCAGGACGGGCGCGATGGAGGTCAACGGCCAGCGTGCAGTAGTGCGCGACACCGTGAAATTCAGGAAAAAACTTGCGGCGTTTCTCCACCAGCACACCCGTTGCCTGGGGATTGTCGTCAACGATCGCGGCAAGGTACGTCGAGATGCCCGAGCCGGCGTGCAATTCGCGCAACAGCGAGAAGCCGCGGGAGACCAGCCATCGGCCATGAAAACGTTCATCCACGCGAAGCTGGCCGAGATAGCCGAGGCGCTGCTCACGGCCATTCACAAAAACATTTCGTTCGGAGCGGCAAGCGACGCCGATGATCTCGCCTTCTTCGCTCCGGGCCACCAGGATCCGGCAATCTTCACCGGTGACGGTGCAGCCGAGGGAGAAGCCGGGCTCGCGTTCAAAGCTTACGCTGACGCGTCCGGGCATGGGCTGCCGCCGCATCAGGAGACGAATCGCAGCGTCGTCTGCGGGCCCGGCGAGGTTGACAGTCACACGCATCATGCCCGAAGCTCCATGACCGGCTGCTGGTTGTTGAGTGCGCCGTTGAACGGAGTCGCGCAGTCATGCACTTTGAGTAGCGGCGCGGAGTAAGACTCGTCGCCCAGGGGAAAGTCCTTGCGCTGCAGAACTTCAGATCGAAACAAGAGATTGATCGAGAAGAAATGTGCCCACATGAACCAGTTGCTGGTGTTCACTCGGTCAAAGCCGCGTCGCAGAATTGAGGGGAAGCCGTAAAACTTCTGCCGTGCTGTGATGCAACGTTGCTTCACCTCTTCCGCAGTAAGTCCGCGCGGAGTGAAGGGAACCATGCCGTACCGGTAGTTCGGGTCAAGCCACCAACGATCGTAAAGCAGCCGGCCCTCCTTCTGAAGACGGTTGTAGAGCGGCGTTCCGGGAAAGGGAGTGAGATGGTTGAAGGCCACGATGTAAAAACGATGGCGCTGGGCAAATGCCAATGTCGCTTCCAGCGTGTCACCCATATCTTCGTCGTAGCCGAGAATGAACGTGGCATAGAGCCTGATCTCATGGCGGCGCAGGTTTTCGAGGGCCTTCTCATAGCCGCCCTTCATCATGTTGAAGCCCTTATGCATGCGGCGCAGGTTCTCCGGGTTCAGCGACTCAAAGCCGATCAGCAGTCCCTGGCAGCCGCTGGCTTTGATGAGGCGCAGAAATTCCTCGTCGTGCGCGGCGTTGATGCTGGCCTGGCTTACCCAGCGGACTTTCAGAGGGATCAGCGCGCGGAAGAACTCCTTGGCCTGTTCCATGTTTGAGGTGATGTTGTCATCGACAAAGAAGATCAGCGGCTTCTTGATGCGGCGGACTTCGTCCAGAATCTCTTCCACCGGGCGCCGCGTTTGCGTGTTGGAAAAATAGCTCTGCACAGCGCAGAACTCGCAACGAAAATGGCAGCCACGCCCGGCCTCAATCAGGCCCACAGGCAGGTATCGCTTGCCGGCAAAGATCGAGCGGTCTGGCCGCAGCCCAGTGAGCGGAGGCCGCTTCGGCTGGCGATAGACGCGCTGCAAAGACCCGTTGCGAAAATCTTCCACCACCTCAGGCCACAGCCCTTCGGCTTCACCGATGACGATTGACTCGGCATACTCGCTGACCTCGTCGGGAACGAGCGTTGGATGAAATCCGCCCATGATGACCGGCACGCCGCGGCGTCGATACTCTGAAGCAATCTGATACGCGCGCTTGGCCGTGTAGGTCTCTACGCTCATCGCGACCAGGTCGGTTGGCTCGTCAAAGGGGATGGACTCAGTGCGATCGTCATAAAAGCGAATTTCTGTGTGGCGATCGCGCGGGGTCAGTCCGGCGAGAGTAGCGGGAGCAAGCGGCTCCATCTGCCAGGTACGAATGTAAGGCTGGCCCACTCTGCGGCCGATACAAGGATGGATCAAAGTTAGACGCATATTCTTTCTCTACGCATTTGGCGCCAGACGCCAGTCGCAGGTGTAGAAGCTGTCAAGATGATAGGCATAGAAGCGGTAGCCTATGTTGGCAGGTATGGCGATCGGCAGCTGCGTTCGCGAGCCCAGCAGTCGTTTGCAGATCGCGGAATAGCTGTATGTTTTTTTCCAGGCAATGCGCGTGTGCTCCAGCAGTTCGGCCGCGGTCATATTGCGTGGTTCGAAGACGACATGCTGACCGTCATAGAGCGCCCAGTTCTCCGTGGTGAGACGTCCCTGGCTCTTGAGCTTCTTGTAGAGACCGGTCCCGGGAAATGGGACCGCGATCGCGTAACGCGGCAAGTCCATGTGCGAGTCCATCACAAAGTCAACCGTCTCATCGAAGGTATGCAGCGTGTCATGGTCAAAGCCGAAAACAAAACAACCCATGATGGCGATGCCGCGATCATGAATTTTGCGCACAACTTCGTGGTAGTCGCGGCGCATGTTGAAGCCTTTCTTAGTCTCCTTCAACGACTCCGGATTGAGCGATTCAAAGCCGATCAGCAGGCCACGGCAGCCACTGCGGGCAGCAAGGTCGAGAAGTTCGTCGTCCCAGGCAATGGTCGTGGTGGCAAGACCGCCCCAGCGAATGTTGAGCGGTATAAGAGCGGTGAAAAGTTCTTTGGCATAGCGGACGTCTGCAATCAGGTTCAGGTCGAGGAAGATAACCCGTCTGGCTTGCATCTGTTTGATGTCGGCCACCACGTCGGCTACAGGCTTTTGCAGCGGCTTGCCCCAGGCTGCGGGCACAACGCAAAAATCGCACTGAAAAATACAGCCGCGGGTTGCTTCAAGCGTGTGCGCAACGTTCACCATGCTGCGATCAAAGAGCTGACGTTGAGGGAAGGGGAGGTGCTCCAGTTTGAGCGTAGGGCTTTGGTTGTAGCGGCGGGCCATCCGTCCGGCGATAAAGTCGCGCAACAATTGCGGCCATGACTCTTCAGCGTAGCCGACGACTACGCTGTCGGCATGTTGCATGGCCTCTTCCGGCATCAGCGTTGGATGGACACCGCCAATCACCACAGGAATGTTGCGCTGGCGTAGCCGCGCGGCAATCTCATACGATCGCGGCGCAGTGCCGGTGATGGCGCTGATGCCTACCAGATCAGCATCAATGCGGTCGGGCTCAATCTCGTCGACGCCTTCGTCAATAATGCTCACCGTAGCGGGAATCTCAGGCGGCACCAGCGAGGCGAGCGTGGTGAGCGTGAGCGGAGCATAACGCATGGTTTTCTTCCAGATGCCACCGCGATGACGATAGAGCGGACCACGAGGCGACAAGAGGAGAATGCGTAGTTTGCGTTCTGCAGAAACAGAGATGGGGGTATGGGAGCTTGCCACGCCCAAGGAACAGACTTCGCTTGCAGACATAGCCTTCCTTAATGGCTGGCACCAACATTTTCGGGGATTTTAGCATGACCCCTGCCGTTCGCTTCCTGTGGATTTCCAGGTAGAAATCCCTCTTTGCCAGCCGCTGATTTGCTCGTTGCTATCAGATCTCAGCAGACATGGCCAGGTACAGCGGCAAACAGCGGCATGGCATTCATGCCTCTCAATGTCGTCCCAGCGTTGTCGACTCCGTTGCTGAAATTGCAGCAACTTGCACCACCTTAGGCCAGAGTCTTGCAGCAGAGTCAAAAATCAGATTGCGAGCCACACCTCGACTCAAACGAGTAGCTCAGGCCAGCTGCAACCGCCAATCCCGCAGTTGAGATCGACCCATCCATTTAGACAACTCGGAGGAAGTAGTATGCGCACCATACTCGTTTGGGTCATATTGGTCTGTGGTTGTGGTGGCGCCAGCACCTTTGCGCAAACCCCAGACGCGCAGCCACCGTCGCCGGATGTGCAGCAATTGCAGCAAAAGGTCCAGCAACTGGAGCAGCTAACACAGGACCTGAAGGCACGCCTGGCGGAGTTGGAAAAGTCACAGACAGGCAAACCGCAGGTCGTGAACACCAATATCGTCAAGCCTGCTGAGAGCGGTGCTCAGCCTGCATCCGCAGACGCAAACAAGGCTCCGGCCGAGCCGCCTGCGGAAAAAATTGAAGTCTCCACCAAGCCGGCTCCCAATTCGCCGGCTGCGCCAGTACCGGCCGATGAGGACAAGTCTAGGCCGCGCCTCGACGTCTATGGCTTTGCCATGCTGGACATGGGCTATGACGTAAACCAGAACGATCCTCAGTGGTTTGACGTGATGCGTCCCACCAAGCTGCCTTCTTCTCCCGATCAATTTGGGCACGACGGAAACTTCTACTCGGGCGTACGCCAGACCCGCTTTGGCGTGAAGGGCTATTTTCAAACACCGGTAGGCGAGTTGAAGACCATTTTTGAGTGGGAGCTATTTGGCGTCGGCGTGGATGCAGGGCAAACCACATTTCGCTTGCGTCACGCGTGGGGCGAACTCGGACAGATCGGCGCGGGGCAGTCCTGGAGCCCATACATGGACCCCGATGTGTTTCCCAACTCGCTCGAGTATTGGGGACCAAATGGAATGGTGTTCTTCCGGAATGTGCAAGTACGCTGGATGCCCATCAATAAAGGGAACCACCAGTTGTGGTTCGCGCTGGAGCGTCCGGGGGCCAGCGGCGATCTGGGCACGGTAGCCAACCGAATCGAACTGCAACACATACAGGCGCGCTTCCCCGCGCCGGACATTTCTGCGCGCTTTCGCTGGGGCGGCCAGCGTGGCTATCTGCAGATTTCGGGCATCGGGCGCTATATCGCATGGGACGATCTTGCGCCGGTTGCTCCATTCAATTTCTCCGGACACACGTGGGGTTGGGGCGTGAATGTAAGTTCAAACGTGCCTGTAGGAGCTAAAGACGTTTTGAAGCTGGCCATCAAGTACGGCCACGGCGATGAAAACTACATGAATGACGCTCCAATTGACGTAGCGCCCATTGCTACGCCGACGAATCTGGTGAGGCCGATTGATGGCGAACCCCTTCCCAACCTGGGCATCGTTGCATTCTTTGACCATTATTGGAGCGAAAAGTGGAGTACCAGCCTGGGTTATTCCGAGTTGAAGATAGACAACACACCTTTGGAACTCGCGTCTGATTTTCATCGCGGTCAATACGCCCTGATCAACCTGCTGAGCTATCCAGCCAAGAACGTGATGATCGGCGGCGAATTCCAGTGGGGCAAAAGAAACAACTTTGCCGACGGCTTTGAGGTGAATGATTACCGCATGCAGTTTGGCTTCCGCTACAACTTCGACTTCAAGTATGGGGGTGAGAAATGAAAATCTCACAATGTACCGGCATCTTAAAAGGCAAGATCGCAACAATTATTTTGGCCCTCATGTGTGCGTGCGCGGCGCCGGCGGCATTTGCGCAGGCCGCGGCCAAAGCAGCGCCGCAAACCGCCGGACATCAAAGTCCGGTGGCGCCCACGAAAGAGCAGGTGCAGGATGCCGTAAATGAAGCGTACAAGAAATTCAAAAGCAATACGGAAGGGAAGAACGCCGATTACATTCCGGAACTCGACAAGGTTGATCCCAATCTTTATGGCATCGCCGTTGTGACGGCCGATGGGCAAACAATCACGGCCGGCGATGTGGACAAAGCATTTTCCATTCAATCGATCTCCAAGGTCTTCACGCTGGCGCTGGCCATGGAAGAGCTTGGTCCTGACAAGGTCTTCGACAAGATCGGCATGGAGCCGACAGGCCGGCCGTTTAATTCGGTGGAAGCCGTGGTCGACATGCCCACGCACACCGGCAATCCGCTGGTGAATGCTGGTGCGATCGCGACCACCAGTTTGATCTCTGCACCAAACGCCGACGCAAAATACAACAAGATCCTTGACTTCTACGGTAAAGCGGCGGGGGCAAAGCTCACGCTGATCAACGATGTTTACAAGTCCGAAGCCGCAACCAACGCGGGTAACAAGGCACTGGCTGCGCTGCTGCTGAAGTATGAGCGCATCTACGCCGATACGCTGGAGTCGGTGGATGTCTACACCAAACAATGCTCCATCGGCGTAACCGCAAAGCAACTGGCCATGATGGGCGCAACGCTGGCAAATTTCGGTGCTAATCCTGCTACCGGCGAGCAGGTCATCAAGCGTGAAAACGTTCCGGAAATTCTGGCCACAATGACCATGGCTGGTTTGTATGACGGCTCCGGCAATTGGGCCTGGCACGTCGGCCTGCCGGCGAAGAGCGGCGTAGGCGGCGGCATTGTCGCAGTTGTTCCGGGTAAAGGCGCGATTGCGGTGTTCGCGCCTCCTCTTGATAAAGCCGGCAACAGCGTGAAAGCCCAGTTGGCCATCGCCTACGTCGCGGAGAAGTTGGGAATCAACCTCTATTCGCCGCGCTCTGTGGGGGTGAAGTGAGCGGAGGTAAATGAGCCGCGCTGTCTCCCGGCAGGAAATCGGCAGCGCTATGAGCAGCCAAAATGGGCCAAACTCTTGACCGTAATTGGAAAAGCCTGGCAAGCATCTTTTTGCTCGCTGCCGTTGGCTTTGGACAGGCGAACGCGCCGGGAGCCACTGCGTCGCCTGCTAACGCCGGACTCGGCGAGCAAGACAAAATGGAGCTCGTCAATAAGCTTGACGAGTTGCTGCAGCAGAACCAGAAACTTGAGGAGCAGGCGCGGCAGGTGGAAGAGCAAAACCGCAGGCTGCTGGATGAGATTCGCGAGATACGGGAGAAGCTTGCAAGCGAGGCTGCAGAAGCTAAAAGACCTGCGCAAGCTTCCCCCGGGCAGCAAACTTCTGACGCTGCCTATGCCACAACACGGCAAGTCGCAGCGTCGGGCCCGGCTCACGCAGATGAAGGGTTGAGCGCCACTAAAACTGTCTCCGTCGCGCAAGATGAGAAATCTGACGAGAATAAAAAATGGGGCAAGTACACGCCCAACCTCGGGTTCAAAGTGGTTGATACTGAACATGGCGATCTCAGCGTCAGCCTCTACACATATACACGTTACTTAAATCAGCGGCTGCTCGATGCCACGTATACCAATGCATTCGGGACCACTACCACCATCCAGCAGCGCCAGGACTTTCAGATCCAGAAGCTGCAGTTCAAGTTTCTGGGTTGGATCATCAGCAAGAAATTCCGGTACTTCCTTTACGCCTGGACGTCCAACGCCACACAGGGTCAGGGCGCCCAGGTCGTGCTCGCCGGAAATTTGAATTACACATTCAACAAGCACTTCACCTTTTCAGCCGGGATTACCTCACTGCCAGGCACACGGAGCGTGGAGGGTAATTTCCCCTTCTGGCTAGGGGTGGATACTCGTCTCATCACCGATGAATTCTTTCGGCCTTCCTATACCTCAGGGATCTGGGCCAAAGGCGCGATCACGGACACACTCCGCTACCAGGCCATGCTGGGCAACAACCTGAGCACGCTCGGCGTGAGTGCACTTCAACTCGACAATCGCTTTAATACTTTTTCCAGCGCGCTCATATGGGAACCCAGAGGTGAATTTGGCCAGGGCTTCGGCGATTTCGAAAACCATGAAAAACTCACCTTGCGCGTGGCCGGCCATTTCACCCGAAGCCATGAAACTGCAGAGGAGCAGCCCAACACCGAAACATTTGACAACACACAGATACGCCTCGCCGATGGAACCGTCATCTTCACCCCAAACCTATTCGGCCCCGGCATCACCGTCGATGCGGTGAATACCAGGATGACCGCGTTCGATGGTGGCCTGAAGTATCACGGCCTTTCGCTGGACGGCGAATTCTTCATGCGCTGGCTCAATAACTTCAGCGGCGGCGGCACTGCCGGCCTTCCCAGCCTCTTTGACAAAGGTTTCCAGATGCAGGCCTCGGCGATGGTGATACCCAAGACGCTGCAGCTATACGCCGGAGGGTCGACCATTTTCGGCAAATTCGGCAATCCATACGACACTCGGCTCGGGGTGAATTGGTTTCCCTGGAAGAACAAGGTCATTCGGGTGAACAACGAGTTCCTTTATCTCTACAGATCGCCCGTCGGCTACTCATCCGTTCCCTTCGCAGTTGGAGGCACCGGTCTTGTCTTTCATTCGAATCTGGAGCTGGCCTTCTGACGGACAAGACCATGAAGAAGACACACAATTCCCGCGTGCAGAGGTTAGATTGGCCCGCTCTCGCCCTGGTGATGTTTCTCCTGCTCGGGAGCAAATCAGGATTTGCGCAGTCGCCTGCACCCAGTCCGAGTGTGTATGACGTCAACGATTCCCACTTCCACCTGACCAATTACATTCAAGAGGGAACAGACATCCACAAGTTCCTTGAGATCATGGGAAACAAAGTCGGGCGTGTAGCGCTGTTCGGCATTCCCTTGCAACAGCAATGGTCATACCGCAATGACGGCGATCGCGCCCCGGCCTATTATCTGGAATCCGACTCCCCGCTCTATTACTACTCGTTTACCGATGCCTTCATCGCCATGGCGTACAAATCACTCAGCCAAGAGCAGCAGGCGCGTTTCGATCCTATGATCACCGGCTTCAATCCCGCTGACATGTATGCCGTGGACCACATCAAGCGCGTGCTCAAGACGTTCCCGGGAGTCTTTACGGGCATTGGCGAGTTCAGCATTCATAAAGAGTTTGTCTCGGCAAAGATCGCCGGAGAGGTGGCCAGCCTGAACGATCCTGCGCTCGACCGCATTCTGGATTTCTGCGCTGAGAGCGGTTTGCTTGTGATCCTGCACAATGATATGGATACTCCGTTTCCCAAAGAGGGCAAGCCGCCGGCATATCTTGAGCAGATGAAGAGTTTGGTCAAGCGCCATCCGAGGACTACGATCATCTGGGCGCATACCGGCATGGGTCGCATTGTACGGCCGGTGGAGCACCATGCCGCGGTCCTGGAAAGCATGTTGAAAGACCCTGCCTTCAGCAACCTTTATTTCGATATCTCCTGGACCGAGGTAGCCAAGTACATCACGGCCTCGCCTGAAGCCACAAAGATCGCCGCCGACTTGCTCAATCGCTATCCCGATCGCTTCCTCTTCGGCACGGATGAGGTTGCACCGACAACCCAGGAGGGCTATCTCAAGATTTATTTGCTGTACGGTCCACTGTGGAAGCTGCTGACTCCGGAAACTTCAGAGAAGGTGCGAAAGGGAAATTACGAGCACCTGTTCAACGAAGCCCGGCGCAAAGTACGGGCGTGGGAACGAGCGAACGTAAGCACGCAGGTTTCGCCTGAGAACGCGCCGCACGAAGACCTTCAAGTCCACGGGGCTGTTAATCCGGGAAACAGGAGATGACTTGTATTCTGATTCACCTCTGGGCACAGACCCAGGTTTATTGGTTTATGGGTCCTGCTGCAGATCCAGGCCACGCACAAAGGATCTTTTTTGTTGCCGATATTCTTTACACCATGCCCGCATGGGCACTCGGCGTTGGATTCTTTGTGGTGATGCTGACAGCGGGCGAAACTGGCTTTTGGCTTGGCCGCGGGTCGCGCACTAAAGGCTTTGACGAGACGAAGAAGCGTATTAGCTCGGTGGAGGCGTCAGTTCTGGGAGTGCTGGGCCTGTTGCTGGGCTTCACTCTGGCGATGGCCGTATCGCGTTTTGATACGCGCAGGGTGCTGGTGCTGGAAGAGGCCAACGCCATCGGTACTTCCTACTGGCGCAGCCAGGTTCTTCCTGCGCCGGAAGGCCCGGAGATATCCGATCTACTGCGCGAATATGTGGACGCAAAACTCAACTACTTTGCCGCCGGCATAGATCCGGGACACCTCAAAGTATCGCGAGAACGCATCGCGCGCCTGCAAAGAGAACTTTGGGTTCGCGCTGCGGCCAGCGCACAAAGAGACCCGCGCTCGGTCCCTGCAGGATTGCTTTTGCAGTCGTTAAATCAAACCTTTGATCTGGACAGCGCGCGCTGGACGGCGCTCAATGTCCACGTTCCCGATGGCGTGCTTTGGGTCGACATGTTTGTCGGAGTGCTGGCAGCACTTTTGGTGGGGTATAACTTCGGTGTGACCGGGCGCCATGATTTTATTTCCACATGCGTGCTGGCCGTGTGCATCGCCACGGTGATGTCGGTGATCATCGATCTGGACCAACCGCGGCAGGGCTTGATCCGGGTTGGACAGCAGCCATTGATCGATCTTCAGCAGCAAGTGCGCGAAAAATAAGATTAGTTTGAACTGACATCAAGATTCCTGCGGTTCGGGTATGCTGCTGAAATTTTGAGATTCTTCTGTAACGCTCTCGCAGGCATAGTCACTACAACAAAAAATGTGTAGACTCCCCATGTCGCTGAGATGAGGGGATGATAGGAACGGAACCGGCATCAGAGACGTGTTTCGTTCCAGGGAGCTGCCTGGTTCGTGCCCACGTACGAAGAGATCGTAAAGATTAAGGAATCTGTCGAGTCACAGCTTCAAGGACTGGCCAATGTCCATGCTGTGGGCGTCGGAAAGAAAAGGACAGGTGGCAAGTTTACCGATCAGATTGCGATCGTGGTATTGGTTGAACAGAAACGACCTCGCAATCAACTGAGCGCCCAGGATCTGGTTCCACCCGACATCAATGGCATTAAAACTGACGTGAGAGAAGTAAAGCGGCCCAGGCGGCATGCAGCACCTGTTTCGAATCTGGTAGCCACGCCGGGGGCGAATAACACGGTTACCTTCTCAGGAAAACAAACGCCGGGAGCAGGTCTCGTGGTGCAGCTCTTGGTTTCAGTTACCAGGCCAGACGGTGTGACCGTGCCATGTGTCGGCTATAGCTCAACGATTCCGACCGACAGTTTGAATGACGTTGTAACAAAGTTAGCGAACAACATCACGCAAGGCATTCCCGGAATCACTGCTACAGCGACTCCCGCCGCCAGTCCAACGCAAGTTGCTCTCACGGCGGCTGCTGGTTTTAGCGCAACCCTAACGGCCTGCACGGTCACGGCTGTTGATGACAAGTCATACCGGGATGACCATCTGCGCGGAGGCATTCAGATCCAAGTTGGCGCAAGTTTAGGCGGCGGCACTCTCGGCCTTCTTGGCACGACTACTCCCACAACCCAGGATCCTCAAGGCAAGGTTGTGGCGATCACGTGCCAACATGTGGTGGCGTCTGCAAGCGACCAGCCGACCAGCCTCGGTGTGGCTGTGCAGGGAAACCAAATCACGTTTCAAGGGAATACCGCTCCGCCAAACTCCCTGGTGCAGGTGACTTTGGGAACTCAGACGGTCGACAATCAGTTTCAGGTATCAGATGTTTTCTGCTCTACGCAAGCCGGCGAGGCCCTGAATCATTTTGTCGGGCGGGTAAAAGACGCCATCAATCAGGCAAGTATACTTGGCGTTACTGCCACGCAAGGCAGCCCTCCGCCCAACGATCTGGTGCTGACCCTCAACTTGCCCGCGGATGTGTTGTCGAATTGCATTGCGTACGGTCCCGCGGACCCCGTTCAGGCGGTAAATCTGACAGCCCGCGCGTTGGGATCACAACTCGTGTTCGATGGAGATGTGTCTGACGAGAACTATGGCATCTATGTTCGGGTGAACGCAGATGGAGTCAGGCGGACCTGTGGGGTGTTCCTCAACCCCAGCAAAAATCAGAATCCGACCTCGATTGCCAGCGCGATCGCGACATCCTTTAACAATCTTCCCGCCACTTACCGGGGAAGTGTAACGGCCAGCCCTACCGGCGCGGCAATAAATTTTGACACCGCACAATCGGTCGATTGTTCAATCAGGAGTGATATTCGGGTGGGGCAGCCGGACAATAACTTCTCTTCTTCCCGCTGTTGCAGCCATCGCTTTGGCCGTGTGCTGGACGCCAAAATATCAAGTGACGTCGCGATTATTGAGTTGGACGACGGCCAGAAATGGGTACCGGAAATCGAAGGATTCGGTTTGGTAGCTGGACCGCATTTTCTTGACCCGAGCGACTTACACATTCTGGTCCAAAAACGTGGCCGCACTATGCCGCAAATGACAACGGGGTTTATTGACTTGCTTCAATTGAGCGGCAATACCTTTGGTGACAATGGTTCCTTCGACAGGCATTATGTCAATGCCATCCTTGTTTCGTCCCATGAGAACACGCCTTTTTCTTTGCCCGGCGACTCAGGAGCGGCAGTGGTCGACATTGTTGGGGGTGTAGTTGGAATTCTCTTTGGAGCAAGTGGGAATGACACGGAAAGCTGGGTTACCCCCATTGACCAAATCATCACGGATGATTTTCCCGACCTGCAACTCAACGTAGCACCCGCTCCGGAGGCGGGCAAAGCTCCCGGTGACGTTCGCACGGTCCCAAAGCATGCGATGGCTGGCATTGAGCCTGGAGCTTTAGCCGCAAGATACCAATCGTACCCGCAACGACGGTTGGCGGAAGTCGAGCAGGAGATTTCCGCTACGGAGAAGGGACTCACTTATGTGGAGGCGGTAAGGCGGCACTTCCCCGAATCTCAAAAATTGGTGAACACCAATCGCCGTGTGGCCACTGTGTGGCACCGCAACGGCGGTCCCCAAATCCTGCAGGCGCTTGTGAATATGCTGCAAAGACGTGACGAGCCCTTGCCCAGGGAGATTGAAGGCAGGCCATTGGTGGACTGTGTGCGACGAATCAGGGAGATCATAGCTCGCTACGCCAGCCCGGCACTGGTTGCTGATCTTGGACAATACGGCTCGGAAATGGAGCGCTTCGCAGGACTGAGCTACACACAGATGCTCGCAGTACTAAGGGCGGAAAACGGACACTAGAGATGGCCGGCAAAGCTGGAACTCTGGAAGTGTTGGCACAACAGGTCGGAAGAGCGCTGCAGCCGCTGGAGCAGCTGCTTGCCTCGGCAAATGTCACCACGCTTTTCGCCCAGCTAGGACTTCAATTTCCGCCGCAACTTATCAATCCGGCAAACACAGACTTTATAAACGCGCTGAATGCCGCGTCTACGGCAGCAGGCAAGCTGACGGCCACAATTACACAGCTCTCGACTGATATCGAAAATGACAACGATGCAGGAATTCTGCAGGACGGGATACAGCTTGTCCAGGAGATCAGCGGAGTCGTTTCCGCTGTGGAGCAGGTTGGCGATGCATTAAAAAACGTTGCCGGGTTGGGTATAGATCCTGGGATCATCAGTGCTTTTGCGCAGAACCTGGCCGGCAACTTGCTGGGTTACCTGCTGATCTCTTACATAGAAGGCATTCAGCCGGGAGTGGTTGGCGTTGCCAACCTACTGGGCGCAATTGATTACATTCCGAATCCTGGTGTCACCGGTGACCCAACACATCCCCCTTTCATCACGCGCAAACTGCAGCTATCACGCCTGGGAGATATCCTCAAGAACCCAAGTCAATTACTAAACAGCTTGTATCAATGGGGCTCTCCCGGATTTGATGGCACAGCGCTTATTCCGCGGCTCGGTACTTCGTTGCAGCTTCTCGGCATCTCTTCAACGACAGTTGCAGCCGGACCACCGCCATCGCTGAGTTCTTCTTTTGTATCCATTCAGGTCAATGTAGCAAGTACTCCGCCGGGCCTGACAGCGACGCTACAAACAGATGTGCCTGGCGGCTTTGACCTAACGATACCACTCAGCGACGTTTGGTCAGTCCACATGACAACCACCGGCACTCTGAGCGGCGGCCTTGCGGCAACCATAGTTCCTCCTGCAAACGTCACAGTAAAACCGCTTGCCGCGCTCAACGCCCAACTGGAAAGCGATCTTCTGGCCAAAGGGACGGACTCCACTCATCCAATCATTATTCTTGGCCAAACCGGCGGAAGCCGTTTGCAGGCGGATTCCTTCACCTTCGTCATGGGACTTTCTGTCACTTGGGATTCCAACGCCGCAGGCACTGCCACTGTCGAACCCGAGGTTAAACTTCAGATCACGAAGGGCAAAGTAGTCATCGACACGTCCAAAGCCGATGGCTTTCTCGCCACAGTGCTATCAGGCATTCATGTTGAAGGTGGGTTTGATCTGACCATTACATGGGCGCCGGATACGGGCATGCACATCACCGGCGGCGCCCAGCTTGAGATTGATCTGCCGCTGCATCTCAGCCTGGGGCCGGTCACGCTGCCCACGCTCTACCTGATTGCAGGCGCGGACAGCAATGGCATTCCGGTTGAGATCTCCGCTGCCCTGGGGTTGACGCTCGGTCCTATTCAGGTGGCGGTAGATCGCGTCGGCGTCACAGGGCTGTTCACGTTCCCCGACCACGGAGGCAATCTCGGCCCGGTCAATCTTGCGCTCGGCTTCAAGCCTCCGAACGGTTTGGGCCTGGCGATTGACGCCGGAGTAGTTGCCGGCGGCGGCTACATCGCGTTTTATCCGGACAAAGGACAGTATGCCGGTGTTTTTGACCTTTCTCTGGCCGAGATTATTCAGGTAAAGATCATCGGTGTGATCGATACGATCTTGCCGGATGGCACGCCCGGCTTTTCCTTCCTGCTGATCATCACGTTTGATTTCCCGCCGATTCAGCTTGGTTTTGGTTTTACGCTCAACGGCGTTGGCGGGCTGGGCGGCGTCAATCGCACGATGAACACTGACGCGCTGCATGCCGGGTTCCGTGCACATACTCTGAACTCAATCCTCTTTCCGCCGGACCCGATCGCCAACGCGCCGCAGATCATTACCAACATTGAGAATTTTTTCCCGCCCGCCGAAGGCCGCTATCTCTTTGGCCCGATGCTGGAACTCGGCTGGGGCACGCCGACCCTGATCACGCTCGCGATTGGCGTCATCCTTGAAGTGCCTGATCCGGTGCGTCTGGTGCTGCTGGGCCTGATCGATGCCGGTCTGCCCACCATGGATGCGGCCCTGGTTGAACTGCATATTGATGTTCTTGGCGTCATGGATTTCGGCGCGAAGACGCTGGCGATTGACGGCTCACTCTACGATTCCCGCGTCCTGATTTATTCCGTGATGGGCGATCTGGCCTTGCGGCTTTCCTGGGGCGATAGTCCGAACTTCCTGTTTTCGCTGGGCGGATTCAATCCTCACTTCAACACGGTTGGCCTTGATGTTCCCAGCCTGCACCGGCTGACGGTGAGCATCGGCGATGGCGACAATCCGCGCATCAGCGCCAACAGCTATTTTGCAATCACCTCGAACTCGCTGCAGTTTGGGTCTGACGTCGAGGCGTACGCCTCCGCAGCGGACTTCACGATCCACGGCTATCTGGGCTGGGACGTCCTGATCATCTACTCGCCGTTCTCCTTTGAAGTTGATTTCTCCGGCGGCTTTGATGCGTCATTTGAAGGTCACACGCTCTGCAGCCTCACGGTCCACGGCGTTTTCACGGGGCCGCGTCCCTGGCATCTGCATGGCGATGCCAGTATTGACATTCTGTTCTTCAGTGTCAGCGCGTCCATCAGTCTTACCTGGGGTGACAGCACGCCGGCCACGGTCGACAAGAGGAAAGTTTTGCCCGACCTGACTGCCGCGCTGGGCGACGCGCGCAATTGGAGCGCCGCTTTGCCAGACAACACGACCCAGGCGGCCACGTTCTCCACGCTCAAGCCTGACGATACAACGCTGCGCGTGCATCCCATGGGCACGCTTACAGTCAAAGAAAACGTAGTGCCGCTGGACCTCCAGATCACCAAGTATGGCAATGCTGAACCCGCGGACGGGAATCAGTTCTCCATCAGCGACATTCAGATTGACGGGAGCCACGAAGACAATCATGCAATCCAGGACTATTTCGCCGCCGGCCAGTTCCTGACACTGAGTGACGCGGACAAAATCAGCCGCCCCAGTTTTGAGAAATACGACGCCGGAGCAACCATTGGCTCTGCAGAAATTGCCGCGGGAGCAGACTCGCCACGCGACGTGAGTTACAAGACGTCTTATATTCCTGATCCGAATAACGTCTCTGTTCCCGGGGGCCGGTATCTCATGCCGGTGAATATCCATCTGGCGTTGACCAGGCAGGGGGCGGGGTATGCTTCACCGCTGAAGAACACTGGGCTCTTCAAGTACAGCGCGGGCGCGCAGGGACCTGCCATCAAGATTGAAGAGCCGGGCTTTGTGATCACCAGCGTGGAAGACCTGTCAGTACGCTCGGACATTGCCTCGGCCGCCGGGACGACATTTTTCCAGGCGCGAGCAGCTCTGGATTCCTATTTGACGTTGCATCCTGAGGAAACGGAGAACCTGCAGATTATCTCAGCACATGAGGTGGGGGCGTGAGCGATCCAACTCTTGGCAGCTATCATTTTCTCTCCTGGGCCCGGCGAGGCATCGGCGCCAGTTACAAGCAGCCGGACAACAACGGTCCACTTCCGGACCGGGCCACATTGAATGTGCAGGTTTCCGTTACCGCGCAACAGGGAAGCACGGCCACTGTTGACAACTCCACGAAACGAAGCGTCGAGCTGTTTGGCCCTGGAGACATTATCGGTCTCGATCCGCGGCACATCATACGCACTGAGCCGCGCAACTTCACCGTCAACTTTGAGCCCAACTATCTGTGCGGGATTGAATTTGACTCGCCCGACCTTCCCTGGCTGTTTACCCCGGCGGCGCACAATGGAGATCGTTTGCGTCCCTGGCTGGCGCTGATTGCGCTCAAGCCTGATGAATTCACGCTGCCCTCCATCGCGCCGAACCCGCTTCCGGTGGTGAATATCCTTACGATGGCTCCGCTAAAATTTGATCTGGGGGATTCATGGAACTGGGCCCACGTTCAGGTGAGCGGAGACCAGTCTTTATCCGACGCGATGAGCAGCGCGCCGGGAAACGTGATCTCCCGTCTGCTGTGCCCGCGTCGTCTTGATCCGGAGACGCATTACACAGTGTTTCTGGTGCCGGCTTTTGATCTTGGAGTGAAGGCCGGTCTCGGCCAGGATGTTTCCGCAATTCACGTTGCCAATCCGGCATGGACAGCGCAGACCACCGCGCCTCTGACTATGCCGTACTACTACCAATTTGAATTCAATACCAGCGACGAGGGAGATTTCGAGTCGCTGGTACGGCGCCTAAACCCACGCGACTTTCAGGTTAGTGACAACGTGGGCATACAGCCCATGGATGTCTCGGTTCCCGCCCCGGACGTTCCTTCTGCCGGTCCGCCTTTGGGCCTGCAAGGTGCGCTGCAGAGCGTGGTTACTCAGGCTACACAGTGGAATGACCCTGACAAAACCAACTTCCAATCTGAGGTGCAGGCGTTTATCAACAACGCTGACGTACCTGTGCTTGATCTGGACAATCCGGGCGATGACCCGATCATTGCGCCGCCCATCTATGGCCGCTGGCATGCCGCTGTACAGAGCGTAGACCGCACGGCCGCCGGTTGGGTGAACGATCTCAATCTCGATCCACGCAATCGCAGCGCAGGCGGCATGGGTACTCAGGTGGTGCAGATTGAACGCGCACAGCTGATGGCTTCTGCGTGGCAGCAGGTGGATGGGATCCGCCAGGCCAATGAAGTCCTGCATCAGGCGCAGCTGGCACGCGCTGCCCTGCAACAGATCTTTCGCAACCGCCTGCAACCAACGCAGCCTGAAACCATGATGACGCTGACCGCGCCACTGCATGCCAAACTGATGGCAAGTCCCAGGACAATTCTGGCGACAGTCCGCTCCACTCGCGTGCCGGAGCGCATGCTTTCCGGAACTTTTCGGCGCGTGACGCGGCCACGCCGGCGGCTGGGTGCTTCACTGCACCAACGTGCAGCCTTGCTGGCACGTGTGAATTCGGGAGATGTTGCTGTGACGCCGGCTCCTAAACCTCCTGGTGGGATGACCTCGCTGGAACAGCTTGCAGGCAATATCTCTCCGGGATGGATACAGAAACTCGCCAAGTACGGGTTGTGGGTCGCGCTGGCCGTGTTGATCCTCCTGCTCATTATGATCAGCGTGATTGCCGCGGTGGGCGGAGCCGCTGCCGCAGCGGCTGTCGTCGTGATCATTGCCGCTGCGTCGGCCGCGCTTTTCCCGATCATCAAAAAACTTCTGCAGCGCGCGCAGGAAGCCACAGAACTGACGATGGCCGGATTCACTCGGCAAACGATCGCTGAAGTTCCACCGAGTGCCAGCTTCGCGGTGACTGCGCCCGGCGTCCCGCCCCCGGCAGCCTCAGCCGGCCCGGATTCCGCGCAGGCCAGCGCCTTTCGCAGAGCTACAACCGACCTGTTCACAGCGGTGCAGAGTTTTCCCGTCGATCCGCCACCTTCGCCGTCGCTGGAGACAGCCGCGCTCAAAACAACGCTGCTCGCCCGGCTCGATCCCGTTATTACTGTGCCGCGGCGCGTGCAGGCGCTGCTCTCGTTTGCACCGCGATTGGTGTGGCAGTTGCCTGATTTGCTGGAACCCATCATGGCCGCGCCCGATTTTCCGCAGCCCATGTACGCTCCCTTGCGCGATCTCAATCCTGACTATGTGCTTCCGGGCGTCGAAAATGTGCCTCCAAACACTGTTGGGATTGTGGTCAGCAATCACGCCTTCATCGAAAGCTATATGGTCGGGCTCAACCATGAGATGGCGCGGCAGCTTCTGTGGAACGACTATCCAACCGATCAGCGGGGAAGTTATTTTCGCCAGTTCTGGGACGTACGGGCTTACGTACCGCATGCCGGCGATCCCACCGATCCCGCGGCACTCACCGAGCTGCTGAAGGACATTCCTCCAGTTCATACATGGCCCAAGCCGCTACCGCTCGGAGACCATCCCAATCGCACAGATATTCCACTGCACAACGTGGTGCTGCTGGTGCGCGGCGAACTTTTCAAGCGCTATCCCAACGCCATTGTTTATGCCGGCAAAGCGAAGATGGATGGAAATAACCGAGTCCTGGATGAGAGCGATGAACGCTATCCAATTTTCCGCGGCGTACTGCCCAACGACATTACCTTCCTGGGCTTCAATCTCAGTGTAGACGACGCCCGCGGCGGGACTGCCGCTTCTCCGAACGGCTTCTTTTTTGTGTTCCAGGAGCAGCCCTCTGAGCCACGCTTCGGACTGGAGCCGAACAGTGACGGCGAAGTCAACGATTGGGCCACTCTCGCCTGGACGAATTTCGGCGGTGGTGGTTTCACGCTGCCGAATCTGGGGAACACGACTCGCGGCAAAGTCATGGCCGCCAATCCGTGGCGCCTGGCGTCGCAGGTGCTCTCGATTGTGAAAGCCAATGTCCAGCTGCCGGATTTTCTCTCCCCGGGATTAGCGCCTTCGCAAGTCTCGGTCACGGGAGTCGATAACAACAATCATTGGGGTGTGAACAGCGCGCAGACCGCGTACATCCTGCTGCGCGAGCCGTTCCGCATCCTGATTCACGCAGACTTAATGCTGCCATCATCGTCATGAGCTCTCAAGCCAATTCGCCTCATCGTACGCCCAAGCGCGCTGTCGTGGTCAACGGCCAGCGATCGCTCGATGCCGCTACTCCGGTGCTCTTTCTCCCGGTCAACATTGAGACCCGCTTCATGGACGTGGGAGACGGCGTGGCGCAGTTTTGGGTGCGCATCTACCCGGACCAGATTGCAATCAACACACATGAAGCAGACCTGACTCAGCAGGAGATCGCTGACGGAACCAATTACTGGGATGCGGTGTGGCGCGCGGGTAATCCGCCGGCGTCGCTTGAAACAGTCAAAGCGCCATGGCGAGGTCTGGCTTCACTCTACGGAGCACAACGCGCGGCATGGATCGCATTGCAGATGACGCCGGCGAACGTTGCACAGCAACCGGCGGCTGC
>DATBHX010000030.1:0-76845 GCA_036557225.1 Candidatus Angelobacter sp.
CAGCCTGGGAAACCAGACTCTGATAGAACCAGGGCACATCATACAGTGGGAAGAACTCACCAATGGGAGCCCACGCGTAAGGCATCTTTTGCTCGATTCTTAACGACTGAAGAGGAGTAGTGGAGTCTGGTGAAGACGAACATGCGGCGGTAGAAACGTCACAGAAAAAGCGCATCGTGCCTGCGTCCACGGTTGCTACAACCAACGATAGTTCCATGGGCTTAAGCTCTCTAGTCAACTGGAGGCGCTCTTTGAATCGCGCGTCCTCGTGTAGAGGTATCTCAACTGAATAGCCGCCGTCCGCCCGATGATACATTTTCCATTCATCCAGCTTATGGATCTTTGGAGAGCCTTTCTGAGCATCATCGACAATCGAATACTGCCCCTGACAGACGAGGCCTGCATCTTCTTTTTCCTGTGGGATGCAGAATGCGCCGAGCAACGGGGCCACGGCGAACAGCGCAATCAGCGTTTTCGCGAACATTGCCTTAGCCTCCACGTCAAACAATTAAGCAATTGCTGAGCTTGCTTAGAGCCAGCCCTTCATTCGGGCGATCCGCGCAGCCTCTACGCGATTGCCTGCTCCCAGTTTGCTGATGGCTTCCGAGAGATAGTTGCGCACGGTGCCTTCCGAGAGATGCAAGGTGTTGGCGATCTCCGCGCTGGTAGCGCCGTCGGCTGCCTGGCGCAGTACCTGCCGTTCACGATCGCTGAGCGGATCGGCTTCGCTCCACGCTTCCGTGGCCAGTTCAGGGTCGATGACACGCCGGCCAGAGTGCACGCGGCGGATTGCATCAGCCAGAGCTGCCGCAGGCGAGTCCTTCAGCAGGTAGCCGGAAGCACCGGCATCGAGGGCGCGGCGCAGGTAGCCGGCGCGGGCAAAGGTGGTGAGGATGATTACGCGCGCGGTTGCGGCCTGGCGCTTAAGCTCCGCCGCTACCTCCAGGCCGCTCATCTCAGGCATCTCGATATCTGTGAGCAGCAGGTCAGGCTTGTGTTGCAGCGTGAGTTGCAGCGCCTCTTTGCCATTGCGCGCCTGCCCAACCACACGAATGTCATGCTCGATTTCAAGCAGCGCGGCCAGCGCTCCCAGCACCAGGCTCTGATCTTCGGCAATGACGACACGGATGGGCATGAAAAAGCAATTAGCAAATAGCAGTTGGCAATTAGCTCTTGTATTTTAGCTTTTGGCCATTACCTCGGCCCTTAGAACGTACTCAAAGCAAGAGTTAAGCCGTTTCGCCCGGCTTTAGCTGGGCTAATTGCTAGTTGCTAGCTGCTAATTGCTTCCTTCACCGGCAACGTAATCACCAGTCTTGTGCCGGAGTTTACATCTCTCTGCAGCTTGCCGCCCAGTGCTTCCACGCGGTGGCGCATCCCTGCCAGGCCTGTCCCTTCCGGCGACAAACGGCCGCACCCGTCATCTGCGACCATCAACTCGCAGCCGCCTTCCACCGGACGCAGCCGAAGATCGCAACTGGTGGCCTGCGAGTGGCGAATCACGTTGGTGACGGCCTCGCGCAGCGCCAGGGCCAGCACGCCTTCATGTGTTGGCGGCAGTTTAGCGGGAGAAAAATCGCAGGCCACTTTCATGCCGGCGGCTTCGAGCGTAGCCGCAGCCTGCTCCGCTTCCGCTTGCAGGCTGAGCGCCTGATAGCCACGCACCGTGCTTCTGACCTGCGCCAGGGCCTCGCGCGAGATACGCTCCACGTCTTTGATCTCATTCGTGGCTCGTGCCGGATCCTTCTCTGCCAGCTTGGCGGCGAGCTCAGATTTCAACACGATCACCGAAAGCGTATGCCCCAGAACGTCATGCAGATCGCGAGCAATGCGTTCGCGCTCCGCTACCTTGGCCAGGTGTTCCACCTCTTCCTGCGCCATCAACAGTTTCTTGTTATCGCAGTCACGCTGCCGGTAGTGAATGTTGATACCGCCAATCAGAGTGGAAAAGACCAGGGCGGGTATCCAGAAATACGGTGGCAGGTGAAGCATCCAGGTTTCGAGGCTAATCACCAGAAGGATCAGCGGCAGGATGCGGATGGCAAATCCCGATTCACCGGTGTAAGCCACGAAGGATGCGGCATAAATAAAATAGACGGAGGCGCCAGGGTTCGTGGGCGAAGAGATCACACCCAGTAGCGTGATCGCGGCGATGATCCACAGCAGCCGCTTGCCTTTGATCCAGTAGGCGCGGAAATACAGAACAAGATGGACCGCCATCCCCAGGATGGTGAGTGCCCAGAATGTGCGCGATGTCTGGCCTGCCAGATACGGATAGAGCGGAACGCTGGTCAGGTAGACCAGCCAGGCATAGGGTGTCCAGCCGATATCCTTATTGTTGGGTAGCAGGCGCATAGGCAACCAGCGTGTCAGGCGTTCACGCTCACATCATCGCGCTTGAATCCCCGGCGTGCAAGCAAAAGAAACACCACGGTAAATGCCGCCAGGGCGGAAATGTGCTGCCATGGCGCACCGGAGCTCGCAAATCCCACTTGCCGTAAAGCCAGCTGCGCCAGATGATACGGGGGCAGGAATTGGGCTGCATGCTGTAACAGCTTGGGCAACATCGGCAAGGGAAGCCACAAGCCGGAGCAGAATGACATGGGAAGAAAGAGGACATTCACCACAGCGGGTGCGGCATTGGGCGCGGCATAGCACCCGATCACCAAACCCATGGCGCAAAAAACAATCGACCCGGCGATGACGGTGCCGGCGAGCGCCAGGAAATTTGCCACCGGGAGATGTACACCGCCAAAAGCAACGCCCAGCGCGTACAACCCAGTCACCAAAATGGCGCTGAAGATTGTGCTCATCACAGCCTTCGCGGCAAAATAAGCCAGCGGCGGCATGGGGCTGGCGCGCTTGACCTGCAGCCATCCGTAGCCGCGTTCCATGGCCACGCCCACCGCAAAGCCAAAGAGCGACGCGCCCATCACACCGAAGGTCGAATAGGTAGCCAGCAGGTATGTGGCAACGTTGACCGCTCCGATCGCCTGCTTCCCGCCAAAGACGATGCCGAACATCACGTAAAAGATCAGCGGGAACGTAAGAGTAGGAATCACGTAGGCCGGCTGGCGCAGCGTTTTCAGAAACTCATACTTGGCTTCCGTACGATAGACGCGCAATACGCTGCCGATTGACACTGGGACGGTTGCGGGAATTGTCTGGGTGCTCATGCTGTCATCTCTTTCTGGGCTTCCTGATTTCCGGGCCCGGTGATCTTTGTCTCAACGTTCTTTGCCTCAACGATCTTGAGAAACGCCTCTTCCAGCGTGCTGTTGGAAACTTCAAGGCCGGTGATGGCGGGGTCGAGCAGGAATAGCTCGCGCAGCACCGGCTCAACCTGCATAGTGCGGATCTCCATTTGCCCGTCGTGCGCAGAGACGTCTCTGATACCCGGGATGGATTCGACATCGACAGGGCGTAGCCTGGTGACGCAACGAATCTTTCTCAGCGCGGTGCGCGACTTGATCTCTGCCGAGGTCCCTTCCGCCACGATTGCGCCATGGTTCAGCACCACGACGCGGCTGGCCAGCGCGTCCACTTCTTCCAGATAGTGCGTTGTGAGTACCACGGTACGGCCCTGGTGCACCAGCGTGCGGATCTGCTGCCAGATCAGGTGGCGTGTGGCAATGTCGAGGCCGACTGTCGGCTCATCGAGAAAAAGCAGGTCAGGGTTGCCGCAGATGGCCAGCGCGAAGAGCACACGCTGTTTCTGCCCGCCGGAGAGCGCGCCAAAAAGCCTGTTTTCCAGGCCTTCCAGTCCCGCGACCTCAAGTGTTGTGCGGAGGGAAAGCGGGTTGGCGTAATAGCTGCGGAAGAGGTCAATGTGCTCCTTGACTTTCAGGGTCTCCGGCACCTTGGCCACTTGCAGCATCGCGCCGATGCGCCGGCGCGCGGAGGTAGTGCGCGGATCTCGGCCCAACACCTGCACTGTGCCGGAGAGCGGCTTGGCCAGTCCCAGCATCAGCCGCACTGAGGTTGTTTTGCCCGCACCGTTGGGCCCCAGCAAGGCCAGCAACTCGCCGGCCCGAACATTCAGGCTCACCTGGCGCAGCGCCGTGACCTCGCCATATTTTTTGGTGACGCCCTCCAGTGACGCCACTATTTGTCTTCCTTCTTGCATTCCTCCGCTCATGGCAATCCTCCATCGATTGTGGAATCAGTATGCGGTGGGTTTGCGGACGAGGTAAGTGGAGAATGTCACTTTTTGCGAATGACAATTGTCATATCGGGGGCTGCATCTGGGAGCCTGGAAAAATGCAGCTGGACAAGAATGCGTTACGCTGTGGAACCGGGTTTTTGGGTCGTGGATGCATCTGGCTTGCCGTCCGCTTCCTGTGCTCTGCCCGTATTCTCGTAATATATTTCCAGACCGATATAGACCCAGGCCATGATGAGAAGAACAAGAACGCAGGCGATGATCCCAGGGCGCGCTATGGCGAGCGGAGCCATTCCGAACCCGATCATGGCAATCATCGGAACCAAGACGGTGTAGCGCATCACCCGCAGAGGAGCGGGCCTTCCATTGGGAAAGACAATTTTCTTCCGGGATCGCTTGGGAACGGCCTGGCCCAGGCGCTCATACTTGCTCATGAGTGTCGAATAGACCCATACAATGACTAAGAAAAGCGCTCCAAATACCGCCGCGCGCGCCCAGGTGATGGGAGCCATGATCCAGAAAAGCGCGACAACACCGAATGCAATTTCCGTCAGCACAATCGGCATCGGCTTCCCGTCGGGATATTCGTGCGTAGTTCTCGGTGGCATTTTCAGAATAATAGCAACTGAGAGGACTACACGCTGTCCAAAGCTGCACGGAGTTCGCGCACGCTCGGCTCAGATACCACGGTACGCTGGTATTCGCTGCCGGTGAGCGAGCCCATGTCGATACGGGAGTTGCGGAATCGCATGGCGCTGGCCACGGAGTCGCCCAGACCGGCATGAATTTCATTGGCACCGGTGTAATTGACCACCGCTTTGACGTTGCTGATGGAGATTTCACCGCAGGCCATCACGGTAATGTGCGACTGGGCGATTTGGACGAGCTGCTTGAGTGTGGGCATGGCGTCAATGGCCGAGCGCTGGCTGCCGGAGGTGAGCACACGGTCAACACGCAGCTCGATCAGGTCTTCAAGCGCTTGCGGGAGGTCGGCAGCCATGTCGAATGCGCGATGGCACGTGACCTTCAACGGTCGAGCCAGTTCTACGAGTTGTTGCATGCGCGCTTTGTCGATGCGCGCTTCGAGGGTGAGAATGCCGAAGACCACGCCGCCGGCGCCGAGCTGTTTGGCGATGAGGATATCGCGCTGCATGATGCTGAACTCGTCGTCGGAGTAGCAGAAGTCGCCGCCGCGCGGACGAATCATGACCTGCAGCCCGATCTCGATTTTTTTTCTTACGGCGGCAATCATGCCCGCGCTCGGCGTAGTGCCGCCTTCAGGCAGGCCGGCGCAGAGCTCAACGCGATCAGCGCCGCCGCGCTCGGCGTTCACAGCGGATTCCACGGAGTCAAGACAGATCTCAAGCTGCCGCCGTGGAGGACGGATTTGCGGCTGCGCTACCACACGCGACAGCGGTTCTCGCGCACCATGGGCTGGCCCGCTTTGCAGCTGAAGGCCTGCTGGAACTCCGGCATGTTCACCATCAGGCCGTTTACGCGATACCGGCCCGGCGAATGCTCATTGGTAATGGCGTTCGCGCGCAGGTTCTCCGGACGCTCATTCTCACACGCCCACTGCGCGTAGCCGATGAAGAAACGCTGATCGGGTGTGAAGCCGTCACGGTTCTCCAGTTGCTGGCCTTTGGTCTGCATCTTCCACGCGATGTAGCCCAGGATCAGGCCGCCCAGGTCAGCCACGTCTTCGCCTTCGGTCAGCTTGCTGTTGATCTTGATATCGTCCACGATCGTGTACTGCGCGTACTGGTCCACAATGCACTGCGCGCGTTTTTCGAATTCCGCGCCGTCTTCCTTGGTCCACCAGTCGCGCAGATTGCCTTTGGCGTCAAACTGGCGGCCCTGATCGTCAAAGCCGTGGGTCAGCTCGTGGCCAATGGTGCCGCCGGTGTTGCCGTAATTGGGCGCATCGTCTTCTTTCGGATCATAGAGCGGCGGCTGCAACACTCCGGCGGGGAAGTTGATGTCATTCATCTGCGGATTGTAGTACGCGTTCACGGTGGGCGGCGTCATGCCCCATTCGCCGCGGTCCAGCGGCTTGCCGATCTTCGCGAGCTGGCGTTTGGCTTCAAACAGCGTGGCCCGCTGCACGTTGCCGAGAAAGTCCCCGCGCTTGATTTCCACCGAGCTGTAGTCACGCCACTTGTCGGGATAGCCGATCTTGTTGACCACTGCGTGCAGCTTTTCCAGGGCCTGCTTCTTGGTCTCAGGGCCCATCCAGCTGAGGTGCTCGATGTCCTGCTGCATTGCCTCTTCAATCTGTTTGGTCATCTGCAGCGTGCTTGCTTTGGTTTGCTGGCTGAAGGCGCGATTGACAAATTCCTGGCCCAGCGCTTCACCCAGCTGGCCATCGGTCAGGCGAACGCATTTCTTCCACCGCGGCGGCAGCTGCTCAATCCCACGCAGGGTGTGGCTATAGAAATCAAAATGCTCTTTTACGAAGACGGAAGAGAGGTAAGGCGATTCGGCGCTCACCAGGTGCCAGCGCAGATAATTTTTCAGGTCGTCCAGGCTGTTGCTTTGCAGCTGGTGTTCAACCTCCTGGTAGAACTTCGGCTCGGTTACGTTGAAGGTGTTGACCTGTCCAATGCCGCCGACCGTGAGATAAGTATCAAAGTCGAAGCTCGGGGTGAGGGCCTGGAGTTGCTTGCGGTCCATTTTGTGGAACAGGTTATGGGGATCGCGCTGCTCAACGCGTGTGAGCGAGGCTTTGGCCAGAGCGGTTTCAATCTCCATGATCTTCTGTGCTTCGCGCTTGGCGGCATCCGGCGCGTCGCCCAGCAGTTGCAGCATCTTCTGAACGTGCTGCACATATTTCTGCCTGATCTCTTCTGACTTGGCGTCAGTCTTGGTGTAGTAGTCGCGATCGGGAAGCCCGAGGCCGCCAGCCACAGCAAAGGCAATAATCTGCGAAGAATCCGCAAAATCCTGGTCAGAGCCAAAATTGAAAAGCAGGCCCTCGGTCATGGTGGTCATGTGCTCGTGAGCCAGGAGCGTGGCCAGGTCTTTCTTGGTTTTCACGGCGGCGATCTCCGCCAGCGCCGGCTTCAATGGCGCCGCGCCCAGCTTTTCTACGGCAGCTTCATCCATGCAGGCGCCAAAGTAGTCGCCGATTTTTTGCTGTGTCGGCGTGCGGCCGCTGGTCTTCTTCGCCACATCGTCCAGGATTCCCCACAAGAAACGCTGATTATCGACCGTCAGCTTGCCGTATACGCTCCAGCTGGCCTGGTCGCCGGGGATGGGGTTGCTCTTCATCCAGCTGCCGCAGGCGTACTGATAAAAATCGACGCAGGGATCGGCTGATTTGTCCATCGACGGCACGTCCAGGCTCGGTGTGTAAGGCAGCGCGGTGACCGGCTTGTCATCCACGACTATCGTCGGGTTGGCAATGCCCGGTTTTTGCGTCTGTGTGGGCTGCTGTGCCTGGCCCAGAGAAGAAAGAAGAAAACAAGCGGCAAAGAACGTGGCGAAGAGACGAGTAAAAGTTTTCATGAAAGTTTTAATCCGATGAGCTGGTTGTTGTCTGTCGATTACCGATTTTCATTGGCTAATACGATTGCTGATGGTCATTTATTACAAGGGACGGGCCAGTGTACCGCAAGTGAGCACACGATGAAAAATACAAGCTGTTCTTGGGTGCTGTGGGCGCAATCAGACTTTTTCTGCGACCGCCGTTTCCACCGGAAGGCCGGCATTGCGCCAGGCGTCAAAGCCCCCAGTGACGTTGATTACGTTCTCTATTCCGGCGCGACGCAGCAGGCTGCAGGCAATCATGCTGCGATATCCGCCCTGGCAGTGCACTGCCAGCGGTTGTGACAAATCAACCTCCGGCGCCGACACCTTGAACTGGTCCAGAGGGAACCACGCCGCTTCCGCGATGTGTCCGGCTTGCCATTCGCCTTCGCGGCGAACGTCGAGCACCTGGAGCCCATGGCTGTGCAGGCATTCATCCAGCTCCTGCGCGGTGATCTGCGGCAGCTTCGCTACGGGCAGGCCGGCCTGCTTCCACGCCGCAACGCCGCCTTGCAGGAAGCCACGCGGATCTTCAATGCCGACACGCGCCAGACGCATCCGCGCCTCAGAGTATTGTTCCGGCGTATCGGCGATGAGCACCGGCTTCGCGCTCAGGCCGATGAGCGCGCCCGCCCACGAGGCAAATTGTCCTGACAACGAAATGTTTACTGAGCCTGGTACATGGGCGGCAGCGAAGTCGCCATTCGGCCGTACATCCAGGGCAATCACGCCCTGATCCAAAAATGTGTTCAGCTCTTTGGGAGAAACCGCCGGAAGCTCCTGCAGTTTAGCCAAGGGGGACGCGCCCTGGCGATTGATCTGTGCATCCTGAGCAAAATATTCCGGACGCGCCGGGAGGTTTTCCGTCATCTGGCGTATGAATTCGTCGCGACTCTTGATCTGCAAGGCATAGTTCGTCAGCCGCTCGGTTCCAATGGTGGAAGACCTTTCCGCGCGCATACTGCGACCACAGAGAGAGCCGGCGCCGTGCGCCGGATAGACCAGGACGTCGTCGCTCAGCTTGAGCAGCTTGCCGTGCAGGCTGTCATACATCATGCCTGCGAGCTGCTGGGGGGTATGCGTTTTGGCAAGATCAGGCCGGCCGACATCGCCGATGAACAGGGTATCGCCCGTGAGCACCGCCCAGGGCCTGGCTGATTTTTCTTCATCGGTGATCACCAGGCTCAGGCCTTCGGGAGTGTGTCCCGGCGTTTCCAGCGCGGTGATGCGGATTTTCCCCAGCTTTACTTCTGAGCCATCACGCAGGGCATTATGCGGGAACATGGCTTCTGCTTTTTCGCCGATGTGGATGGTTGCCCCGGTGCGCGCTGCCAGCTCCACGTGTCCGGAGACGAAATCGGCATGCAGGTGGGTCTCAAAAATATGGCTGATTTTGAGACCATGCTCATTCGCGGCTTTCAGGTAGATATCAACGTCGCGTTGCGGATCAACGACCGCCGCTTCGCCTTCTGAGCCCAGCATGTAGGAAGCGTGGGCCAGGCATCCCAGATAAAACTGCTCAAAATACATCTGCACTCCTTGGAGCGTGCACTTTAATGATAGCTCGGATCGTGCGCAGAAGCCGCTTTTTCGGTTTATGCGGGCGTTATTGCGTGTCGGCTGCGCCCTTCAGAGCGTAAAAGACAATGTACACATAACACAGGACAGGCAGTAAAAATGCATGATGGACGCCAATACGATCGGCCAGCACGCCCTGCAGCTCCGGAATCACGGCACCTCCGACGATGGCCGCCACCAGCAGCCCTGAAGCCCGGCCCGTCAGCGGTCCAAGCCCTTCAATGGCCAGGGTGAAGATGCTGGGGAACATGGTGGAGTTGAAGAGGCCGACCAGGATCAGCGTCCACATCGCGGTGTGGCCGAAGGTGAGCATGGAGAGCGTTACCAGCACGGCAGCGATCGCTGCACTGGCGGCCAGAACTTTCTGCGTGCGCACACTCTGCAGCACCCAGGCGCCAAGAAAGCGGCCCACCATCGCGCCGCCCCAGTAAAACTGCAGGTAGCGGGCAGCAGTTGCCAGGCTCATATCGCCAATTTCTTTTTGGCTGAAATAGTTGGTCATCAGGCTGCCGATAGCGACTTCAGCACCGACATAGACAAAGATGGCCACGGCGCCCAACACCAGCCGGCGGCGCCGCCAGATGCTATCAGATGCGTTGCTGTGTGCTTCGGCGTATCCGATCACCGGCAGCTTGAAGCTGCCTACGATCACCGCCAGAACAAAGAGCGCAATCGAAAGTCCGATGTACGGTGCTTTGACCGTAGCCGCCTGCTGCACCCGATAGGCCTGCAACTGCGAGGCGTTCATGGCTTTCATCGCTGCTTCACTCAGCGGAGCAACTGCCGCTCCCAGGATCAGCCAGCTTCCGAACCACGGCGCGATCGTGGTGCCAAACGAGTTGAAGCCCTGCGTCAGGTTGAGCCGGCTTGAAGCGGTTCGCGGAGGGCCGAGAATCGCCACATAAGGATTTGCCGAGGTCTGCAGGATGGTCATTCCCGCGGCCAACACGATCAATGCTGTGAGAAAGAGTGGAAAGGCCGGGATCGATGCTGCGGGAACGAATAGAAGCGCCCCGGCTGCCATCGTCATCAAGCCGGCGACCATCGCGCGCTTGTAGCCGATCCACTGAATGATTTTTTCTGAGGGTATCGAGAAGAGGGCGTACGAAGAAAAGAACACGAGTTGTACCCTCATGACTTCCCCGTAGCCGAAGCCGAAAATACTTTTGAGATGCGGGATCAGGATGTCATTCAGGCAGGTGAGAAATCCCCAGGCAAAAAACAGCGTTGACACCATAGCCATGGCGCTGAAGTCGGTCTTTGCCGGAGCGACCTGCGGGATGGCGGCGGATTGGCTGGGAGTGGTGATGGCTCAAGGGTAACATTCGAAGCGTTAGTTCGCCTTATAGAGTTGACCGCCAGCGAACCTGCTGCCTAATAGTTATGGCTTCACGTAAACCTCAAAATATCCGGCGGGGAATGTTGGCACAACAGCAGAAGAGCACGGCTTCAGGCGCGCGTTAGAGTTGTTAAAAGATGGCCGCCTTTAGCCGCTGCAAGGACAAGAGTCAGGGGCTAAAGCCCAGAGAATTTTTAGGCTGCTTCAACGCACGGCTGAAGCCGTGCTCTTCTACGGTTGTTCACACAGTTATTCAGTCTCAAGTGCGCAACTGTCGATAGGTGTTCTTCTGTGACCGTATGAGATCGTTAAACTACTCCTGGAAGTTAAACGCCGCCTTCACCTTACCGACTTCAATAATATCGCCGGCCTCGAGTTCGCGTTGGCTCACAATGTCTTGACCATTGATCTTCAATTTGGTCTTGCTCTCTGAAGGCGCGATGAAATATTTGTTGTCGCGCTTGCTGATGAGCGCGGCGCTCGAGGGCGCAAAAAAGCCTTTCAGCCGGATCGAGGCCATGCTGGACTTGCCGATCATGGTCATTTTGCTGGTAAGCACATATTTTTCCTGGTCGGTGCGGCCTTCCAGAATGCTCAGCAGGCCGATGCGGCCTTTCTGGCTGACAAACGGGTCGGACATCCAAGACGGCCGGGAAATGCCGAGCGGGCCAGCGCCGGGGTTGGCGGGAGCGGCTTTATCGGCAATCTTGTCGCGCGCCTGCTTGGTGTCGAGCAACATGGTGGCTTCCAGCTTGGGCGTCGACGGGCCTGCCTTGGCGGCGACGGCAAAATTCGGCACCGGGCCTTCATGCTTGAACTCCACCAGGTGCTTGCCGATCTTCACCTGGTCGCCGTGCTTGAGCGTGGCTTTGCCGACACGCGCATTGTTCACGTAGGTCCCGTTCAGCGAGCCCAGATCTTCCACCACGTAGTGGTCCTGCTCCCAGCTGATCCTGGCGTGATGGCCGGAGACGGCGAGGTTATCTATTTGCACGTTGTTGTCCGGCAGGCGTCCAATGGTGGTGGCGGCCTGCGTTAGCACGACCTCCTTCAACACCTGCTCGGACTGTTCAAACTTCAAATAGAGTTTTGCCATTGCGGCCCTCCATGAAATAGCTTGTTCAAAATATTGCTGTACCACGGCCGGTCCACGATCCGCACCAGCAGGCAGGTAATGTTGTCATCACCGCCGCGCTGTTTCGCGGTCTCCACCAGTTCGGCGCATGCCAGATCGAGATCGCCGGCCCTTTGCACGATTTCCAAAATCTCTGCGTCTTTCACGTGGCGGGTCAAGCCGTCAGAGGTCATTAATAGAAGATCGCCGGGCAGCGCGACCAGGTCCTCTACGTCGGCTTCCACCACTTCTTCCGATCCCAGGGCGCGCAGGATGATATTCTGCAGCTCCGATTTTTCCGCCTGCTCGCGCGTGATGTAACCCAGCCGCACCTGCTCCATGACCCAGGAATGGTCTTCCGTGAGCTGCTGAATCTCGCCCCGGCGAATGAGATAGATTCGGCTATCGCCCACGTGTCCGATGGCGATCGAACTCCCGCGCAGCAGCGCTGCCACAATCGTCGATCCCATACCACTCTGGCCGTTCTCCTGGTGACCGGCCTGAAAAATAGTCTGATTCGCCAACTGGATCGCGCTGGCCAGACTTTTCGCTCCGACATCCGCAGCTCTGATCGAGAGCGTGCCGGGCGCCGAATGCGTCTCGCGGCGGAAATAGTCCAGCAGTATGTCCACACCCATCTTGCTCGCCACTTCGCCCGCGGCTTGTCCGCCCATACCGTCGCAAACCACAAAGATGCCGTAACGCGAATCGAAGCCGAAGTTGTCTTCGTTGTTCGCGCGCACGCACCCGACGTCGGTTTTGCCGGCCACTTCCACCGCAAGCGCCATGTGTGGGTCCCGTGTGTGAACCGCTATGCTGGTTTCTGTATCTTTCTCGCCCATTATCCCGTTTTCAAAGTGCCATGTGGGGAATTTCAATATTGCCGGAGGAGGTTCACGAGCTTTGGTTCAAGGGGAAATTGTGCGGATTCTACTAACCTTATTTATACGTTGGCAAGTTACTGCAGTGGCAGGCGTTTAACCGCCGATATGCACCATGCTGCGCGAAGGCTTGATAAATCCAGCTTCGCCAATGTGATGGCGCGCTTCTTTCTGGTCGACCACTGAACGAACGTAATCAGTTAATTCACTGTCACTGGCGCCGTTATACATGCGCCCGGCCATGTCGTGATCAAGGAGGGAAAAGAGGCAGGTGCGGATTTTCCCGTCAGAGGTCAGGCGCACGCGCGAACAGTGTCCGCAAAATGGATGCGATACCGGCGCGATGATGCCAATCTCTCCGATGCCGTCATCAAACGTATAGCGGCGCGCGGTCTCACTCGGGGCGTTGGGAAGCTGGCGTACAGGACGGAACGAATTCAGCTTTTCCAGAATCTCATCCATGGTGACGACAACTTCCGGCGACCAGACGCGGTCTTCTTCCAGAGGCATGAATTCGATGAAACGGACGACGACGCCTTCTTCGCGGGAGAAGCGCGCGAATTCGACAATCTGATCTTCATTGAAGCCGCGCAGCAGAACGGCGTTGACCTTCACCGGTTCGAGACCGGCGCGCTTGGCGGCGCGAATGCCGGCCAATACGCTCTGGTATCCGTTGGGCACCCGGGTGATCCGCGCGAACTTTTCCGGATCGACGGCATCCATGCTGATGGTGGCGCGGCGCAGGCCTGCGTCTTTGAGCGGCTGCACCAGCTCAGCGAGAAGGTGTCCGTTGGTGGTGATGGCCAGATCGAGCTCCTGGCCGTCGAGCGTGCGAAGCTGCGCCAGCTCGCGGACGAAATCCACCAGGCCGTGGCGCAGCAGAGGCTCACCGCCGGTCAGCCGGACCTTCTCAATGCCCAGGCCCACCATGAGCCGCACCATGCGCAGATAATCGGCGAAGGGAAGCTCGGCATACTGCGCGCCTTCGTTACCCGTGCGGCAATAGACACATTTGTAGTTACAGCGGTCAGTGATGCTGACCCGCAGGTCAGTGATGGAGCGCCCGTGTTTGTCGCGCAGCCGCATGATTGGTTTTCTGCAAGGATGGAAAGAGGAGGGAAGTGCGCACAAGCGCGCTTCGGTTCCTTTCCAATTCTTCAATGCTCACGGTTTCCCGCGAGTGAAGAGGGAGGCCCGCGCGTTTCCGCCGCGAACCCTCGTCCTTGCCTTATCGGCCCCCACCGCGCCCAAAAGCAGCGCACGTCGGGAACCCCTTCGCAAGGAGCCGCCACGTTCAGCCGGGTATGCCCTAGGCCAGACGTGGTCGAAACCTATACAACAATTATAGAGAGGAAGCAGGGCGGGTGCACGTGAAATGTGCAACTTGCTGAGAGGTGCGCCTTAGGCGCAGCGGAGCCGATCCTTCGCCCTCACTCCAGATTGGTTAGTTGTCAGCAATGATTCCAGTTCGGCCTCAGGATGGCGTGTTGCTCGAAGATAGGGTCTTGCTGGAGGACAGAGTGTAAAACACTCTCATCTGCTTACAGCCACAGCACCATCAGCACATCATCCACATATTCGTTGCCGATCTTGAGTGAATGAGGTTCGATGCCGTAGCTCTCAAATCCTACGGATTCATAGAGCTTCTGAGCCGGGAATTTGGCTGAGGCTACCAGCGTGATTTGCTCGATACCCTCGATCTGCCGAGCGCGACGGACAATCTCCAGCATCAAGGATTTGGCCACACCTTTGCCCCGCTCCTCTGGCCTTACATACACGCCCCACACGTGGCCTTTGTGATGTTCCTTCTTGTGTTTGCGGCGAAAGAAGCCGGCAGTTCCACTGAGCCGCCCGTTGGCAAACGAACCGGCAACAAAGTTCTCCACCGGATCGCCCGTGCCGAGAAGCTTCCGTGCTTTCTCGACGGTCGTGGCCTGGTGTTCCTCCGCTGAATCGGCGAAGGATGCCGAGTCGTTTTGCAACATCTCCAGGCGAAGCTGCCACCAGGCTTCAGCGTCATCAGCGGTGAGAAGGCGGATTTCCATAATGAGACTTTATCAGCCGGCATGGAGTTCCTGACTACTTGGCCGGAAAGGAATAGAGTTTAAGCTTCGTGGACGAGCTACTCGCTGTTTTGAAAGTCCAGGGACAAAAGGCTTGACTTAGTTCGTTCCCTTGGGCAAAATCTGCAACTCAAATCGGGGCTGTGTTGGGTACTGTTATCGTGAGACCGGCCCGTATAGGGATCTCGTAAAAATCAAAAGGGCAGCTGTTCTCACAGAAAAGCAACTCTCTGCCGTCGGCTCCTACGCGAGTTTCAGTTACGAAGACTGATTTCTGGCAAAGCGGTCAGCCAGAAGTCGGGGTGGCGCTTCGTGAGGACAGTGGAAGGAAATCCCTGGAGAGATTCGCGAGGGTAGGGTTCCCTCGCTCCCCACCCCACCGCGCAAAGCGCGCGTTGGGGCCCGGCTCCGCTCGGGATTTCAGGAAAAGCCTACATTCCGTCGTAATTCGGGCCGCCACCGCCCTCGGGCGGGACCCACGTAATGATCTCGTACGGGTCCATGATGTCGCAGGTCTTGCAGTGGACGCAGTTGGAAGGATTCAGATGGATGCGCTTGCCTTTGGGCGCATCGGCGCCGGTGGCGTCTTCCATCTCATAAACGTTGGCAGGACAGAAATTCTGGCAGGGATTGCCGAACTCCACTACGCAGCGCGTATTGCAGATATTGGTATCATGAATGATCAGGTGGGAAGGCTGGTCTTCTTCATGCTTGGTGCCGGAGTGGTAGAGATCGGTCAGTTTGTCGAAGGTCAGCTTGCCGTCGCCTTTGGCTTTGCCCAGAAGCTGAGCGCGCTTACCGCCATCGGCGGGCAGCTGGTTAAGGTGCTGCATGCGCGTGTGTCCGGGCTCAGCGTGGTAGAACTCATGCAGGCCGCGGCCGGCGGTGATCTGCTGCAGAGCAGTGTGAAACAGGCCGGAAACCAGGCCATTTTCGAAACCCTGATGGAAGTTGCGCACCTCCCACAGTTCGTCTTTGATCCAGCTTGAATCGACGCTCTCTTTATACTTAGCCAGCTGCGCCTGGTCGAAACGGTTTTCGAGAAGCGCGTTAAACGCGGTCTCCGCGGCGAGCATGCCGCTCTTGATGGCGAGATGAATGCCCTTGAGACGCTGCGAATTTACCAGGCTGGCGGAATCGCCGACGATCATCCAGCCATTTCCGGCCAGCGGCGGCATGGCGAACCATCCGCCATAAGGGAAGGTCTTGGCGCCGTAGCGGATCATCTTGCCGCCACGCAGCAACGTACGCAGGAGCGGGTGTGTCTTGAAGGTCTGCAGAATGTGCTGCGGGTCAAGGCGTGGGTCCTGGTAATCCAGGCTGGTCACATAGCCCAGGGAGACGATATTGTCTTTCGAACCGTAGATCCAGCCGCCGCCGTATTCTTTGGTGGTGAGCGGCCAGCCCATGGTGTAGATGACCTGGCCTTTTTTTATCGCGCCGGAAGGAACTTCCCACAGTTCTTTCACGCCGATGCCATAGACCTGGGGATTGCGGCCCTTCTGCAGATCGAACTTGTTGACCAACTGCTTGGCCAGCGAACCTCGCGGACCTTCAGCAAGAACTGTGATTTTCGACTTTAAGTCGTAACCGGGCTCGAAGTTTGATTTCTTCTGGTTCTCCTTGTCGATGCCCTTGTCGTCGGTGCGGACGCCGGTCACCCTGTCGCCGTCGAATAGCAGCTCCGATCCGGCAAAGCCGGTGAATACGGTGATGCCGGCCTGTTCAACCTTCTCGCCCAGCCACTTCACAAAACGATTGATGGAGATGACGAAGTTGCCGTGGTCCTGCAACGGGGGAGGCGTGAGCGGGAGGCGGTGCTCGTTCTTTTCGGTGAGAAAATAGACGTCTTCGTTCTCGACCTCAGCATCGAGTGGCGCTTCGGAGCGCCACCCGGGAAGCAGTTCATCCATCGACCGCGGGTCCAGCAACGCTCCCGAGAGCGAATGCTGGCCCAACTCACGTGCCTTTTCCAGCACGTAAATATTCTCTTTGCTTAGTTGCGCGTCAGGATTACGGCGGTTGTGCCGGTCAATCAGCTGGGAAAGGCGCAGCGCGCAGGCCAGGCCGCCTGGCCCGCCGCCAACAATGGTTACGTCGGCTTCCATGTGCGGACGGTCGACATTTTCAAGAGGTTTTCTAAAGACAATCATCAGCTCGCACTCAGTGTGGTTGTATCAGCAGTCAGAAATTGCAAAATAATCATCCGGATTGCCAAAATTGCCATGATTGCCAAAAGTGTCAATTGGGGACGTGAACCAGCTTGATCTTCGAGCCCCTGCTTTTTAAATCGCCAATTTTGGCAGTACTGGCAATTTTGGCAATCAGCCCTTGGCTTTCTTCACTTCCTCGGTCAACGCCGGAACAATATCAAACAGATTTCCCACCACGCCGAAGTCGGCAATTTCAAAGATGGGCGCTTCGGCGTCCTTATTGATCGCGATGATGCTGCGCGAACCTTTCATACCGACGATGTGCTGGATCGCTCCACTGATGCCGACCGCAAGATACAGTTTGGGTGAAACCGTCTGGCCGGAGCTGCCGATCTGGCGGTCCATGGGCAGCCAACCGGAATCGCAGATAGGACGCGACGCGGCAATCTCGCCGCCCAGCGCATCCGCAAGGGCCTTGGCCAGTTCGATGTTTTTTTGTTCCTTGATGCCGCGACCGACGGAGACAATGATCTCCGCCTGGGTCAGGTCGACCGCCTGCTTGGCTTCCTTGAATGGATCTTCCGGCTGATTGCGCTGCACTCCGTCAGGCACTTGAGCGGAGACGGTTTCGATCGGAGCCGGTGATGCAGCGGCTTCAGCCTTGTCACCGCGAAATGCGCCGGACTGGAAAGTGACAAAGTGCGGCGCAGGGCACGCGAAGGAAACGTCAGCCGCGAACTTGCCCTGAAACATCTGGCGGGTGAAGAGGAGCTTGCTTCCGTCTTTGTGGAAGCCGACAGCGTCGCTGATGAGCGTGCGCTCGAGGGCGGTAGCCAGTTGCGGGGCGAAGTCGCGCACCTGATAGGTATGCGGCATCAGCACCAGCGTGGGTTGCTTTTGCTGAATGAAGGCTTTGAGCGCGGCCACCACGCCATCGGGCTCATACTTTGCCAGCCTGGGCGATTCGATCGCATACACTTTGGCGACCTTCTTGCCAGCGACTTCCTGGGCAATGGCGGCGATCCCGCTACCAAAGACCGCGGCTTCGACCGTTGCGCCGGTTTCAGCGGCAATGGCCTGCGCGGCCGCAATCGTCTCCCAGGAGACGCGATTCAGTTTGCCTTCACGCTGCTCAGCAACTACGAGAATTGTCTCTGCCATCTAGTTTGTTTGCCGTTTCTTTTTGATAAATCCCACGGTGATCAGGAAAAGGGCCAGAATCACGTCGCCGGTAAAGATGCCCCGCATCAGCGAGCCGCCGGCCTTGATGTCCCAGCCTACAAAGAGCATCCAGCCCAGCGCCGCCAACAGCATGACCAGGCCTGCAACCATCAAGGTTGCGCCGGTCTCGTGTTCGGTTACGGGTAGATAATTTCCGCCTTCAGGATCATATTCCATTCGCTCCATGGGGTACTCCTTTACAACAAAAATTGCTTAATCAAATCACTCGGATATCGTTGCGCAATTTGTCTACCAGCTTTTTCGCCACTTCGCCCGGCGATCCCTCCAGCATTTCAGTTTTCTTGGTCTTCTGCGGGATGTAGAGCTTTTCAATCTTCTGCAGGTTGTCACCCAGCGACGGCTTGACTTCGTCCATGGTGACCTTGCGCAGCGGTTTGTTCTTGGCTTGTTTGATACCGAGCAGCGTCGCGTAACGCAGCTTGTTGATGCCCGATTGAATGGTCAGCACGGCGGGCAAGGGCATGCTGACGTGCTGAAAGAAGCCGGATTCCAATTCGCGCTTCACCTTGATTCCACCATCGCTCTTCTGGATTTCCATGATGATGGTAGCGTGCGGCCAGCCCAGCAGTTCGGCCATGATGACGCCGGTCTGGGCATAGCCATAGTCGTCCGATTGGAGGCCGGTGAAGATGAGGTCGAATTTCTCGTCTTTGATCGCCGCGACAAAGGCTTTGGCCATGTTGAAAGCATCCAGGCCGACAAAGCCGTTGTCTTCGAGATGAATGGCGCGATCGGCGCCCTTGGCCAGTCCTTCACGCAACACCTGCTGTGCCCGGGCCGGACCGGCGGTGATGACCACGACTTCGCCGGTATGCTTTTCCTTTTGCCGCAACGCCTCTTCCAGAGCGTAGGCATCGGGCTCGTTGACCTCGTAGGAGACGTCGTCGCGGATCCAGGTGCCGCTCTCGTTCAGCTTCAGAGGCGCATCTTTCTGTGGGACCTGCTTCATGCAGACCAGAATCTTCATAGCTTGATCATTCCTGTCAATTCCTTAGATGCAGCGGATGAATGGCCGTTCAGCCGCCAGGGAAACTTGTAAGTATAAATGAGAGAGGGTGCTTTATGGCAGATGCGTCCGGGGAGGGTTAACAGGGAAAGCCACAATCTTCATGTAACAGTTCAGCTCCGCAGCGCACTTACTAAGTGCGCGGACAAGAGTGTTGCAAGGAGATGTGCCATGAGCTCAAAACCCCAGTCCAGCCCTGCCAACCCAACCAACGCCGATGCCGTTGCGGTAAAGATGTTCGGTCTGGAGATCCCTGTGCCGCACTGGGCGGTGCGAGTTCTGGCAGTCTTTGTCGTTGTTTTCGTGCCGATATTCCTGCTGCTCACTGCGATCCATATGCGAGACGATGTTCGAAACAATGAAACGCTAACCAGCTTCCAGAAAGAACTGGCTGATACCACGGAACAGCTTAAGGACTATCAGGCAAAAGAGGCCAAGAGCAGGGATTATTACTATGAGAATACGAAGCACGGGAGTGAAAAGGGTGACGAACTCCTCAAAGAGGCCAACCTGATCGTGACCCGCTACCGCTCTGATGGTTGTGTGTCAGTAATGCACATGCATGCAGGCCAGCTTGTCGGAGAGGTGCAATGGAACAAAACCGCCGATCCGGTACGTGGGCAGGAGGCGCCTGGCGCTATGGACGGAGGAACACAAGGCGACTTAAGGGTTCCCAGGGCGCCGAACCCCTATGGCAACACTTCCAGCCTAAAACCATCTCATTCTGGAAGCCTGGCGCAATTGAGGAGAGCTGATTTGAACATCACTTCCGGGCTTAGCTTCCGGGCCGATCCTGTCCTTGCTGCTTTCCAGGCCAATGGCAAATGTCTGAATCCACATCCCGGCCGGTTCACGACGCGCACCGGGAGAACGCAAGGGTGCTGGCTGCAAATCTGGCGTCAATGGCCGGATGGTTGCACGCACTACCAGTGGTTCAACAGCTGCTCCTCGAGTTGGGACATACAGTCGAACGGTACGGCGCGCCTATACTGGACTGCCTGCAAGCATTAAGGACCGATGAGTCCAGCAAGAGACCTTAACGGCTGAGGAATGCTTCGGATTACCCGATGCCGACTTCAATGCGCTAAGAGGCCGCGTTATTCGTTCAGAAACTCGATTGACTGCACTTGCCATGAATCTCATTGGGCCTCCAGCAAGAGGGCTTGCCCTATTGCCGGTACGTGGACGCGATACTGGATGAATCGCACAACAACAAATCGGGATAGCCTGATTTAAATTTTTGATTCGGGGGAATCCCGATGCGAGACCGCTTGTCCGCCGAAATATCCAGCTTCCAAGCGTCGAAGCCTTCGCCCTTTGCACTTTGGGGGACCTCCACAGTCAGTACGATCCCATGGCTGGTCATCAGCATAAAGAGTGATATTGCCGACAGCCAGTTTTTCCCTTCGCTATCTTTATTTCGCTGGGTGTTCAAAGGACTTACAAATCCTCCCGTGCCTTGGGCTACAAAAAAAAGAGGGTGTTCACGGTCCGAACAACAAGGTGCAGGAGGGAGAAGCAGGTCCAGGTGAATTCCAGCTTTCAGTAAATGCGCGAGGCCTTCGGTATAAGGAATATTGCCGGGGAGATCCTTACGGATACGGTCAAATTGCTGATCGACAATGGCGAAGATGGTATCGCCGGGCCGCGGCTCACGGAAATAGTCTACGACTTCATCGAAATGAGAGTATGGACCATATGCAGGCGCACCAAGTTTGCCGAGTTCACCCGACGTCGCCTTGCTGGCCAATTCCTGAAGCCCCTTGCGCAGCTCTTCAGGATTGGAGGTAAACGCACCAGAAAAGGCGATTTTTTCCGCATAGACGCCGTAAGCAACGGTGACATTCTGCGGGATGGAGCCAATACTCATGAGATGGTCAATCATCCGCTCAAAATCTTTTTTGTAAGTAACTGTATGGGTGAAATCGCCTTGCAGAATGATCAACACGCGTGAGCCAGTGAACGGTACGGCTTTGAGGACGTTGATCGGCTGGCGGTCCAGTGTGGCTTTGTAGTCCTGCGCGTTGGTTGAGTATGGAAATGGCGGGAATGAGAAGCCGAGGGTAAGCTTGCGTTCGCAGGTTTGACTGAAGGCGCTTGCAGCAAAGACAACAAATAAGATCGTGCCCGCAACGAGTCTCATTGAACAATGCGTCTCCTCGGCAGATTGTGCCGTGTCAAGCCGCTCCCAGGCACGTGGATACTATTTGACGAGTGCGGTACATAATCCAGTTCTGAATTGTAAATTTTGGTTCAGAAGAATTGATCCCAGGAGAGACCTGCGTGAGGCAGGGGACCGTGTTCACTCGTTCAAGAACGCCACGGACTGGACTCCAGCGACTTCAAAGCGCTTGCGACAACGGATGTTGAGCCGCGTTGCGGGCGTGAGCGAAGCGGGAGCCCGCAGGCGAAATCCTGAGCGCAGCGAAGGATCTCATTCATTCAGAAAAGCCACCGACTGTACTCCCGCGACCTCAAAGCGTTTTCGACAGCGGATGTTTTTGCAGGCCACCATGTCGTCGCGACGGACCATGTAGCTTTGGGCCTTGGCGAATTTGGCGCGGTCGCGCTCGTCGGCGCGGCCGGGAAGTTGGCGCTTCTTGGTGCGGACCAGCCAGGAAAGCTCGTACTCGCCGGACTGACGGCAGTGCGGACACGTCAGCGTATGGGGCTTTTTGGATTCTTTTTCGTCGAAAAAGTCGCGCTCGTCCATATGTCTTTGTCGCTTCGCTCCAAACCGCTACAGGTCGATTTGCGAGTAGAGAACCCTTTGCTCCTGCAGCGCGCGGCTCAGCGCGCAAGTCGGCTTCGCCGCTCGTCTACTATTTTTGTCGCTCGCTCCAAACCGCTACAGGTTGATTTGCGAGTAGAGAAACCCTTTGCTCCTGCAGCGCACGGCTTGGCGCGCTAGTCGGCCTCCCACCCGATCATGCCAAAAGCGGGCATGCTGGGGATCCCGGCTTCGCCGCTATCATTATATTAACCAAAGAGTACACATGGAGCACGGAGAATCGAGCAGCGGTGGGTTAACTCTTTTGATTTGCCTGGAGCGGCTCCTGGGTGTTCGGCAGGAACCTGCGAAAGACAATCCAGTAATAGATCGCTGCGCCGTATGAGAGGCCCAAAAGCATGATCAGGAACCAAAGGCCTTTGCGCGCGGCAGAACGTCCGTCGTAGACAATGAGAAAATGCAGCATACCAATCCATAGAAACAGTGACGCGCTAATGAGCGCAGCGACGACCATAAAAGCAGACAAAAACAACGTTATAACCCTTGAGGTCGGTGGAAATGTAAAAGTGTTGTCAGGCGCGAAGATCGTAGCCGCAAAGACCAGAAAAAAAGTGAACACTACCATCGCAAATGCTGTTCGGAAAAAGGACAGCACCTTCGCAGAAGGATGGTATTGACGTCTGAGCCTATAGGCGTTCATGAGGAATCGTCGAAAGCATCATACAGCCCTTTCCATAAAATGCTGCCTCTTCCGCAGTTCGTGTTTACAATAGCAATCGTGCCCAAGAAGAAACCCAAGAAGTTTCGCGCTACCAGCGCGGTGAAGGCGGCATCTCGAGCTGTCCTGGGAACACCACCACCGGTGCAGCGAGCGGAGAACAAGAAGCGTAGTCGCAAGGAGAAGCACAAGTCAGGCCTGAGCAAATGGCTGGCCGAGGCGGATCAGGGCTGAGGCTGCTGTTATCGCTCTGAGTCGTTGCAATCCTTCTGCTTCGCGTCGCTGCGCAATTCATTTCCCCATTTTCCGAGCGCAGGGCCGAACTCGCTGCAAATTTTAAAAGCAAGTTGACGCAGGTTATCGCTGCAGTATGTGCATTCTTTTGCGCGTATGTGTATTTTTGGCGACGAGAAAATATAGTCTTGATCGCTTCCTTAAAGAATTTAATTCACCTTTAATGATGGGCTAAGTTGACGGGCGCACCCTGAACAGGAATCGACGAGTGGATGCTCCGGGGCGTCTACAGGAAGCGCGTTGTGTTCCCTTCCTGCAGCCTTCCCGCTGCAATCTACAAAAGACAACAAAAATAGGGCCCTCAGATGCGTTGTGGTGTACGGCGCTGGTGATCGCTCAAAAGGTATCTAGGCAAAACTGATTTCCGACTCGGTTGTTGCACATTCCCCTTGTCAGTTTTCTGCCCGGACGCAGTGAGGCATCGGCAGCTTCGCAGCAAGCTGGTTCACCTGTGCGCATTTGTTGGCGGTGGAGCAAACAAGGAGCGCCTCCAATGTTTTCCCAAAACAAACTCAAGAAGCTGGTCGTGCTGTTTTTTTCCATCTGCGCGATCACACTACTCAGTGCAACCTACCTCTCCGCGAAGGGCGGAGCGCGTGGCGGCGACGGCGCGGACAACGGCGCCGGAATAAAAATCGGAACCTCAGGAAATATTCAGAACCCGAGTCTCCAGGCCAGCACCGGCCAGGGCGGTGGAAACCAGAAGGGCAAGATCGGCAATGGTGGTGGAAGCGGAGGAAATGGCGGGTCTGGCGGGAGCGGTGGAAGCGGCGGCAACGGCTCAGGTGGGAACGGCGGTGGAGGTGGAAACGGCTCTGGCGGATCCGGTGGCAATGGTGGGTCCGGCGGAAACGGTGGAGGCGGAAACGGCGGAGGCGGGAACGGTGGAGGCGGAAACGGCGGAGGCGGGAACGGCGGCGGCGGAAACGGTGGCGGCGGCGGTAAGGGTGGCGATGATGGCGGAAACGGTGGAGGAGGTAAAGGCGGGAAGGGTGGCGGAAACGGCGGTGGTGGAAATGGCGGCGGAGGCGGTCGTGGCGGCGATGACGACGGCGAACGCGGTCTCGCTTCTCTGAAAACCGCTAAGGTTCCCGGTCCGACCGCGGCTGAGCTTGCTCCGATCATCAAGGACAAGAACGCAGCCATTGCTCTCGGCAAAGCATTTTTCTGGGAGATGCAATTCGGCAGCGACGGCAAAACAGCCTGTGCAACCTGCCATTTCAATGCCGGCGCAGACAGCCGCACCAACAACCAGACTGATCCTGGTTTGCGGCGTGTCGATGTCAACGGCAATCCTGCAGCGGACTCCAACACGTTCCATGCCGGCTTTGGTCCGAACCACAGCCTGGCGTTGAGCGATTTCCCGCTGCACATCACCAATCGCGACAACAACAACATTGTGGGATCGCAGGGTGTGTTCCGCTACAACTTCAATGACGTGGTGCTTGGCCAGGGTGATGAAGACGAGACCAGCGTCGTTGATCCCGTGTGGAGCATCTCTGACGGCAACGGCGGCACGCTCAACGTTCGGCGTTCGACGCCGCGCAACGCGCCTCCGGTCATCAACGCGGTCTTCAACTACCGCAATTTCTGGGACGGCCGCGCGCAGGCGATCTTCAACGGCGTGGATCCATTCGGTGCCGGCGATCCCAGCGCGCATCTCCTGCAGGTTGATCCCAGCAATCCCAACGCGACTATCGAAGTTACATTGCGGCTCTCCAACTCTTCGCTGGCCTCGCAGGCCGTCGGACCTCCGGGCAGCGACGTGGAAATGTCCGCAACCGGCCGTCCGTTCGTGAAGATGGGCAAGAAGATGCTTACGCTCACGCCGCTCGGCCTGCAGCAGGTGGCGTCCGATGACAGCGTCCTCGGGCCGCTCAGCGCGTTCCCCAACAACGGTCTCACTACCGATTATGTTTCCATGATCAAGGCTGCTTTCCAGCCGCAATGGTGGAGTTCCGATGTTGTGGTTGACGCCAACAGCAACTATCTCCACAACGGCACGCCACAGAACACCGGTGAGTACTCGCAGATGGAGTACAACTTCTCCATGTTCTGGGGTCTTGCCATCCAGATGTATGAATCCACGCTGGTCTCTGACAATTCGCGCTTTGACCAGTATATGGACGGCAACCGCGGCGCGCTCACCGCTCTCGAGCTCATGGGCATGGACCGCTTCCGCGGCAAAGGCCATTGCAGCTCTTGCCATAACGGCGCCGAAATGACGGACGCAGCCGTCTCCAACATCACCGCTCACAACGGCGTGGTGGAACAGCTGCCCGGCGGACGCTGGCACGATATCGGCTTCCACAACATCGGCGTGCGTCCCACAGACGACGACATGGGCATCGCTGCCTCCGATCCTTCAGGCCTGGCTTCGCTCTCCGTAGCGGAAATGGCCTCCATGGGAATCGTGAGCGGCACCGGCGTACCTGCCGGAGCGCCCACCGCGGTTCGTGGAGCGGTGAAGACGCCCAGCCTGCGTAACATCGAACTCAGCGCCCCGTTCTTCCTGACCGGCGGCCAGGCCACGCTTGCTCAGGTGGTCGATTTCTACAGCCATGCCGGTGATTTCCCCTCGGTTGACGTTGATCCGAACCTGGAGCGCGTCAGCTTCGGCACACTCGACAGAGTCGCCGTGGTGGCCTTCCTCAAATCCTTGACCGATGAGCGCGTCCGCAATCAGAGCGCGCCCTTTGATCATCCTTCAATCATTCTTCCCAACGGCGCCGTTGTCACTGACGGCACGCTGACGGAACAAACCATCACCATCCCTGCCACCGGCGCGGGTGGTGGAGCGCCCATGGCCAAGTTCTGCGAATCATTGGTCGGGGCATCACCGCAGGCCTGTAATTAACGGCCGCGGCTGAAATTAGCAGTAGGGAACCAGGGTATCGAACATGCAAGTCTTGAAGTTGTTGCAAGCATCGAAGGAGGCCGCAAAAACAGGCGGCCTCTTTTTTCTTCTCATCCTCTGGATGTCATGGCTCTTCCTTAGCCGGCAAAAATGGCTGATGTAACCTCTCGTGGCACAGAGCCTGCCCTGAGCTTGTCGAAGGGCACTCTTGCCTGTGCAGGCAAGTAAGACGACATCGCACAACTGCTGTACAAACACTCAACCACGCGTTTCGCCATTCCGAGGCCGAACTCGCATTACCGTTTCAATCTTCTTCTCGCCCCTGGGAGGCCGAGGTATCTGCTCCGCTGCTCCATGCTTTTACGAAGGATTCTTATTTGCGTCATATCGCCGATCAGCGGCTGACCCCGTTTTTCTCCGTGTCTCCGTGTCTCCGTGGTGAGTTTTTAGGTTTAGCTGATCGCTGAGTGCTATCACCTCCATCGGACATTCCTTCCAGTTATGCCTCCAGCAGACAATCAGATCGCACCCATCCCTCCTGTGCCGGTGCTTGGCGAAGTTCTTGCTCTCAAATTCAAATTCAATCCATACCCTCTGGCACTGCCCAGGCGCCACCTCGCGCATCGCCTCGCAATCCGGAAATCCTGTCTGCAGCCGTTGCACCACAAAGCCCAGCCGCCGCGCCATCAGTGCAAACAGAAACATCACGCCTGCTTCATTCATCGGCGCATACGCCATCTCCGGCAGATGCAGGGGCATTCCGTATACGGGACGGTCGACCATCAAGCCCCGCCTCTGCCGGCGTAGCCTACTCTGATTGCCTGTCGCCCTTGCCTGCTGTGTCCCGCTACCGTTGCCCTCAATCATCTCCAGCACCGCTCTCCACTCCCGTATCAGCGCTTTGTTCTTGCTGCGCCGCACGAAACTGGCAAACGCCTCCGGCACCCGCACCCAGCTTCCATACCGATTGCGAAACGGTGTGTCGCTGCACTTTCCCATTTGCCGGTATTCGCTGATGCTCGGCAGCTTCTTGAGTTTCCTGGCCACCGCTGCCCAATCCTTGAGCAGCGCATCTTCGGTCAGGTTGAAGCCCGCGCCCGAGGCTTGCAGTCCCGCCGCCTCAAGCGCCTTGCCCAGACACCCCAGCCGCGTGTACAAAACTTTTTCTGTCACGCCGGCCATCGCCCGCAACTCATGCAGCTTCGGGCTCCGCTTCAGCTTCCTCGCACATACACGAATGGCCTTGAGGATTTCTTCTTTTGTCATTGTTCCTCGCAAATAGGAAAAGCCACCCGCAGGTGGCTTCAGAAATTTAGGGTTTTGCTCTTCCGATCACGGCGATCACGCGCGATGGCGGCGATCACGGCGATCCTGAGACACACTTATTTTGTAGAGGTTGAAAGCACAGGCTCACAGTTGCCACGTGGCGGATGCCTTCGAGGGTTGCAGGCCGTTTCGGGTTTCCCCTTGAGCAGCATTAGCTTGCTGCCGTTCTCGCCAGCGCCGCTCCCAGCGAAAACTAAAGCTAAATATAGCAAATATAAAACGAATATGTCAAGCCCAAACCTTTTGAACAAAAACCAAACGAGGCTAACCAACAAGTGTTGCTGTATTGTCTCTTTATGCCCGTAAGGGTGATTCGTTTCCTCGTACTTGTCGCAGCGCTTACGGGTTGGTTCATATATACCGGCGACAACGGCTGGCTAAAATTCGCAGGTTGCTCGGTAATTTTTGGCATTTCCGCTGTAGTCGATCATCTGATGCGAGCAAAGAAGAGCGAGCCAAATCACATCGTGTAAGAATAACGTCCCCACAGCGCCGTAGGCGCGGAATGAGTTAGCCCAGGCCGGAAGGCCTGGGTAAGTTGGAAGAGCCGGAGGAGCCCCGTAGGGGCGGCACAATAAGAAGCGATATTCACCCGAACACGTATTTCGGGTCAAACTCGATCCCATGTTTTTTTAACAGCCCCAAAAACTCTTCTTCAAATGTCATCTTCCTGTGATGTTGCTCCTGGTTTGCGATGTAACGCTCGACTGCCCCCAGATTTGACTTGCTCACGCTGAAATCGCCATATCCTTCCTGCCAGGCAAAGCTCATTCCATGATCGTTCATCCACCTCGACGAGTTCGTCTTGACCAACGAAACAGCTTCGGCCACCGACAGCACCGGCGGCAATTGAATCAGCAGATGCACATGATCTTCCATCCCGCCATTGGCCAGGACCAAAAATCCATGGTTGCGGCCAATCCCCGCAATATACGACCACAACTTGGGTTGCATGGATTTGCTGATGAGTCTGCGTCGATCTTTGGTACTGAAGACAATGTGCTGGTAATTTTGCGAATAGGTGTGCGACACGGCCGCCCCTCCGGGGCTCATCATCCTACATCAAACCCTACCCAGACCTTCCGGTCTGGGCTAACTCATGCCGCGCCTCCGGCGCTGCGAAACACGAATTCGATTACGGGCTACTTTATTTTTCACGCCTTACAAAATAAAACCGAGATGCGAACAACAACAAACGCGCTTAACAAAATTAAGTCGCAGCGTCGCCGCTTCACTTTCTTCGTTTTTTACTCAACTGCCTCTCAACCTATTGACTTCCACTCTCACCTCACCCATATTCAAAAAGCTTCGCTCAAAAAAAACAGGCACAGACTTCACAGCCTGTGCCTTCTCATCAGTTGCCAATTGCCATTTGCTGAATTGCCAATGGCTGAACCTAGTCGGGCAACGCTCAGTGTCATTAGCACCGAGCGCGCCCTAACCGCAGTTCCACCTGCTACGAGGGCAGGCAAACCTTGGCTGACACTCAAGATAAACACTCTCATTCCCGAGCACAAGGCTCGCACCGCCGTGCTCAAGCCTCCATCCAACCCGCAGTGCCAAGACCCCACCGTTCAACGCGCAAGCACCGCAGCCCCCGAAAATCAAAGAAGCTCAAGCCCAAAAAACCGGAACGGCTTCCGCCTCCTCTGCGCTTCACTGAAACTCGCAAGGGCAAGACCATCATCCGCCGGTACAAGAACCGCAGCTTCCATCGTTTAGCAGAAGTTGCCGGCAAGACCGTGGAGTACGTCGAGATATTTACCAGCGGCGAATACCACTCCATCGATGTCCGCTTCCAGGACAGAACGTCTCTTCACTTCGTGATCGATCCCGGCTTCACCCTCGACACCGAATACGACGACTGGAAGACCGGCGACCTCCGCCGCATCAAACGCTGGCCGCTCATTCACAGCAAAAGCCTCCGCGCCTAGCCCGAATCTCACCATCCTTTCGCAGGAGCCGTTTCCTACTTGGTTTCTGCGAAAGGACGATTTAATTCCAATCGTTGTAATCAGTGTGATCAGTGTTATCAGTGGTAAGGCTCTTGCCTTTCCGATCTCCCGATCTCCCGATCACGTGCGATCACCCGATTTCCTCGCCTCCCCACAGCTTTGATTGAGCACTGGATCCTGCATAGACTTGGTGTGGAGGTATTTTCATGCGTTGTTTGCTGAAAGTTTCCATTCCAGTCGAGACAGGGAATGCCGCGATTGCCGATGGCAGCCTGAACAAGACCATCGAATCCATCCTCACCGAATTCAAACCTGAAGCCGCATACTTTTCCGAAGACGACGGCAAGCGGACCGGATTCATCTTCCTTGACGTCAAAGATCCGTCCCATATTCCCGCCATTGCGGAGCCGTGGTTTCTCGCCTTCAACGCCCACGTGGAATTCCACCCGGCCATGACTGTTGACGATCTCAGGAAAGCTGCTCCGGGGATCGAGCGTGCAGTAAAGAATCATCACCGCAGAGAACGCCAGGCAGCTTAGCCGCTTTTATAATGTGTGCTGCGGCCCAGCAGGAAAGCTGGCGCAAAGGGCCGCACCACGCCCAGCTTTTGCAAAATGCAGATGAGTAAACACCGAGGCCAAAAATCCAAATTCAAAAAAACAAGGAGGCATTCATGAAAATCGTAGTGGTCGGCGGCACTGGACTCATAGGATCAAAGCTTGTCAGGAAACTGACCGAACAGGGCCACGAAGCAGTTCCGGCATCGCCCGATACCGGCGTAAACACCATCACCGGTGAAGGACTCCCGGGAGCTCTGAAAGGCGCTTCCGTGGTCGTTGACGTATCGAACTCTCCCTCGTGGGAAGACGCGGCCGTGATGAAGTTCTTCGAAACATCAACACGCAACCTGCTCGCCGCCGAGGCAGCCGCGGGGGTGAAACATCACGTTGCTTTGTCCGTAGTGGGAACTGACCGCATGCTTGAAAGCGGCTACTTCCGCGCGAAATTGGCCCAGGAGAACCTAATCAAGGCATCCTCAATCCCCTACTCCATCGTCCACGCGACTCAGTTTTTTGAATTCGCCAATGGCATCGCCGATATTTCCACCGCCGGCAACAAGGTCGCCTTGCCGCCCGTGCTTTTCCAGCCTATGGCCGCTGAAGATGTTGCGACCGCGGTAGGCCGGGTTGCGATCGGCTCACCGGTGAACGGCATCGTTGAAGTTGGCGGACCAGAAAAGTTTCGTCTCGATGAACTTATCCGGCGCTATCTCGCAGCACGCAAGGATCCTCGCGAGGTCGTCACCGACCCGCACGCGCGCTACTACGGCATTGAAGTGAACGATAGTACGCTCGTTCCCGGCGGCGACGCGCAACTCGGTACCACCCGTTTCGAAACCTGGCTCAGCCAGCCCACACCGCAGCCCGTACGAAAAGCCGGCTAATACATGCAAAAGATGCGGTCCCGATCCGCCTCGTAGAACGAAAGGGTCATTTATGACAATCGCAAGACTATGTTTGGTAGTGGTGTGTCTTCTGGCCGGCACGCTCATGGCTCAGGACGCGAAGGTGACCGAGCTCCTGTCGAAAGACCTGACAAACCTCCCTGGCAAAGAAGGTCTGATGATCACCGTGGTCTATCCGCCCGGCGCCTCCGACCCTGTGCATCGCCACAACGCACACGCGTTTGTTTATGTGCTGGAAGGCTCGATCATCATGCAGGTGAAGGGCGGAAAAGAAGTCACACTTACACCGGGTCAGACCTTCTACGAAGGCCCTGATGATGTTCATGTTGTTGGCCGCAACGCAAGCAAGACGAAGCCGGCCAAATTTGTCGTGTTCCTGGTGAAAGACAAAGGTGCGCCGGTACTGGTGCCGCTGAAGTGATCACCGAATGGTTTGCTGAACTAACCTTTGCGCCGACCGCATTCTTGTGGTCGACGCAAAGAGTAGGATATGTATCCCGATCAAGCGTACCTGTTTTTCTCCGTGCCTCGGTGTCTCCGTGGTGAATCTACGACGCCATGCTTCTCCGATTCGCTGCCAGGCTCTCCATCAGCGCCCTGAACCGCGGATGGTCTTTGAGCGACGCAAAATCCGGATCATGCTCCATCCACTCAATGTGGCCGAAGCCTTTGTGGTACGCCTTTTCCAGGCAGTCGATTGCCTTGTCCGTGGCGCCCACCAACGCGTAGTCGCAGGCGACGTTGTACAGCACTGACGGCTCTTCCGGATCCATGGCCAGAGCGCGGTCGGCCCACTCCATGGCCAGGGCACTCTCCCCCAGTCCGATCAGCGAGCCGGACTTCATATAGACCGCGCGCACGTCATCAGGGTGAAGCTGGAGGTGCCGGTCCACGCGCTCCAGGCACTCGACAAATGCCGCGCGCGCTTCCGTCATGCGGCCGAGCGCACGGAAGCACAGGCCACGCAGCGAGACAGCCTGAAAGTCGTCTGGATTGACCTCACTGGCCTTGCCGAACAGCACCGCGGCTTTTTCAAACTGTCCCTGGGCGAAGCAGGCGCGGCCGTAGAAGTAGTAGGCCTCGAACAGATCTGTGCTTAGGTCCAGCGCGGTCTCAAATTCTTCGTGCGCGGCATCATAGTTGTGGTTCAAAAACTCCGCCAGCCCCAGCGAGGCATGCGCCGCCGGAGAAACCGGATCAAGCTCCACCGCTCGCCGGCTCGCCGACACCGCTTCACGCAAGTTGTCTTCCGTGGCTTCAAACCACGTATAAAGAAAGGAGCAGCAGTCGGCCACGCCGGCATAGGCGCGGGTATAGTTCGGATCAATCACAATGGCGCGGGCAAACATCTGCCGGGCATACTCCAGGCTCTGGCGGCGCAGCTGATAGAAGAACTGCCGTCCCCGCAGGTAGTAGTCGTACGCCTGTATGTTGCGCGTGGGGACCTTTTCGATTTCGTACTTCTCTTCTTCGGTGAGCATCACTCGCAGCGCTCCGGCAATGCTTTGAGCGATCTCTGCCTGGATGGCAAAAACGTCTTCAAGCCGTCGATCATAGCGTTCCGCCCACACGGCATGGCCTGTGCTGGTGTCAGACAGGCGGGCCGTGATGCGCAGCCGTTCGCCTGCGCGGCGTATGCTGCCTTCCAGAACAAAGGCGGCGTTGAGCTGCCGGCCGACTTCGGTCACCGAGACCGGCGTGTTGCGAAATGCCAGCGCCGCGGAGCGTGGAAAAAGACGCAGGCCGCGGATCTTCTCCAGTTCGGTGATTACATCTTCCGTCATGCCGTCGCGAAAGTATTCGTCTTCTTTGTTGCCGCTCAGGTTTTCAAAATAGAGCACGGCAACAGACTTGGCGTGGGGCAGCTCGTTGGCGCTTGTGTCCGCTTCAGCATGATGCGCGGTCCCGTTTCCATTCGTCGGAAGCGAAGCAGCTTCCGTTTTGATTTCTTCCACGGTCGCAATAAAGCGGTAGCCGACACGCGGCACGGTCTCGATGTAACACTCGCGCCCTGCGAAGCACTCGCCCAGGGCTTTACGCAGCAGCGAGATGTTCTTGTTCAGATTATTTTCTTCAACGATCGTGCCCGGCCATACCTGGCTGAGCAGGTCTTCCTTGGTCAGCAGGCGTCCGGCGTGCTCTACCAACAGACACAACGTTTCGAAAGCTTTGAGCTGCAGTGGGACTTCTACTCCGTCGCGGAGCAGGCGGTGCTCAGAGGTATCAAGGTGAAAGGGCCCAAACTGATAGATCGCACAACTTCTCGGCATAGCTTCCTCACAAACTCACAAATAAGTCACAAATACGGCCAATAAGTCACAAAAACTCAAGTTCAACGGAAGGACTCCGGGCAACGCCTTGATGCCTAATGACTGTGGGGGTTGAGCACTTGCCTTTATGTGGCAAAGATGCCCAGCTTCTCCAATTCGATTCAAAAAAAGTAGGAGAAGGTCAGTGACAAATTTTTATTCTTATCCGGAAACGCATGAGCCGAACTCGTCGGCGATTTCAGCCGTCTTTTACGCTGTGCGGCGCCAGCCCTGGGACCACTGGGCGACGAAAGCATTGGACGTGATGAAGCGCATGCTGTTTATGGCCCTGGTGGCAGCGTCATTGCTGGCTCTATTGCAGCCCGCCGCGGCCGAGGGGCGCACCTATGAAGTCCTTTCGGCCGACGTGCCCTTCAAATTCGCTGTTGGTGACCGTACTTTCGGTCCCGGACATTATCAATTTATCTTTGCCGCAACAAACCTGGTGGTGCTGCGCGATGCCCGTCAGCACGTTGTCGCCTCGTTCGTGACCAAGTGGGTCGATACCAGCACCCCGATGACCGAGACCAAGCTGGTGTTCGATACGCCCGAGAACAAGCGCGCACGGCTTACACAGATCCGCATTCAAAGCCGTTCGCAGGCCCTGGAGTTTGTGGGCGAAGAGCTGGCCATGCGCTCGCTTCAGCCACCCATCAGTGCCCCTGTGGATGCCTTTTTCTCCTTCACTCTGAGAAATGACACTGGCGTCCGGATGGCGTACTAGCGGTTACAGAGTTGAGAAAGTCGGCGGTGACATCAACATTGTGTCCTTGGACTGGGGAAGTCCCTCTCGTCGGGCGGCGTGCAGTTTGCGCCGCCCGTTTTTTCGTTCTGCAAAGAATTCTGCGACGAAAAACCTTCAGATATTGCCCTACAGCCTTTACTCTCTCCGCAACGCCTCTACCGGATCTACGGATGCTGCCCTTCGCGAAGGCAGATAGCTGGCCAGCATCGCGGTGGCGATTAACCCGAGGGATACCGCGCTGTAGGTGGCAATGTCGGTCGGCCTCACGCCAAACAGAAGCGATGACAAGAAGCGCATAAAGAAGAACGCTCCCGCCAGCCCCAGGACAACGCCGGTCAGCGTGAGCACGAGCCCATGCCGGACAAACATCGCGGTCAGCTCCTGTCGTTGCGCGCCCAGGGCCATGCGAATGCCGATCTCGCGCGTCCGCTGCGAGACCGAGTAGGCAATCACACCATAGAGGCCCACAGTACCCAGCAGCAAGGCCATCGCACCGGCCACGCCCAGCATGAGAAGAGTGAATGAGGTCCGGGCCATGGAGCTGCGATAGTAATAGTCCTCGGTCCGCACGAAGGCCAGAGGGAGGTTCGGGTCGACTGACCAGACAGCCGCCCGCACCTCCTTCATCAGGCTCTCGGTACCCGCGCGCTGCGTCCGTAGCGCGAAGCTCTGTTCACGCCGCGCGCTAATACCGTCGCCCTCAAAGTTGCGCATCATCAGCGGCCAGTAAGCCGTGCTGGAGGGAGGCTTGTTCAGGCCGTCATCGTAAACATCGGTCACTACGCCAACCACCTCGCGCCAGTCATCGGTCGAGCCCACGCGGATCCGCTTGCCCAGCGCACTTGATGGATCGTGCCATAAATCGCGCGCCATGCTCTCTGAGATCAGCGCGACAGGATTCATATTGTAGACATCGGTCCAGGTCAGGTCGCGTCCCGCCACCAGGGGCGTGCCCATGGTTTTGAGGAAGCCGGGCGAAATCCACTTGAAGCGGCGGATCGGCGGCAGCTCGCCTGGGCGGTAGGTGTGATCTTCGGCAAAGATGGGATCGAAAGACCCGTTTCCATCCATGGGAATGCTGGTGGATAGCCCAACCAGAGTAACGCCCGGCACCGCTTCCAGCTTATGCATGATCTCTTCGAATTTGCGCGGCACGTTCTGATCTTCCGCGACTTCGGCCTTGGGAATGTTGATGGTAAAGAGTTGCAGCTCTTCCGGCCCTTTGAATCCCGGCTGCACTCGCGTGAGCGCGATGAACGTTCGCGTCATGAGTCCGGAGCAGATCAGCAGCAGCAACGCCAGAGCCACCTGGACTACCACCAGAACGCTGCGCGCGCGATGCTGATCACGGCTCTGGCTGGCGCCGCGTGTGCTTTCGCGCAGCCCCGTGGCCAATCGTGAGCCGGCATATTTGAAGATGGGAATGGCGCCAAACAAGAAGCTGGAGAGGATCGCCACCCCGAAGGTAAACACCAGTACCCAGCCGTCAATGCCGATCTCATTCACCCGTGGCAAGCCGCGTGGGGCCATCGCCACCAGCATGCGTAGCGCGGCATAGGCGAAGGCCAGCCCCAGCAGGCTGCCCAGAATTCCCAGCGTCAAGCTTTCCACCAGCAGGTCTGAGGCAATGCGTCCCCAGCCTGCGCCCAGCGCGGAGCGGATGGCAAGCTCTTGCCGCCGGCCGTCAACACGCACCAGCATCAGGTTGGCGATGTTGGCGCAGGCAATCAGCAGCACCAGCCCGATAGACGCCATCAGCACCCAGAGCACCTTGCCGATATCACCCACCACTCTGCTTTTCAGCGGCGTGATCGTGGGAGAGATGTGGGCTGATTCGAACAATTGCAGGCTGAATCCGGGCGGCGCAGGGAAGCTGGACAAGACCGTGGGCATCAGCCGGGCAAGATCTGAGGTGACCTGTTCCATCGCGACGCCATTTTTCAGTCTGGCTACGGCCATGTAGCTGAAATTGCCCAGAAAGATTTTTCCACGATCGAACTGGAACAGCAGCAGCATGCCCGGATCTTCCTGGTCCAGGATGTGGAAGTCATGGGGCATCACGCCGATGATCTCGGTTGGCTTGCCATCCACCTGAATTGTTTGTCCCACGATGCCGCGATTGCCGCCGAACTTGCGCTGCCAGTAGCCGTACATCAGAATCGCGCTCGGCGGTGAGTTGGGCAGGTCGTCCTGCCGCGAAAAGCCGCGGCCAACCGCCGGCGCAACGCCCAGGACGCCAAGCATTCCGTCGGTGACGCGCTGGGCCCGAACCTGTTCCGGTTCCCCGCTGCCGGTGACGCTTACGGAGTCATTCGTCATCATCGCAATGTCTTCAAGCGTCCTGTTCTGCTCGCGATAGATGAAATAGTTGGAGGGCGCAGCCGGAAAACTTGCGTTGGCATTAATGCCCGGCGCAGCGTGGGTGATGACGACCAGCTGCTCAGAATGCGTATACGGCAGGGGCTTCAGCAGAATGCCTTCCACCACGCTGAAGACGACGGTGTTCGCTCCCACACCGGCAGCCACCGTGATCAGGGCCACCGCCGTGAACATCGGCGTGCGTGCAAGCCGCCGTAGTACCTGTTTGAGTTGCGCCAATAGTGGACCCATGGTGCCCGCCTCTCTTTAAGACACACCAATGCAACGGCTCAGGCGTTCCTTCTTTGCATTACGATCACCAGAAGAAAAAAGTTGCAGCTTTTTTCGCGATCGCCCGCGGGTTCTCCTCAACGCTTTTCTACGATCAGCTCCTGGCAGGTAATGCAGTAGCGGCTCCAGGGTACCGCGTTCAGCCGGGCCAGGCTGATCTCCTGCTCGCAGTTCAGGCAGTTGCCAAACGTACCTTCGCGAATCCGCCCGATGGCAGCTTCCACCAGCGCCAGCAACCCGCGCTCCTGCGCCTTTTGCAGGAACGCCATTTCCTTGGACTGGGAAAAGTTGGCGCGGTCTCCTTCGTCGCGCCCAAAATCATGGGCGTCATGCCGCTCCTCGGTGCTCTGGCTGCGCCGTAAGTCGTCGCGCTTTTTCACCAGGATCGCTTCAAATTTTGCCAGTTGGGCCTTATCCATGCGCTTTCATCCGGAAGTGTGTCTTTGGGCCGAAGAATCAAATATATATTGTTACACTTTTGCCTTGTTTCGTGCTCCCCGCCAGTACAGTGCAAGGCCAATTCCAATGAACCCCACTGTGCTGGCCGTGAGCTTGGCTGCCCACACAATCTTATTCTCCCCGCCCGGTGGGACTGCTGCCAGTAACATGGAGCCAAGCGTAATCAGAAAAGCGAGCGATCCGGCGAGCCAGATTCCGGCCTTTCCTCCCGGCACTAACACTGTCCCGCTTTCTTTGCGGTTTGATCGATAGGCCAGTTTGATCGCCGCCGCATACATGTAAAGGAAAGGAATAAAGTAGAGAATGACTGACATGCTTACCAGAAACTGGTAAGCGCCAATCACTGTCGCATTGATCTGCGATAGCACCAGGATCGCTGCCGAAAACCCGGCTTGAATCAGGATGGATATGTAGGGCGTTCTCCAGCGCGGATGAATCTTGCCGAAGAAAGAAGGCAGATAGCTGTCAATACCTGCAACAAAGGGCACGCGCGCTACGCCGGCCACCGTCGCGCCGACGCCGCCGGCATTTCCCACCGTAACCAGAAGAGCAGCAATCACGCCGAACCATGCGATCCCCAGCATGGCCGAGCTGCCGCTGATGCCCTGAAATACTCCATTGCGCACATCAGTGTTCTCTGGCGACTGCAATGACAGCAACGCCACGGTGGCGATCACGTAGATCAGCGCAATCAACACCGTGGAAGCATAGATGGCGCGCGGGAAAGTCTTGCGCGGCTCGCGCACCTCTTCGCTCATGGCGCACACCAATTCCATTCCGGTAAAGGCAAAAGCAATGTTCGACCAGAAATTTACCGTGTCCCAATTCCACACCGGGAACGAGGACTTCCATGAGAAATGCGTAGCGCTGCCGTGATGGATCCACAGGTAACCGCCGAGCCCCACCAGCATTAACAGAGGAACATAGGTGGCAACGCCGCCGGCATTCTGCAGCCATTTCCCAACATCGAGGCCGACTAGATTAAGAATGACCGCGATCGCCAGCAAACCGATCGATGCCGCCAATAGATAGGAGGGGCTGGTTGCCAGATGCCCCCACTTCGGACCGCCAATGTAAACCGACATGGCCACGCTGGCGGTCAGCAATCCGGGAAAGTAGAAGAACGTGTAGATCCAGTAGGCCCAGCCGGCAACAAAGCCGTGAAAGTCGCCAAACGCCTCTTTGCTCCACACGTACAATCCGCCTTCCGCGGGATAGCGCGTGGATAGCTCAATGATGATCAGAGCTGTAGGAAGAAAGAAGAGGACGGCGGCCAGCACCCACAAGCTGATGGATGAAGTACCGTTGTGCGCGGCGGCGGCAATCCAGCGTGGTCCCAGCACGGCGGCAATGTTGAACAGCAGCACGTCCCAGAAGCCCATGGCGCGACGCAGCTGCGATTTTGCTGTGAGGGTCTCCTCAGCCATTCAATCCTTTCCCGAAACTGTCAAGGATTAGCGAGCGACTATTCTACCGTGCCCGCACAAGAACGCCCTGGCTCGACGTAGAAAAAAGCCCGCAAAAGAAAAAGGCCGCATCGAGCGGCCTGGATGGCTATCGTTGCTGCCAGGATCTATCTACGGAACCTTCTTACCAGCAGCCCGATTCCCCCGCTCACCACGCCCAGCAGACCCAGCAAGGGCAGGAATGTCGCTGTCGAGGGCAGCTTGCTCTTGCCCTGCGCATCATTGGATTGCTGATTAGGATTCACCTGGGGAGTCGTCGCGCCGGCCGTGGCATTCGCGCCAGCAGGCTGCCCTTGTGTGGTATCGGTTGGCGGCGGAGTCCCAGTCTGTTGGCCAGCGGTTCCGCTCTGCGACGGCTGCTGTCCAGCCGGCGTCGTGCCCTGTGCCGTTGTTGTGGAAGGGGGAGCACTCTGTGGCTGGTTCCCAACAGGAGCCCCGCCTTGTGTGAGTCCACTCGGCATTGCGCTTGAGCCCAGTGGCGGCATGTTTTTGGCGACGGTTACGCTGGGCTTGCTGCTGAGCATCTGCTCAACGTCCTGGTTGGTCAGCGTCCGCGCGCTCAATCCTGCTTTACCGGCTTTAAATTGCGCCGCTACCTCGCCCAGGCTTGCGCTGCTTCCGCTGGGCATTGCGGCTGACGCGGAGGGGCCAACGTCAAAGTAAGCTTTCCCTTCCGGCTCTGGCGCAGCGGCTTCCGGAGCCGCATTCTCTGCTGGAGCCGCGTTCTCTGCGGGTACGGTCCCGCCAGGCGCATTGGATGCAGGTACTGCGACCGGGGCATTCGCTGGAACAGCACCGGTGCTGGGCAGGACCGTCATCGGCTGCACGCCAGGCTGGCTGTAATACACAACGGTATCGTTCGATGGCAACGTGCTGGGCAGAGGCGCGGAGTTGCTGATGCCAGCCCGGCCGGCATTGCTGATACCCGCGGTAGGCGCAGGTGCGGCAAAGGTCAGCACCGGAGTGGTTGGCCCAGCGCCCTGCATGACCGTGGTTGTCCCATTCAATACCGGAACGCCGTTGTATGTCCCAGTGATTACCTGCGTGAGAGAAGTCCGGCTAAGCCCGACCGTCGCCCACAGAAAAACTGCTGTTATTAAGAACCTGCGAGACATGGTTCACCCCGTCAGATGGTTTACCCCATCAGACACTCTTACACTCATAGGATTACGAAAGAGTTAACCGGGGATGCCAGAAGGAGCACTCAGCCTCAGCATTCAGCACTCAGCCAAAACAGCGCATGATTCGAAAATTTAAGAATGCACGCGACCGTGAAAAAAGCTAGCTTCCCACAAACCGTGCGTACAGGCTGCGCGCCACAGCCGTGTCATTGGTCCCTTTGATGATGGCACGGCCGTCAGGGAAGAGGGTCATTTCGTAAGGATCGCGCCAAAACTTGAGCACAAAGGCGTTGTGTTTGACCGTGCCATGTGCGCCCAGCCGGCTGGACATCTCAACGAAGTTCACTGGCCGCGCACGTTCGTGGATCTGCACCGAGTTTCTCCCGCACAGCGTGATCTGCGGACGGCGCTCGCCGGCTAGGTGGGGAAACTCATGCCGTTCGCAAGTCTGGCAGCCGGGGCGTGGCTTGTCGGCAGCGATCTCTGCTTGTTCGTTGCTCCAGACATCGAAGGAGAGTAATGTGCGCCGCAGCTTGTCTTTGGCGCCGACCAGAAACTTGATGGCCTCGGTGGCCTGGATCGACCCAATCAGGTTCACCGCGCTGTTCAGGATTCCCGCCGTATCACAGGTTTCCACGGTTCCCTCCGGCGGAGACGGAAACATACAAGCCAGACATGCGGTCTCGCCGGGAATTACGTTCATCGTGACGGCGTAGGCGGCCACAGCAGCGGCGTAAATCCATGGCTTGCCGTGCTTTACAGCAAAATCATTGATGAGGTAGCGGGTCTCAAAATTGTCGGTGGCATCCAGGATCAGATCGGTTTCGCTGAGCAATGTCTCGGCATTCTCCGGCGTCAGGTCGGCGACGTCCGGCGTTACCTCGACGTCAGAGTTGAAAGCAGCTATCTTTTTGGCCGCAGCCACGGCTTTGGGTAACGATTCAGCGGCATCCGCTTCATCAAACAGGGTTTGCCGTTGCAAATTGCTGGGTTCCACGTAGTCCCGGTCGATAATCCGCAACCGCCCCACGCCTGCCCGGGCCAGCAACCCTGAGACACAAGCCCCCGTCGCTCCACAGCCGACGATGGTCGCCCTTCCCTCAGCCAATCTGGCTTGTCCCTCTGGGCCAATTCCGGGAAATAACACCTGGCGGGAGTATCGATCGTCAAACCGCATAACACATTTATTATAGGTGTTTACAGACTAGTAATTTAGTAAGGTTCCAGCGAGGGCATCGGCGCGAAGCTCGTTGGGGCATGTACGTGCAACTAAGGTCCAAGCTGCTGCCATCGAAGTACACAAGCCGATCTCAAAATAAGGGGCAAATATTGCCACGCTTCCGACCAGTGTGCCTGGCCTTCGCGCTATGCCTTGGTGTGTGCGCGGCCCAGGACGCTACGCCCGGAAGCCAGGGCGCGCAGAGCGGGGGCCAGCGTCCTCCCGTCCAGGACACGGTTCCGCCCCTGGCAGCGCCTGTGCAACCCACCCGTCCCGCTCAGCCCGCAGCTGCTTCCTCCGTTGTCCCTGCACTCAACCTCAACAGCCTGCAGGGAAGTAAGGTCGCGGCCATCCAGATCAACAGCCCGGGAGTGGACAATTCTGAGAGCCTTGTGCCGCTCCTGCCTCAGAAAGCCAACGAACCGCTGGACAAGACGAAGGTCCGCCGCTCCGTGCAGACCCTTTATGACACCGGCCGCTTTGCCGAAATCCAGGTGGAAGCGCAACGTACGCCCCAGGGGGACGTGGTGCTGGTGTTTGCCGCGCGCGAAAACTACTTCTTCGGCTCGTTGCTGGCGGAAGGATCGCCGGGCAAACCGAGTGACAGCCAGCTAATCAATGCCAGCAAGCTGAACCTGGGCGAGCAGTTTACTGAAGACAAGATCAAAGCCGGTATTGAGAACATGCAGCGATCGCTGCAGGATGCCGGATATTATCAAGCATCCATCAAGCCCTTTTACGAATGGGATTCTCATACCCAGCAGGTCAAAGTGCTTTTTGTGGTCGATCATGGCAAGCCCGCGCGCGTGGGCCTGGTGAACGTGACGGGATCTCCAGGATACAGCGCGGAAGAAGTGCGCAACATCGCCAAGCTTCGTTCCGGCGACAAGGTAAACGGCACTAAGGTCACCACCGCTCTGCAGCGCCTGCGCAAGCGTTACCAGAAGCAGGACCGCCTGGAAGCCCAGGTCATTCTTACGCAACGCGTCTATCGGCCTGAGACCAATCTGGTGGATTACACCTTCGACATCAACCGCGGCCCGGTGGTCGACGTTAAAGTGGAGGGCGCAAGCTTACGCCAGGGCCAGGTCAAAAAACTGGTGCCGATTTATGAAGAGAGCGCGGTGGACGATGATCTGCTGAATGAAGGTGCGCGCAATATTCGCGACTATCTGCAAGGCAAGGGCTATTTTGACGTGAAGGTCACCTATGAGCAATCGCAGGACCCGCAGACGGAGCGACGCGACGTGATCTTTCATATCGAACGGAACCAGCGCCACAAGCTGGTGGTCCTGGATATTGAGGGTAATCACTATTTCCGCCGTGACGATCTGCGCGAGCGCATGCTCATGCAACCGGCCGGGGGATTGCTGCTCTATGGTTTGTTCAGCCAGTCCATCCTCGCGCGTGACGTGCAGTCGATTGAGTATCTTTACCGCGACAACGGGTTTCTCCAGGTGAAGGTCACGCCTGAAGTGGATGACAATTACGGCAAGAAGGGCCGCATTCGTGTCGTGCTGAACGTGAATGAAGGCCCGCAGACCACCGTGGGCAAGCTCACCATTCAGGGAAATGAGGCGCTGCCGGAGAGCCAGATTCGCGACATGATCTCGGCTTCAGAGGGCCAGCCGTATTCGGACTCCATGGTCATCGGCGACCAGACCAAGGTGATGAATAACTATTTCGATCTCGGCTTTCCCCAGGTGAAGTTTGAATACACCACCGAGGCGCAGGCGGATAATCCCAACAAGATCGACGTGGCTTACAAGATCAGCGAGGGCCCGCAGAATTTTGTCGATCGCGTATTCATTGCCGGACTCAATTACACCCGGCCGTTTGTGGTGCAGCGCGAAGTCAAGATCGGCAGCGGTGACCGTCTCAGCCAGAGCCAGATGCTCGAGTCGCAGCGCCGGCTCTATGATATGGGCATTTTCAACGAGGTGAACGTCGCAGTCCAAAATCCTGAAGGCGATACCACGCATAAGAACCTGAACTTCCAGCTCGCCGAAGCCCGGCGCTACACCTTTAATTATGGTGTCGGCCTGGAAGTGCAGACGGGGCAGCCTGCCGGGGTCTCCAGCCCGCAGGGTGAGACCGGCGTGAGCGGCCGCGTATCGTTTGACGTGACGCGGCTTAACTTTCGCGGGCGCGACCATACCATTACCTTCAAGAGCCGTTATGGCAACCTGGAAAAACTGCTTCTGATCGGCTATCAGGCGCCACGCCTGTTTGATTCGCAGAAGCTCACGCTCGACTTCACCACCTTCTATCAGCAGACCAACGATGTGCGCACCTTTACCGCCAAACGGCTGGAAGGTTCCGCCTCCATCAAGCAGGATTTCAGCAAGTCCACCACGTTACTTTACCGGCTGATCTATCGCCGTGTGGATACTGACAACCTGGTGATTTCTGCCAACCTGATTCCTTTGTTCTCGCAGCCTGTGCGCGTTGGTATGCCCGACTTCACCTATATTCGCGATACCCGTGACAATCCGATTGATTCGGTCAAGGGAACATTCAATACCTTTGATCTGGGTGTGGCGTCAAAGGTATTTGGTTCGCAGGCGAGCTTCACCCGCGTAGTGGCGCAGAACTCCACTTACTATCAGTTCCACAAGCGCCGCTGGACTTTTGCGCGCAACACGCGCATCGGCGTGGAAGAGCCGTTTGCCAGCACGCTTTTTATTCCTCTGCCCGAACTCTTCTTTGCCGGCGGGCCCACGTCGCATCGCGGCTTTGGCATCAACCAGGCCGGGCCGCGCGACTTGAGTACGGGCTTCCCTCTCGGCGGGCAGGCTCTCTTTCTGAACAACTTTGAGCTGCGTACGCCGCCGCTGCCGTTTCCTTTTGTCGGCAACAATCTGAGCGCGGTAGTGTTTCATGATATGGGCAACGTTTTTGCCACGGCGAGCGACATGGTCAACAACTTCTTTCGTTATACGCAGCCGGAGCGCAACACCTGCACGGTTCCTGGATCGTTGGTCTGCAACTTTAACTACGTTTCACATGCCATCGGCAGTGGCGTGCGCTACCGCACGCCCATCGGCCCCGTGAGCTTTGATGTCGGATACAATCTCAATCCGCCGGCCTTCCCAACTGCTGCCATGCAGGCGACACCCACATCGCCCGCTATACCAGCATCAGCCCAGGTGCTTCGGCACTTTAATTTCTTTTTCAATATCGGACAAACCTTCTGATGCGGAAGTTTCTCCAGTTCGTGATGCTGTTGTTGCCGCTGAGCGCATGGGCGCAACCGCAGGTGGTGGACCGCATGGTGGCCGTGGTGAACAAGCGGGTCATCCTGCAAAGCGAACTGGACCAGGCAGCGCGTGTGGAGTTCCTGTTGCAGGGGAAGCCCATCACCGGGCTGACTCAGGCCGGCATCTCGGCTGTGCTCGATCAGCTGATTGACCGTGCGTTGCTGGACCAGCAGATCGTCAACTCTGCCATACTCGATCCCACAGCGGAAGAGCTTGCCGCCAAAGTCAGGGAGGTGCGCGCAAACATTCCCGGTGGGCTGAATGACGATCGCTGGAAAGCCACTCTTGCCGGTTATGGGCTGACGCAGCAAGACCTGGAGGAGCAACTGGCTTCCCAGGCACGCATTCTGCGCTTTGTCGATCTGCGTTTTCGCGGGTTGGTACGCGTCGAAAAAGACGCCATTGAGACCTATTACCAGCAGCAGTTCGTGCCGGAGATGCAAAAGCGCAACGCCACAGCACCGCCGCTGGCCGAGGTCTCTGACAAAATTGAACAGATCCTGGTGGAGCAGCGGGTTGACGGCCTCTTGACGGAATGGCTGAAGACTTTGCGCGCGCAGGCCCACATTGAAACCATGACGCCTGCTTCACCTGGTTCTGCTGCCGGTACCGCGTCATGACGCCAAACACGCAGACCGTGATTGCGGCCCCTCCGGCCAGCAAAGGCAAGAAGCGCCGGTGGCGCCTTGCCGTACTCGTGACGGTGGCCGTCCTGGCCGTATTCATCGGCGGTCTGGCGATTTACATGAACAGCGATGGCTTTCGCGAGACTGTGCGTGCGCGAGTGGTGGCTGAACTCGAACGCGCCACCGGCGGCAAGGTCGAGCTTGAATCGTTTACCTGGAAGCTCTCTACGCTGCACTTTGAAATTCGCAATCTCACCATCCACGGCCGAGAGCCGGTCTATGAAGTTCCGTACGCTCACGCCGACCGTATTTCTGTCGGCGTCAAGGTCGTTTCATTTTTTTCACGCAAGATTTCTCTGGAGAAAGTGGACATCGATGGCGCCGTGCTGCACCTCATCATCTACCCGGATGGAAGCACCAACCAGCCATCGCCGCAGGCAGGCCGTCCTGGAGCGGCCGAAGAGGAAAAGGACCTGTTTGATCTGGCGATCAAACAAACTGCCATCAATAACGGCACGTTGTTCATCAACCGGGAGAGGTTCCCATTTGCGCTGGGCGGAAAAGATCTTTCGGCCGGCATGACCTATGTTCCCAGCCAGAAGGCCTATGACGGTCATCTGGATATGGCGCCGCTCCACATTGTGTATATGGACCGCGGCGTTGCCGGCACGGTCGATGCCGACGTGCACACCAGTTTTCTGCTGCACGAAAAAGAGACCGAGATCAAGTTATTGAAGGTCGCCACGAAAACCTCACAGCTTGAGGCCAGCGGCACGCTGCGCAACTACAACAGCCCGGAACTCACGCTGCAGTACCAGGCAGGGCTTGATTTGCAGGAGGTCGCGAAAGTTGCCAGGGTTCCACAGCTGCGGGCCGGCCATGCCGATCTGAAAGGCGCTTTCTCCTGGCAGCACGCGCAGTATTCATTCCAGGGCAGCACGAATGTCCGCGATCTGGAATGGCGCGATTCCACTCTGCGTCTCGCCGGGATTGATGCCAGCTCTCCCTATACGATTACGGCGGAGAAGATTGTTTTGCCGCGCATAGTAGCGCGAGCTTTTGGCGGCAGCGTGCAGGGTGATCTGCAGATCGCGAATTGGAATCCTCCTTCCGGCCGCAAAGGGCCGCTGCCGAGTGGCGCTACCAGGCTCCATCTCTCCGGTGTTGACATACGCAAGCTCGCTGTTGCTGTTTCAAACGCCGGTCTTCGTCTGGACAAAGTTGAACTGGCAGGGAATGTTTCAGGCGATGTGAATTCTTCGTGGACCGGATCGCCGCAAAGGGCCGTCACCAACTTTAAGCTTGAAGTGAATCCACCGGCGAATCCAACGGCCAGAGAAGTTCCCGTCACGGCACAGCTGCAAGCTACCTATCACGGCGACCTGCGCACCCTTGATGTCGCCGGGCTCACGCTGGCGACGCGCAATATCCGCTTGAGCGCCACCGGAGGTCTGGGCTCAGACAAGGCGCAGGCCCGCGTCTCAATCAACGCCACTGACCTGCACGAGCTTCAGCCCGCGCTCGATGCGCTGGCTCCGGGAACACGCATCCCGGTCGTGTTGGAAGGCCGCTCCTCATTTAACGGAACCATCTTCGGCAGGCTGGAAGCGCTCTCCGCGCACGGCCATGTGGAGCTGGAAAAATTCGATACTGAATTCCGGCTTGCTCCCGTTGCTGGGAGCCAAACCGCATCCAAGACTCCGCCACGCCACCTTCACTGGGATTCACTTTCCGCCGACCTCAACTACAGCCCAGCCATGATCTCACTGCTGCGCGGGACGCTGCGCCGCGGCGCCGCGCAGTTCGGCTTCTCCGCCAGCGCCACGCTGCATCAGGGCGATTTTGATGAGCGCACCAGCCAGATCAATCTCTCGCTTCACGTGCAAAATGAAAACGTGACCGACGTGCAGACGCTCGCCGAGATCAGCTATCCCGTCACCGGCGTGGTTAACGCCGATCTGCAGATTGCGGGTACGATGTACAACCTGCATGGCGGCGGTAAAGTTCAGATCACCAAACTCACAGCGTATGGCGAGCCATTTAAGGCGTTCAGCGCTGACCTTCGCCTGAATGGAAGCAATGCCGCGCTGGAGAACATTCTTCTCGGACACAACGGCGCGCGGCTTACCGGATCCGCCGCCTATAACCTGGAGAACAAGAATTTCCATTTCGACCTGACCGCCACCAATATCGACTTTGAAAACTTTCGTGACGTCATGCCGGCGCGCCTGAGCGTACAAGGTCAGGCAGGTTTTCACGTCACCGGCTCCGGAACCGAAGATGCTCCGGTCATCAACGGCCAGCTCGACCTGCGCAACATTGTGTTGAACCGCGAACTGGTGGGCAACATGACAGTGCAGGTGGAAACGCAGGGCGAGGATGTGGTCCTGCGTGGACGCTCCAATTTTACGGATGCCGAGCTGAGCGTCGATGGGAAGGTGCACTTGCGCGGTGATTGGCCGGGCGACGTGGCGCTGAAGTTTTCCCGACTCGATTTCGATCCTCTCATCCGCGCTTATTTCCAGGGCCAGATCACCGGTCACTCTTCCATCGCCGGCGCCATTGATGTTCGGGGGCCGATGAAAAAGCCCCGCAGCCTCGCCATCACCGGAAATGTCAGCCAGCTCTCTGCTGACGTGGAGAACGTAAAGCTCCAGAACAGTGGTCCCATCCATCTTGCGATCGAGAACGCTTCGCTCAAGGTAGACGAGTTTCATCTGACCGGCAACCAGACTGACGTCTCGATTCAGGGCAGCGCGCAGCTTGTCGCCGATCATGCTCTCGATCTGCGGTCCAAAGGACGTTTTGATCTGAAGCTGCTGCAGCTTTTCAACCCCAACCTGGTTGGGAATGGCCCGGCTACATTCACGGTGAATATCGGCGGCAATGCTGCGCGTCCTTCGTTGGGCGGCAAGCTGGAGCTCAACGATGCGGCCGTCTCCTTTGTTGACCTGCCCAACGGTTTGAGCCACATCAATGGATCCCTGGTGTTTGCCCAGGACCGCATGCAGATTGAAAAACTTACGGCGCAGACCGGCGGCGGCGAGCTGAATGTTGGCGGATTCCTGGCGTTCCGCAACGGGCTTTACTTTGACCTGACGGCCACGGGCAAGGACGTGCGCCTGCGCTATCCACCAGGGGTGAGCTCTTCCGCCGATGCCAACCTGCGTTACACCGGTTCAGCCAAAGGCTCTCTGCTCAGTGGCGATATTATTGTCACTCGCTTCGGCATGAATCCGCATTTTGATTTCGCCAACTACCTGGCGCAAAGCAAGAAGGCTCCCACACTTACCACGCTGAACCCGTTTCTCGACAACATGCGGCTCGACCTGCATGTGACCTCCACTCCGGATTTGCGGGTGGAGACCTCGCTGGCCAAACTTTCCGGCGATGTAGATCTCCGTGTTCGTGGCACAGCCACGCGGCCGGCGATCGTGGGTCGCGTGAATATCGCTGAGGGCGATATCTACTTCAACGGAACCAAGTACCGGCTGGAGCGTGGCGACATCACCTTCAGCAATCCGCTGACCATCGATCCCGTAGTCAACATTGATATGTCGGCGCGCGTGCAGGACTATGACATCACGATCGGACTGCATGGATCGGCCATCAACGGCCGCGGGCTCAGCATGGCCTATCGTTCTGATCCGCCGCTATCCAACGCCGATATCATCGCTCTGCTGGCCTTTGGACGGACGCGCGATCAGACACTGTACTCGGCGAGCCAGCCCGGGCAAAGCCCCAATGATGCAGCCACGGCTTCCAATGCCATTCTGGGTGAGGCCCTGAATGCGACGTTCAGCAACCGCGTGCAGCGGCTCTTTGGCGGCAGCCGTGTTACCGTTGACCCGCAGTTCATCGGCTCGGAAAACAACCCCAGCGCGCGTGTCACCATTGAACAGACTGTCAACAACAACATTACCTTCACGTACAGCACCAGCCTTACGCAGTCGGCGGAGACGGTGATTCAGGTGGAATACAACATTGATAAGAATGTCTCCATCGTAGCCGTGAGAGACCAGAACGGCGTGCTCGGGTTCGATTTGCGGATTCGCCGGCGGAAAAAGTGACCTTATGAACGGCAACGGAGCAGAGCCCTTTGCGGCTGAGCGGTTCGCCATGGTGGAGCAGCAGCTGCGCCGTCGCGGCATACACGACGAGCGCCTGCTTGCCGCCATGTACAAAGTGCCGCGGCATGAGTTCGTCAGCCGGCAGAGTTGGAGCGAAGCCTACGCCGACCATCCCGTAGCGATTGGTGAACACCAGACTACCTCGCAGCCTTACATGATTGCGGCGATGATCCAGGCTGCACAGATCAAGCCGCAGGACCGCGTGCTTGAAATAGGCGCCGGCTCCGGATACCAGACCGCGGTGCTGGCCGAGCTGGCAAGCCAAGTCTTTGCCGTGGAGCGTTATGCCTCGCTGGCCGATGCGGCCGGACAAATGCTGGATCGGCTGGGCTATCGTAATGTGAAGGTCGTCGCCGCCGATGGTTCGCTGGGATGGTCCGAAGCTGCGCCTTATGACGCCATCATTGTTTCGGCTGCTGCTCCGCGCATTCCTCCGGCGCTGACCGAACAGCTGGCTCCCGGCGGCCGACTGGTGATTCCCGTCGGTGATTCGCAGGAACAGGTGGTGCAGCTGGTGCAGCGTGATGAGCAGGGCAATCTGAGTGTGCGGACGCTGGAAGGCTGTCGCTTTGTGCCGCTGATCGGGCAACAGGGGTTTGCGGCGTAAGAGGCAATTAGCAAATAGCAATTGGCAATTAGCCAAAGCAGGTCAACGCGACGGCCCCGAAGATCGCGAAGAAAAACTGCAATTCAGCTTTCATCGCCTGCGTTGCGCTCTTGGCGTCCTTTGCGGTCAAACGCTTTTGCTAATTGCCAATTGCTATTTGCTAATTGCTACAATACTCCGTGCCCCTCCTCACCAACATCAAAACCACGCTGGAGATGATCAAGTGGGAGCACTCGATCTTTGCGCTCCCGTTTGCTCTGTGCGCCGCCATGCTTGCCTCCGGAGGCATGCCACCAGCGGCCAAGCTGGGCTGGATCGTGCTTTGCATGGTTTCAGCGCGGTCAGCGGCCATGGCGTTCAACCGCATTGCCGACGCCCGGATTGACGCAGCCAACCCACGCACGGCCATGCGCGCGATTCCGGCGGGAGTGCTCTCGCAAAGATTTGCCGTCGTCTTCGTGATCGTAGCGTGTGCTTTATTTGTGCTGGGAGCGGCGCGGCTCAACCGGGCAACTTTCTATCTCTCACCGGTGGCGTTGGCGGTGGTGCTGCTTTATTCCTATACCAAGCGCTTTACCCGATGGTCGCACCTGGTGCTGGGCTTTGCTCTGGGCATTGCCCCCGCCGCGGCCTGGATCGCCGTTCGCGGATCGCTCGATCCCCGCATTCTCCTGCTGACCGCCGCAGTTACTTTTTGGGTGGCAGGTTTTGATGTGCTCTATGCCTGTCAGGACATCGACTTCGACCGCGCCAACGGCCTCAACTCGATTCCCCAGGCGCTCGGCGTCCCGCGCGCGCTGATGGTGGCACGCGTGCTTCACCTGCTGATGTTGGGATTGCTGCTGGCGCTGGTGATCGTCTTTGGCCTGGGCAAGCTCGCTGTGGCCGGAGTCGTGGTGGTGGCTCTCTTGCTCGCTTATGAACACTCACTGGTTTCTTCGAAGGACCTGAGCAAGCTCAACGCCGCATTTTTCACCATGAACGGCGTGATCGCCGTGGTGTTCTTTGTCTTTGTAGCCGCCGACGTACTGACCCGGACACCGCATCCGTAAAACGGCCGCTCCTGGCCCAGGACGTCTCCCTAGGACCCATTCCTTGAAATTACGTGAAAGAAAAACCAGGAATCCATCTCTACTTATTAGAACTATCTCTATAAGCAGTTCCAATTGAATTCCAGAAGAGTTCTGGCATACTTTGAGCGCACGTTTCCTATGGTTCGCCACTTTCGCCTGACAGCTCTGATCGCGATGAGCCTGGCCGCATGGCCGCAGTCTGCGCATGCGGCACAATCGGCCCCCAAGGCACCTGACGCCATCTACAAACTGGAAGGAACAGTCGTCAACGCTGCAACCGGCCGGCCTGTCCCACGCGCCCTGGTAGAGCTCACCGGCGCGGGCAAGAGGGCCGTACTCACCGACTCTCAAGGTGAGTTTTCCTTTGACAAGCTGAGCAAAGGCCCGGTCAAAATCCAGGTGGAGAAGCCTGGATTTTTTGAGCCAGGGATACGGCGCGACGCCAAGGTTACGCACACGATCGAAGTAGGCCCAGAGAGCGGCAAAATGGTTTTGAAATTGGAGCCGGAGTCGATGATCACCGGCCAGGTCACGGATGAGAGCCGCGATCCGGTGGAAGGCGCCATTGTGGATGTGATAGCAGAGCAGATCGTCGACGGCCGCCGCCAATTGCAGACGCCGGATGGACGCAATGTTCACACCGATGACGATGGCCGGTTTCTCATGGCCGGCTTGCCGCCAGGAAAGTACATCTTGCGCGTAAAGGCCGGAAACGGCGCGCGCAGGTCACCCGGCGGCCAGGCCGGCAACGCCGGGCAGTCATATCCGCTCCAGGTTTTTTTCCCCGGAGTGACAGACCTTGCTTCGGCCACAGCCATCGATCTGGTTGCGGGGCAGCATGCGCATGCGCAGGTTTCCATATCCAAGGTGCCGGCATTTAAGCTTTCCGGCTCCGTTCTGGGCAATTTGGATTTCCGGAATGTCGTGCAGCCTGCGATTTTCGACGCGCTGGGGGAGCGGCTGGCAATGCCCGATCACTGGGACACCCGGACTGGTGCCTTTGAATTTCCTCCGCTGCCCGCCGGTGTTTATACGCTGCAGATTCAGCAGCTGCCGGATGACAGGCACGAGTGGTTCCTCACTCGGACGGTAACTCTCAACCGCGACGTCAGCCGTGTGACGTTATCGCAGGCTGCGGGCGTTTCCATTCCCGTTTCTGTGCGTACGGAATTCACTGCCACCGAAGCGAAGGACTGTCCCAGCTCCGGCTCTGAAGGCAAAACCCCGAACTGCAAACAGTTTCCGGCGGGGATCTCGATTGTCTCGTCAGACTTGAAACAAATGATGTTCCACGCGACACCAGAGAAGGCTGAACCTTCCACGCTGTCCCTGCCGTACGTGATGCCGGGAAAGTACCGTGTTGAGGTTCACCCGAAGGTCCGGGCCTATGTCCGCTCGGTGCGCTCAGGGACCACAGACCTTTTGCGGGAAGAGCTGGTCGTGCCGGCCGGCGGAGCTGTTTCCCCGATTGAAGTTGTCTTGCGCGATGACGGCGCAAAAGTGAAGATCCATGTTGCGGCGGAGAATCTTCCGCAGCAGGCGCACGTGCTGTTGGTGCCGGAGTTCGCTCCCAATCAGCCGGCGCTCACGCTCACCGCGTCTTCGAGTGGTGACCTTCAATATGACGATCTGGCTCCGGGCGATTACAAGGTACTGGCTTTTGAGTCGCCGGAAGAAATTGAATATCAAAATCCTGATGTGATGCGGAAATACGCAGGCAAAACCGCGCGGATCACCCTTCCTGCCAAGGGAAGCACCAGTGTTACGGTGGAGTTGATCCGCCAGGGAGAGTGAGGACCATGCTGCGCCAGTTCGCTGTGGTCTGTCTCTTCGCGGCAATTACGTTGGCGCAGCAGCCGCAGGCCGCTGGGCGGGCGCCCGCAGAACCGCCTCCCGCGTCCGGGAATTTCCAGATCGGCGGAGTAGTGGTTGACGTCGACAGCCATCAGCCACTAGCGGCCGTGCGCATCACTCTTGGCCCGGCTGGCAAGAGCGATGCGGTTACCACCTTGATCACCGGTGAAGCCGGGCGATTTACCTTCTCCGGCCTGGCTGCGGGAAAGTATGCATTGAGCGCCCAGCGTCGCGGCTATGTGGCGCAGAGCTTCAACCAGCGTGACTCGCTTTCCAGCTCCATCGTGGTTGGACCGAACCTCGACTCCAGCCACCTGGTTTTCAGCCTGGTGCTGGAAGGCGGGATCTCAGGCTCGATCGTCGACGAGCAGGGTGAAGCTGTGCGCATGGCGTTCGTCTATCTGTTTCAATGCGCGGCCGATGGCAGGACTGTGCGCAGAGGCTATTCTGAATTCGCCTCGACGGATGATGAAGGCCACTATCATTTTTCACATCTGCGAGCGGGAAGATATTATGTCGCTGTCAGAGGTATTCCCTGGTATCGGCAGCCGCCGCAAATCCACACCAAGGTGACCGACGCACAGGGCGTGGTGACGGACTATTCCGGTGACGTCGATGAGGCGACGTTGAAAGGCGCTCAAAAAGTTGATTACGAGGAGGAGCCGCCAACGGCTCTGGATGTCGCCTATCCAGTGACCTTCTATGGCGGGGCAACTGATAGTTCCGCCGCCACGCCGATTCTAGTGGGCAAGGGGGAAAAAGTTTCCGCCGATATCGTCCTGCAGCCGGTCCCGGCGGCGCACTGGCAGTTTACGCAGCCTCCTCCTGCGGAGCATTTCGCTGTGCTTCTGGAGCAGAGGCTGTTTGACGGAATTCTCGTTCAGGCCTTCCCCATGCCCAGACGGCTCGGTCATGGAGTGCTCGAATATACGGGCATGGCGCCCGGCCATTTTCGCTTCGACGGCTGGGGGCCTTCGCCGAGCGGCAGAATCATGGTCCACGAGGAATTTGATGTCGGAGCCAATGGCGAAATTGAGAAACAGACCAGCACGACATATGTACCCGTCTCGGCCACCATCCGCTTTGAGCCGCCGGCTGCGCCCACGGAATCAATCAATCTGCAGCTGCGCCAGAAAAACTCCAATCACGGGGCGAGCCTGCGCATGAACGGCAAGAGCGAGATCGAATTCCCGTATGGAGTTGAGCGCGGCTCTTTTTATGAAGTGGCAGTGGATGGCGGGAGCGGGATTTATCTCCGCAGCGTGCAGGCGACTGGCGCCAAACTTACAGGCCACATGCTGGAGGTGAAAGACGACTCGCCCATCAAGCTGACCGTGGTGCTGGCCACCGGCAGAGGCAGCATTGCGGGCGTTGCGGTGCGCGAGGACAAGCCTATAGCCGGGGCGATGATTGTGCTGGTTCCTGCTGATCCCGGCAACAACACCAGGTTACTCCGACGGGAAGAGACCAATAGCGATGGCAGCTTCAGCTTCACGGACGTAGTGCCTGGCCGCTACACCCTGCTGGCGATCGATGATGGCTGGGAGCTGGAATGGACGAATCCGGTGGTGCTTGAAAAATACATGGCCCAGGGCGAACCCATCACCGTGGAAGCGAAGGGCAAGTACTCAGTGAAGGTGAAAGTGCAATAGCGGATTTGTGATTTGCGATTATCATTTGTGATTTGCGATTGATGATTTGCGATTTTTTCTGTCCGCGCATCGGCAGCTTCGCTGCGATTCCTCATCACAAATCAAAAGTCACAAATCACCAATTGCCTCACGAATAAAACTCCGCCATCGCCTCCACCACATACCTCTGCTCATCTTCTTCCAGTTCGGCAAAGATGGGTAGCGCCAGCACGTCCAGCGCGGCTTGCTCGGATTCAGGGAGATCGCCCGGAGCATAGCCCAGATAGCTGAAGCACTTCTGCAGATGTAGCGGAATGGGATAGTAAATCTCTGAGCCTATGCCGCGCTCGCTCAAAAATGCGCGCAGCTTGTCGCGATCGCGCACGCGCACCACGTACTGGTGATAAATGTGGAAGGCGCCGGGCAGCGAGGTAAGCAGCCTGACCGGAGGCGTCGAGTTGGCGCCGGTTTTGGTCAATCCCGCGCTGGTAAGAAGGCGCCCGTAGGCGCGCGCGCGTTCATGCCGCGCTTCGTTCCACTGCGGCAGATGCGGCATCTTCACGCGCAGGACCGCGGCCTGGATGGCATCAAGGCGGCTGTTGGCGCCGACCTCGTCATGATAGTAGCGTTGCTTGCCGCCATGGTTGCGCAGAGAGCGCATGTGTTCGGCCCATGCGGCATCGTTGGTGGTGGCAGCGCCGGCATCGCCAAACGCGCTGAGATTTTTCGTGGGATAAAAGCTGAATGCCGCGGCTGCTCCCAGCGATCCCGCGCGGCGGCCGTTCCAGGTGGCGCCCACCGCCTGGGCCGCGTCTTCCACGATGTGCAGTTTGAATTCCTCGGCCAGCTTGGCAAAGCCGTCCATGTCGGCGCATTGGCCATAGAGATGCACAGGCATCACGGCTCTTGCGGGTGAAGTCTTGAGTCGCTGCTCCACCTTTGCCGGATCAAGATTCAGGGTGTGCGGATCAACGTCGACGAATACCGGTTTGGCTCCGGCACGAAGAATGGAGCTGGCGGTGGCGAAGAAGCTGAACGGTGTGGTGATGACGCTGTCGCCGGGGTTGACGCCAACGGCCACCAGCGCAAGCCAGAGCGCATCGGTACCGGAAGCGCAACCAACGGCTTCCGTGGTCCCGCAGTGCGGGGCAAATTCATTTTCAAAAGCGGTTACTTCTTCGCCCAGAATGTAGCGTTGCGAATCGCACACGCGGGTGATTGCCGCCAAAACTTCGCCGCGGATTGCGGCATATTGGCGGGAAAGGTCGAGCATGGGAACTTCAGTGGCACTTTTGTGACCTGCGGCTTTCATGGCTTAACGAAATTTTAGCATTCCTTCCGGTATAAGATAGAAAACAGGCCTTTTGCCGGGAACGCCGCAAAAAGCTACAATGGCGGAGACGGTGCACGAAAGGCTGTTTCGGGTTCTATGCAAGCCACATAGGAGATAGATCGGCAGATGGAAAATAAGCCGGCACAAAACATACAGGACTCGTTTCTGAATACGGCCCGCAAGGACAAAAGCCAGATTACGATTTATCTTCTGAGCGGGGTGAAGCTGACAGGCCGCATCCGGTCCTTTGACAAGTATTCAGTCGTTCTTGAAACCAACAATCAGGAACAGCTCATCTTCAAACACGCCATCTCTACCGTGGTGATGGCCAAAGGCAGCCACCATGGTGACAGCCGCTCGCACGCGCCGGCGGCGGAAGGCGAAAGCAATTCGGCCAAAATGGAGGGCTAATCCATTCCTGGGCAGCGTTCCCGCCGCAATGCCCATTCACGCGCAAATGCGGCGCGCGAATGGGGCTCAGAGTCTTCGGCCGGGATCAAGACTGGCCGTGACGGCCCGGAGCGCGCATTTCTGGTGGCTCTGGAGTTCCGCCATCGTTCGCGCTCTGACCGCGATCTTGAGGTGCCGCCCAGCGCCGCACTGGCCCGTAGCGCTGCAGCCGAGCGTTCTGAAGCCCGTAGTGTTTCCCACGTAGGCGTAGAAGAATCGCTGGCTGAGTTCCGCGAACTGGTGGCTTCTGCCGGAGCCGAGATTGCCGGCGAATTCGTTCAGCATCGCGACCGTCCTGATCCGGCGACGCTGATCGGCAGAGGCAAGCTCGAAGAGATTGCCGGAGCTGTTGCCTCCGTGGATGCCGACCTGGTTTTGGTGGACCACGAGCTCTCACCTTCGCAGCAGCGCAACATCGAAAATGTGGTCAACGCGCGGGTCATCGACCGCACACAGCTTATTCTTGACATCTTTGCCCGGCATGCGCGCAGCCGTGAAGGCCAGCTGCAGGTGGAACTGGCGCAGCTGGAATACATGCTGCCCCGGCTCGCAGGCAGAGGCGTGGAGATGTCGCAGCTCGGCGGCGGCATTGGCACACGTGGTCCCGGTGAAACGCAGCTGGAGACGGATCGCCGCAAGATCTATCGCCGCATTCGCCATATCAAGCAGCAGCTGGAAGATGTAAAGCGGATACGCGGCCAGCAGCGCCAGCGGCGGGAGTCTGTCCCGCTGCCAACGGTGGCGCTCGTAGGCTATACCAACGCGGGCAAATCGACGCTGTTCAATGTGCTTACCGGCGCAGGCGTGCTGGAGTCGGCCATGATGTTTGCCACGCTTGACCCCACGATTCGCGGGATCACGCTGCCCAGCAAGCGCAAGGTGCTGCTGTCTGACACCGTAGGTTTCATCCGCAACCTGCCGACTACTCTTGTCTCCGCCTTTCGCGCGACGCTCGAGGAGGTGCAGCGGGCGGCGTTGCTGTTGCATGTGGCCGACGTGACCAGCCCTTCCGCGCACGACCAGCAAAAGCAAGTGGAGTCAGTGCTGAAAGAGCTGAACGTGATTGACCGGCCACGCATTCGCGTGATGAACAAAGTAGACCTCATGCCGGAAGCCCAGCGCCGAGCCCTGGTGAACACGCCTGCTGCGGCCTACATTTCGGCGGTCAAGGATATCGGGCTGGAGGCGTTGCTGGCATTGATTGATTCACGTTTGGAGATCGATGCGCTGCAGCCCATGCGTATACGCATTCCGCAGAGCGAAGGCAAACTTCTAGCCCAGATTGAAGCCCGCGCGCATGTTCTGAAACGCTCATACCGTGACAGCAAGGTGCAGATGGACGTGAAGGCGCCGGAATCGCTGGCGCGGATGCTGAGAGAATATGAGGTGGTTCCGCGCGCGCGGAAGTAAAATCCACCACGGAGACACGGAGGCACGGAGAAGATTCTTTCTGAAATCCCGAGCGGAGCGAGGGATCCCCATCCCCGATGGAGCAGTTTGCGTTCGGGTTTGTCTTGCAGGCTCTCCCTTGTAGGCGTCCAATCGGGATGTTTGTTAAAGGATTTTTTAGCGAGTAGGGATCTCTCGCTACGCTCGAGACTTCGGAAAAAATTTAAATGGGCCTGAGAGCAAGAAGCGGTGACGGTTTCCTTGCCCACAAGCCCATTCGATCCTGAATCGGATCGGAGGTGATGTATTCATTTTAGGACAGTCCCATGCGATGTCAAGGCATTGCGCAAGTCTTTTTTACCTTAACTAATTCAACTCGATAATGGTTCTTAGAAACGACTGCGTTGGCCCGTCGAGCGTTAAGCATAGCGCCCAATAGCCTTGCGAAAATTAGGTGATTTTCGATGGCTGGCACAGCTTATCTTCCCAAGAGGAGTTTGATGCCAATGATTACCAGCAAAGTTCCAAAGACCCTCTGTAAAAAAACATCTGGGAGGCGCTGGGCCCAAAGGCCGCCGAAATAGCCACCGATGAGGAATCCTACGCCGATCAGAATGGCTGCTCTCACGTCAGCGTTGCCGGCTTTGTAATACTCCCAAAATGCCAGGGCGCCGATAGGGGCCAGCAACGCGCCGAGCGAAGTGCCCTGGGCCTTGTGCTGACTCATATGGAAGAAATAGACAAGCGCTGGGACGATCAGAATTCCGCCCCCAATTCCGACGATGCCGGAGAGCACGCCGACCAGCAAGCCAAGCAAGAGATAGAGAAAGATCATGGGCGAAATGATAGCGAGAAGGGAGCAGTTTCAGAAACTCTCAAATGAAAGTCGCTCAAATTTTTCCGGCAGAATTGCAGTGAACTTCCAGGAATCAAAAGGGAGAACAATCCAGGCTGGCGCGTGCTCGCCGGCAGCGCTGGAAGCCCGCATTCGCGTTGACACTGCGTTAGGCGAATGTTAGCTTAAAGAGTTAGGCGAACGCCCCCAATCGCTTCTGTTCACCACAACTTATAGACAAACTTTGCATGGAAACTGTACTCAGGCAAGTAGGCGAATTACTGATCTCTTCCATCCCCACGATCATCTGTTTGCTCGTGGTGTGGGCGGCCTATCGTTTGATTCTGCATGGCAAGCTGGAGCAGGTGCTGGAACAGCGCCACGCGCTGACTGAAGGGGCGATCCAGCGCGCCCGGCAGGAGATTGTTCAGGCAGAAGAGCGCACCACAGAATACGAAAATCGCCTTCGCGATGCCCGCGCCCAGATCTATCAGGTGCAGCAGGCCAACCGGCAAAGGATGGTGGAGCAGCGCAATACCGCCCTGGCTGAGGCGCGGAAGCAGGCAGGCGAGACGGTGAAGTCGGCACGCGCAGCCCTGGAGAAAGACGTGGTTGCCGCAAAGGCTTCGCTGGAGCAGCAAGCCGGAGTGCTGGCTGACAAGGTGATTGAAACCGTTCTGCGTCCGGCGGCAGCGGCGGGAGGTCGAGGATGACCGCGCAACTTCACAGAATGTTTCGCGTCGGTCTATTGGCTGGATTGTTTTTCCTTACCGCCGCTCCCAGGCACGCCTTTGCGCAGGAAGCGCCGAAGCCGGAGAGTGCGCAACAGTCGCCTGAAACAAAACGTCCGCAGGTCCCCGCGGAAGTGAAAGATGAGGAAAAGAAGAGTGGCGAATCTGAATCGAGCTGGGTCAGACAAGCCGGCTCGATCCGGTGGATTGCCAAAAAGACAGGCTTGACCGTTGACCAGGCGTACTGGCTTTGCTTCATCGTCAACTTTGCCATTATCTTCTTTTTCATCGCCAACCTGATGCGCAAGATACTGCCGGGCTTCTTCCGCTCGCGCACGGCGTCTATCCAGAAGGGGATTGAAGAAGCGCGCAAGATGAGCGAAGAGGCGCGCCAGAGATTGAGCGAGGTGGAAGGCCGGCTTTCGCGCCTGGATGCCGACATCGCCGCCATGCGCAGCGAAGCCGACCAGAACGCCAAAGCCGAAGAGCAGCGCATTTTGGCGGCCAGCGAGGAAGAGCGCAAGCGCATCGTGAGCTCGGCGGAGCAGGAGATCAGCATGGCTGCCAGCGCCGCGCGCCGCGACCTGAAGGGCTACGCCGCGGAACTGGCGATCGATCTGGCAGAGAAGAAGATTCGCGTGGGACAGGACGCCGACCAGGCTCTGGTGCGCGAGTTTACCGCGCGCCTGGGAAAGGACGGCAACTAGATGGCTGCAGTCCTTGCCCGTTACGCACGCGCTTTTGCCGACGTGGTGGTGGAACACAAGTTGAAACCCGACCAGACTACGGACGAACTTTCCCAGGTCGCCGCGTTGATTGATGGCAGCCGCGAGCTGCGCAACGTGCTGGAGAACCCGGCAGTCGCGCGCGAGCAGAAGCTGGGATTGCTGGATGCCATCATGCAGAGGCTGGGCGGTGCGAAGTTGACGCGCAACTTTCTGGCTGTGCTGATTGACCACCGGCGTATCGGCAGCGTGGGCGAAGTGGTGGAGCTGTTCAAGAGCGAACTCGACCGGCGCATGGGCATCGCCGAGGCGCGCGTGAGCTCCGCGCGAGAGCTTACGGCGGCGGAGAGAAAGTCTTTGGAGCAGCAGCTGGCTTTGATCACAGGCAAGATCGTCCGTGCGACCTACAGCCAGGATGCAGCGCTGCTGGGCGGCGTGACCGTGCGCGTGGGCAGCACGATCTATGACGGATCAGTGCAGGGGCGGCTCGAGAGAATGAGGGCGGAGATTGCGAGCTCTTAGGAATTGGTAATCGGGTAATCGGGTAATTTGTAATTGAAAAGCGGCGGCATCAATGGTTTTCAATTACCCGATTACCAAATTACTCAATTACCAATTCGACCCGGAACGTTAGGGTCTTACACAAGGTATTTATGGCTCAAATTAAGGCAGACGAAATTACCAAGCTCATACGTGAGCAGATTGAGAACTACGAATCCAAGGTTTCGGTGGACGAGGTGGGCACCATCATCTCGCTGGGCGACGGTATTGCCCGTGTTCACGGCCTGGATAAAGTGATGGCCGGCGAACTGATCCAGTTCGAGCATGGCGTTTCCGGACTGGCCATGAACCTGGAAGAAGACCAGGTCGGCGCGGTGCTGCTGGGCGATTACACCGAGATCAAAGAAGGCGGCCAGGTAAAGCGCACGGGTCGAATCATGTCCGTACCCACGGGCGATGGCATGATTGGCCGTGTCGTGAACGCGCTGGGCCAGCCTGTGGACGGCAAAGGCCCCATCACGGCGAGCAAATACATTGAGATTGAGCGCATCGCTCCGGGCGTGATTGACCGCCAGCCTGTGCGTGAGCCCATGGCCACGGGCATCAAGGCCATTGACTCGATGATCCCCATCGGCCGTGGCCAGCGTGAGCTGATTATCGGCGACCGCCAGACCGGCAAGACCGCCGTCGCTCTGGACACGATCATCAACAGCAAGGGCAACAACCTGATTTGTATCTATTGCGCCATTGGGCAGAAGCGTTCGTCGATCGCGCAGGTGGTAAAGATCCTGGAAGATTACGGCGCGATGGAGTACACCATCGTGGTGGCGGCGTCAGCTTCAGAGCCCGCGCCTATGTTGTACCTGTCGCCTTACGCGGCGTGCGCCATGGGCGAATACTTCCGCGACAATGGCAAGCACGCGCTGGTGATCTATGACGATCTTTCCAAGCACGCGGCGGCGTACCGTGAAATTTCATTGCTGCTGCGGCGCCCACCAGGACGCGAGGCATATCCCGGAGACGTGTTCTATCTCCACTCACGCTTGCTGGAGCGCGCCGCCAAAATGTCAGACAAGATGGGCGGCGGATCTCTGACGGCGCTGCCGGTGATTGAAACCCAGGCGGGCGACGTTTCCGCGTACATTCCCACCAACGTGATTTCGATTACCGACGGCCAGATCTTTCTTGAGACGGATCTGTTCAACTCCGGCGTGCGTCCGGCGGTGAACGTCGGCATCTCGGTAAGCCGCGTGGGCGGTTCGGCGCAGATCAAAGCCATGCGACAGGTGGCGGGAACGCTGAAGCTGGAGCTGGCGCAGTATCGCGAGCTGGCGGCTTTCGCGCAGTTCGGTTCCGATCTCGACAAGGCCACGCAGAACCAGCTCAATCGCGGCAAGCGTCTGGTGGAGATCCTGAAGCAGGACCAGTATCAGCCGCTGCCGTTCAGCAAGCAGATCATGATCATCTTTGCCGGGACCAACGGCTATCTGGACGACCTGGAGATCGAACAGATCCGCCCGTTTGCCGATGAGCTGAACAAGTACGTGGAGTCGATGAATCCGAAACTGCTGGATGCGATCATGCAGAAGAAGACCATTGACGACGCGATGAAGGCGGACCTTGAGAAGACGCTGAAAGAGTTCAAGCAGCGCTTTGTAAGCGAGCGGCAACCGGCGGGAGCGGCAAAGACGTAACGAGACCATGGCGAACCTCTTAGACATCCGGCGGCGAATCCGCAGCGTGCGCAACACGCGGCAGATCACCAAGGCCATGCAGATGGTTTCGGCGGCCAAGCTGCGGCGCGCGCAGGAGCGCGCTCTGGCTGCGCGGCCCTATGCGCAGATGCTGACCAGCGTGCTGAAGTCGCTGGTATCGCGCGTTGAGGTCTATGATCCGGAGACGGGCGAGGCACGCAACTCGCTGCTGATCCGCCGCGAAGAGAAAACCATCCTGCTGATCGTGGTCTCGGGTGAAAAAGGGCTGGCCGGGGCGTTCAACTCCAACGTTCTTAAGACCGCCGCGCGCTTCATTGAGACCAAGAAAGACAAGAAGATTGATGTCATCGCGATGGGAAGGAAGTCGCGCGACTATTTTCGCCGGCGCTATCCGGTGGCAGTGGATGGCCAGTCCGCCGAACAGCGCAAGGGAGCGATTCAGGTTGTGGGCGAGTACGCCGGCCTGATGAACCGGGCACAGTTTTCGAGCGCGCGCGAGATCGCCGAGAAGGTCTGCCAGCTCTATACCGAGGCCAAAGTGGATTCGGTCTACATCGTCTTTAACGAGTTCAAGTCGGTCATTGCGCAGCGGCTGGTGGTGGATGACGTGCTGCCGATCGGCACCATCGGCGAGCAGGAGCACGAGATGACCGAAGAGGCCACGGAAGAAGAGCGCAAACGCCGGCTGGAAGCGGCGCTGCATGCAGGCGCCAGTGTTCGCGCGGCCGATACCTCTGAGATGGACAAGAAAGCCGCCGGCTTTGCCACGGCACAGGTCGACTACATTTATGAGCAGAAGCCGGAAGAGCTCTTCCGCGACCTGCTGCCGCGCTATATCTCGGTGCAGCTGTATCGAGCGATGCTGGAGTCAGAAGCGGCGGAGCACGCGGCGCGCATGACGGCCATGGATTCAGCGACCAGCAACGCTTCTGACATGATTGACGGTCTGACGCTGCAGATGAACCGTGTTCGCCAGGCGAAGATCACGAAAGAGATTATTGAGATCGTCAGCGGCGCAGCGGCGGCGCAGTAGAGCCATCGGGAGATCTGGCGATCGGGTGATCGGAAAAAAACAAGGGTTTTTAACCGCGGATATACGCGGATGAGCGCGGATTAGGAAATTTGAAATTGCAAATCGCAAATTTCAAATCACGAATTTTTTAAAGGTCATTATGGCTACAGAAAATGTTGGCAAGGTAATACAGATCGCGGGTCCCGCGGTCGATGTGGAGTTCACCGAAGCAAGCATGCCGCCGATTTATCAGGCGCTGCGCGTCACCAGCGAAGGCTTCAAAGTGCCGACGCCGATTGATGTGGTGCTGGAAGTGCAGCAGCACCTGGGCGAAGGCCGCGTACGCTGCGTGGCCATGCAGGCCACCGACGGCATGGTGCGCGGCATGAAGGCCATCGATCTCGGCGGCCCGATCTCCGTGCCTGTGGGCAAGGGGACGCTGGGGCGCGTGATGAATGTGATCGGCGAGCCGGTGGACCAGCTGGGCGCAGTGAAGTCGACCAAGAGGCTGCCTATTCATCGCGCTGCGCCGGCCTTTGACGAGCAATCCACCAAGGCGGAGATGTTTGAGACCGGCGTGAAGGTGATTGACCTGATCCAGCCGTTCCTGAAGGGCGGCAAGATCGGGTTGTTCGGCGGCGCGGGCGTAGGCAAGACCGTTGTGATCATGGAACTGATCAACAACGTGGCCAAGCAGCACGGCGGTTACTCGGTATTCGCCGGCGTGGGCGAGCGTACCCGTGAAGGCAACGACCTGTGGCTGGAAATGAGCGAGTCGGGCGTGATCAAGCCGGGAGTTCCGGAAGAATCGAAAGCCGCGCTGATCTACGGCCAGATGACGGAGCCGCCGGGAGCGCGTCTGCGCGTGGCGCTGACCGGACTGACCGTGGCGGAATATTTCCGTGACGATGAAGGCGCGGACACGCTGCTCTTTATCGACAACATCTTCCGTTTCACCCAGGCTGGATCTGAAGTCTCGGCGCTGCTGGGACGCATGCCTTCGGCCGTGGGTTATCAGCCGAACCTGGCGACTGAGATGGGCGAACTGCAGGAGCGGATCACCTCGACCAAACGGGGATCGATCACCTCGGTGCAGGCGATTTATGTGCCCGCCGACGATCTCACCGATCCGGCGCCGGCAACAACTTTTGCTCACCTGGATGCGACCACCGTGCTTTCGCGTCCCTTGACCGCGATCGGAATTTATCCGGCGGTCGATCCGCTGGCTTCCACCTCACGCATTCTTGATCCGCACATCGTCGGCCAGGAGCATTACGACGTGGCCCAGGGCGTGAAGCGAATTCTGCAGCGCTATGCCGATCTGCAGGACATCATCGCCATTCTAGGGCTGGAAGAGCTGAGCGAAGAAGACAAGCTGACGGTGGCGCGCGCGCGCAAGGTGCAGAAGTTCCTCTCGCAGCCGTTCCACGTGGCCGAGCAGTTTACGGGCATGAAGGGGCGGTACGTGAAGATCGCCGACACGGTGCAGAGCTTCAAAGAGATCATCGAAGGCAAGCACGACGATGTTCCCGAGCAGGCTTTCTACATGAAGGGCTCGATCGAAGAGGTACTGGAAGCGGCGGAGAAGATGAAGTCCGGGGCCGCGGCGTAAACAATGGCAGAGACCAACACAATTCAGCTCGAAGTGGTAACGCCGGAACGGCTGGTGGTGAACGACCAGGCCGAGTACATCGAGATTCCCGGGAAAACGGGCTATCTCGGCGTGCTGCCGGGCCACGCGCCGCTGATTACGGAGCTTGCGGTGGGCGAGATCACCTATCGCAACGGCAGCCAGACCAAACGGCTGGCTGTGGCGTGGGGTTTTGCCGAAGTATTGCCGGAGAAGGTCACTATCCTGGCTGAGACCGCAGAGAAAGCGGAAGATATCGATACGGCCCGCGCCGAGGCGGCCAAGAAGCGCGCTGAAGCGGAGCTGGAGAAAGCCGGGGTCGAAGGCAACAAGGAAGCGCAGGCAGCGCTGGATCGGGCGAACGCGCGGCTGGATGTGGCGGGGAAGAAATAAACCTTTCGCCGCTGATTCACGCGGATAAGCGCAGATTGAAAACAAGGCCAGGCATAGATGCTCCGGCCTTTTTCATTTTCGCCTACCCCCCTTTGGACCATGGAAACTGCTTTTCTTGCGATACGCCGTCCTGAGCGGAGCAGACGATTCTCTTTTGCTTGCTTCATACTCTCTGCGCGAGGCGAAGGATCTGCTCCGCCGCTCTTCAGGGGCACATTCGTTTTTTTGCTGATGAGAGCCCATAGTGCAGCGGAGCCGATGCCTCGTCGTCGCCACAAATGGCTCATAGCGAACGATTATCTTCCTCGCCGTCTCGGGATGGCACATCGTAGAGGGATGGGATTTCGAGTTCAATCACACTTCTCAGGATAAATATACGTCAGGATAAAGACTACTCAAGCTTGGAGTGCTGAGCTGCTGTGAGCAAGTGCAAACAGATCACGCAGCTTCTTTTACCACCGGCGTTGTGCGCGAGCCAAAGATCATATTTCTCAAGGCCAGTGCGTTCTGCGCGGCGTAGCCGGCCTGGTCGTTATCAAAATAGATGTAAATAGCCTTCAGCTTTTTGGACCACTCTTCAATACGTTGCGCCCATGCGCGCAGGGTCGAGAAAGAATAGCTACCCTGATATTTTCCTGCTTCAGGCCCGTGCAGCCGGACATAGGTGAAGTCCGCGGAGATCTCGAACGGCGAGTGGTAGCCGGCAAGCTCGTAAATGCAGAAGGCCGCGTTGAATCGCTGCAGCACGCGGTTCACATCGGCGGTCATCCAGCTCAGCTCGCGGAACTCAAAGGCGTAGCGATGTTGGCGCGGCAGGATCTCCAGCAGGGCTTCCAGTCGCTGGAGATTTACTTTCCATCGCGGCGGAAGCTGGAAGAGCAGCGGACCGAGTTTTCGCCCAAGATGCTCTGCCCGGGGCAGAAGATTTTCCAGCGCGTTCTCAGGGTCTTTGAGTTTTTTGTTGTGGGTGATGAAGCGGCTGGCTTTTACGGCGAAGATGAAGTTTTTTGGTGTAGAGTCACGCCATGACTCGAAGGCGTCAATCGTGGGCAGGCGATAAAAGCTGTTGTTCAATTCGAGCGTGTCAAAATGCCGGGTGTAGTATTCGAGCATCTTCGCGGCCGAAGTCTTGGGCGGATAAAACGGTCCCACCCAGTGCCGGTAATGGTAGCCGGAAGTGCCGATGCGGATGTCAGGTTTCATGTCTCGAGCGGAGCGAGAGATCCCTATCGCTTGCAAGAGTTAGATGCGATCGCGAGTAAACGAGAGGAGCAAACAGCTCTCAAGGCCGTAGGGTTCCCTCCCCTTCGTCAAGCTCAGGCTCGGGACGAGGAAGAAGCTAATTAAAATCCGCTGTGCCCACGCGCAGAGTGGTCCGGGTGATCTTGCCGCGCTGGTTTTTGCCTTCTTCCGACGTCTGATGCGCCCAGGCGCCGAACACCTTGTTGCCGAATGCCGTGATGGCGAGATAGTCGCCAAGGAAATCTCCGTAGGCGTCAAAAACTTCAGGGTCCCAGCTGTAGTTCTGGAAGGTCTTTCCCCCGTCCGTGGAGCGGGCCAGAGTCACGGTAGTGTCTTCATTATTGTTGCGGCGATCATAGAAGATCAGGTTCACGGCGCCGCTCTGCGGATCGACGGCCATCCACTGGAAGAACTGGTCTTTACCGTTGTGAATAGGATCGTTGTTTACGCGGACGGGAGCGCTCCAGGTACGGCCGTGATCGGCGGACGAGGCGATGAAAATGTCGACGTCGCCATTGGAATAGTCACTCCAGGCGACATAGAGGTTTCCGCCCTGCTTGCTTCCTCGTGGGTCGATTCCAATCTGCGGAAAGCCATTCGATCGGGAGACACCGGTGATGCCGAAATAGCCGGGACCCGCGGGAATGATGCGGCGGTCTTTGGCGAAAGATGCGCCGCCGTCGTGTGAGACGGCCATCATGACGCCGTCGCGGTCGTCCCAAATGGTGTAGAGAGTGCCGTCAGGGCCGACGACGCCGTGAAAGCCTTCGAGGGCGCCGTTATCGTCGCGCGGCAGGCCGGAGATGGTGTTCAACTTGATGGGAGTGGACCAGCTCTTGCCGCCGTCCGTGGAGCGAGAGAAGAAGAGATCGCTGGCGGCGAGAGTGAAGTGCGTCCAGCCGATATAAAGGTTGCCGGCGTGCGAGCTGCTGGTATCGGCCACCACCCAGGGCTTGTCTTCAAAGGGAATATCGGGCGTGGATTCATGCGAGATGATGGTGATGGCATCGGGTTCCCACGTCTGGCCGCCATCGGGTGAGCGGCGAATAAAGATGCCGTTGCGCGTTGCGCCCTGCGCCCAGTAATTGGTGGTGCCGAGGTTGTCAAAGGCGATGTAGCAGAGAATGGCGTGACCGGCTGCGTCGTAGGTGAGAGAGACGTCGCCGGAGACGCGATAATTTCCCGGAGCGGTGCCGGATGCGGTCTTCCAGGTTGCGCCTCCATCCTGGGAAAAGGCCACGCTGGCGTTGATCTGCCACGCTACGACAAGATGCTGCGGATTTTTTGTATTCACGGCGATAGCCGGTTCATTGAAATATCCGGCGCCGGGCGAGACGGTGGTGATGTGCGTCTTAGGCGCAGGCGGCAGCGGCTGCGCCAGCAGGCTGGTAGCACAGAGAACAAATAAGAGGGCAAGTATCAGGGATGTGGTCTTCATAAGTTTTTGAGGCAGCCGAGACATTCTAAACGACGCGGCTTTGTTCGTTGCTCACGTTCATCAGCAGCATGCGTCTTTAATAGGGGATATAATCTGCCTTCGCCCACGATCTGACATTCCTTCTTGAGGTGTAATTTCCATGCGCAAACTCTTATTGCTGATGTCCGCCACCGGACTGTTCCTGCTGCTCTCGGTTTCCATGTACGCTGCTCATTCCACTCCGGCGGAACCTGCCGCTCCAGCGGAAGACGGTACCATGCCCGCGCTGACAGCCATCGCCGGCCAGGGGATGATGAGCAATGAGGCTTACAACGACCTGGAAGAGCTTTCCGACTACATCGGCGGGCGCGTGACCGGATCACCGCAGGCTGGGCAGGCCGTGCAGTGGGGTCTGCAGAAGATGCGGGCGATGGGACTGGAAAATGTGCATGCGGAGAAATGGCAGATCGCGCGGGGATGGACCCGCGGTGTGGCCGAAGCAGAAATCATTACGCCGATCCATAAGCGGCTGGTGATCGACTCCATGGGCTGGGTCGGCTCGACCAAGAGCGGCGGAGAAGAAGCAGATGTGGTCGCGGTGAACATCAATCAACTCGACGATGAGATCAAAAACAACGCGTCGCACTGGCAGGGCAAGGTGCTGATGGTTGTGAAGAAAGGCGCAGCGCCAACCCCGCAACAGCAGCAGGGAGGCTTTGCCAAGTTCGGCGAATTTCTCAAGAAAGCGCATGAAGCGCACGCGGTGGCGGTGATCGGCGGCCAGGGCGGCTCGTTTGCCCAGGGTATGCGGCTGACGCACACCGGCGCCATGGGCTTCGATACTTACTATGACATCGCGGCGGTCAGCATGACAGCCGAAGACCAGCAGCAGCTTGGCCGCTTTCTGGACCAGGGCAAGAATGTGCGCCTCAAGATTAATGTGCAGAACACGGTGACCAGCGGGCCGGTGGATTCGGCGAATGTGGTGGGCGAGATTCGCGGCAGTGAGCATCCGGAGCAGGTGATTGTTGTCGGCGGGCATCTTGATTCGTGGGACCTGGCGGACGGAGCGACGGACGATGGTTGCGGCGTGGCGACGACGCTGGGTGCAGCCAAGGCCATCAAGCTGGGCGGCTTCAAACCGAAGCGCACGATCCGCTTTGTACTCTTCACAGGTGAAGAACAGGGACTGCTGGGATCGCTGGCTTATACCAAGACGCATAAAGATGAGTTGCCCAACCATGTGGCGGCATTGGTCCTCGATAACGGCCAGGGACCGGTGGTGAAGCTGGATATGGGCGGACATGAGGACCTGATTCCGGCGGTCAAAAAATTTGCCGATTCAGTCAAGGCTTTTGGCGACCTGGACGTGGATGATAATGCGGTCTTCGGGACTGACGCAGGACCGTTCATTCTGGCAGGACTGCCCGGAATCAACATGGGCCAGGACTCGCCGGAATACAAGTACACGCACCACTCGGCGGTCGATACCTTCGACAAGGTGAAGCCCGATCTGCTTACCCGCGATGCCACCATGATGGGCCTGACGGCATTCTGGATCGCCGACCGTCCGGAGCGGCTGGCCAGCCCGTGGCCTCCGGAGAAGACGGCCAAGATGCTGACCGAGAAACATACTGATGTATTTCTGAAAGCGGCGGGAATCTGGCCGTTCGGCGATTTAGGGAAGGAAGAGAAGCCGGCGGCAGCGCCGAGCGGAACGACGAACAAATAGAGTTTCGGCGGATTGATAGTCGGAACGAATCAATGCGGGGCTGCGGTTAAATCCGGCCCCGCATTTCTTCTTCGAATGCGTGAAGCAGTACCTCAGGCTTGACGCCTTGTTCCCGCAGCGCGCGCAGGCTCAACACGTCATGCCGCTTGGCCAAGCGTACGTTCTTTTCATCGCGCAACAGCGGACAGTGAAAATAGGCAGGGGTTGAATATCCCAATGCGCGAATCAGTAGAAGCTGGCGCGCAGAGCTTTTGAGTAGATCGGCGCCACGCACGACCTCGGTGATCTGCATGGCTTCGTCATCGACGACCACGGCGAGCTGATAGGCAGGAATGTCATCGCGACGCCAGAGCAGGAAGTCGGCGAAGTCACGGCCGGCAATGAACTGTTGCGGACCGAAGAAGCCGTCTTCAAATGAAATGATCTCGCCATCGGGAACTTTGAAGCGCCAGCTTACGCCTGCGGGCGAATCGTAGTTTTTGGCGGTGGAGATTTTGTCGCGGCACGTGCCGGGATAGGGCATTTCGTCGTCAGCGCCTGGAACGGAGGCTTCGGCAGAGTCCGCTCCATGCAATGGTTCATGGGGCGCGGAGAGCGCTCTTTCTAAATCTTTGCGCGAGCAGGTGCAAGGATAGATAAAGCCGCCGTCGCGCAAATGACGCCAGGCTTCGAGATAAAAGCTGCGCCGCTGGCTTTGTGAATACGGTGCAAATGGCCCGCCTATGTCGGGGTCCCCAGGCTGGCCGCTTTTGCCAGGCTGGGGTCGGATGTCGGGTCCTTCGTCCCAATCGAGCCCGAGCCAGCGCAGGTCTTCATACATGGCGTTGACGAATTCAGGCTTCGAGCGCTGATCGTCGAGGTCTTCATTGCGGAAGACGAGTGTGCCGCCGGCGGCGCGGGTGCGCTGCCATGCCACCCAGAAGGTGCGGGCATGCCCGAGATGGAGATAGCCGGTCGGCGAAGGCGCGAGGCGTCCGCGATAAGTAGCAATTAGCAATTGGCAGTTAGCCTCTGTGTTTTAGATTTAAGCAATTTCGGCCGAAGGCCAACAGCTAAAGAAAAGTCCGCCGAGGCTTAGCCCTCACCTTCAGCGAAGCATATTGACAGCTAAAGCACAAAGGCTAATTGCTAACTGCTAATTGCCAAGTGCTTATTTGGGCTGGACGGCCACCAGGTTCGGCGGTGCAGGCGTACCGTCAACTTTCACAAAGGTCATGGGAATCTGGACTTCATCCTGATTGTCGAGCAAATTGATGCGATCTACGGTGTTGCTGCCGGAGACGCCAACCCAGAGGGTGGCGCCATCAGGAGTGATGCCGCCGGAGAGCGGTTCGGTGGATGCTCCCCCGGTCAGCGTGGCAATTCCAATGCCGGTTGTGGGATTGAAGGTGAGGACAGCGCCTCTGCCCTTGGGCAATACGGCGATATGCGAACTATTGCTGGCCACCAGAAGTTGATTCGCGGTAAAAGCGCCCAGTCCGAAATCAAAAAATTGATTGCTGTAACTCACGTTCGGCGTGCAGTTCGCGGTGGTGAAGCCGCCGGGCACAGGTATTGCGGGCGGAGTGACCGTGACGGTTTCAATATTAAGGCCGGTGGAGTTCAGGGCAACGATCTGGTCCTGGTTCTTGGGTGCGCCGACCAGCTGAATGGTGCCGCTCAGCGGACTCGCCTGCACGGTATTGTTGCAGGTGGAGATCGATCGTAGTCCGGCGGAGTTCGCGACATACGCGAATGGTCCGGAGGCCAGAGTGGTGGCTGCGGTACTGTTGCTGGTATCGCCCAGATTCGTTGTCAGGAAGGTCAAGGAAGGGGAAAAGACAAAGAACGTTCCGGAGCCGTTGTTGGTGAGAAGGTAGGCCCGGAAGCCGTCGTCATCATACGTTGCTGTCACTACACCCGCGGCGATAAACGTTGTAAGAGTGTTGTTGGAGCTGTTGAAAACCCACACACGCTGGTTGGCAGCATTGGGCTCGATCGGCGTGCCAGTGGACGGATCGTTGGCGGCATTGGACACGATGACCCTGGTTCCATCCGGCGAGATAGCCAGAACCTTTCCCAGGGCCTGGTCAGCAGCGACGGTGACTGTCTTGGTCGTGGCATCCAATACGGCGAGTCCCACGTTGGTTCCAATGTAGGCTTTGTCTCCAGCGCGAGTGAACACAATCGAGTTGGGCACGCCCGGCAGTCCAAGCGCGGAACCTGCGACCGGCGGGGTCTTGCTGGCATCGATGGGCACCAGCGGCATGATTTGCCCGGTGGGGACGGGAAATGAACTGGCGGCGTAGATAGTGATTGTGTTTGGACTAGTGCCGTTGACTGTCAGATTGAAAACATTGCTGTAGACAGGAGCATTGATTCCGTTGCCGCAAACAGGAGGAGCGCAAACCGCCTGCAACCCCGCGCCACCCGGCGATTGGGCGGTTACGACATTTCCGGACATGGTGGCAACCGTGGTGTTGTTGCTGGTAATGATGAATGGGGCGTTTGCGCTGATCGCGCCTTTTTCGTCGATCACATCAACCTGCAGGTTTCGAGTATCGGTGGTGTTGAGGTTGGCTGCGAAGGTGAAATTGCCGGCCGGGTCTCCTGCGATGTGAAGAACGATGTCGATCGGCATACAGCCCTTGAAAGGACTTGCCGGCGACGTGGTTGAACCTACACTGGCCACCACGCCCGCAATCCCTCCGTTTTTGGCAGTGGCCAATCCATTCGAATCAACCGTGACGACTGTGGCGTCTGACGAAGACCACGATATGGGGCCGACCTGACCCGTAATATCTGTATTGTTGTGTTTGGCATGGGCCACAAACTGATGAGTTTCACCGTTGGAGAAGCAAGTTGCCGCAACTGGATCCACGGTCACGGAGGTAATCGAAGGATGTACCGACACGGAAACTGGTCCGCTCGTGACCGCCTGGGCTGTGGCTGTAATGGTGGCGGTTCCGTTGATCGGATTTCCCTGCGCATCATTGCCGTTGCACACCACGAAGGTCGAGTCCCAAACGCCTCCGCAGACCAAGCCTGCGGGCGAGACAGTGGCCACGGCGGTATTGGAAGAGTTGAAGGTAAATGTGGTGGTCACGGAATTATTGGAGGCGTTCACAGCGGAGGCGCTGACGGTGATGACCTGGCCGGAAACCAGAGAGATGGTGCTCGGGGTGATCAGTACCTGGGCGACCGTGTTGTTGGAGCTGGAAGAAGAGCCCCCGCCGCAGCCCGCTATCAGAGCTGCGAGAATGATGACGGTCGCCAGCGTGGCGGCGGTCAGGAGGGTAAAAGCTGTGCGCGGGGCTCGGTTGCCCTGATTGCTGAAAATCCGTTGTATGAGCATAAGTATAGAAGAGTTTTCAGTGTAGATTCTTGCGCGGATTTCTTCAAGAAGCGCAGGACGAGGCCGGCGTTTTGGGGCGGGTTAGGGCTGGGGCTGAGATGACCGGGGTTTGTCCCCGGAGGAGTTAACTGGTCTGGTTCCGTGCCGTTTGGCTTCCGGGCGCCGGGTGCAGGCGGTTGACGCCGGGGCAGGCAGTTGCTATAGTAAGTAGGTTCCGCGAGTATGGTTTAGCTTGCCTGTAGTGAGCTGGAATAAGTTTTTGCCCAAGAGTTGTTCAAAGGGCATGCCTCGCTGAAATGGTTCGCGCTGCCTTCCACCGGAAGGGTATGCGGACCAGGGACAACGAAACGGAGCGCCCCCGTTATTGGCTCGGTGCCACCGTCGTTACCCAACCACTGATAGTAACTTAAGCATTCTCCGCTATTTGGCGGATTCATGGCTGCGCGCTTCAGCAGCCAGTCTCGCACTGCGGGATTCGAAGGCAGGCTTGGCGCGTGTGCGCCGACATGTGCCTGCCCAAAAAGCGCAAAGATTTGAGTCGACCGGGTGAAGTGCGAAGGAGCGCTTTTCCGCGCGACGCAGCACGAGGGCAGAGCAGCGAAGCTGAGGAGCCCTTGAAAAAAAGGAACTATGCCGACATTCAATCAGTTGGTCCGCAAGGGAAGAACGGCGCCGAATTATAAGACGGCCAGTCCTGCGCTGCAGGCTTCGCCGCAGCGGCGAGGTGTTTGTACGCGTGTGTACACGCAGACGCCCAAAAAGCCGAATTCAGCGCTGCGTAAGGTCGCGCGTGTGCGCCTGACGAATGGGATCGAGGTCACCACCTACATTCCCGGGGTCGGCCACAACCTGCAGGAGCACTCGATTGTGCTGATCCGCGGCGGCCGTGTGAAGGACCTGCCTGGTGTGCGCTATCACGTGGTGCGCGGCACGCTGGATGCGACCGGCGTGGCCAATCGTAAGCAGGGACGCAGTAAGTACGGGGCCAAGAGGCCGAAATAAATTTGTGATTGGTGATTTGCGATTTTCATTTTGCACAAAATCACAAATCACAATTCGCAAATCAGAGATTAGATTTTGAGCGGCAAATTGCCGCTGAGGTAATTGAAGAAGCTATGCCTAGAAAAGGACACGTTCCCAAGAGAGAGCCCGCGGCGGACCCGATTTACGGATCCCAGCTGGTGACCAAGTTCATCAACACCATGATGTGGGGCGGCAAGAAATCGACGGCGCAGGGGATTTTTTACCAGTCGATGGAGAACCTGCAATCCAAGGGCGGCGATGAAGCCCTGAAGCTGTTCAAGAAGGCCGTGGAGAACGCCAAGCCGCTGCTGGAAGTGAAGACCCGCCGCGTCGGCGGCGCCAACTACCAGGTGCCGGTGGAGGTGAATCCGGACCGCAGGACGTCGCTGGCGATCCGCTGGATCGTGGGCTACGCCCGTGAGCGCGGCGAAAAAGGCATGGTCGACAAGTTGACCAATGAATTGCTGGATGCGGCCAATGGCCGCGGCGCGGCGATCAAGAAGAAGGAAGACGTGCACAGGATGGCGGAAGCGAATAAGGCGTTCGCACACTATCGTTGGTAGAAGCAGCAGTTAGCGAAGAGTAAAAAAGCTAACGCGCAAATGTGAAAACCGAGAGATTCGAGAGAGAAAAAGGATTAGGAAGAAACAGTGCCCCGACAGGTCCCATTAGAGCGTTGTAGAAACATCGGCATCATGGCCCACATTGATGCCGGCAAGACCACTACGACTGAACGCATCCTCTTTTATACCGGCATTACGCACCGGATCGGCGAAGTGCATGAAGGCACCGCCACCATGGACTGGATGGAGCAGGAGCAGGAGCGCGGCATTACGATTACCTCTGCCGCAACGACCTGTTTCTGGCGTGACATCCGCATCAACATTATTGATACGCCCGGCCACGTGGACTTTACCGCCGAGGTGGAGCGATCGCTGCGCGTGCTCGACGGCGCCTGCGCTGTGTTTGACGCTGTGCACGGGGTTGAGCCGCAGTCGGAAACCGTATGGCGCCAGGCCGATAAATACGGCGTGCCGCGAATTTGCTTCATCAACAAGATGGACAAGATGGGCGCTGATTTTGAACATGCCATCGATACCATCCGCAAGCGTTTGAATGCCCGCCCGGTAGCGATTCAGATTCCCATTGGACAGGAAGCAGCTTTTAAAGGCGTGGTCGACCTGGTTGACATGAAGGCCATCTACTGGCGCGATGAAACCATGGGCGCCAAGTACGAAGTGGAAGAAATCCCCGCCGATCTCAAGAAGAAAGCCGAAGCGTTTCACGCGCAGCTGGTTGAATCCGTCGCTGAGAATGACGATGACATCCTGCACAAGTTCCTGGAAGGCGAGACCATCACAGCAGCCGAGCTGAAGAAGTCGCTGCGCAAGAGCGTCATTGACCTGAAGCTGTTCCCGGTGCTCTGTGGGACCGCGTTCAAGAACAAAGGCGTACAGACGCTGCTGGACGCGGTGGTCGATTACCTGCCTTCGCCGGTGGACATTCCGCCAACCGAAGGCGTTGACCCTGACCATCCGGAAAAGAAACTCGAGCGCAAGACGGCAGACAGCGAGCCTTTCTCCGGGCTGGCGTTCAAGATCATGGCCGATTCGTTTGTCGGGCAGCTTACGTTCGTGCGCGTTTACTCCGGCCATTTGAAGACCGGTGACAGCGTGCTCAACACCACGCGCGGCAAGAGTGAGCGTATTGGCCGCCTGTTGAAGATGCATGCCAACAAGCGCGAAGAGATCAGCGAGATCTTCGCCGGCGATATCTGCGCCTGCGTGGGATTGAAGAACGTCACCACTGGCGACACGATCTGTTCGGAAAAAGCGCCGATTCTGCTGGAGTCGATTGAGTTTGCCGCGCCGGTGATCTCGGTTGCAGTAGAACCAAAGACCAAGAGTGATCAGGAAAAGATGGGCGTTGCGCTGCATCGTCTGGCGCAGGAAGATCCGACATTCAAGGTTGCGACCGATCCTGATTCCGGCCAGACCATCATCAGCGGCATGGGCGAGCTGCATCTGGAAATCATCGTCGACCGTATGAAGCGCGAGTACAAGGTGGAAGCCAATGTCGGCAAGCCGCAGGTTGCGTATCGCGAAACGATCCGCAAGGAAGCGCAAGCCGAGGGCAAATACATCCGCCAGACCGGTGGTTCAGGCCAGTACGGCCACGTGAAGCTGCGCGTTGGGCCCAACGAAAAAGGCAAAGGGTTTGAGTTCGTCAATGAGATCATTGGCGGCTCGGTTCCGAAGGAATACATCAGGCCCATTGAGCAGGGAATTAAAGAAGCTCTTGAGGGCGGCGTGCTGGCCGGGTACGAGCTGGTCGACGTGAAAGCGACGTTGTACGACGGCAGCTATCACGAGGTCGATTCGAACGAAATGGCGTTCAAGATTGCTGCGTCGATGGGCTTCAAGGAAGCTGCACGCAAGGCGTCTCCGGTGCTGCTGGAGCCGATCATGTCAGTGGAAGTGGTGGTCCCGGAAGAGTACATGGGAACCATCATCGGCGATCTGAATTCGCGCCGCGGGCGGATTGAGGGCATTGACCATCGCGCCGGTTCGCAGGTGATCAAGAGCCTGGTGCCGCTGGCCGAGATGTTCGGTTATGCCACGCAGATGCGTTCGAATACGCAGGGGCGGGCAACGTTCTCCATGCACTTTGCGCATTATGACGAAGCGCCGCGCGCGGTGACCGAAGAGATCATCGCCAAGGTGCAGGGCAAAAGCGCGGCCAGGTGAACTGGCCGGGACCACAGGGTTTGTTGTTGTTCGCGGATTTGTGGTGAATGACGGACGCGAGCAGGACTTTGAGAAGGTTTTTGGACGGGATGGAATCTGGTCCGACTTCCTTCGTCGCTCGGCGGGGTTCGTGGCGAGCTTCTTGCGGGAAGAGTTAAGCGCGGGCCGGCGGCGGTACAAGGTGTTCGATTGCTGGAAATCGCACGAGGACTTCGAGCGGTGCCGGCAGGAGAGGCAGCAGGAGATCGAAGGATTCAAGCTGCTGATCGGACATGAAGGGCTGGTCGCACGCGAGACGTTTCTGGGTTCGTTTTATATGAGCGGACCGGACGAAGGCGGATTGGTATTGAGATAGATGGCCGCTACCGAGTATGTGATTGTCTGGGAGTTCCGGGTACGGCAGGAAAAGGCAGCAGAGTTTGTTGAGAAGTACGGGCCTGAAGGAGCATGGGCGCGTTTCTTCCGTGGCTCCGCAGGCTATATCAGAACGGAGCTGGTACGAGATGTTGCTTCTGATCTTCGCTTTCTCACGCTGGATTACTGGCGGACGAAAGAAGAATTTGAACGCTTCCGGGAACGGAACCGGGCCGAGTATGAGCGGCTGGATCAAGAGTTTGAAGGTTTAACGGAAACCGAGACGCGGCTGGGCGCGTTCTGGTTGAAGGCAACTTGAAGGAAGATTGGTATTCGACGGCCTGTGTGCACGCTGATGGAAGCACGACAGAAATTCGGGTGCATATCAGGCCAGAAGCACGCCGAGCAGCTGAAGAAGTAACCGGGGATTCGGGAGAGATGATCAAGCGTTGCGTGTGGCGCTTAATCGGTCTCAAGCATGAATCGAACGAAGTCCGAGGCGACTCGGTTGAGTTCGTGATTGATGAACCGAAGATGCTGGAATTATTGGACCTTGTTCGCAAAGTTGACTTGGCGAACAGGCAAGTTTGCAGAACCTTTAACAAGCTAGATGCTAAGAGCTAAAGGCTAGAGGCTAAAAAAAATGGCAAAGGAAAAATTTGATCGCAGCAAACCGCACGTAAACGTAGGCACGATCGGACATATCGATCATGGCAAAACG
>DATBHX010000031.1:0-58598 GCA_036557225.1 Candidatus Angelobacter sp.
CAAGCATCGGCATACTTGGACAGACCGTGGCGTTCTCCCATTGCAGAAATGTTGTCCCGCGTGGTCGATGCCGAATCGATACGCCATCTTGCCCTGGCTGGGCTAGAGGGAAAATTCAGAAAATAAGAAGGAGTTGGTAGCGCTACCGGGAATCGAACCCGGGTTTTAAGATTGAGAATCTCACGTCCTAACCCCTAGACGATAGCGCCACTTGTTGAGGCCAGAAAACAGTATACCAGACGTTTTGGTGACCACTTATCCAGCTCTTCGCACTGCGCGAGGCGACGATTCTTGCCTTAGAATGGTCACACCGAATGACCGAGCCCTCGACTCCGCTGATGCGGCAGTATGCCGCGATCAAGAAGCAGCATCCCACCGCACTGCTCTTCTTCCGCCTGGGAGATTTCTACGAGCTCTTCTTTGAAGACGCAGTCGTAGCAGCGCGTGAGCTGCAGATCACATTGACCTCGCGCAACAAGGAAAAAGACCAGGCCATCCCGATGTGTGGTGTGCCTTATCACGCCGCGGAGAATTATCTCTCCAAGCTGCTGCGCAAGGGATTCAAAGTAGCGATCTGTGAGCAGATGGAAGACCCGCGGCTGGCCAAGAAGCTGGTGCGGCGCGAAGTCACGCGCGTGCTCACACCGGGCACCGCCCTCGATTCGAGCGTTGGCTCGGAGGAAAACAATTTTCTGGCTGCGCTGGCCCGGGCTTCATCCCCGGGGAGCGGAGGAGCGGTGGGACTGGCGGCCCTGGATCTTTCCACGGGTGAGTTTCGCGCGACGGAATTTCGCGGTCCGGAAGCCGAGCGGCGCGTTGTGGAAGAGTTGCAGCAGTTGCGGCCGCGTGAGGTTTTGTATCCCTCTTCCCTGCCGTTGTTTGATCAGCCGCCAATGGAGCGCACAGAATCCATCGCGGAAATAGCGGCGCAAGATTCTTCCGCCTGGAGGGGAACGGCGTCTCACGCCTCGGCCAGCTTGCAACAATCCGGTGAACGCGGCCGCTTCACAGAAACACCACTGGAAGATTGGGTGTTTGCTCCGGACTATGCAATTCCGCTGCTGGAAAACAAGCTAGGTGTGCTCTCACTGGAAGGGTTTGGATTGCAGGGGCGTCCGGCGGCGGCCACGGCGGCGGGAGCGATCCTTCACTACGTTCGCGCGACGCAGCGCGGCACGCTGGAGCACGTGGACCGCATTGGCTTTTATGATCGCCAGGAATATCTGGTACTGGACGCGGTTACGGTGCGGAATCTGGAACTGGTGGAGCCACTCTTTGCCAACACCGGGAGTGAGGTCACGCTCTTCCGCGCCCTGGACGCTACGCTGACTCCAATGGGCAAGCGCCTGTTGCGCTCGTGGATGCTGCGGCCGTCGATCGATATCAAAGATATCAACCAGAGGCTGGACGCAGTGGAAGCTGGAGTCAAGGAATTCGTTGCGCGGGAAGAGTTACGCCGGGCGCTGGAAGGCGTGCTCGATATCGAGCGGCTGCTCAGCCGGGTGACGCTGGAGACGGCCAATCCGCGCGACGTCCTGGCATTGTGCGCAAGCCTGAATCGAATTCCGCGAATCAAGACGGCGCTGGGCAGGCTGGCAGCGGAGCGGCTGTCAGAGCTGAACCGGCTGCTGGACGAGTTGGCCGATCTGCGCGAGCGAATTGAGAAGACTATTGTCGCCGAGCCTCCGCTCACGCTGGCAGACGGCGGCGTGATTCAACCGGAAGTCGACAAAGAATTAGATGAGCTACGCAACCTGAGCCGCAACTCCAAGCAGTACATCGCGCAGATCGAAGAGCGCGAGCGCAAGCGTACCGGCATCAACTCCCTCAAGGTTAAGTTCAACTCTGTTTTTGGCTATTACATTGAGATCAGCAAGGCCAACCTGCATCACGCACCACAGGATTACGAGCGCAAACAAACGCTGGTGAACGCCGAGCGCTTTACTACGCCGGAGCTCAAGGAATATGAAGCCAAGGTGCTGGACGCGCAGGAGAAGATCGTGGAGATCGAGCGGCGGCTGTTTGCTGAGCTGCGCGTGGCAATAGCGGCTGAGGCCAGGCGCATCCGGCAAACCTCTCTGGCGCTGGCAGAGGTGGACGTGCTGGCGTCGCTGGCGTTTTTGGCGCAGAACCGTGCGTACTGCCGCCCGCAATTCAGCGCAGACGCAACCGAGCTTGAGATCATGGAAGGCCGGCATCCGGTGCTGGAGCAGCTGGAGCTGACCGGGAATAATGATCGCTTTGTGCCCAACGATCTTTACCTGAATTCCAGTACGCACAACATTTTGCTGATCACGGGCCCGAATATGGGCGGCAAGTCAACCTACCTGCGGCAGGCAGCTCTCACGGTGCTGATGGCACAGATGGGCGGTTTTGTACCTGCCCGCTCGGCGCGGCTTCCGGTGGTGGACAGGATCTTTACCCGCATCGGCGCCAGTGACAATCTGGCGCGCGGCCGATCGACTTTTATGGTGGAGATGACGGAGACGGCGGCGATCCTGAACACAGCCACACCGCGATCGCTGGTGCTGCTGGATGAGATTGGCCGCGGCACGGCAACTTACGACGGCCTGGCAATCGCCTGGGCGGTGATCGAATACATTCACTCCACCAGCCGGGCCAAGACGCTCTTTGCCACGCACTATCACGAGTTGACCGAGCTTGACCGGCTCGAAGGCGTGAAGAACTTTCATGTGTCGGTGAAGGAGAATGCGGGCGGGATTGTTTTTCTGCGCAAGGTTGAGCCTGGCCGCGCCGACCGCAGCTATGGAATCGAGGTAGCCAAACTGGCAGGGCTGCCATCGGAGGTGGTGGTCCGCGCCCGCGAGGTGCTGCATGAGCATGAAAACGCGGAGCACGAGACGACGGCCCATCTCTCGCCCGGCGCCAGTGAACCTGAGCCGCATATGCAGTTGACCATGTTTACGCCGCTCTCGCAGAAGATCGTAGACCGATTGAAGGAAGCGGACTTGAACAACCTGACGCCGATCGAGGCGTTGAATTTGCTGAATGAGTTGAAGAAGCAGGTGTAGATAGCAATCAGCGATCAGCCGTAAGACATCTTCGCCCTTACCTGCAGTGTTACGAAAAGTTTTTCGGTTTGTCCTGAGAGAAATGCCTTCCGCTTTGTCTTCGCGTTTACCAAAATGCTATTCCTTTCACTGTTATACTTTTAGCAACCGTCTTTCAGGCATACACAACTTGAAGACCCTTGATCGTTAGCATCAGGTTTTTTCACACCTGACCCAGAGGCCACTGGGAGAGCTGGGGTATTCCTGTCTTTGCCGGAAGGGCGTGATCGGCTCGGGCCGCTGATTTTGGTCCCGTGCGCGCAAGGCAAGGATGTTGTAATGAAAGTCTCCCGCTTCGTCGTTTCAGCCGCGCTGGTTCTGGCGCTCACGTCGTGTATGCAGCTGCGATCTCCTGAGGTAACTTCTCAGGACTGCACAATAGCTGTGCCCGCCGGGTTCTCTCGTATCTTTATCGGCATGCCTTCTGGAGGCAAGCAGTCGGGCACCAGTTTCGATGATCCACTGGACGGGAGCACCGCTGACAAGTTTGACGCGATTCTACGCTCCATCAGCGAAGGCCAGTATCCCACCTGGGGCACGCAGACGAATATTGCGCCGCAAAACCTGATTGTCTGCCTGACCAGCGGCACCTTTCAAACCCGAGGCCAGTATGACTGGGCTATCCACCTGGGCCACACACAAGGAAGCGAGCTGGGCTTTACGGTTGAAAGGAATTGGAAGATTCATGGACGTGGCGTGGACCACACCGCGCTTCAGCTTTCGACTTATCTGCCCGACGAGTTTGAGGATAACAACGGCGCCCCCTTGAGCGGTGGACGGAACGTGGTGATCGGCACGCATTCGACGCAGAGCTCCGGCATTGAGATCTCTGACCTTACGATCGACGCCAACCATGACCGGCTCACCTCTTCGGGCGGAGTTCCCCTGAACCTGGAGGGAATCAAGTTGCGCTCAGACCAGGGCGGGCACTGGATTCACAACGTCAACGTCATTGGCGGCTCGGGCGACGTGGGCGCTCTTGACATCGTGTTTGAGACCTTTGCGGTGCATATCTGGGGAAACGCACAATCGTTCGATCCACAGGAGAACACCGGCAGCATCATAGAGCATGTCACAGTTTCTAAACCGGGCCACGCCGTGATCAACGGGTCACCCGAGGGCGGCGCCATTGACGGGATTGTGATCAACAATGCGGTCGCTGAAATCCGAGACAATCTTGTAGATGGCTACGGGATCGGCTACAGCGGCTGGTCCATGGGACCGGTGAATTTTCACGACAACATTGCGCGTAACGTGGTGTACGGCTTCAACCTCGACAGCTTTAGTAACAGCGGCGTTATCGTCAAGAATAACCAGTTTATTCATCCCTCTTCGTATGGCATCGTCATCGGAGGAGGCGGTCCGAGCATGCCTTTCGCCAACGGGAGTATTACGGGCAACACCATTAAGATGAACAGGTCGAACACGATAGCGGTGGTCCTCCGCGGCCAGGTGGAGAGTTCAGTTTTTTCCGGTAACACCATCACCGCTGATGCCGGTCAGGGTCAGCTGGCAATCTGGAGCTATCCGGCACTGACCGGCGTCTCTAATACAAAGATTGTTTTCCAGGACAACCACATCGACAGAACGCTGGGGATCAATTTCAGCCAGGACCCGAAGTTCAATACCTATTGTCGCTTTCAAAATCGCGATCTGCAGGGCAAGGCGCTTCCTGATTTTCCGGATAACAGTTCAGCTACATGCAATTAGAAATTACGAATTGACCTCACGGCTCCCACAGCCTGTCGTTCATGCTCTCTGGCACGAAAACCTGCAATTCAGGAAAACACCGGCGTTCAACGGCGAACTCGTATAATCGAGATGCATGACAGAATCGGAGACTCTTCGCCGGCAAGTCGGACAATTGCTGATTCTGGGCTTTGATGGCCTGGAAATCGACGGCAAACTTCGCACCACATTGAGTACGCTCGAACCCGGGGGCGTGATCTTGTTCGCGCGCAATATTGAAGATGCGCGGCAGACCTGGCGGCTGCTGCGCGATTCGCAGGCCACTACGCGCGTCCCAATGTTTTTGTGCGTTGACCTGGAGGGCGGCACAGTGGACCGCCTGAAGAAGGTGATTGCGCCGGCGCCGTCAGTGGAGCAGGTGTTTACCACGGGCAATCGCAAGCTCTTCCGTATGCACGGCAATATTCTGGGGCTGGAAGCCCGCGCTCTGGGCTTCAATACCGACTTTGCTCCAGTGTTCGATCTTGGCTTTGAGGCTTCGCGTTCCGTGCTGACCAGCCGCACGGCATCGGCCAATCCGAAAGAGACAGTAGCGTACGCGCGCGAGTTTCTAAAAGGACTAAAAGCAGCCAAGGTCCTTGGCTGCGGCAAACACTTCCCTGGCCTGGGCGAGGGCAATCTTGACAGCCATCATGACATGCCGGTGGTGCGGAAGAGTTGGAAAGCAATGTGGGCCGAAGACCTGGTTCCCTATCGCGAGCTGCGGTCGCAGATTCCATTTGTGATGGTGGCGCATGCCGGCTACCCGGAGGTCACAAAAGACAAGTTGCCGGCCTCGCTCTCACGCAAGTGGATGCGTGACGTTCTGCGCAAGAAGATCGGCTATCGCGGGCTCATCCTTTCTGATGATCTGGAGATGGGTGGCGTGCTCTCTGCCGGCGCAATCGAGGATGTGGCCGTGGAAACGCTGCGCGCCGGAGCAGACATGTTTCTGGTCTGCCATAACCAGGAACTGGTATGGCGCGGCTATGAAGCCGTGCTGCGGGAGGCGGAGCGTGATCGAAAATTCGCGGCGCACGTGGAGCAGGCGGCGCGACGAGTGATCCATTTCAAGAAGCGCGCCAAAGAGCTGCGCGGCTTTGCCGCCGAACCCAAAGTGAAAGTAGTCGACAGGCTCAAAAAACTTGTCGGCGACTTCACACGCATTGTTGGCGGCGAAGTGATCGACGATCGCCTGCATCCGGCGAGGGAGATCAACGTTTGATCGTCGCCGGGGTCATGAGCGGAACATCCGCTGACGGCGTTGATGTGGCTTTTGTGCGGCTGCGCGGGTTGGGATCTTACCTGCACCTTGAGCTTCTTGGCCATCATCATCTCGACTATCCAAAGCCGTTGCGGCAGGCGGTGCTGGCGGCGATGAATGCGAACAAGACCAGTGTCGCCGAACTTTCCCGGCTCAACTTTCGTCTGGGCGAGTTCTACGCCGACGCTGTGCTGCTGGCGCAAAAAAAGACACGGACACGGCTGCTGGATCTGGTCGGCTGCCACGGACAGACGATCTACCATCAAGGCGAGGCTGCGCCTTACCTGGGGAAGAAACTCTCCTGCACATGGCAAACGGGCGAAGGCTCGGTGGTCGCGGCCAGGCTCGGGGTGCCGGTTGTCTCTGACTTCCGGCCGGCAGACATGGCCGCCGGAGGCAAAGGCGCGCCGCTGGTGCCGTTTCTCGATTACGCCATCTTTCGCGACAAAGACATCGGACGAATCGTGCAGAACGTCGGCGGGATTGCCAATCTCACCGCGATCTCCGCGGGCGCCAGGCCGGCTGAGATCATGGCCTTTGATACCGGGCCGGGCAACATGGTGATCGATCAGCTCATGCAGAAGCTCTTCAACCAACCGTACGACAAAAACGGGGCTGTGGCTCGCAAGGGCGCAGTGATCGAAACAGTGTTGGAAGAGGCGCTGCGAGCGCCGTTTTTCCGGCAAAAACCGCCCAAGACGGCTGGTCGCGAAGAATTTGGCCGCGAGTATGTCCAGGCCTTTCTGCGCCGTTGCGGCCGCGCCTCCAAGCCCGACATTATTGCCACCGCCACGGCGCTCTCCGCACGATCGATTGCAGCCGCCGTTGAGCGTTTTGTCTTGCCCGAAGGAGAGTACCGGCAGTTTGTGGTCTCCGGCGGTGGCACGAAGAATGAGACATTGATGAAGGTACTGAAGGAAAAAATGGCCGCAATGGGTTTGCGGCTGCGCCACACGGACGATTACGGCGTGCCCAGCCAGGCAAAAGAAGCCGTGGCCTTTGCCCTGCTGGCGTATCAGACATGGCATCGGCAGCCGGGAAATGTGCCATCGGCCACCGGGGCGGAAAAGCCCGTGGTGCTGGGAAAGATTTCGTATGTTTAACCACAGAGATCCCAGAGGAGCACAGAGCCTATTCTCTTTACGATCCACTCTCCCCTGTGTTCCTCTGTGTTCTCTGTGGTTAGGGTTTTTGGTGTTGTGCATCGTTGGAAGTCTGGCCGGATGCGCCAAACGCCCTGATGCCAACACGCTGGTGATGATTATCGAAAACAGCCCGACGAACCTTGATCCCCGGGTAGGAACGGACGCACAGTCAGAGCGCATTGACCAGCTGATCTTCGATTCACTGGTCCATCGCGATGAGCACTTCAACATTCAGCCATGGGTGGCAGAACGGTGGGAGATTCCCGATCCGCGTACATACATCTTCCATCTGCGTTCCGGCGTTCATTTTCACGATGGGCGTCCGCTCACCTCTCGCGACGTGAAGTGGACTCTGGACTCCCTGCGCAACGGATCGCTCATCAGCTTGAAAGCAACTACCTACAGACTGATCTCGCAGGTTGATGCTCCCGATGGCTCCACGGTCATCCTGCATCTTTCGGACCCGGATTCAACCTTGCTGTACAACCTCTCTGAGGGCGCGTTTGGGATTGTGCCTTACGGCAGCGATAAGAGCTTCAATCGCTTTCCGGTTGGTTCAGGACCTTTTCGTTTCGTTCTTCAGGAGCCGGACAGCCAGGTGGTCATCGAACGCAACGATGGTTACTGGGGACAGCGCGCACACGTGGAACGGGTTCGGTTCATCGTGGTGCCAGATGCAACCACGCGGGCGCTGGAGCTGCGCAAAGGCAGCGCAGATATCTCTCCCAGCGGTTCGCTCAGCGCAGACATGATCGGAACCTTGCGGCGCGATCCTAAATTGGTGTTTGAGCAGGAGCCGGGAACGGTACTGGCGTATCTGACGTTCAATCTGCGCGATCCCATTCTCAAGGACGTTCGCGTACGGCAGGCGCTGGCGCACGCGATCGATCGCGGGCCGATTCTGCATTACTTGTTTGGCGATCAGGGCCGGCTGGCTGACAGCGTGCTTCCTCCGCAACACTGGGCATACTACGGCGATGTTGCGCACTACGACTATGATCCCAGGCAGGCCAACGCCATCCTGGATGCCGCGGGATACAGGCGCGGAGCCGACGGCATGCGCTTTCATCTCCTGATGAAGACTTCGACGGAAGAGACTACGCGGCTGCTGGCAGCGGTGCTGCAACAGCAGCTACGCGAGGTCGGCATCGCGCTGGATATTCGCAGCTTTGAATTTGCCACGTTCTATTCCGATGTGCTGAAAGGCGCGTTCCAGCTCTACTCGCTGCGCTGGATCGGCGGGAATGAAGACCCGGACATCTTTTATTATGCCTTCCATTCCTCGAGCTTCCCCCCCAAGCATGCCAATCGCGGATATTACGTGAATCCTGAGGTCGATCGCCTTATCGAAGCGGGGCGGCAGACGGTAAATCAGCACGAGCGCAAGGAAGTCTACGCGCAGCTGCAGCGGATCTTGGCCGAGGAGCTTCCCTACATCAATCTCTGGTATTTCGATAATGTGGTCGTGCACTCGCAGCGGGTGAAGAACCTGCGCGTCAATGCAGCGGGAAATTATGATTTTCTGACATCGGTGGAGCTCAAAAATTGACTTCCACGGAATGCCCGCGCGGAGTTTCGGCAAATTGACAGGCTTACCGGTCGAATTTCACTGACTCCATGGTTTTGGCCAGATCGTTAACTTCCTGTTCGCTTTTTCCATGGAACTCGAAAGACAAGAGATAGCTTCCTGAAACAGTTTCATACAGGGACTCATAGTGGTTTTCGCCGTAGGCTAAGCCAGAGCGAACGAATTTTTGCCCGGCGATGAGTTGCTTCTCCGGCTTCTGAAAAACCGCTACCTTGAACGGGGCCTGGTCGCGCAATTTGGCCATATCGTTCGCGTAGTCCCCTGGGTTGCTGGAACTGTTCGACCGCTCTCTGGCCACGATGTGAATATATGGCAGAGGAAACTTTTCGTCGGCAGGAAAGGCGCCAGGTGTAGCCACGAGCAGATCGTAGACCCAGAAAACCCTGGTGGTGATGGCGCCGGCATTGACGATCCTTGAGGTCTCGCGCTCGAGGCTTTTTACCCGTTCTTCATGCTTCTTGCGGTTCTTCTCCATGCGCTTCGCGTCATCTTCCGAAGACCAGTTCTGAGGCAAAGAGTAGTGAAGCTTGAAGTAAGGGGCTTCCAGGGTGGCTCCGGAGATTGTGACCGAGTCGGGGGCATTCTTCTCTTGCGGGCTGCCAGTCAACAATCCCAGAAGCATCAGAGAGGGGAGCAGAAGGCGGAGTTGCGTCAGCATGAAATTCCTCTTCGACGTTCAAAAAATGAGGGGCGCTAGTAGTCGCACGCAGATGATAGTATCAAAGGATTCATGCAGATCCTCTTTATTGGTGACATTTTCGGCAGTGCAGGGCGCAAGATCGTGCGCGACCATCTGGCCCACGTAGTGGAGACCAATAAGGTGGACCTGGTGATTGCCAACGCCGAAAATGCCGCCGGGGGCTTTGGCCTTACGCCGGCGATCGCCGATGAACTCTTTGACCTGGGCTGCCATGTACTCACCACCGGCAACCACATCTGGGACAAGCGCGAGATCGTGGAATATTTCAACTCCGCCAATGGCGATCCACGGGGACGGGCAAGAAAGGTGCTGCGCCCCGCCAACTACGCGGATGGCGTTCCGGGCGTGGGCCTGTATGAAGGCGCTACACCGCAAGGCCAGGGCTTTGCGGTGATCAATCTGCAAGGCCGCGTTTTCATGCAGGATTTGGACGATCCCTTCCGCAAAGCCGATGCATTGCTGGCCAAGGTCAAGAGCAAGGTAGTGATCGTAGATTTTCACGCCGAGGCGACATCGGAGAAGATTGCCCTGGGCTGGTATCTCGATGGACGGGTAACCGCGGTGTTGGGCACGCATACGCACGTGCCCACGGCAGATACGCGCGTCCTGCCCAATGGAACCGCATACCAGACGGATGTCGGCATGTCTGGCCCGTATGACAGCGTGATCGGCGTACAAAAGGAACAGGTGCTGCAGCGGTTTCTAACCGGGCTTCCCGGACGATTTGAAGCGGCCAAAGGCGATCCACGGTTCTGCGGCGTGCTGATTGGCTGCGATGGCGCCACCGGCCGGGCGCATTCCGTTCAGCGACTTATGCTGGGAGAATAAAAAAGGCAGCCCGCTGGGAGCTGCCTCTTCGGCTAAGATTTTTCTATTGCGACTTCTTGGTTGTCTTTTTGGCCGGCGTCTTTTTTGCTGCCGGTTTCGCTGGAGTCTTGGCGGCTGGCAACTCGCCTTTGGTCATGGTGAACATGAAAGGATCAGGCGTATAGTCTGAAATCACGCCGATGACCTCAATGTTGGAACCGACGGCCGGTGGCTTGGTCATCGGCTTTTCCATGGTGACCTTCATGTCCGTTGTATTGGATGCCTGGTTATCTTCGCCCAGAGCGACTTCCAGCGTATTCTCGTCCGGAACAGCAACGATCTTTACCGGAATTTTCAGCTTGGCTTCGCCACCCTTCTGCTTCGTCTGGAGGTCTTGCCATACGCGATCAGCAGCCGCTTTGTTGGCCGGGGTTTTGTCGCGGCAGGAGAGCACCAGTTCGCGATCGCCAAAGGAGAGGTCGATGTCCCCAGTGGGCGGCACGGCTTGCGCGGCGAGGTCGCACTGCGTGGGTGCGAGAGGAATGCTGGCAACGAAGTCAGCCGGCGGAGCAGTCTGGCTTGCGGCTGTAGCCACGCGCTGGTTCCAGTCATCGGTATTGCCGTGGTACTTCTTGTAGCGCGAAGTAATGTAAGGCGCCATGCCCTGGACCGCCGCGGTGTTCGGCGGGTTGGCCGACTGGGCGACACCGATCGCCTTCGCACCGTACCAGAAACCCAGCGGATTTAGCGGGTTGCTTTCCAGCATGGCGATGGACATCTGGTAATTGTGAGCGAGGTCATTGGGGTCGGCCTTGAGCGCCTGCTCGTAATACTTTTGCGCGGCAGGATAATCCTTTTGCTGCAGAGCGCCGAATGCGGCAGTGCCGGCAAAGATGTTGGTCATCGATGTGCGCAACTTTTCGAAGTCGGCAGGGGACATGCCCTCAGGCGCTTTGAAATTCTGCACCTCTTGCAGGCCGCGCTCAGCATCCGCCCGGGCCTTGGCGCCGCTGGCAGCGTCCCGAACGCGTGTGCCTTCCAGGTAAACGACAACGGCCAGCGCAGGCACGTTATTGGGATCCACTTGTAGGGTCTTTTGCGCCATCTCTTCCATCTTGGGCGTGTTGCCGGCCTGTTGATAGGCACCGCGAGCCGTTTCCAGCGCTTCCAACTTGACGATGCTGTTGGGATACTGGTTCACGAACGCCTCCATCGCTGCGCCTTTGGCAGCAGGGTCGGTCGTGTTCGAGGCGGTCATGTATGCGTTGTATTCGGCCGGATCCTTAATGACCTTCTGACTGGTGGGGGTGTTGGCCTGATCGGCCGCGCCCGGTTGAGCAGGCTGTTGCGCCGGCGAAGTCCCCTGCGCCAGGGCTGATGTGGTTAGCGCAAGCACAAATGTGACAAGCACTTTTCTCATTGCGTTTTGCTCCTTCAATCCATGTCTGCCAGATATGCCGGCCCGACGTTGATACATGCAACGGCGTTCGGGACCGTCTGTTCCGTTAAAACTATTGAAGGCACGGATTATAAAAGACAGACCCCACATTTAGGCAAGCCGCGTTTCCAAATGACAGTTTACTGGTCAGATGCAAAGTTGCCGGCAATAGTTATCCGGCCGGTCTTCCGCGCACTGCGCAAGGCCCTGCACTCCGTTGCAAAAGAGAAACAGAGACCCTGGACTATTTGACACCGTAACGGGAAAAATCGTTCCATCAGATAATAAACGAAGGCATTCGAGCCCTAAGGAAAAAGTGAAATGAACAACACTCTGAACGGGAAGGTTGCGCTGGTCACCGGGGCGGGCAGAGGCATTGGTGCTGCGATCGCAGTAAAGCTGGGCGGGCTGGGCGCCAGGACGGTCGTCTGTGGACGCACGCTGGCACGCCTGCAACACACCGCAGGACAGATACGCTCGGCCGGCGGGCACGCTGAGGCCATCGCCTGCGACGTCGCCGACTGGGGCTCCGTGGCAGCGCTGGCAGAGCGCGTACAAATGACCCTTGGCAAACTCGATATCCTGGTCAACAACGCAGGCGTCGGCGGTTTCAGTGGTCCGCTGCACACCATGCCCCTGGAAAAATGGGACACCATCTTTAACACCAATCTTCGAGGAGTGTTTCACACAATTCGCGCCTTGGCGCCCATGATGATAGCCAATGGTGGCGGCGACATTATTAATATTTCGTCAATTGCAGGCAAAAACCCGCTGCCCAATGGCGCGGCGTATGGCGCTTCCAAGTGGGGGCTGAACGGACTCTCTTATTCGGTAGCAGAAGAGTTGCGCGGGCATAACATCCGAGTGGCTGTAATCTGTCCGGGATCAACACACACAGAGTTCTCGCCGCATGAGGGTAAGAGTCCAGACAAGATGCTTGTGCCGGACGACGTGGCCCATGCTGTGGCAATGCTGGTGACTTCGCGGCCACAGGCATTCGTGAGCGAAGTGGTGCTCAGGCCGGCGAGAAAACCGTGAGGAAATTTGGTAAATGGGTAAATTGGTAATTTGGTAAATTGAAAACCATGTGCTTTCGGCTGCACGGAGCCGCATGGGGCAATCGTCTTTCATTTACCAAATTACCAATTTACCCATTTACCAATTTGTTTTCAGGTACGCTTGTCCGGGACCACCACCGCTTCCTGCGGTTCGAGCGGCTTGCCGGCGTTCGCCGGAATGGGAACCAGCAGGGCTTCTTTGCGATAGACCAGGTTGCTGGCATTGAAGGTCGCGAGCTTGAAGCCGTGGCCATGCGTGATGGCGTCAGTGGGGCAGGCTTCTACGCAGTAGCCGCAGAAGATGCAGCGATTGTAGTCGATGTTATAGATCTTGGCGTAACGCTCGGCGCCGCTGATGCGGTTCTCTTCGGTGTTCTCGGCGGCCTCAATGTAAATGCAGTTGGACGGGCACGCGGCGGCGCAGAGAAAGCACGCCACGCACTTTTCCAGGCCGTTTTCATCGCGCTGAAGCTCGTGCAGGCCGCGGAAACGCTCCTGGAATACAGCACCCTCGTTGGGCAGCTTCTTGTTGGGATAGTCCTCAACCACGGTGGGAGCAAACATCTCCCGGAAAGTAACGGACATGCCTTTGGCAATGCCGGCCAGATCGCGAAAGATCGACATGAGTTCAGTATAAAGGGTAAGCGCGAAGGAGACAAAGTCACACGGCTAAGAGAAAAATCTCACCACGGAGACACGGAGGCACGGAGAAACGGGAGCTATTTCCCCTCTCCCAGCAACTCGCTCACATACTGCTTCCACACCACGGCCTGGGTGAGCGTCTGGTGGCCGCGGGTCTTGTCACCGGCGGGAACGAGAACGAAGCGGCCATTCCTGACCTTCGGAACTTCACGCTCCATCACGCCGAGCTCGGGCGGGTTCAGTTCGTCGTCGGCGAAGTTGACGGCCAGCAGTTTGGCTTTGATCTTGTCGAGTTGCGGCGCGGGGTTGTAGTCATACGAGGACTCGAACCAGTAGAGAAAATCGTTGGCATCCACTTTGCTGAAGCCGGCGATGTAGCTGTCATAGAGTTCATTGGCTTTGGCGCGGGTGGGCGCCTGCTCCTGCAGACGCACCGGGCTATCAATCATGAAGTTGAAGACGGGCAGGAAATGCTCAAAGTGCGTCGGCTGCTTTGTATATTCGCCGCCGTTCCAGTCAGGATCGTTGCGTATGGCTTCGATCACCAGCCGCCGCCAGAGCATGTTGCGCCCGCTGACCTCAATAGGCTGGCTGGCGATGGGCATCAACGCATCCATGGCGTCAGGATATTTTTCTCCCCAGAGCCATACCTGCATGCCGCCCATTGAGGTGCCAAGCACGAGACGCAGGTGCTTGATGCCGAGACCTTCTGTCACCAGCCGATACTGCCCTTCCACGACGTCAAGATAGCCATAATGCGGGAATTTGGCGTGCAGGCCATCGGATGGCTTGCTGGAGCCTCCGCGGCCGATGCCATCGGGCATGATCAGGTAATACTTCGCGGCGTCGAGGGGCTGGCCGGGACCGAAAAGCTGTCCGCCGAGCGAAGGCGATAGAAAGTTTTTGCCAGTGCCGGTGGTGCCGTGCAGCAGAAGGACGGCGTTGTCGATTTCCCCCTGGGCGTTTTTGTGCGGCGTGCCCACGGTGGTGTAGTGCAGCTTGAGCGCAGGAAGCGATTCCCCACTCTGGAACTTGAAACCGGGAATGACGAAGTCGGCTTCTTTCTGGTTGGGGTAGGCTGGAGGGGCGGTTTGAACTGCAAGGGATGTGTTGATCGCCAAGGCCGTAAAACAGATGACAAACAACCGACTCATGATGTTCATGGCAGGCTCCAGTGGCTTCAAGTAACGCATTCAATTAGGCTGCTATTTTCCCAGATCAGTCACTACCCGCACCAGACCTCGAGTCACGCGCGCCATGCGATCGTAGTCCAGTGTAGCGGGCTTGTCCGACGGCTCATGGTAGTTTGGGTTGCGGAAGAACGAGGTATCAGTGACCATGATCGCAGGGTACCCCTCCTGCCAGAACGACCAGTGATCTGACCAGCCCACACCGGCGATCCACGCCGGCACTGAGCTCCCTTCCGAAGGAAACTGCGTGGTCGCGCGGAAGGAGCGTATGGCATCGTGCACCAGGGAGCGCGAAGAGAGGTCACTGACAAAGACAACGAAGTTGGCGCGGGAAGGATAGAACGACTTGAAGCCTTCCGGGTAGTGCTGGCTGCCTTCGGCGTCAGAGTACATACCAAGCATGTCAAAGGCGACAGCGGCAACAATGTTTTCCTTTTGCTTGTGCGCCTGCCGGGCATAAACCACGCTGCCCATGCTTTCCGTTTGGAAGTGAGGCGGCTCCTCATTCACAAAGGCGACCAGTCGAATGGTGCGGGCCGGATGCGAATCTTTGAGCAACCGGGCCAGCTCCAGCAGGACGGCGACGCCGCTGGTGTTGTCGTCAGCACCGGGACAGTCATAAACCGTGTCATAGTGCGCGCCGATCACGACGATCTCGCTGGCGCGGGAGCTGCCGGGAATTTCAACGATCAGATTGCGCACCTTGCGCGTCTCAACCACATATTCCTGCGATTTCGCCTGGTAGCCAAAGCTTTTGAACGTATCTTCTATGTATTGCGCGGCTTTGAGCAGCTGCGGATAGGCAATCATGTTGCGCTCACCGATGGCGCCGGCGAGATAGTTCACGTGCTGTTTTAGGTTGGTGGAAATCTGCGTCTCTTCGGCAGAGAGGGGCGGCAACGCTCCGGAAAAAGAGCGCCCGGGCATGGCGGTCATGTAGGCGACGAAGCCGGTGACGATCAGGGCAAGCACAAGCAGGGTAAGGCCGAGGCGAATCCATCCGCGGCGGGTAGGAAAGAGTTTCATTTTCCGTAGTTCGTCTCGAACGTCTGGCCCAATATCTGATTCAAGTGATGCTTTAAGTGAGCGACGTAGTCACTGGCGATCCATTCCAGCGCGGCGGGTTCGTTGTTGCCGATGTTGCAGATGACTGTGGCGGCTTCGGCTGGCAGGTTGTTGATCACGTGGGCGAGAAAACGGTTGTAGGCGGCCCAGAAGTCGACCAGGAAGTTCCAGTCAACATCGGCAAAGCGCTCAAGATCGACGAGAAAATTCTGGTCGTAGCCGGGAAACGTAAGGCTTCCCTGCTGCGGGGCGCGCACAAAGCGTTGGTGGTTGTTGGAGGCCGAGTCGAGCAGGTGGCCGAGAATTTCTTTCTTCGCCCATTTGTTTTCGCTGGGACGCGCCGTGGTGTCAGCGTTATCGAGTCTCAAGAGCAGCGGCTTGGCCTGGGCTACGGTGCGGCCGAGATCGGAGGCGATGGAAGGAAAAGGGTTCATGGGAATTGCCAGAATCAGGAGAATTGCCAGAATCGCCGAAAATGCCAAAATTGGCAATTGAAAAACGAGGAGCAGAGGCCAAGACACTTAGTGAAAAGCGAAGCGCTTTAGAGACTACTCAATCCCCAAATCCTTCCACTTCTTATCCACCAGCGCTTTGGTCTTTTCGTCCATCAGGATCTCGTCGGGCCAGGGGCGGGTGAAGCCTTCGGTGGGCCATTTGCGCGTAGCGTCGATCCCCATCTTGGAGCCAAAGTTGGGCAGGCGCGAGGCGTGATCGAGTGAATCGACAGGGCCAAGCGTGAACTGGATATCGCGCTCCGGGTCGATATGATTGAAAACTTTGAGCACAACCTCGCCGATATCCTGCACGTTCACGTCTTCATCCACGACCACGATGCACTTGGTGAACATGGCCTGGCCGAGGGCCCATATGCCGTTCATGACCTTGCGCGCGTGGCCGGGATACGACTTGCGGATGGAGACGATCATCAGATTATGAAAGATGCCTTCCACGGGCAGGTTCACGTCGACAATTTCCGGCAGGGTGAGCTTCATCAGCGGCAGGAAGATGCGCTCAACCGCCTTGCCCATCCAGGCGTCCTCCATCGGTGGCTTGCCCACGATGGTGGTGGAATAGACTGGGTTTTTTCGATGCGTGATGCAGGTGCAATGAAAGACCGGATACTCATCTTCAAGCGAGTAGAAGCCAGTGTGATCGCCGAAAGGCCCTTCGGTGCGGAGCTCGTCAAGTTTTACGTAGCCTTCAAGAACGATCTCGGCTGAGGCAGGGACTTCGAGATCGACGGTTTCACATTTGACCAGCTCGACCGGCTTCTGGCGCAGAAAACCGGCGATGATGAACTCTTCCACTTCCGGCGGCGCGGGAACAATGGCGGAAAAAGTGAGAGCCGGTTCGGTGCCGATGGCGACTGCCACTTCCATGGTTCCTGACGGGCGGTCACCGGACGCGAGCATGGCGCCGCCGCCGGAACGGGCCATGATGTCGACCCCAAGTCTCTTCTCCGCGGGCGCGGGCGCCCGCGCTCCACCATCTTGTTGTGAAACGCCGCGCAGCATATCGCGGTAGTGTTCGGCGGCGACTTTCTGGCGCTGCCAGTGCATACCGGCGGAAGTAGCGTCATAAATCTGCATGCGATACATGCCGACGTTGCGCTTCCCTGTTTTAGGATCGCGTGTGATCACGCACGGCAGAGTGATGAAGCGGCCGGCGTCCTGCGGCCAGCACTGGAGCACAGGAAAATCGAGCAGCGAGAAATCTTTTTTCCTGACGACCTCTTTGCATGGCCCGCTGGGAACTACCCTGGGGAAGAACTTTCCCATATCCGCGAGCATGGGCAGCATCTTGAGCTTTTCCAGAAAGCCTTCGGGCGACTTCATGTTGAGCAGCTGGCGTATGCGGTCGGCGATTTCATCGAGACTGTCGACGCCCAGCGCCATCTGCATGCGCCGCTCGGAGCCAAACTGATTGATCAGGACGGGGACGCCGTTACCGCCCTTTACGTTTTCAAAGAGCAGCGCGGGCCCGCCCGGGCGGCCATATTTTTTGGCAGCGCCTTTGGAGACACGATCGGCGATCTCAGTGATCTCCAGGATGGGATCGACTTCGGTGCGTATTCTCTTCAGTTCGCCGGCTTTGTCGAGCGCGGCAATCCATTGGCGTATATCGTCAAATGCACTCATTTATCGTGGCCTGCTCCAGCAGCAAATGTCCCGCCGAATTTGCGATTATAGAGTAGCATTCAGCACGCAGAGGGCGGCCGAGAAAGGTTGATGGCAGGCGCAATCGACTCCTCAAGCGAAGAAATTCCGGGAACCATTCGGCCGATCGCAACGTTTTATGGCTGCGGGCAAAGCGGATGCTGCCTTCAGGTGGAATGAAAGGACCAATAGAATGGGAGCGCCAAAAACCCTTCTGGTTTCAGCTCTGATGACTAGTCTGTCGCTGCTGGCAGCGAGTCAAGATCAAGCAAGCGCGGCGCCAACTGTGCAATGGGTGAACGCCAAATACGCTGATCCGAAGCCATGCAGCAATGGCTGGCATGCCACTCTGGATGCGGTTGGCAATCCTGTGGACAGTCTCGGCGCCGAAGGAACCACCAAGACGTCGCATCCGCCGGTCGGGATGAGCGCGGGTATTCCAGCAGTTCCGATCAATCCTCCGACTTTGATTTTTCCGCCTTCGAGGCCTGAGCCCATGAAGCTTCGATACTTATATTTTGAGACCTTCTTCTACGAGATCGGAATTCACAACCGGTGGGCAGAGGAAGCCGAGAAAGCAGGAAAGCACGCAGAAGCTGCGGACTGGCGCACGAGTCACCAACGGACGGCCGGACTCAACGACGCTGAAGGCGAGGTCCTGCAGGAGATTGCGCACGACTGCGACTGCGAAGTGAACAAACTGGACGCGAAGATGAGTGCGGAGGCCGCAAAATTTCGCGCCCAAATTGTTCCTGGCGCAACGGTGAATGTTGCTGATGCAGAGTTCGATCAAATGTTTGAGGACCGCAAGGCGATCGTCATTGACCATGTGGAAAAGCTAAGGCTTGGGCTGGGAGATAACTCCTTCAAGAAACTGGAAAAGTACGTTCTTTCCATGAACCCCCCGCTGGACGATGAAGCCAAACCGAAGCCGTCCTCGACAACTACGAGTGCGAAGAGCCCAAAAAAGAGTCAATGATCTGCGTCAGATCGGGACCTGCTTTGCTGTTTTTTGGCTGTTTGCTGAGTACTGATAGCTGACTACTTCTATCCAACCTGCTCTGCCTCGCCCTCATCCTATTCTGCAAGTACAGAACCAGGAGCAACCAGGTCCCAATGGCAACGGCAATCCAGAATGAAAACCAATACATTGATGCGTTCTTGAAACTTACGCTGCGGCCTACGTCGGCGGCGGACGTGTTTCCACTGCTGAGTTCGCTGACGCCGGAGCAGCGGCAGGACTTTATTGATCTGGCGGACTCAAACCACGTGGTGATCCGCGCTTTTGAGGTGATCAACCGGGTCGGCGGCAACCTGGGCACCGCTGCCGTGCAGGCGTGGGCAGTCGAAACTCTGACACGGGAGCGTGCACGGATCGCCAACGCACTGAGCCGCCTGGAGCAGGTATGTAATGCGCTGGAGGAAGAAGATTGTCCTACGGTGGTGATGAAGACCCTGGACCACTGGCCTGATCTGGGCAATGACCTTGATCTGGTTTCAACGGGAAGCAAGCAGAAGATCATTCAGGTCTTCACCAAGCGTTTTGGCGCGAAGGTGGAAGCGCGTAGCTGGGGCGACCGGCTGGCCTGCAAGTGGAACTTTGCTCTGCCAGGATTGCCGGAGGCGGTGGAAACGCACGTAGGGCGGCTGGGACAGACCGGCGAGCATATTGCATTGGCGCATCGATTTATTGATCGCCGCGTGAAGGTGAGCGTGGGCGGGCATTGCTTCTTTGCCCCGGCGCCGGAGGAGCGGATCTTTGCGGCTACGCTGCAGCGGATGTATCGCCACTTTTATTTCCGTGTGTGCGACATTCTGAACGCAGCCACGGTGGTGGAGTCGCGCAAGATCGATTTTCCTGAGCTGCGCGGCGCCGCGATGGCCGCAGGAATCTGGCCAGGTGTAGCCGGATTTTTGAAGATCGTTTCAGACTACGTGCAGCGGTACCGTGGGACAGGGCTGAACCTCCCGAGCTGGGTGCTTGCCGATGCCACCGTGAGCGGTGACAAAATCTATACGCGCGCACGATTCCTGCGCCTGCCCATCATGCCCTATGGCGCCCGGCTCTACACCAAGCAGATTGCGCAGGCGGCGTTTCGCGGGAATGTTCCGGCGACCTTCCGGCTGAGCTTGTTGCCGCCGCTAGCTTCGGCGGCTGCTGTGGCGTTCAAGATCACCGGCAGTGATAAGGGAGTTTGGTAGCCGACAGCCAGCAGCAAAAATGAAAAGGGCGACCGTGGTTGCGATCGCCCTTTTCTGCTCTCATCCTCAAAAGCCCCGTTGGGAAGGAGACTTTAGCACCGCTAACGTCTGGGGCCGGAGGACGATTTCGAGTCACTATGACCGCCTCGCTCGCCTGACCCGCCGTGCGAGGAGGATGAATTGCTGTGCGAGGATGAATTGCTGTGCGAGGATGAATTGCTGTGCTCTGACCGCGATGGAGGACTATATCGCGGCGATTCTGAACGTGAAGGCGGATTGTAACGGCCGGAATCGCTCCGCGGTGGCGGATTGTAACGGCCCGAGTCGCTGCGCGGAGGTGGATTGTAGCGATCGTTCCGCGTATCGGGGCGCGAATCCTGCCGCGGCGTTACGATCGGCCGGTGCAGTTCCAGCGGAGGCTTGCTCCCGGAATCGCCGCGGTCATTACGGTTTACCGGTGAATCATTAGGACGGCCGCCACGATCGTTGTTGGATGGAAAACGCTGCCAACCGCGATCCTGCTGTGGTCCGGATCCAGAGTTTTCTGTGCGCGGCACCCGTCCCTGATCGTTAGAGCGAGTGACAGGAGATGAGTCAGGGCGAGGGCCGTTGTTGCCGGATTCGCCGCCGGAACGGTTTGGCGGCGGCCCAAACTTGCTCCAGCCGCCACGATTACCGTTGTCGCGCGCGCCTTCGTTGCCCGGGTTGTTGCCGCTTTCGGGGCGATTGAAGCGTCCGTTGCCTTCATTGCGCGAATCGTTGCTAACGCCCCCTGCGGGATGATCGGTGCGCGGGACTTCGGTGTTTCCGCGATTCATATTGCCGGCATCGCGACGATCGACCTGGCCTGGGCCGCCACGCATGTCAGTACGCGTGCCTTCAGATCCAACCACTCGCTGCATGTGCTCCACCTGATTGTGGAATGACTCAGGACCAGCGGGCGGCTGATGCTGCGTGTAAAAGCGGCCGCCGTCGCGTGGATGTACAGAAGAAGGAAGACCACCGCGGCCCTGGGCGGAGACACGCAGGTTTTCGCGTGAAGGAACCACCGGCAGGTTCGCCGTCATCACGCGGCCTTCACGCCACTGGCGCTCGTCGACGCCGAAATGGCGGTTGTTGAAATTTCCACGGCCAAAATCCTCACTCGAGACAGTGGTGATGGAGCGACGAATGCGTGCATTGGTTCCCACCAGGCTGGCGTTGGAGAAGAAAGGCTGGCGTCCACGCACGGCCAGCGGAGCAACAAAGCCGCCACCGTGAACGTTTACGATATTGATGTTGGTTACATTGACCACGTTGACGCGGTTAAAGCCGCGTCCATACCAGGGGTAGAAAACATCATGCGGACCAACCGGGAACCATCCGATAGAGCCGAAGCCGAAGGTCGAGTGATGTCCGAAGCCCACGAAGAAGACAAACGCAGGCGACCATATGGGACGATAACTCACGTAGACGGGACCCGGCCACCAGCACCAGCTTGACCCATAGTAGAACCAGCGACCGTAGTGGTAAGGGGCCCATCCCCAGGATTCGTATGAAACCCAGGTCCATCCATAGTATGGTTCCCAAACCCAGCGGCCCGCCTGATAAGGCGCCCATGACGCTTCCTGATAAGGCTGCCAGACGTTTCCGTATCCGGGAACGTAAATCCACCGGCCGTTGCTATCAAGATCGTTTACGCCGGTGTAATTGCGATTCGTGCGACTCACACTCTGTGAGTCTCTGATCATGTTGTCGCGATCCCGGTTCCACTGATCCCAATCGTCTTTTGCCGGCGCGCTGTCCACGCGATACTCTGGGTTGTCGGTCCCATGAATCGTAATCAGGTCGCCTTCTTTGACCCGGGTGCTGCCTTGTGGTGTTGTGACCTCGGCTTCGCCTTCGCGGACAATCACATTCGTCTCCGCATCCGACGTCACCTGCACGCGATACCTACCCGCTCGCAGCAAGTGCACCGCGACATTCGGGGTATCGATTTCCACGTCGGCTTCGCTGCCATTGAACATGGAGTAGCTGGCGTAGCCCTGCGAAACCTGCAGTTGTATGCGCGAGCGCGAAAGATCGGCAATCTTCACCTGGCTCCGCGCCGCCAGCCGGACGATATTGGCTCCATCCAGCTGAATTTCCGTGCGCGCTTTGTCGCCGGTGGCCACCTGGTCGCCCACCATCACCGGCGCATTGACTGACGTTACCGACCAATCGCCCGTATCGCCGCGCTGTGCGGTCACGTCGCCCTTGGTCAAGCTGATTCTCGCTACATCCGGCGCCGGACCTTCGCTCCGCTGCGCCTGTTGATCGTCAGCTCCCGGCCCACTCGGTCCCTGCGAGGGATAATCCTGGCTTTGCCCCTGCGCCGCCGGAGGCTGGTCCTGGCTCGGCGGCTGCTGCGGATAGTCACCCGACTGCGCCCAGCCTCCCGCTGCCATCGCCAAAGTAAATATCGTCACCGCAAAAAACTTCAATCTCATGTTTCCCCTTCGTTAGAACCCTCTGGCGCGGCATCACCTCCGCCCGGTCCCAGCCAAGCCCCGAACAGATCCTTCTGTCGGGCTGAAGCTCGGGGTCCCCAACAGGTTTTGCCTGTTGGGCGTAACCCCGAATCCAGCTTGCCGGGCCGGCATCTGTGCCGTGCCCTCACACAACTTCCCTTATAGAGACTTCAACCGTTGCCCTTGATAAGGCAACCGGCATGCCAAACCGCAGCCGTGGTTATCTGCTTGATTTTATGCTGGATAGCTAAAGTTAAGTTCTGTAGCTACCTTGAATGGTGCTTTTCAACCAGTAGAAACGGTTGATTTGGGCCGGGGAGGAAATCGCCGGAATCGGACGTCATCGCCCGGAATCGCGCGGGATCGGAACATCAAGTGATCCTGGTTTCCGATCTCGGCGATCCCGGCAATTCTTGAACCTCCCTCAACTTTTCCCCGCCTATGCTCTTTTCTGCTCAAGCGAACGTAAGCTCACTTTCGCTCAGGCTTGCGCAGCTTTGTCTGCGCTTCATACCCTGAATAATGGAGGGTCGTACCAAGATGAGGCACTATTTCATCAAACTCGCACTGCTGTCGATACTTGCTCTTGCCGCCATTCAGGCTCTGGGCCAACAGCCCCAGTCGCAGAGTCCTTCAGCTCCTGACCAGACACAGCAGCCTCAGGCAGAGCGGCCTGCCACGGCTCCTCATGTTGACCAGGAACCCAACCCTGACGACCGCGCCCTGGAGCAGTCCATCAAGGCCGACCTTAAGAAAGACCCACATATGACATATTCGAATGTGCGTGTGCATGTGACCGACACGCAAATCATGCTTACCGGCACCGTGCAAAACGCAGAAGCCAAGGACCAGGCGGCCAAGATTGCCGGCGAGCATGCCGGAAGCCGCAAGATCGAGAACCACCTCAAGATCAACCCGAACATGCATCCGGGATCAGGGTTCTGATCGCGGTTTCTGATCATCAGGACGTAAGACGCGGAGCACGGGATACGTTGGCCTCGAACGCCCTATTCATACTTTAAACACACAGTTGGGTTTACTCTGGCAGCCCGCATAGATGGAATGCACGTCGCCAGCGTTGCTGCGCCGGTTACGACAACCGCCACGAGAACAAGAGTCAAGGGATCACGGGGGCTCACGCCGTAAAGCAAGCTAGCGAGCACCCGCGTGAGTGCCAGCGTCCCGGCAATGCCCAGCGCAATACCGCCGAAGACTAGCCGGCTTCCCTGTCCCAGGATCATGACCAGAACTTGCTTCTTGCTGGCGCCCATCGCCATGCGTATGCCAATTTCTCGCGTGCGCTGCGCAACCGCATACGAGAGCACGCTGTAGATGCCGATCGCGCCCAGAAAGAGCGCGAGCCCGGCAAAGATGGAGAACAGCCACATCGTCGAGCGCGGCGCAGCTTCTTCGTTCGCGATGATTTCATGCACGGTACGGAAGTGGCTAACGGGCACGCCGCTGTCGACCGAGGCAATTGTCGCCGGCAAGGCGCGGGTCAATTCTCCCATGTCTCCACTGGCGTGAAGCACCAGCGTCATGGCGGACGGGGGCTGCTGGGTGAAGGGAAAATATATATCTCCTTTTACGTCCCCCCGGGAACCCGCAGGTTTCATCTTGTAATGGCGCACATCATCCACGAGTCCAACAATGGTGATCCACTGCGGGCCGTTGGGAGCAGACACGTCGGCAAAGGTCACGTGTTTTCCCATTGGGCTTTCACCCGGCCACAGCGCCTGCGCCACGCCCCTGCTGACAATGGCCACCTTGGCAGTGTTCTGCCGGTCAGAAGAATTGAAGTCGCGACCGGCCAGTAATGGGATTTCCATGGTCTTGAAATAGCCGGGGCTGACAGGAAAATACCAGGCAGGATATGGCGTAGTGTTCGTTTCCGGCCGGTCCTGGGCAAGCAACGGCACGTAGGCAAACCACTCGATCGGCACCGCCTCGGTGTAGGCCGCGCTCTTCACTCCTGGCAAGGCCGCGGCGCGCTCCAGCAGGCTGTCGTAGAACGGAACGCATCCGTCATGCTGCTTGCAGAACTCATCGCTCGGCGTTATGTCGGCAAAGAGGAGATGGTCTTCGCTGAAGCCGGTGTGCAAACGGCTGAGAGTCCAGAGACTCTTGATCAGCAGGCCGGCGCTGCTCGCCAGTATCACCGCCATGGAAATCTCGGCCACCACCAGCGCGGCTGAGAGCTTTCTTCGTCCGCGGCTCACGCCCGCAGACTGCGCGTTGGCGCGCAGTGTCTGCTCGATATCAGGTTTCGATGTCTGCAGAGCCGGCGCCAGACCGAAGATTACGCTGGAGACCACGGCGAGCGCGGCAGAAAAAAGCAGCACATACACATCGATAGAAGCATTGGCCAGCCGCGGCGTCCAGGCCGGCAGCACCGCTTTCAGCGCGATCAACGACAGGTATGCCACGCCGCAGCCCACAATTCCTGAAACCAGGCCCAGCAGCACACTCTCGGTCATCAATTGCGTGGCGATCCGGCTACGGCTGGCGCCCAGCGCCGCGCGAACGGCAATCTCTTTTTCGCGGCTGGTGGAACGAGAGAGCAGCAGGCCGGCCACATTGACGCAGGCAATCAGAAGAATCATCGCCACGGCGCCCAACAGGACCAGCAGTGTAGTGCGCGCGCTGGCAACGGTGTAATTGCGCCATGTCTGGAACCCCGCCTGTTTCTGAAACCAGTCGCCCAGCGGGAACGGGCAGGCCTTCCAAACCTGGGGATAAATAGCGTCATATTCAGCATGGGCGGTCGCCATGGTGGCGCCGGGCCGCAGCCGTCCCATGATGTTGTAGCCAAAGTCCCACATGACGTCGGTGCTGGAGAGATTCATCTCCGCCGGCACCCAGAGTTGCGACGTAGGAGTGGGAAAAGCAAAATCCGGAGGCATGACGCCTATGACTGCATAGCCAGCGTCATTCAGCATGATAGTGCGGCCAACAATGTTCTTGTCGCCGCCAAACTTTGTCTGCCACAGCGAATAGCTCAGGATCACCAGATGGTCCTGGCCGGGCGCTTGATCGTTGGGACCGAACATGCGGCCCAGCCTCGGCATGACCCGCAGCAGAGAAAACATGTTCGAAGAAATCTCGTTGCCCGTGAGCCGGACGGCCTGACCGTCGCCGCTGTAGATGAAAGCTCGGTTCACGGAAGCTGTAGCGACTTCGGTCTGCGTGAGCCTCTGTTGGAATCCCACCAGAATGCCTTTGGTGAAATTGCTCTTCCCCAGCACCACGAGCTCGTCCGGATGGTCATACGGCAAGGGATCGAGCAGAATTCCATGTACCAGGCTGAAGACCGCGGTATTCATGCCGATCCCCAGAGCCAGCGTCAGCACAACGATCGAGACAAAGCCGGGATGCTTGCGCAGTGTTCGCGCACCGTAACGAAGGTCAGAGATGGCGTTCTGAAGGTGATGGGTCAGGCGCATGGGGCCTCCGGGTCTGGAATCAGGATAGTCGATCTGGAAATCGAAGCAATAGCAGGGTCAGCGCATACGAGAAATCTCACCACGGAGACACTCCACCCCATCGAGCCAAAACCGGGCTCCTTGGGGACCCCGGACGCGGAGGCGCGGAGAGGCAATTTTCCTGATTTCGATTTTTTGTCTGCGATCTCTGCGTACTCTGCGGTGAGTGTCTTCCGATGCCGGCGATTCCGCGCGATTCCGGCGATGTCGGGGCCCCGGCGCGCGCGTTTCTCGCGAGCAGGGGTGGGATGTCGGCGATCCGGTCCACCCGTTTTCCAGGCTGATTCCGGGTAGCCCCCTAGTGACTTGTCCCATTTTGGGACCTATGCCATAAAAGCCTCATGAACCTGCACCGAGTGCCTGCGATCTGCTTACTTGGTTTTCTGCCGATGGTCTCCGCGGCCCAGCAAGCTTCGCCGGAGACACAAAAAATCCTTGCCCTGGAGAAGAAGTTCACGGACGCCTACAAGCTGCGCAACATACAAATCATGACCTCAATGCTGGCTGAGGATTTTGTGATTACCGTGGAAGATGGCAGCGTCTTCGGAAAGATGGGATACATGTCCCACACGGCCGACACTGCAACCCAGGTGGACCTGGCGGAAGAGTCAGACCTGCGGGTGATCGTCCATGGGAACGTGGCCGTGGTGGTTGGCGCTTACCATGAGATGGGGACCTCCAAGGGCAAGCGCTATGAATATCATGACCGGCTCACCGATGTCTGGATGAAGAACAATGGCGAGTGGCAGTTGTTCGCGTCGCAGTACAGCGTGCCGCTGAAGGAGTAGCCTGGGCTCACCAAACGCGGAGGCGTCTTTTGCGAGCCATCGGCTTGCGCTTGTCCTTCTTCCCTCTTCTTACTTATATAGGGTGCTCTTGTCGATCGGCAGATTGAGCGCGGTCGCGATCTCAGGTGTCACGTCATTGCCGCCGCGCAGGTTCACCCAGATTGACTGGATGGTATAGATCGGTCCCCAGGGAATACCCCACCAGCCGGCAACCAGGCTGAGCAGCGTCCATCGCAATGCCCGGACTGACTCGCCCCGCCCGGCCCGCAGGAAGTAAACGTTACTGAACTCCTTCAATGTAATGATCCCTGCCGAGATACAGAACTGGTATTGGACAAAGCGGGCCCCGTTCTGCAACTCGAACACCAGTTGCTCGGGACTCATGCCTTCGATGCCATTGATCGTCGCCATGCAGGCCTTTCCTACAGCCAGGAAATCGTGACAGCTTTGTACCGGGTCTATAGACTAATAGCGTCATTCCAACGGTAATCCGCCATTTGGTTGAAATGTTTTTCATACGCGATCGTGCGCCGGGTGCAGAAGAGGATGAAACGGCACGGAAAACAAGGGCAATTAGTGCGAAGATCAGCCATCCCATGGCTGAGTGATACAATCGAATTGTAGGTAAGGTTAATTAAGAAGACCTGAAGACCCATCTTTTGCCGAATCCTCGGCACACTCTGCGCCTTCATCCAACAACGGCCTGAATGTTGGTCCGTGAAGGGCAGAATCCATGACACCACTGCAGTCGCCGGCAAAGCCGCATGCACAGCTTCAAGAGTGCATTATCCAGAGCCAACGCACCATCGAGTGGTCACGGAACACGATGGCCATAAGCAACGAAACCATGCGCCGAACCAGGATTCGTCTTGGACGCGGAGCCGGCCGCAACAAACAGTTCCTGCTGCCCTCGGAAGCCCGTGTGCGCGCCTGCTTACGTTTCTTCCGGCTTGAGCTATAGTAATGTTGTCCGGCAGTACGCGAGATGGCAGTTGCTCATCCAATTACAACATCCGAAGCGTTCGCCGCACGAATAACCACCTCGAAATTCTGCGTTCCCGCAGGCTACGCGCCCGCCCCAGACGGCTGCGGACTGAAGCGCACTCCCTTGTGCAAAGCGCGCGGCTAGCCTATTTTCTCGCCGTGCGGCATTTTGAACGACTTGTGGATACGGCCACGATGGAGAGGAAGTTCGGGGTGGTGACCATTGCGGAAGCCAGGGCGTCGACCCGCGGGGCCAGGAACGCAGCGGAACGGGCTGCCGATTAGCCGGGGCGTCCTGCCAACAAATTGCTGTTCCCTTCCCTGAAACGCTCTTGAAATTAAAAGCACTAATAGTGTTGCAGCCGCGGTTGGAATCGGTGTGTCTTGCGGTACAATTCCTTACCCGCGCCACGTTTATGGGTTTTTTGCCGTACGGTTCGCCGTGCGGTTTGTTGTACGTTTACGTGCGTTATCCGTGCTTTTAGTTGCACATCCCCAGGCAGGCATATGCATATGAAACGTCAACCACAGGGAACGTTTGTGGTTGCTGGCCGATACGAAATTAAAGACCCGCCCATCGGACAAGGCGGCATGGGCGTGGTGTACAAAGCCTATGACACGGTGACGCGGCGGTTTGTCGCGCTCAAAACCATCTGGGGCGGGCTGAGTTCGCAGGCGCTGGAGCTCTTTGAAAAAGAGTGGAGCGTGCTGGCGCGGCTGAGCCATCCGAATATTGTCGACATTCTGGAGACAGGCGAATTTGAAGAAGCCGGCCAGCATAAGCCCTTCTTTGTGATGCCGATGCTGCCGGGCGTCACGCTCGATCAACTGATCAAAAAAGCCAGCACACGCCTCACCGTCGACCGCACGGTCGACATCATTGTGCAGGCTTGCCGTGGCCTGCAGGCGGCGCATGATCATGGCCTGGTGCATCGCGACCTGAAACCCTCGAACATCTTTGTCATGGATGATGACTCGGTCAAGCTGATCGATTTTGGCGTGGTCCACCTCTCGGACACGCACAGCATGACCGGCATCAAAGGCACCCTGCACTTCCTGGCGCCGGAGCTGCTCGATCACAAGGCGCCGTCGGTGCTGTCAGACGTTTTTGCCCTGGGCGTGGTCAGCTATGAAGCGCTTACGCGGCGCAAGCCCTTTGATCTGCCCACGGAAGCCGAGGTCTTTGAAGCCATACGCACGTATATTCCGCCGCCGGTGTCGGACATTAACAGTTCCGTCAATGAAGCGATCGGACGCACGGTCCACAAGGCGATGGCGAAGCAGCCGTATCATCGCTTCTCCAGCGCGCGGGAGTTTGCTGAGGTCCTGAAAAAAGCTCTACGCAACGAGCCGATCGAATACTTTGACTCGGCAAAGATCCAGCCGCGTATTGAACGCGTGAAAAAAGCCCAGGCGGAAGGCGATTTCCAGTTCGCGCGGGAGATCCTGAGCGAGCTGGAGGCCGAAGGCCACATCGATCTGCAGATATCGCTGCTGCGCATGCAGCTGGACCAGGCCATCAAACAGAAGACGATCCGCCAGCTCATGGAAAGCGCGCGTACGCGGGTGGAAGAAGAAGAGTTTCCGCTGGCGCTGCAGAAGGTCCAGGAAGTACTGGAGATCGATCCTAACAATACGGACGCGCTGCGTCTGAAGACGCAGATTGAACGCCAGCGCAATGAAAAGCAGATCGATAACTGGTACCGGCTCGTCCAGCAACACATTGACAACCAGTACTTCAGCCAGGCGCGCATGGGGCTGGAGGAGATTCTGCGCGTCAATCCCGCTGACGCCAGGGCGCACAGCCTGCTCGACCAGGTAGATCGTCTGGAAAAGGAAGCCGGCAAAGCGCGCGCGGAGAAGGAACAGCTGTATCAGTCGGCGCTGAAATCATATGAGTGCGGCGAAGTCTCCACCGCGCTCGACAAGCTTGAACGATTATTGGAAATCTCGCGGCAGGCCGGACGTACTGCTACGCCGGAGAAAGACGCCCAGTATCAATCTCTCTACAATCAGATCCGCTCTGAGCGCGAAGCCCTGCGCGCCGGCTATGCTGAGGCGCGCCGGTGCCTGGAAGACCGCAATTTCGCGAAGGCCGCAGCACTCTGCAACGAGTTCCTCACCAAGAACCCCAATGATCCCATGTTCCAGGCCCTGAAGCTGGAAGTCGACGAGCGGGACCGCCAGGAGCGCTCCGCCGCCGTCGCTGACGTGGACCAGAAGGTCGAGACGGAAGCTGATTTAGATCGCAAGATTGAGATTCTCCGCGGGGCTGTTGAGCAATTCCCCAATGAGTCGCACTTCAAAGAGTCACTCAAACTGGTTCGCGGCCGCCGCGATCTGCTCGACTCCATCGTCAGCCGCGCCAAAGCGTACGAGCAGAATTCCCAATTCAACGAAGCCCTGGGCCAGTGGGATATCCTCCACAACATTTATCCGCAATATCCCGGTTTTGACGCCGAGGTCCAACGCCTGAAGCTCAAGCGCGCCGACCAGCTGCGTGAAGAGTCGCGCTCCCGCTGGGTCCGCCAGATCGATCAGCACCTGGAAGCCGGCGATTACGATAAAGCCCGGCAAGCCGTGCGTGACGGCCTCGCCGAGTTCCCTGACGATCGCGAACTCGCCAGCCTTGACAAGCTCGCCGTCCAGGGTGCGGAGAAGCATCAGCACGCGCAGGAATTTTTTGCCGAAGGCAAACAAGCTCTCGCCTCGGGTGACACCTCCACCGGGCTCGATCTACTGCGCAACGCTGTCGATCTCGACCCGCGCGATCGCACTCTGCGCGGCGCCTTCCTGAGCGCACTGCTCGAACAGGCGCGCCTGCGCCTCAATGCCGACTGGCGTGAATCCCAGTCACTGGTCGCAGAAGCTCTCGAGCTCGATGCCACCAATCCTGTCGCGCGCAGCCTCTCTGCCCAGATACAAGACCGTGAGCGCCAGGCCGTCGTCGACGCCACTGTCCTCGAGGCCCGTGAGCTCCAAGCCGCCGGAGATCTCGCCGGCGCTCTCAGTAAAGTTCGTGAAGCCATGGCGCGGCATCCGCGTGAAGCCCGTCTGGTCCAGCTCGAAACCACGCTGCTCAACAGCATGGATCCGCCAACCCGTTCGCGCTTCACTGATCAGCAGCTCCCCGCCGCTTCGCCCCAACGCGGACGGCCCAACACCAATGCCGCAGGCAGCTCCCCGGTCTCCGACGCCGCAACCGCTTCGCTGATCCGCACCGGCCAAACCGCCTCCGCTCCAGCGCGGGCACAGGCGCCCAGCAGTTCGCAACTTTCTGAAGCGCTCACCGCCTCGCTGGTCAGGACAGACAATTCTCCGGCGCCGCCCGCAACCGCAACGCCGGCTGCTGCTGCCCAACCGGGCTCACAAACCAGGCCCGCCGTGACCACAAACAGTCCGGCAGCTTCCATCAAGCTCTGGGCAGCAATTGTTCTGGTTCCGGTTCTGGCCATCGGCGCATTCGTCAGCTATAAGCTAGTCAAACGTCGCGCGCCACAGGCGTCGCCCGCTGCGCTCTCAGTCGCACTCACAGCCAATATCCCTGACGCCAAATTCACCGTGGACGGCGCACCCGCCACTTCGCCCGTAACCCTTGAGCCCGGCCAGGAGCATGTGATCCAGGCAACGCATGAAGGTTACCAGCCCGCGGTGCAGCGAATCACCGCGATTGCCGGCCAGCCCATCGCGCCTGTGCAGTTCGCGCTCACGCCATTGCTGCCGCGGATGGAAATCCTCTCTGACGTCAAAAACGCCAGCGTCGCCATCGGCGATCAACCCGAAGCCCCGCTTACAACCGGGAGTTTAGCTCTCGATCAGGTTGCTGCCGGCGCACCGGTCTTAAGGATCTTCAGCGGCTCGAACACCATCCTTGTTCTGCCGCTCAAAGTTGAGCCCGGCAAAGCTGTCGAACTGGGAGGCCCGCTCCAGGCCAAGGGATACTCCGTCGCCATTGCCAGCATTCTCGGCGATCATGCCCGTATGTTTGCGACCCCTGATCTCAAAGCCAATACCACAGGTCAGGACCCGCAGCCTATTCCGCCTGAAGGCCTGGCCGCGGAAATCAAATCTGCTGCTTCAACTTTTACTTTAAGTAATGACCAGACGCTGAACCTGCAGCCCAGCAACCAACCGCTGCTCATCGTCCTACTGAGTGCTCAGGAACATCAGGCGCAGCCGCGTGGCGCTGCTGCTATGGCACACCTGGTCCTATCGTCGCTGCCGCCGGATTCGTCGCTTCATATCGACAGCGACACGCAGCCCGCCGGCGCAGGCACGGCTCAGCTTCAGCTCCGCGCCGGCATTCACAAGATCTACCTCAGTCGGCCCCACTTTGAAGATTCGCCGGCCAAGGTCATTCACCTGAAACCCGGTGAAACCACCAAGCTCTCCGCTGACGAGTTCCCTCTTCAAGCCCAGGGCGCACTGTCACTCAAGATCACGCCCGCAACCGCCACCATCACCTACAATTCACAGGATGCAAAATCAGCGTCGGTGCCACGCAAAGCCAAAGCCGGTGACATCGTCTGGTTGAAGCCGGGTAAGTACACGGTCAAGATTGATGCCCAGGGCTATTCGAGCGATCAGTCTGATCTTGAAATTAAATCCGGCTCTGCGCCCTATGAGTTAAAGCGAAACTTGAAGGCACTCGCGGCCGATACCCCTACGCCCTCCACGCCCCCAACTCCGCCTACTGCCAACAGCAGCGTCTTTGAAGAAGCGCAGCAGTGGAAGCACGAAGGTGACTGGTGGATATGGAAGAGCTCCAGCTATGGCTGGCTGCAATCGAACCACGGCGTCTTTACGGTAACCATCCAACGGCCCAAGAAAGGGCTGCTCGGAATCCGCGGGCCCAAACGCATTGAATGGACCATTGACAACCACGATAGCAATGAGAAAGTGGTCTATTCCATCACCGACAGCACCTTCCGCCGCACCGCGTATAAAGGCGGTACGGCCGTATCTGACCAGGCCAGGGACCTTTCTAAATACCCGGGCGACTTCCACTTCACCTTTGACATCTCTGCCCGCCACATTGCCATCACGGAAGCCGGCGGCGACAAGATTGACGACTATGATCGTGCCGATCCGTCTGCGCCGCTGGGCAAAATCGGCTTCAAGGGCGAGATCGCCGTTTCTGTGCAACCGAAGTAGCCTGCGCAAGGCAAACACGATTCAGGCTCTTCGAAATCTTTCCGGTATCATGAGCGCCCATGGGCTCCGCCGCTAAATCTTCCCGCAATTCACGACGCCGCGCCTTGCGGGACATCCTGCTCTACGGTCTCTGCGGCGGCCTGTTAATTACGCTCCTCAAGCTCTCCGAATACCGTTTCCTCGTCGTGGAGCATTCTCTGGAAATCTACGGCGGACTGGTCGCCGCTCTGTTTTCTGCGCTTGGCATCTGGCTCGGTCTCACCCTCACCCGCAAGAAGGCTCGGCAACAAGTCCTCACCCAGGCGCCGGCAATTGGCGGAGAACAACCTCCGGACGCAACTCCGTTCATCGCCGATGAAAAGCGGCTCAATGAACTCGGCATCACGCCACGCGAACTGGAGATCCTTGGCCTGATCGCCGCCGGGCTCAGCAACCGTGAGATCGCCGACCGGCTCTTTGTCAGCGAGAATACAGTAAAGACTCATTCCAGCCGCCTCTTTGATAAGCTTGGCGCCCGCCGGCGGACTCAGGCAGTGCAGTTGGGAAAAGAAGCCCGATTGATCCCATGAAGAAGCTTCGCCTAAGGCCGCGCGGAGTTACGGACGGCAAGAGCCATAGCCCGAAAGCATGATTTTTCGCCCTGGATGACAAAATCACCCGAAGGTATGACGACAATCCCGGCAAGCCAACCCACAATCGCGGCGTGTAACAAACAAATTCCTGATCAAGGAGAACTTCCATGAAAAAGACTGTACTGACCTTCGGACTGATTTCCGGCGCCGTTGCGGCCGCGATGATGCTTGCCACCCTTCCTTTTGCCGAAAAGATCGGCGAGGGCAAAGCCTTCGTGCTCGGCTACACCACCATCGTGCTCTCTGCGCTCTTCATCTTCTTTGGCGTGCGCTCTTACCGGGAAAACGTCGCCGGTGGCCGGCTCACTTTCGGACGCGCAGTCGCGGTAGGCATCCTGATTGCCTTTATCTCCAGCGCCTGCTATGTCGCTACCTGGGAGATCATTTATTTCAAGTTCATGCCTGACTTCGCCGATAAGTACGCGGCCCGAACGCTTGAGCGCGCTAAAGCTTCCGGCGCAACTCAGCAGCAAATCGACCAGAAGACGCAGGAATTAAAGCAGTTCAAGGAGATGTACAAGAACCCGGCTTACAACGTCGCCATGACCTTTCTTGAACCGTTTCCAATCGGCCTCGCTGTCACGCTGCTTTCCGCCGCGGTCTTGCGCAGGAAGTCCGCGATGGCGGTGGCGTGACTTAAAACCTAAGATTCTTCTTATTCTCACGCAGCCGCAAGCACATCGCATTCGCTACCGAGAATGGTCTTGGCTCAAAAACACCATTCTCGGTGGCTCAAATCCACCAGCTCTGCAATGGTTCGCATCGCACATCCACACTAACGCAATGAATACGCAACACCGATGATGACGCCGCAGTTGGCATTTGATGTGTACTCACACTTCGCCAACGCGTAGTGGCGTCTTTGCTGACAGCCACAAGCGGACTTTCGAGCCGTTGCCGGTTTTGAATTTGCACTGGCGAACATTCCCCGTTGTTCGCGAGAACGGGTAAGTGTGTCACCGGCTGCTCTTCCTTCCGGCTCGCCCCAGGCGATGTTCCCACGGCGTTGGCAAGGTTTACGGGGATATACCTTCGAGCGCCTGTCAAGGGATTCTCCTCGGGTGAAGCTCCCAAAGTGGAACGCGCCCGTCTTCCGCTTGCTGTCTCCAGCCGATCTCAAGTTCCTGCGCCTGTCATGGTTGTGGGCAACCCAAGGTGAGTAGCTGGAATCGCACAGCACCGCAACGCTCCTGCGTGTCTCATACCCTGCGAGCACCACGCAGGTATTCGCTTCACCGTGGAGGAACAGAATGAAACCCAGCTCCCTTTACTACATGCTTTTACTCTTTGTCCTGGGCGCGGCGGCAACTGTCGAGGCCCGTGATGTCGTTGTGCCGGCGGGGACCCTGATGTCCTGCACACTCGACGAACCGAAATTCTCTTCCGCCACGGTCAGCGTCGGCGATCCCTTCCTCTGCTATCCGCGCACCATGCAGCAGTTCGGTCAGATTGTTTTTCCGCGCGGCACTTATCTTGTAGGCCACCTGGAAGCCGACAAGGATCCCGGCCACTTCGTAGGCAAGGGTTATCTCAAGCTGGCCTTCGATCGCATTGGCCTACCCGATAACGATGTGCCGATCACCGCCAAGGTGGTCGCCGTTGCCGGCTACAACGTGGACCGCGAGGGTAAGGTCATCGGCCATGGCCACGCCACGCGCGACACGGTGGAGTGGATGCTGCCGCCGCTCTGGCCATGGAAGGTGCTCTCACTGCCTGCGCGCGGACCGCGTCCCACCCTCAAGGGTGAAGTTCGCATCACCCTGCGCGTGATGGATGACATCTTCGTTCCGCAGTACACGACCCCGGGCTGGCATCGCTTCGGCGAACAGCCAAGCTCATATCCCATGCAGAGGTCGCAGCGCTCGCAGCTCTCACAGCCGCGGGCCGTTGCCGCTGTAAGCTATCAACCGGCGGTCGCGGTCGCTCCCGCGCCTCAGATAGCAGAAGCTGCTGACGACCCAGCCGTCACCACGATCGCGACACATTCCGAAGTTCTGGTCCCTGCGGCACAGCCTGCCGCCGCAAGCTGCGCGCCTGCGCCAGTTGTGGCTCCTGCTGCGGTTGCTTCCGCGCCGATTACAGTCGATGAAACTGCTGAGCCTTCTCCGCGCACTGCCTGGGCGCCGAATGTAACGTTGTTTGCGCTGGCGGATGGCACCGTCTTCCCTGCCACGCAGTACTGGCGCGATCAAAACCAGCTCTGGTATGTCTCAGACGGCGACAAAGGTACAGTTGGTTTGCGCGACATCGACTGGAGCGCAACCTCCAAACTCAACACCGCGCGCAATGTCCGGGTCGTATTGCGCAACGCGCCGACAGCAAACTAGTCTTAACCTCTCTGCCCATTCGTGCTCTTCATTGGTGTGAATGGGCAGAGCCGTTTAAACTCGCAATGTGAGTTCCTATCCACAGGGCACAGTAACAAGAAGCAATCCCGAACGCCGCGTTCCCGGCATTGATCTCCTCCGTGGGCTCTGCATCATCGCCGTCGTTCTGCACCACATCAACCTCAGGATTCACTTTCGCGAGAGCAGTTTCGGCAGCCTCATTGGTCCTGCAGCCAACCGCGTCCTCTTCTGGAGCGGATACTATGGCGTCCGCGTCTTCTTTGTTATCTCCGGCTTCCTGATCGCCACCTGGTCACTCAAACGATGGAGCAGCCTCAATCACATCGACCTCCGCAAGTTTTACCGGATGCGATTCGCCCGCATCGTGCCTTGTCTTCTTGGCCTGCTGGCGCTTCTCGCGCTTCTTGACCGCGCCGGCGTGCGCTACTTCACGATCAATCCCCAACATACTTCGCTCGGGCGCGCTCTTGTGGCTGCGCTCACCTTCCACATCAACTGGCTGGAAGCCCGCACCGGCTACCTGCCCGCTGCATGGGATGTCCTCTGGTCGCTTTCCGTGGAAGAGGTGTTTTATATCTTCTTTCCCTTGCTGTGTGTCCTGCTACGCAAGCAGGCACTGATGATTGCCGCGCTGCTTTGCTTCGTAGTGGCCGGGCCATATGTGCGCATTCACGCCGCCAACGAGCTATGGGCGGACTATGGCTATCTCTCTTGCATGGACGGAATCGCCATCGGCTGTCTCGCCGCCCTGGTCGCCACCAAGATCCGCCTGAGCGCCAGAGCGAAGTTCGCATGGGCCGCATGCGGAGTTCTGCTATGCATCTTCATCGACTTCTTTCGCACATCGGCTGCTCGTCTCGGCCTGTACAAGGCTGGCCTTGACGTAACCTTGCTGGAGATCGGAACGGCGCTGCTATTGATCGCACTGCAATTGCGGTTTGAAGAAAGAGCGCCCGAAAATTCATCGCTCAAAGAGATGGCTACAGCCAACATGTCGCCGATCCGGCATGCACTCTGGCAATCCACCGGCTTCCTGCGCTGGTTTGGACGCAATAGCTACGAGGTCTATCTCACGCACATGTTGATGGTCTGGCCCATGGTGATCGTCTTCCAGCATTTTCAATGGAGCATCGACCTGGCTCCGCTTTGGTTTCTGCTGACAACAGCCCTCGCGGGCGCGACAGGGTATCTTGTGGCGCGATTTTATTCTGAGCCACTCAACCGCAAGATCAGGGTAAAATCTGCCGCCGAACAAACTGTCACTGAACAAAAAAGGACAATGGCGGTCGAGAAGGCCTGAGCTATGCCCACAAAGAAAAAGGCTGTCACACCCGGCCCGCAGGTGGAGCTTTATGAAAAGCTTCTCCAGACCATTCCTGAAATCGAGCGCAAAGGCGCGGCCAATCCTTACACGGCGCTCAATGGCAACATGTTTACGCTTTTGCTGCAGTCCAAATCGCTGGCCATCCGGCTCCCCAAAGCCGAGCGTGAAGAATTCCTGCAAAAGCACAAGACCAAACTGTTTGAAGCTTACGGCGCTGTGATGCCGGAATATGTCGCTGTCCCGGACTCACTGCTTACGAACACCAAAGAGCTGCAGAAATATCTCCAGATCAGCTACGCCTACGCCAAAACGCTAAAGCCCAAGCCAGCGAAGAAAAAGTCTTAACCGATTACTTTAAAGATCACCGGGGGCAACTTCCCTTTCGTACTCGGGTTTCATCCACCGGAACCAATCTCTTGACTTGACCCGTCATCGATACGGCCTCATCATGAGCACGGTTTCCCTAAAGGAAAGGCAGTCCAAAGAGGAGAGCAATCACAAAAATGAAGAAACTTGTTGTTTTACTTTTTGCTGTAGCCCTGCTTCTGTATGTAGCCCCGTCTGCCAGCGCGGCGAATTGGGTTTACCTCGGCCAGTCACATGTTGACGGCCAGCACGATCATGACAATATCGAAGTCGGAAAAGCTGCGGGACGTTATCGCTTCCTGCAAATCCGCGTGAACAACGCGCCCATCGAGTTCGATCACATCGTCGTCCACTATGGCGACGGCGAGCCGGAGACGCTGCAAGTACGCGACGTCATCCGCGCCGGCGGACACAGCCGCGCCATCCCTCTGCAGGGCGACCGCTTTGTGAAGAGCTTTGAGCTATGGTACGGCAAGGCCCGACCGGACTCAATGCGGCCCGAACTCTCGCTCTTCGGTCAGCGCTAGACCTCTCTTCTAATCTGAAGACAACGGCCATCCGACTTCTCCAACAGCCAGTCGGATGGCCCTATTTATTTTCGGCTGCGCCGAATACGGGCCGCTGGCGCAAAACAGCCGCTGGTTCTACTTCTCGCCACGGGCGTTCATGTACTTTTGGGGATACTCCGCGCGATTTTTGCAGCGCTGAAACCTGCGACTCATCAGACAATGAAGGAAGCAACCTTCGCGCCATGCGAGTAAATCACAATTTCGTCACTTTGTGCCTTTGTCTCTGCCTCGTTCTGCTCGGCACTGGCGCGAATGCCCGTTCGCGTGACAATGCTGCGCCGGGGTTGCTCTCGGCTGATCAGGGACAAGCGCTGGCGGATTTTGCCTTGCGCTCCGGTCCCAACATTGATCCGAAACCGGACTGCTCTCACCTGGTGCACACGCTCTATACCCAGGCGGGCCTCAGCTATCCGTATCAGGGCTCGCGCGTCATGCATCAAGGCTTGCCCAACTTTGCCCGTGTCAAGAGACCGCAACCGGGTGACCTGATCGTGTGGATCGGCCACGTCGGCATTGTGCTTTCTCCGGAAGACACTACCTTCTTCAGCTCTGTGCGTTCCGGAATCATCACTGAATCCTGGACCAACGAATATTGGACGGCCCGCGGCCGTCCGCGCTTCTTCCGCTACGTCGTGGGTCCGCAAACTGATCTCACATTACTGGCCGACGTTGCCGAGCAAGGGGGCCAGCGGGTCGCACCCAGAGCGGAGCGACCGCAGCAGCGATCAGAAGCTCGATTGCACGCAGAAGAGCTTGATTCGCCCGCGCGGTCTTCTTCTAAGGACAATGCAGCTGAAGCGCCCTCAATCATCGTAATGCGCCAGCGTGGCAAGGCGAACAAGAGTGACGTTGCCGCCGCGCTTCATCAGGACCAGCTTGATCTGGCGAGCCGGCTGCTTGAGGGAGAGCGGCTGGATTCTTCCCGTCCTCTGTCAGTCGTTGAGCGTCTTGAAGTCACCCAGATCGAAGTCACCCGCGGCCGAGGGGCCATCCGCGTGCGGTTCACTGAGATACTCGCCGTGGAGCGCGGGGCTGTGGTCCCCGGTCGTACGGTTGAGCGAGAGTTTAAGCTCACGCTGCGGGATGGCGCCTGGATAATCTCTGATTCGGAACAGCGCCTCTACGTCCCGCACGAACAGGCGATCAACATTTTCGAACTCCAGACCGAACTGATCGCACAAGCCAATATGGTGCGTACCGACAAGCGAGCGATCATCAAAGCGCTGGCTCTCTTGTACGATCAAGAGCCGGCCATCGCGACTGCGCAAGCTCGTAACCGCTAAACCTCGCGCGAAATCCTAGTCTGCTTCGTCGGGCACGCCGATCTTTCCCAGCCTGTACCGCAACGCATTGCGTGACAATCCCAGCAGGCGCGCGGCCTGGCTCTTGTTGCCGCTGGCGCGGCGCAGGGCTTCGCGGATCATGTTGTCTTCCCACTGCTCCAGCGTCATGCCTTCAGGAAGAAACTGATCATGATTGGAAGATGCGGCGCTCGTCCTTCCCAGAGTGGTATCCAGGTGAATATCGCCAACGTCAATCACCCTTCCCGACGCCAGCGCTACGGCGCGCTCCACCATGTTTTCCAGCTGCCGCACATTGCCTGGCCAGTGATAATCGATCAGAGCATTGAGCGCTTCCGGAGTGATCCCTTCGATTTCTTTTTCACTGTCCGCGGCAAAGCGACCGAGAAAGTGGTTCACCAGGTCAGGAATATCTTCTTTATGTTCGCGCAGCGGCGGGATATCAATGGGCACCACGTTCAGCCGGTAATAAAGGTCCTCGCGAAACGTCCCTTCTTCCAGCGCAGCGCGCAAGTCACGATTTGTCGCGGCAATCATGCGCACGTCGACCTTCAGCGTCTTCGTCCCACCGAGCCGTTCGAACTCGCGCTCCTGCAGCACGCGCAATAGTTTCACCTGAATCGGCGCCGGCACATCGCCGATCTCATCCAGAAACAACGTTCCTTTGTCCGCCAGTTCGAACTTGCCTGGCTTGCTGGCCAGCGCGCCGGTAAAGGCGCCGCGTTCAAAGCCAAACAGCTCGCTCTCAAAAAGGGTGTCCGGGATGGCCGTGCTGTTGATCTTGATAAATGGTCCCGACGCCCTCCGCGAATTCTGGTGGATGGCCCGCGCAATCAGGTCTTTGCCCACCCCGCTCTCGCCGCCGATCAAGATCGTGGAATTTGTGGGCGCCACGCGCTCCACCAGCGCCAGCACCTCCTGCATCTTCTTGCTCCGCCCGACGATGTTCTGGAAGTGATAGCGCTTGCCCAGGGCTTCTTTCAGCCGGCGATTTTCATCGCGCACCTGCTGGACATCAAGCTCCTTATGAATCACCAGCTTCATCTCGGCCATCGTGAAAGGCTTCAGCACGTAGTCGCTGGCGCCCGCCTTCATTGCGTCCACTGCAGTCTCCACCGAGCCATACGCGGTCATCACGATAAATGGCAGCCCAGCATTCAGCCGCTTCCCTTCCTGCAGGAACTCGAGGCCGTTCATGCCCGGAAGTTTCAGGTCGGTGACCACCAGGTCCACGGGCTCTTTGCGCAGGTGAATCAAGCCCTTCTCCGCGTCTTCCAGCGCGGAGACACTATGGCCGTCTTCGCCCAGGCTGATCTCCAGCAGCCGGCGCATGCGCGGTTCGTCTTCTACAATGAGGATGTTTGCCATTGTTTTTTTAATCCCGAACCCGCCGTCGTTGCGGGTGAGGGACCGCTATTCCCTTCGATCCTCTGCCGGAAACGCCATCCCCGAAAGAGCGTAGCGACCATAGGGTTCCCTCGCTCCGCTCGGGATTTCAGATCATTCTCCGTGACTCCGTGTCTCCGTGGTGAGATTTTGGTTCTTCTCTGTATCCACCGGTACAGGAAATGTAATCCGGAAACACGCGCCTTGATGCGCCGGGCTTAACAGCTTCACCGATCCCCCGTGCGCATCCACGATCTTTGATACGATCGCCAGCCCCAATCCCACACCAGTCTTCTTGGTCGTAACAAACGGATTGAAGATCTGCTCTTTCAGCTCCGGCGGCACGCCCGGCCCGCTGTCTTCAATCTCCACCATCACATGGCTCTCATCCGGCGTTGCCAGAATACGAACGTTGATCTCCCCGCCCTTTTCACCCATGGCTTCGCAGGCATTCATTAGCAGGTTAGTGAAAACCTGGTCACATAGGTCCTGGTCCAGCATGACGCGCGGCAGGCCTACTGCAAAGTCCCTCCGGACCTTCACGCCAGCACAAGCCCCCTGCTCCGACACGGTCTTCAAGCATCGCTCGACCAATGCAACCACGTCAGTCGGTGTCAGAACAAGTTGTGAAGGCCGGGCAAAATCCAGAAACCGGCCGACCAGCGCGCTCACTCGATTGACCTCAGTGTAAATGTATCCGCCCAGCTCCTGGGCCAGAGGATCGGCGCCGGCAAGCTTCTGCGTAAGTATCTCCGCCGAGCCCTTGATCACGCCCAGTGGATTGCGTATCTCATGCGCCAAGCCGGCGGAAAGCTGCCCCAGCGCTGCCAACCGCTCCGCGCGACGCGCCTCCTCCTGCGCCAGTTTCAGGCTGCGATTTGCCTCCGCCAGACTTTCTGAAAGCTCCTGGTAACGCTTTACCTGCAAGCGGTACTGCACCACAAAGCGGTTCACCGTCATGGCCACAAAGAAGAAGAACAGAAGGCGCATTGCCAATTGAGAAATGCTATCGGCCGTGATGGTGAAGTGCTGCTGTGCCTGATAAAGGTAAGAGCTGTACGCCGCCGAAGCCGCCAGCGTCCACAGCAGTGTGCCCAGCGGCCCGTAATACATGGCCGCGGTCATTACCGGCAAGTAGTAGATAGGATAGTAGTCGCTGTTAATTGCTACCGGCTCATTCGTATGATTGATGAGGACAGTTGCCAGCGCCAGCTTGATCCCTACCGCGAACGCCGGTCCCCACCGTCCAGTCACACGGACGAACTGGTTCTCCAGCACCTGGAACACGCCGATGATGAACAGCGTCGCCTGCTTGTGAATCTCGCTGACTGGCGGCAGCAACGCAAGCCCTGCGAGAAAGAGCAGCCAAAGAACATCGAGCCAGCGCGGAGTAGCGCGTTCCTTCATAGGGAGTTAGAAATGAATGTAACACAGTAGCCATCGCCCCAAGCATCCGGCGCGCGGCCGGTCCCGGCGCGGAGGCCACCATCTCTGACGGCCTCCGGCGGCACTCGCAGACGGCACGGGAACAGCCGCACCTGTTTCCTGACTAGTGGACGGTGAACGTCTCAGAGGCCTGATGCACCGTTCCGGTGGATTCCCAACCCTTGACGATGAGAGTGTAGGTGCCGGGAGCGAGCGTTACTTTGGCGCTGAGAGAACCGCTCGTACTGCTGGCAACGATCTTTCCATTCGCGTAAGCCTTCATTCCTGTGATCTTGTTCGTGCCTTTGCTGGCGGCAGTAATCTGCACCGGTGAAGTGTTCGCGCTTCCAGCTGCGGGAGCACATATTTTTACTCCCACGGTGCTGATGCTGCACGTGGCCGGCGGCGGTCCGCCGACCGTGATGGTTTCGCTCTTCTGGTAGACAGTTCCCTTGGCGTCCCATGCTTTGACGATAAGGGTGTAGGTCGCGGGCGCCAGGCTGACTTGCGCGTTGAGGGTTGAATTGGTGCTGCTGGCGACGATCTTTCCGTTTGCATATGCCTTCATCCCGGTGATGCGCGCGTTACCGAGGCTTGCCGCAGACAGTGTGAACGGCGAAGTAACGGCTCCAGCAGCAGGTGAGCAGATATTTACTCCGACGGTGGTTTCAGTGCACCCGGGTGGCGGAGGAGGAGCAGCCGCGCTGGAGAGAAGATGCGCGACCGAAAGCCGATACTGGCTGGCACTGACCGGATACTCAGCCAGCGTCCAACTGGAAACGCCATCCGGGTCAGCCACGATCGCTGTGTAGTCGCCCCATCGACCGCCTGCTGCTGTATACGCTGCAAGACCATTCTGGTAGATCGCTTGCACGGGCATCTGCCCGAGTGGATCGGTCGCTTCGCGATGAGCGAACGTTGGTGAAGCGAACTGACTCGAGCTGGTGGTATGAAAGACTACATCCGTTGCGCCGGACGCAGTGACTGTAATGGATGGGAAAAATGCCGTACCGGCCCCGGTGAGTGTGCCGCTTTGGCGAACTGTGTTGTTCGAGGTAAGGACTTCATACCACCGGACTACAGGATTTGTTCCGGTTGAATCTGCTACCGCATGGGCAACCCACAACGAACCGTTGCGCCAGACCGGGCTGCTGGTCAGGATGTCGCCTCCGATCGTGAGCTGCGTCGTCGTGTTGGGCTGAGGTGCGCCGGCAAGGACTTTGTACGGTGCCACGGGGACATCGACCTGCGAAAGCGTTGGGGTACCCGTCTCGGGGATCGTAAATACATGAATCGCACTCCCGCCCACCTGCGGATTCCCATCCGTCGAAGCAAGGAAAGCTACCCCTGGGGTCCCGTAGGTGATAGCCGGCTGAATGGTGAACGCCCTTTTACCGCCGGGCAGTTGGACGTTCGAAAACGTGGTCACGTTGAGCGTGGAATTTCCCGTAAGAAGACCGGCAAGCTGCAGGGCCCAAACCGAGGTGCTTTCAGTCCCAACTCGGTTGGAGGGTGGCAGACTGGCTGAAAGCAGCAACAAGCCATTGCTTACGCCCAGCGTATCGAAATCGACGGAAGCGGGATCTCCCTCAGGAGTTTGTGGCGTGAGGCTCAAGTCGTACTTGAACCACGTGCCGGTAGGGTCAGAAGTCTGGCTCACGGCAAAGAAAATGTGGGACACGGTGGTGGAATCGACCGCCGCTGCCGCGATAATAAAACGACCGTGGTTCTGATCAAACGTAGCCCGCGGATCAAAGCAGCAGAAGCCTGAGTTGGGTAGGAGGCTGAAGAAATTATTAATTCCGTTGCTGGATACCAGACTCCCGGACTTGTTAAAGATCTGGATGATTGAATTGATGAAGGTGAGTACGTGGTTAGGCCCTGAGGCAATCGCTGAATCCGGCGGCAAACCATCAGACGGCACGTCGAAAACGATTCCCAGGGTTGACCCGGGGGCCGTGAGGGAAGATTGCGATACTGTGGCCGCCTGTGGGGACGCGGCTTTAGCTTTTGGCAATCCTTCAAGGCTTTCGTCGAGCTCAGGTTGTGGAACCGGCTGCTGGATCTGAGATGGAGTGCTTCCCGCACGTGCAAAAGGCTCTGTCACCATGGGAACCTTCACGGAGCTGGTTTTGCCTGGAGTGTTTGCGGTCTGGGCGATCAGATAAGTCGATAAAATCACAAGAAGAGTAAGGAAGACATAGCGGAAGAATTTCATTTACGGGGCCCCGAGTGGATGGTTGTAATCTGCTGGATTATGAATAGCTGTCCCTAGCTGCTGGTTGCCTCCGTTGGAATTCCAGAGGGATCGGCAGACCGGGTATGTTTACCTAGGGGCTGAGAGAGCGTCGATCACAAGGAACGTCGCCTGCTGGTGCACCTCCGCGATCGGTGGCAGCAAGCTCTGTCCTGCTCACATAACGCCCTGCGGCCAAGTCAAAAACCTGAGCGAACGCAACCATGAGAGGGCAGAGATTCTGGATTCTTGCGGCTTTTCTGATCAGCAGCCTGTGTGCTTCCACCGGCCGCGTGCAGCATCCTTCCAGCCGGCTTGCACTGCAACCCTGCACACTCGCCCACGTGACCGGCGAAGCGAGTTGCGGAACTTTCAAGGTGTTTGAAGATCGCGTAGCCCGCGCTGGGCGCACCATCAGGCTTTATATTGTCGTTCTTAAAGCACTGGAGCCGGATGCGGCCAACGACCCGGTTTTCTGGCTGCACGGCGGTCCTGGCGCTGCGGCAACGGATATGGTCGCTGCCGCCCAGAACGGCATTTTTGCTGCGGCCCGGCGCAAACACGACCTGGTCTTTGTAGACCAGCGAGGCACCGGCTCCTCCAATCCTCTGCGCTGCGATCTCGATGGCAGCCCCAGCGACCTGCAGGCTTATTTTGCGGAAATGTTCCCGCGCGACAAGATACGCGAGTGCCGCGCGAAACTGGACAAAATCGCCAATCTCAAACTGTACACGACACCCATCGCAATGGACGACCTCGACGAAGTCCGCGCTGCTCTGGGTTACAGGCAGATCAATCTACTGGGCGCATCGTATGGCACCATTGCGGCGCAAGTCTACATACGGCGACATCCGGAGCACGTGCGCTCCGCCTTTCTGGTCGGCGTTGCCACCCCGGACATCAAGCAGCCTCTGCTGTTCCCGCGCAGCGCGCAGCACGCCATGGACCTGCTGTTTACAGACTGCGATGCCGATGAGCTCTGCCACAAAAACTTTCCTTCGGCGAAGCAGGAATTTGACGCCGTGCTGGCGCGTTTTGCCGGCGGCCCGCTCGAGGTTGAGCTGATCAATCCGCATACAGAAAAGAGAGAAAGGGTGCGGCTGCCGCGCTCCAGCTTTGTGGAACACCTGCGCCTGGTCATGTACACCACGGGAGGACAGCGCCTGGTCCCATTCATCATTCATCGCGCGTTCCTGAAAGACTATGTCCCATGGGAGAAAGCCGCAATCTACGCAAGCCCAGGCGCCGGTGTTGCCCGGGGAATGTATTTCACCATCACCTGTTCTGAGGGTGTTCCCTTCATCACGGACCAGGACCTCGTCAATGAAACGCGCGGTACCTATGTAGGCGAAGACCGCGTGAGACTCCACATGGAGGCATGCAAGGAATGGCCCCGGGCGGACATTCCGAGAAACTATATCGAACCGGTGAAGTCTGATGTCCCGGTGCTCATGATTTCCGGGGAAGTCGATGGCTCCAGCCCGCCATGGTATGGAGAGAACGCAGTCAAATTTCTCTCCCGTGGCCGTCTGGTCAAAGTCCGCTATTTTGGGCACCAGATGGAAGGCCCGTGTATCCAGCAGATCTTCGAACATTTCCTCGCCGCTGCATCAGCCGAGGGCCTGGACACCAGTTGCACTTCGGCCATTCGTCGCCCTCCTTTCGCCACCGAGATGCCGCCACAGTTCGCTTTGAAGTGAGCGCCCCATGCGGTGCGTAGCAGAGCCCGGTGTTTCAGGAACTTCTGTGTTCCCGGCAAGTCTGTAAACTGGAACGCAATGCGTCCGCAAATTATCCAGTAGACGCCCTACACAATAAATAGTAGTATGTCTACAGAATGAGTCCCAGGCCGCAATCCCGCATCGAACTCCTGCAAGGCACGCTTGACCTACTGATCCTGCGCACGCTGATGACAGGCCCGACTCACGGCCATGCCATCGCCAAACACATTCAGCGGACCTCCGAAGAGCTGCTCCAGGTTGAGACGGGCTCACTGTATCCGGCGCTGCACCGCCTGGAAGCCAAAGGCTGGATCGAAGCTTCATGGGAACTCTCTGATAAAGGCAAGCGGGCCAGGTTCTATCGCCTGACCCGGCTGGGCCGAAAGCAGCTGCTCAGCGAGCAATCCAAATGGGAGGCCTTCTCCCGCGCCATGGGGCTGGTCCTGAGTCCAGGGAAACAGGAGGGATGATGCCGGCGTTCATCCGCAAGCTGCTCTGGTTGACGCAACGCCGCCGCAAAGAGGCAGAACTCCACGAAGAACTTCAGTTCCATCTGGAAGAAGAAGCCGAAGAGCGCCGGCAAGACGGCATATCTCAAGAGCAGGCACGATGGGCCGCAGCGCGGGAACTGGGCAACGTCAGCTTGGTGGAAGAGCATATTCGCGGCGTATGGATCTGGACACTCCTGGAGCACGCAGTGCAGGATCTTCGTTACGCGCTGCGCATGATGCGCAGGAATCCGGTGTTCACCTTTCTCGCCGCACTGCTGCTCGCGCTCGGCATCGGAGCCAATACCGCCATTTACAGCTTCCTCGACGCGTTACTGGTGCGCTCGCTTCCCGTATCCGACCCGCAATCGCTCGCTGTGCTCAACTGGCATTTGCCCGGCACAAAGAAATTGGAACACTCCACCGTGCATGGCGAGAGCGGCTACTTCTATCAGGATTCCAGGTACGGAACGGTGACGCCGATCTTTCCCTATCCGGCGTTTGAGGTTCTGCGCCAGTCCAACGGCGTATTTTCTGACCTCTTTGCCTATTACCCGGCCGGCAGGCTGACCCTGCTGTTGCAGGGTCAGGCCGAGGTGGCAAGCGCCGAGTACGTTTCCGGTAACTACTTTCGTGGTCTGGGGCTGGTTCCGGCGACAGGGCGCCTGCTGATCGATGACGACGATCGCGTTGGCGGTCCTGCAGTCGTGGTGCTGAGCTATGCTTTCGCGCAAAAGCGATTCAGCAATATCGCTGCCGCGGCCGGGCAGAAGGTGACCATCAACAACCTTCCCTTCATCGTGATTGGAGTAGCGCCGCGGGACTTTTTCGGCGTCGATCCAGCCAAGGCCCCGGATTTCTTTCTTCCCCTCCATGCCGATCTCATGTTCGGTCCGCGGCCGGATGACCAGCGCTATGTGGAGCAAAACTATTACTGGATCGAAATGATGGGCCGTTTGCGCCCTGGCGTTACCCTGGCACAAGCACAAGCAAGGTTGGCTCCGCTCTTCGAACAATGGGTGGCCAGCACGGCAACGACTGATTCAGAGCGCAAGAACCTTCCCGAATTCCTGCTCCGGAACGGCGCCGGCGGCTTGAACACGCTGCGCCGCAACTATTCGCAGCCTTTCTTCATTCTGTCGACGATGGTGGGATTGATCCTGGCCATCGCCTGTGCCAATATCGCGAATTTGCTCCTGGCGCGTGCTACAGCGCGCAAGCGCGAGCTGGCGGTTCGCCTCAGCCTGGGCGCGGGACGAGGCCGCGTGGTTCGCCAATTGCTGACCGAGAGCCTGTTGCTCGCCGCAGTCGGCGGCGCGGCAGGAGTTTTGTTTGCCATTTGGGGCATCAGGGCCCTTACGCTGCTTTTTGCCGGGGGCAACGATCACTTCACTTTCCACGCCGAACTGAATTGGCACGTGCTTGCAGCCGCTGCCGCCCTCACCATGATGACAGGGCTCTTGTCCGGTCTTGCGCCCGCGCTTGAAGCAACGCACGTGGACGTGATGCCCGTGCTTAAGGAAACACGCGCCGGCGAACGCCGCTCCTCTGCCCTCCGGCGCTTCGGCCTGGGCCGGCTGTTGATGGTTGCACAAATTGCGATCTCACTCTTACTGCTGGTTGCTGCAGGCCTGTTCGTGAGCACGCTTTCCAATTTAAGGAAGCTGGAAATGGGGTTCAATCGGGAAAATGTTTTGCTCTTCAGGCTCAATGCGGCACAAGCAGGCCATCGCAATCCGGAAGCTATCTCATTTTTCAGCAATCTGCAGATGCGCTTCGGCAGCCTTCCCGGTGTACACAGTGCGACCCTGGCAGATTCTCCCCTGATCGGCGACGGAGCCTGGGGCTGGCCTGTAGTTCCATTGGGCACGCCGAAGCCGGAGAAAGCGCCTACCGGACACGGCTCCGGCGCTTCTGCCACGGCCACTCACATTCTGGCTGCGGGCCCCGGTTTCTTCAGCACCATGCAAATTCCAATTTTGCTGGGACGTGAATTTGACGAACGGGACCGCCTCGGATCGCCGCCCGTGGCGATTGTGAATGAGGCGTGGTTGAAGACGAATCTTCCCGATCGGGATCCGATTGGCCAACGCGTGGTGAGTTACGCCTTCGGCGGAATGAAGCCGCAGGAGATGGAGATCATAGGTGTGGCGCGAAATACCAGATACGATAATGTCTCCGGCGATTTCCCGGCCACTGTTTACCTGCCTTTCGCGCAGAATTTGTATCCCCAGGTGGAAGACATAACCTTCTTCCTGCGCACCAGTGGTGATCCGCTCACGTATGCAAACACAGTACGCGAGATCGTGCACCAGGCCGATGCTCGCATTCCGGTGACAAACATTAGCACGCAGGCCCTGCAGATTGATGGCGAGATGAGCCAGGAGATCCTTTTCGCCCGGCTGTGCACCGGCTTCGCCATGCTGGCTCTGCTGATTGCCTGCGTGGGTTTGTACGGAACCATGTCGTATACGGTCACACGGCGCACGGGAGAAATTGGAATTCGCATGGCCCTGGGCGCACAACGCGGCAACGTGGTCTGGATGGTGCTGCGCGAGGTCCTGATCATGGCCGCGGTTGGCCTCGCCATCGGCTTACCGACAGCGCTCGGTACCTCGAAGTTCGTTGCGTCTTTTCTTTTTGGCGTCAAGCCCAATGATGCGAGTTCCCTGCTGGTGTCCGTAATCATCCTGGTTAGCGCAGCGCTTCTGGCAGGCTATATCCCGGCACGGCGAGCCTCGCGCATCGATCCCATGATCGCATTACGGCATGAGTAACTGATTCGGCTGGCCTGGCATTCGAAAATCCAGTTTGCGGTGCTACACTAGTGCTGTTAGCCGCTATCTCGGGCGGGAGTAATTCAGTGGTAGAATGCCAGCTTCCCAAGCTGGACGTCGCCGGTTCGATCCCGGTCTCCCGCTCCAATCCTCAATCGCGAGTTTCGGGAATTCCTTCTCTGCGGCAAATTCTAAGACCTCGGAGGTCATCATGGATTGCACTCCTCAGGCCTGGTGGTGGCTCTTCCCTTCGATAAGCGCCGCAGGAGGATTGATCGGCGGTGTTTTGGATCGTTCTTTTCAAAGCGCGGTGAAATTGCGGCTATACAGAGCAAAATCAACATGGTCGTGAATCAAAACGACCTTCTTGTAAAGAGCGCTGAAGAAATTAAGTCCGACATTTCTCAGCGAGACTGGTCAAAGCAACGACAGCGGGAAATGCAACGGGAGGTGGCGGTCGAAGTCATGCGCCTGTTCGGGACCATGCTGAGAGGAGCATCACAGCTTTGGGAAATGACGACTTACTATGACGCAGTAGTTGCCGAAAAACGAGGCGGCGCTACCAAGGAACAGGCGCAAAAATTCGAGGAGGAGTGGCAAGCCGCTCGGGAGGAGACGCTCACTCATGTAACTACATATTGGCAGTTGGAGGAAGTGTGCCGGTTAGTGTTTTCAGAGGCGTTCCGGTCCTGTATGGCAGCTGTCAAGGATGAATACAGCCAACTCACGGCCTCAATATCGGCACATAAAGTAGATAGCACGGAGAAACTCGGCAAGGGCCTCAATGCATTAATAGCCAAGCAAGACGTACTGTCAAATGCGTTGCGGAGTGAACTCGGGTTTTAGCAAGGCTGTTTGCTTTCTCGCTTATTCGCAAAAAATCGGCCGAGGCAGTCTTAACACCTCGGCCGCAGGATTCAGCCGGAATCGGCAAATGTTACCCTCTCTTTACAAGCATTTTGCCTGCGATTGTTCGCAATCCCTTGATCAAAAGAGTGAAAACACTTGCGGCACTACCTCCGCCGCAGCCCCAAGCCGTATTTCATCGAAGTAGCGAGCGTTCGCCGGCTCCTCCAGCCCGAGAAAAATAGTTGCCGCCGCTCGCGGCCTTTGCTTGAGCAGCGTGACAAAGCTGGCCACCGGCTGCACGGATCCGGAAGTCCCAATGGCCACAAAGACATTGCAGCTCTCCAGCGCCTGGTACACGCGATCGAGATGATACGGCTGCTCGCCGAACCAGCACACATTCGGTCGCAACAGAGCACTGCACGCGCAGCGCGGCAGATCTTCGGCCGAATAACTTTGGCGATCGGCGACCGCAGGCCGGCCACAATCCTCAGCACAACGGCTCTCAAACAACTTGCCATGGATGTGAACCACGTCTTTCGATCCTGCAGCTTCGTGAAGTCCATCCACGTTCTGCGTGCACAGCAGAAGACTGCCTGACGTGATGGAGTTGGCGAACTCAGCCAGAGCCCGATGCGCCGCATTCGGCTGCGCCTGACCTGCCGCGGTACGACGGTCCGAGTAGTACTGCCACACCAGAGCCGGATCGCGCTCCCATGCCTTAATATTCGCCAGCTCATAATGGCTGTGCCCGCGCCAGCTTGTTCCCTGGAAGACGGGAATCCCGCTCTCCGCGCTGATGCCCGCGCCGGTCAGGACAAATATGCGGTTTCCTTTTTTCACCGTGGAACAGCCTCTCTCTTGAACTTTAACTCTTCTATAATCGTATTATCTTGAGAATAACTGCTGCTGTTGTTCTCGGGTTGGTAGCAAGGCGGGTCCGGGAAGTTTGTTTCCCAAACCCTGAGGTACAAAGTTATGCGTCGCCATCTCGCGTCACACGCCGGACTGTCCAAATTCGCCATTGTTGCGCTGCTTTTTCTCTTTTCGCGCGCAGCTTCTGCTGAAATTCTGAAAATTGTGGTCGATGACACCATCCAGCCATTATCAGAGCAGCGTTTTGAACGCGCCATCCAGGAAGCTGAGGCCACCCATGCTGACGCGCTGCTGATCGAGCTGCGCACGCCCGGGGGCCTGATGTCGTCGATGGAAGGCATCATTCAGAAGCTGCTTGCCGCCAAGGTCCCCACCATCATCTATGTGACGCCGGCCGGCAGTGACGCATCTTCCGCCGGCTTCTTCATTCTTGAAGCCGCTGACGTAGCCGCAATGGCGCCTGGGACCAACACGGGGGCGGCGCATCCGGTCTGGGGCGGCGGCCAGATCATGGACCCTATCATGAAGGAGAAAATGGAGAATTACGCCGCTTCCCTTCTGCGCTCCTATACCACCAAGCACGGACGCAACGTTGAGGTGGCTGAGAGCGCTGTGCGGCAATCCAAATCTTTCACCGCCGACGAAGCCCTGGCCCAGCACCTGGTCGACTACATCGCAAGAGACGAACAAGATCTCTTTCACCAGCTTGAGGGCAAAACCATCACCCGCTTTGACGGCTCCAAGGTTCAGCTGCATCTCGTCGACAAAGGGGTCCGCGTTCAGGAGATGACGCTCAAGCAGCACACGCTTGCTGTGCTCATGAACCCGAGCATCGCGTTCATTATTTTTGCCATCGGCATGCTGGCCATCTTCGTTGAATTCAATCATCCCGGCGCAATCATTCCCGGCGTTGTGGGATTTGTCTGCGTCCTGCTCTCGCTTTACACCCTCGACTTCCTGCCCCTTCGCTCGATCGGCCTGGTGCTGATCGTTGCTGCCTTCGCCATGTTCATTGCTGAGGCCAAGATCCAGTCGCATGGCGTGATTGGGACCGGCGGCGTTGTGTTGATGGTCCTGGGCGCGCTCCTTCTGGTGGACGGCCCCATTCCGCAGATGCGTGTTCAGCTCTGGGCTGCGCTATCTGTCGCGATTCCGATGGGACTGATCACGGTATTCCTGATGTCGGTAGCGTTGAAGGCGCGCAAGAACAAAGTGGTTACCGGCGAGCAGGGATTGATCGGCCAAATTGGCCTGGTCACGGCTGCGCTTGCACCGGCGGGAAAGGTCTTTGTGCAAGGCGCGCTTTGGGACGCTGTCGCCCCACAGAACGTTGAAGCCGGCCAGCGCGTCGTCGTCCGGCACGTGGAAAACCTGGTGCTGCAGGTGGAGCCCGTGCGTGAGCCGGTCCTGCAGCCGACGACGGTAGGTTGATTTTTTTGCTTTTGTAGTCCGGCCTAGTACCATAGAATCCGTTTCGACTTCCGATTCACACTTTTACTGGAGGCTCCGTGAGCATTGCAGTTCTGGCTGCCATCGTCATTGTCGTACTCTATTTCCTCAACTGCATCAAGATCCTGCGCGAGTACGAGCGCGGCGTCATCTTTTCTCTCGGCCGCCTGCAACAGGACGCCAAAGGTCCTGGCCTGATCTTCGTCTTTGCGCCGGTGCAGAAAATGGTCCGCATTGATCTGCGCCAGCAGGCGCTGGAAGTGCCGCCACAGGACATCATCACCCGCGACAACGTCACCTTGAAGGTGAATGCCGTGGTCTATTGGAAGGTGCTGAATGCTCCCCAGGCCGTGGTCCAGGTGCAGAACTACTATTGGCAGACCCAGCAATTTGCCCAGACCACGCTGCGCTCCGTCCTGGGCGAAGTGGAATTGGACGAGCTGCTTGCGCATCGCGACAAGCTCAACACTCGAATCCAGAGCATCCTTGACCAGCACACCGCTCCCTACGGCGTTAAGGTCGCCAACGTCGAGGTCAAGCAGGTTGATCTGCCGGAATCCATGCTGCGCGCCATGGCCAAGCAGGCGGAAGCCGAGCGCGAAAAGCGCGCGAAGATCATTCACGCGGAAGGCGAGTTCTCCGCTTCGCAGCGCCTGCAGGAGGCCGCGCACATTCTCGCCAACGAGCCTATCGCCATACAGCTGCGCTACCTGCAGACCCTGACAGAGATCGGCGTGGAGAAAAACACCACGATTGTCTTCCCGTTACCGGTGGACATGATCTCCGCCTTGACCAAGGCCCTCAACCAAAGTGGTAAATAGGGCCGGGCAGAATTCGGGTTAAACTGGGGCCAGCTTTTAGCTCAAGATCAGGGCACAAGATCGGGGGAGCATGGCCATGGCCACAGGCACACAAACGGTTGAAAAAGAAGGCGATCTGCCAGTACAGGACCGGGAGATAACTCTCAGCACGGGCAAATTGCTGGGCATCTTCTTTGCCCTGGCGATCGTCTGCGGCGTGTTTTTCACCATGGGATACCTGCTGGGCAAGAGCAACACAGCCGGCGGCCGGACAGAAATTACCGGCGCGGTCCCCACCGGTGGCAGCTCGACGGGCAAGCCGTCGGCGGCGAACAAGACGCCGGAAACCATCACGCAGACCTGCCCGCCCGGCTCATCGGATTGCGCACAAACTCAAGCTGCTTCCAGCTCCGCGCCGGCAGGTAAGACTTCTGATCAGCAGACTTCCAACAGCCAGACGGCGAACAAGGCTTCTGATCAGTCCAACGCCTCTTCTGCCGGAACTGAAATCAAGCCCGGCGCCGGCGGATCATTCATGGTCCAGGTAGCCGCATTCACCAAGCAGGAAGACGCCGACATCACCAAGACTGCGCTGCAGAAAAAGCAGTACCCGGCATTTGTCGCCAGCAGCGCGGGCGACCCGCTTTTCCACGTTCAGGTGGGACCTTTCACCGACCGCAAAGACGCCGACGCCATGCGCACACGACTGGTTGGCGAGGGGTATAACGCGATTGTGAAGTAGCTTTTTGCTGAAATCCCGATCCCGCGAAGCGCGAGAGGAACCCTACCCAATTGATAACGCCCGAGGCGCGCGAGGATACAGGAATCGCGATCTAGTTAAAGACTTGGTGTGCTTAAGAGCCGTTCATCGTAGCTATAGGGTTTCCTCTCCCGCTTTCGCGGGATCGGGACTCCGGAGAAAAGCTAGTCCGTATCAAACCGCTGCTCCCGGAACGGGTCGCCATACATGTGATATCCGTTCTGCTCCCAGAAGCCGGGGACATCACGCTCTGTAAACTCAAGGCCGCGGACCCACTTCACTGATTTCCAGGCATAAAGGTGCGGCACGATCAGCCGCAAAGGATAGCCGTGATCGGCCGAGAGCGGCTCGCCATCGTGGTGCGTTGCCAACAACACGTCTTCACGATCAAGGTCGGCGAGGGGAACGTTGGCGGTAAAGCCCTGCTCGGCGTGCACCAGAACGTATTGCGCTTCCGGCTTCAGCTTCACCAGCTTCAATACTTCCTGAAAGGCGACGCCCTGCCAGTCATTGTCAAAGCGGCTCCAGCGCGTGACGCAATGGAAATCGCTGTGCGTCTTGACCCTGGGGAGGCGGTTGAATTGGTCCCATGTGAGCCGCACCGGCTGCTCAACCAACCCGCGGATGCGGAAGTCCCAACGCGCGGGATCAAAGCGCGGGACTGATCCGTAATGGAGTACCGGCCACTTCAGAGTCAGCGACTGCCCGGGCGGCAGCCGCCCTTCACGCTTCATCTCCTGCTCTTTTTCCCGGCGTTCGTTTCCCGCGAAGATACCGCTGGTTTCGTCCATAGGCATTTAGATGATATGAGATGCGGCAGGCGGGGCAAAGTTTCATGTTGCCGCACAGGTTCGGAGTGTCTCAGCTTGTTAAAGACACTTTGGAACTTGTCATCCTGAGCGCCGCGCGAGTCCCGCTTTGCGGGATAAGCGCAAGTCGAAGGATCCCGAGAATGCATAGTCTACGAGGTGGTTTCAGGGCGTTCTCTTCGATGCATTGGCCTCTCTGTTTCCCTGCTGAATGCTAGTGTGTCGGTAGAACGCCTTGATGCGGCTTGGCGAAGGATACATTCTCGGGATGGTTCGACTCGCCGTCGCTCCCCTTCGCAAGCTCAGGCTCGTTCCGGCTTCGCTCACCATGACAGAGGGAAGTTGTAATTTTCAAACTGAGACATTATCAAGCTGCAACCCACCCTTTGCGTCTGTCGGCAGTTTGGAGAAGGATACGAAATTGAAAGACGCAAAGGATGGGGCACCCGGGCTATGGGCGGATTTAAAACATCAGCCGTTGGGCCCGACGCACGGGATCACGGGCCAGCGCTTGATGGGACGCCAGTTTCCGGTTTTCCAGTCGGAGTAATCGGCTTCCAGAGTAAAGGTTGGATCGATGATGAAATGGAAAGCCGTTTTGTCCTGAAACCGCACGTCAATGCAGTGGTAATTGCTGCTGGTGAAGAACTCAATGAAATCTACCGGCTTGCCTCTGGCTTCGGCAAAACGGTAGAAACTGCGATGGGGATAGCGGCGGATTCTGGTCTTGCCGCGTTTGGTTTGTTTGTATCGCAACAAAGGCGGGACTGTCTCTCGTTTGGTCTTTAATTTGGTTTTTACGGGTTTGGTTGGGGCGTGAGCGCGGCGGCGTGAGCCTTGCGCTCGGGAAAGAGAGTGTTTACCTTGATTAGCAGCCAAGGTTTGCCTGCCTCCGAGCAGGTGGAACTGCGGTTAGGGCGCGTCTGGTGGTCGAACACCGGACGTTGCCCGACTGTTTTTAGCAATTAGCAAATAGCAATTGGCAATTAGCAGTCAGTTCTTCTGCAATATCAGCGAGGCGTTTGTGCGTGTCAAGGGGTTGAGTGTGGTTTGAGTAAAAAACGAATAAAGTGAAGCGGCGGCACGGCGAGTTAATTTTGTTAAGCTTTTTTTTGCGCGCGCTTCGCCTTCGCCTGCGCGCGGGCCTACGGCGTAAGGAACGATCGTTTTACAAGGCTTACGGCCCGACCAAAGTCGTGGCTTGATACGAACCTTCGTGGCGTTAGAAACTCAAAAAAAGAGACGAATCGAATCCCACCTTCGCAGACTACGCGAAGGATGGGGCACCCGACTCGTTCGCAGTCATTCCCTGATTCTGTACTCAAGGTGATGAGGCCGACTCAGCCTGATGCCGTCATTTGCCGCCAATGTTTGACGGCAAGTTCGGGCTCATCATGAAAGCATTCACCCCGGGCTTAACTCTCGAACCCCGTTCATCGAAGAGTCTGGCGATTCTCCTGTGGCCTTCAGCTGAGAAAACAAATCTGTCAGCACAATGCATCGTGAGATTGTTGATCGATTCCAAAGCCCGTTCCGATATCACGTGACTACGCATGTGTTCTTCCCTGCGGAGCAGCAAGCAGGCTCGCCTGTTCAGCGGAAATATCACTTCTACGCCGTCCCATCCAAAACCCACACCCACCGAGCCCATGCCGTCACCATCAGGCTTCACCGTCATGACGGGAGCGTCGGACGTCAGGAAAAAATGAGCTGGTGGAGCGTAGAGGATTTCATAGTTGAAAGTCATCAGTTGATCGAGGACATGGAACGCGCTATCGAACATCGTGCCTAAATTGAATGCGACCGAACTTTGGACAAACTCATAGTTACCCTTCAAAAAGTGCTGACGCAGTTCTTCGTAATCGATTCCTAGAGATTTGCCAGAAGAACTTTCAAACGTAGCACAAGAAGCATGAAATCTAGCTTTGTCCCGCGCATACTCAAGGTGAGTCTTCTTGGCAACTGCCGAAGATATTTGATCAGAGTATTCGCGCATACTCGGAACACGTGCGAACATGAACGCGACAAACATGTAGAGATTCCCGGCAAGCTGCCGCGTGAGCTGATATTGGGGATTCCCAATCTTGCGAATGATCGGAGCCGCAACCGACTCGATCCGAAGCAACATGTCTTCAGCAATCTCGCCGCGACCCCCGTTTTCGCTGTGGGTGTAATAATCAGGACGGTGAGCCTCATTCTTGGGCTTGGAGGGGCGAATGGGCTTAAATCGCTCGCAAACCCACAGAGTCTTATCAGTGTCAGTAAATCCCTTTAGATAGAACTTCGGAATGTAATGCTGGTCTTTCGTCACCTTAACCATCGTCTGTAAGTACTTGGCCTTCTTACCTTTGTATCATGTTGGGATGCCGAAGTGTATAGAAAATGGGTCTTGGATAACCGCTGCTGGGTCTTTACAATCACGTCAGCTTTCTAGTGATCGAAAAGCCGGATGTGCAAGAGTGCGCCAAGGCGCCCCTTGGACTCCAGCCGAAGATAGAAACACTCAAGAACCACATACTCGGAGAAACTTCTGTTGAACGAACCCTTCATCTTCGTATCGTGCGGCCAATTCACCCCGGCTGAAAAATCTCTTGGTAAAAGCATTACGGCGATGGTCAAGTCAGTTACAGGAATGAACGCCTTCTTCGCTGAGGAAGTGCAGGACATTAAAGGTTTGGACACTAGCATTCTCGTAGCCCTGCGCGACTGCTCCGGCTTTATCACCGTGCTGCATCCGAGAGGCAAGATCTCACGTCATAACGGTAACGAGTACCAACGTGCGTCGGTTTGGATTGAGCAAGAGATTGCGATCGCAACCTACATCACCAGAGTAGAGAAACGTGAGTTACCAGTCATTGCGTTCATACACAAGTCAGTCGGCAGAGAAGGGATTCGAGACCTGCTTCATTTAAATCCCATCGAGTTTACGGAGGAAATGGAAGTACTTGCTGCGCTGCCGGCTCGTCTTCAGGCTTGGGGGAAGCTGGAGCCGACTGGCATTGTCCCGCAGGTTAAAACGACTCAGGCATTACGTCAGCAAGATGGGCATCAAATCAGGCAGATTACCTTCAGCATTCTCAACGACACAGACTCTCGAATACTACAAATCAGCGGGATATTCCGCATTCCTGCTGGGATATTGAAACACTGGTCGAACTCGTACGGGCTGGATGAGGAACGCAGTGATGATCCCAGATACCGAATCTTCAGGTTTGATGAGGGGAACACCAGGGCCATACAGCCCCGGAGCACAGGTCACATCGCAACATATGACTATTGCATCCAGTGTGCGATTGATGACACCCATGAGGGCGATCACTTAGGGGGACTGTTTGTGAGCGAATACGAGGTGGAGCTAACGGTCTGGATTGCTGGTAGAAAATACCAGACGGTGCACACTGTGAAAGAGCTCTCACAAGCAGCAGCCGGACAGAGCTAGTTCTCTAGAATCGTTCAAGGCGTCTAGAAGCCATGAGCAGGAAAACATCGGAGGCAGCAGCATCAGCGAACAAGAACAGTTTAGCTTAGACGATG
>DATBHX010000032.1:0-6129 GCA_036557225.1 Candidatus Angelobacter sp.
CGCCAGCCTGGAACTGGAGACGGTGCGCCAGCGCCTGGCGGAGGCCAAGGGGCCAAAGTTCTGGCGTACGCTGGAAGAGCTGGCTGACCAGCAGGCGTTTGGCGAATTACTGGAGCGCGAATTTCCGCGCCAGGCCTCAGAGTGGGTGGACCCGGTTTCGCGGCGCAACTTTCTGAAGCTGGCCGGAGCGTCGATGGCGCTGGCCGGGCTCGCCGGCTGCACCAAACAGCCGCTGGAGCAGATACTCCCTTACGTCCGCCAGCCGGAGCAGCTCATTCCCGGCAAGCCGATCTTTTACGCCACGGCCATGCCGTTCCATGGCCATGTGCTACCGCTGGTCGTGGAGACGCACGAGTACCGCCCCACAAAGATCGAGGGCAATCCGCAGCATCAGGCCAGCCTTGGCGCAACCGACCTGTTTGCCCAGGCGTCAATCCTGAACCTTTATGACCCTGATCGCTCCAACTATGTGACGCATATGGGCGAAGGCAGGCCATGGGGTGAATGTTTTCTCGCCTTGCAGAGTGAAGCGGCTGCGCTTAAGGCAGCGCAGGGAGCGGGGCTCCGTTTTCTGACCGGCGCCGTAAGTTCGCCGACGTTTGGCTGGCAGATGCAGGCCATCAAACGGCTCTATCCACAGGCGAAGTGGCATCGCTGGGACCCGGTGAATCGCGATAGCGCTCGCGCAGGATCGAAGCTGGCGTTCGGCAATTATTACGATCCGATTTACAAATTTGACGCCGCCGACGTGGTTGTCTCGCTCGATGCAGATTTCCTCTCCGGCTCCTGGTTCCCCGGCTTTGTCCGCTATGCGCGCGACTTTATGCGCAGCCGGAAGCTGGAAAAACCGAGCATGAACCGGCTGTACGTGGCCGAGAGCTCGCCGAGCACCACGGGCGCCAAGGCCGACCATCGCCTGGTGTTGCGTCCGTCTGAAGTCGAGAAGGTCGCCCGCGCGTTGGCGGCCAAAGTCTGGCCTTTGAGGGAGCCCTTTTCCGGAACGATGGCGGTCACCGCCGAACAGGAGAAGTGGGCCGATGCCGTTGCTGCCGATCTACTGGCGCATCGTGGCAAGTGCGTGGTTGTTCCTGGTGAATTCCAGTCTCCTGCGGTGCATGCTCTGGCGCACGCCATGAACGCCGCGCTGGGAAATGTTGGACAGACCGTAACGTATATCGATCCGGTTGAGATTGATCCGGTGGAGCACGGGCAGTCGATCCGCGAGCTGGTGGCGGACATGAACGCCGGCCAGGTGCGCGCGATCATCATCATTGGCGGCAACCCGGTCTTCAATGCTCCTGTAGACCTGGAGTTTGAAAAGGCTCTCCAGAAGGTCGCGCTCCGCGTTCAGCTTTCCCCCTACAAAAACGAAACCACTGATTTCATGCATTGGCACGTGCCTGAGACTCATTATCTCGAAAGCTGGAGTGATGGCCGTGCCTACAACGGCGTCGCCAGCATTGTCCAGCCGATGATCATGCCGCTCTACGAAGGACGAAGTGCGCACGAGATGCTGGCCATCTTTACCGAGCAGGGTGGGACCTCCGCTTACGAAATAGTGCAGACATACTGGAGAACACAGCATACCGGGGCAGATTTTGAAGCCTGGTGGCGGCGCTCGGTGCATGACGGTGTTGTCAGCGAGAACCCGGTTCCTGTTCGGCAGGTTTCTGCCAAGCTAGGGGCATTGCCTGCGCCTGCGACAGTCGATCCAAGCGTGATCGAAGTGGCCTTCCGTCCTGATCCAACCATCTACGACGGCAGCTTTATCAACAATGCGTGGCTCCAGGAGACACCCAAGCCGCTGACCCGCAATACCTGGGACAACGTTGCCATGGTGAGCCCGGCGATGGTGACAGCCTGGAAGCTGAACCAGCTGGGCGACAACAATGATCACCAGTCCGACGCGCAACGCGTTCTCGAAGTTGAATTTCAGGGCAGAAAAGTAGAAGTACCGTACTGGCCGCAACCGGGCCATCCCGATAATGCCATCACTCTTTTCCTGGGATACGGCCAAAGGAAGACGGGCCGCGTCGGTACAGGCACGGGTTACGATGCCTACAAGGTTCGTCCCAGCGGCGCGCAGTATATCGGCGCGGGCGCGACGATCACCGTCAGCAAGAACAAGTATTGGGACCTGGCCATCACCCAGGGCCACTTCAGCATGGACGAGCGCGAGCCGGTGCGGGTGGCGACGCTTGAAGATTTCGTCCAAAACAAAATCAAGGACCAGGATTTCGCGGAGAAGATTCTCGGTGAAACGCCGGCGGACAAGCCAGGCGCGCCGGAATCGCTCTATCCGGATTTCAGGGACAAGGGTTTTTATGACCCATATGCCTGGGGCATGTCGATTGACCTGAACTCGTGCGTTGGCTGCCAGGCGTGCGCCGTAGCGTGCCAGTCAGAGAACAATATTTCAGTGGTCGGCAAGGAGCAGGTGCAACGTGGCCGCGAGATGCAGTGGATCCGCATTGATTCCTACTATGAAGGCAGCCCTGCGAATCCAAGCGTCTACTTCCAGCCGGTACCGTGCATGCAGTGCGAAAATGCGCCGTGCGAGCCGGTTTGCCCGGTGGGCGCGACCATCCACAGCACCGAAGGCCTGAATGACATGGTCTATAACCGCTGCGTGGGCACACGCTACTGCTCCAACAACTGCCCGTACAAGGTCCGGCGGTTCAACTTCTTCCTCTTTGCCGACTACGAAACGCCAAGTCTTAAGCTGGGGCGCAATCCTGACGTGACCGTGCGCAGCCGCGGCGTGATGGAAAAGTGCACCTACTGCGTGCAGCGCATTACCCAGGCGCGCATCACGGCGGAAAAAGAAGAACGCCTGATCCGGGATGGAGAGATCAAGACCGCTTGCCAGCAGGTCTGTCCCACTGAGGCAATCGTATTCGGCAACATCAAGGACAAGGACAGCGCGGTTTCCAAGCGTAAAAACTCAACGCGCTATTACCAGCTTCTGGCGGAATTGAATACGCGGCCGCGCACCACATATCTGGCGGCGGTGCGGAACCCGAACCCCAAGCTGGCATCGGGACACGGAGAAGGCTAACGAATGCCCACGATCGAACAAATTGACGTTCGACCACCCAAAGGCGTAAGGCCGCCGATCATCGGCCCCGGCCAGACCTTCGGTACGGTTACAGATCGGATTGCCGGCATCGTGCTCACCAAGCACACGCCGGTCTTCTGGTTGCTGGTTGTTGCTTTGTGCCTGGCGATCTTCGGCATGTTCAATACTGCCGTCGGCTATCTGCTGTTTAAAGGCACCGGCATCTGGGGCATTAATATTCCGGTCGGATGGGGCTTTGCCATCGTCAACTTCGTGTGGTGGATCGGTATCGGTCACGCGGGAACGCTGATCTCGGCGATTCTGTTGCTGTTCAAGCAAGCTTGGCGTACCTCGATCAACCGCTTTGCTGAGGCCATGACGATCTTTGCCGTCATGCAGGCCGGTTTGTTCCCTCTGATGCACACCGGGCGACCGTGGCTGGCGGCCTACTGGCTGTTTCCGATCCCGCTCACCATGGGCGTGTGGCCGCAGTTCCGCAGCCCGCTGATCTGGGACGTCTTTGCTGTCTCAACTTACTTTACGGTTTCGTTCCTGTTCTGGGGCATCGGCCTGATTCCCGACTTTGCTAACTTGCGCGATTCCGCCAAAACCCTGGTGGTGCGGCGCATCTACGGCATGCTGGCTATGGGCTGGCGAGGATCGGCGCGGCACTGGAACCGGTATGAAACGGCTTACATGCTGCTGGCCGGTTTGGCCACGCCGCTGGTGCTCTCAGTGCATAGCGTGGTGTCACTCGACTTTGCGGTATCCGTGGTTCCGGGCTGGCATACCACGTTCTTCCCGCCGTATTTCGTCGCCGGCGCCATTTACTCCGGCTTTGCCATGGTGCTGATGCTGGCCATTCCCTTCCGCTATCTCTACGGCATGCAGGACTTCATTACCCTGCGGCACCTGCAGAACTGCGGCAAGCTGATGTTGGCAACCGGGCAGATTGTGGCTTATTCCTACGCCATGGAGATGTTTATCGGCTGGTACAGCAATGACAAATACGAGCTGGCGATGGTGAACAACCGTCTGCACGGTCCGTATGCGTTTTATTACTACATGCTCATCCTGTGCAACATCCTACTTCCCCAATCGCTGTGGTTTAACAGCGTTCGTTCCACGCCCTGGAAGCTATTCATAATCTCGGTGATCGTGAATACGGGCATGTGGCTGGAGCGCTTCGTGATCGTAGTCATGAGCCTGCAGCGCGATTATGTTCCCAGCTCGTGGGGCATGTACTGGTTCACCAAATGGGACATGATGATCTTTGTCGGCACATGGGGATTCTTTACCTTGCTCTTCTTTGTATTCATCCGGCTCATGCCGGCGATCTCCATCTTTGAAATGCGGACGCTGTTGCCGCAGGCGAAGGTGAAAGAATGACTGCTGCCCCTATCTACGGACTGATGGCGGAGTTCGAAACGCCGACCGAACTGGTGCACGCCGCCAAGGGCGCATACGCGGCCGGGTATCGCAAGATGGATACCTATACGCCGTATCCGCTGGAAGAGGCTGCCGAGGCGATCGGCGCGCATCATAACCGCGTCTCGCTCATCGTTTTAATTGGCGCCATGCTGGGTATGATCGGCGGGTATTCGCTCGAATACTGGGTTTCAGTGATCAACTATCCCATGAACATCGGCGGCAAGCCGTTCCACTCCTGGCCGTCATTCATCCCGGTGACGTTTGAGTGCGCAGTGCTCGGCGCGTCGCTGGCGGCGGTGTTCGGGATGTTGGCGTTGAATGGGCTGCCGCAGCCGTATCATCCGGTATTCAACTCACCGAACTTTGTTCGCGCCAGCCGCGACCGCTTCTTCCTGTGCATTGAGTCGCAGGACCCACGGTTCAGCGTTTCCGATACCAGGAAGCTGCTGGAGAGTTTTAGCCCTGAAGAGGTAACGGAGGTGCCTTATTAATCGGACGGCACAACTCCGTGTAGCGGGGCTGCTTTTGGCTGCAGCCGGCTTCGCTGTGATTTCCGGCTGTCGCCAGGATATGCATAACCAGCCGAAATTCATTCCGCTGCGTTCCAGTGAATTCTTTTCTGATCGCCGCTCAGCCCGCTATCCCGTGCCGGGTACCGTATCGCGCACCGTGGACGGTGTTACGCCGGACTGCCCAGCCAGCGGCGCAGAGATTTGCACTGAGAGCCAGATCATGGATCGTGAACAACTCGATCCCAACAGCTACTATCTGACGGGCAAGCACGGCAACGTCTACGGCAATGAGTTGCCGCTGCCGAGCGGGACCACGGAAGAACGCATGCGGGTGTTCGAGCGCGGCCAACAGCGGTTCAACATTTATTGCACGCCCTGCCACTCGCGCGTCGGCGATGGCAACGGAATGATCGTGCAGCGCGGCTTCAAGCGCCCGCCATCACTGCATGTGCAGCGCCTGCGCAATGCTCCGTTAGGCTATTTCTATGATGTGATCAGCAACGGCTTCGGCGGCATGCCCGACTATCAGGCGCAGGTGAAACCGGCCGATCGCTGGGCGATCGCGGCTTACATCCGCGCGCTGCAGTTGAGCCAGAAGGCCACAGAAGCCGATGTAGCGGCCGGAGATCGCGACAAATTGAGCAAGCCTGGAGAGGAACAAATCAGAATTCCAGACACATCTTACGTAACGCCTGCGGCCACCATACCGCAGCAGCCGGTGCCGGACAACACGCCCAAGGGGAACAAACGATGAGCCACACGGTGACTCGAGTTACGCCCCAGGATTACGCCCCGCCGGCGATCCTTGACCGCATGCGTTCGCGCGTGCTGGTCGTGGGCGCGGTGTTTGCCGTGGTGACTATAGCGCTTGCCCTGACAGCGAATAACGGAGGGGTTCTCTTCCTCCGCGCCTGGCTGTTCTCGTTCATGTTCTGGTTTGGCCTGACCATGGGATCGCTGGTTCTGCTCATGTTGCAATACACCAGCGGCGGCAACTGGGGACGCGTCGGTCGCAGGATCTGGGAAGCCGCAGCGAGCAATCTGTGGCTGATGTTCCTGTTCTGGCTGCCAATCGTGTTTGGGATGAAGAAGCTCTATACGTGGACTGATCCCAGTGTGGCAAAGACG
>DATBHX010000033.1:0-8056 GCA_036557225.1 Candidatus Angelobacter sp.
AGGAGGCTTGGACTACGCTCAGACCTTCGCCGGATATCAGGTTGATTTGGGCAGATGATGTCACTCTTAGTTACGATCCTCAGACGAAAAACCTGAACCTTATTTATGGCTTGAGCATAAGCAATACAGGCACAGCCGAAGACCACATCACTTCTGCATCAATTGAACTCAATATGTCACAACCGACTCCATTCTACGTAGGGTCTTCGTTCATACACTTTGAACCTCCTAACCAGCAAAAGTTGACGATACCGGTCACTATCGGAAAGGGAGAGACAAAAGATGTCCGCGTTTATGTTGTTGTCAACCCCGGCATGACCAACTATGCGTTAGAGAATCCAGGAGCAAGAGAGACAAATCTTAGTTTTACATTGCAAAGCAGAGGAGTGTACAACCCGGTTTCAAGAAGGTTCTGTTTGCATGAGATCGACTCAGAAGCCTTGAAAACCATTGTTAGCGGGCAGCCATGGCATCCTACTAATACTTCATGTCAAAAGGGGTAAACCTGTGGGCCTGAGATTGGTTTTAGTCGCACTGAGTATCTTGCTTTCAACGACACTACGCCTGAGCTATCAGGGCCCGGCGGATGTTGCTGTTGGTGAAGTCGTCAGTGAAGATCCACAGTTTCTGCAGCTTAACGTCGTTCCGTGTGATGGTCGACCAAGCCTAGTCACCTTTGTGCGACCCTGGAAAAAATCAGCCTCGATAACAAGAAAATGTCCAGCCAGCAGTGCCTTACCCGGGAAAAGCTACACCGAAGTGCAAGTCCAGCAACTTGAAAACCCCTCGCCATCTCCGAGGCCACCAGAGCACTCGCCCACCCCGACGCCAACTCCCACACCGAGCCCTACTTCGACTCCTACTCCTACTCCGACTCCAACGCCAACCACTACACCGCCTCGGGTGCGCGCAAGATGATTTCTTCCTCGCGCCTGTGGCCACGGGGTCCCCGACGAGCCCGATTTTGGCTTGGCGGGGTGTAGCTCAGCGTAGCGCGCGGCCAAAAATCTGCTCAACAAACTTAAGCCGGTACGAATCGAGTGCAGCAATAGATTTATGGTTTCACCCTCAAGCTGGTTAGTGTCCTGATTTGGGACTACTAGCTTCTACAATTCTCATGTTTGACGCTATGAAAACTTCGCAGCGTGCTAGACTCGCTCCGCTTTTTGTGAAAGGAGTCTACTATGACAAATATTTTGCCGTCACGTCTCCGTAGACGTTTGCTGACTTTACTTGGGATGTTTCTAACACTGTGTCTATTTATTTTTCAGCCTGCAACCGCCAAAGCGGATCAGTGTGAAGCCGGCTGCATCTGGTGGGTGAACAACGTCTGCCTTCAAACCCAAACTTGTTGTATCGACAAAAATGGCCAATGGTATTGTGTTACGAATTGATCTTCGGCCAAGTTAGCGTAGCTCCGTTGGGCAGCGTCGCGCATTCCCTTCCTTACGCTTGGGGCTGGGGGCCTTAACAAGCCCGGGGTCCCGGCAGTCGCGTTTTCGGCTGACGGGATAGGCACTGATTTTGGCTTGGCGGCGTGTAGCTCGGCGGAGCGCGCGCTGCAAAACATTCAGCACCCGCTTACTTTCTTCTGCCAATCGTCCGGTCCGTATCCTACTGATCTTTTACCTGTTGAACAAACCACTATCCTGAGGCATGATTACCAGCCGGAGTTTCCTTTATGCAAACCTTGAATGTCGGCGCAGGCCGTACCGATGAAGAATACAAAGCCGCGGAAGAGCAGCGCCTTGCCGATCTGCGGAATGACGTCCAGACCTATGCCATGTACTTTTTTGTAGCCGCAGGCCTGGCTGCGCTTGGCACCGGGCTATTGCTCATCAAGCTGAATCTCATCGTCAACATAGGCTTTTTTGACCTGCTCATCATCTACGGGCGCGATTTGCATCAGGGCAACTTCTTCTATCTTCGCGCTGCCGCAGCACTGTGGGTCGGCCTACTCATCGGACTAGGCTTTGCCGCGCGCAAAGGCCAGCGCTGGGCCTTCTGGATCGGCGTCGTCCTCTACTGCGCGGACATGGTTCCTGCCATGCTGATGTCATTGCTGTGGGGCATCCTTGCTGTCGGCCTGCACGGCTTTTTTGTGATGCAGTGGTTCAAAGGACAGAAAGCCCTGGGCGAACTGAAGCAATCGACAGCCGCCAAGGCAGCCACCGCCTCGCGTTGAAGTCTTGGTAGGTTCCCGCCAAAAGGTTCGTTGCTAGCGGCCGAACTTCTTCACCATGCCGTGGGCAAAGCTGCGGACCTGGTCGAGCGGCGTCTTTTGGACTGCTAACCCCTGGCTGCGCATCTTGCCCAACGTGTCCACCAATCTCTGACGGGCCACGGGGCCCATGGCCAGGAAGCGGAAGGCCTGGCCTCTGGCGTTGGCCATGTGTAACAGCTCAATCGCCGCCATTACAGTGCCGGAAACCGTTTTGATTCCGATGTCACCCAGCGTGCCTGAGGCAAATCGCTTGTCCAGGCGGACGGCGCCGCCGGTCAGCGACAAAAGTTGAAGGGTGCCTTTCAGTTGGTCGTTGCCGATTGTAACCAGCACCTGTTCGTTGTTGGGAACAGAATATCGGGGAGAACGCGCGCGTCGCTGCTTCATGATTCTTTGCTGCTCCGTCGATTCTTGCGGATATGACTGGGAGAACTGTTTCGGGGGATCTCAACCATAGCAATCCCGGCAGCAAAATGAAACTGCGAACATGGCCAATTGCCGCCGTGTCGATACGGCTATGGACACCTGAGCCTTTCGTCACCACAAGCGCTCGCTGGCGCGCCTGCGCTTCGCTTGCCCTCGGCGAAGCAGGCCAAATCATGCCTTCCTTTGCAATTCCCCGCCCGACCCGCCACAATGAATATCCGTGAACGAAAACTCCGCCGCGCGCGAATATCAAAACCGATTGCAGCAGCGTGAAGCCACCGCCAGCCAGCTTCAGCGGAAACATCTGTGGCTGGGGAACGCGCGTATCGCGGTGTTTATCGCCATTGTCGTACTGGCCTGGTTCTCCCGCACCGGATCGCCCCTCTTCTTTCTGTTGATTGCGGCCATCATTCTCTTCATCGCTCTGGTCGTCATTCATCGGCGTGTAGTGCGGGACATGAATGCTGCCAAACGCGCCGCCGAGGTTTACCGTCGCGGTCTGGCCCGGATGGAAGACCGCTGGGCCGGCTTTGGCGACACTGGAGACGAGTTCAAAGATCCGCTTCATCTCTATGCCGAAGACCTCGACATTCTTGGCCAGGGAAGCCTGTTTCAGCTGCTCTCCACGGCGCGTACGCGCATGGGCCGGCAATGCCTTTCCCGCTGGCTGCTCACGCCCGCTTCGATGCAGGAGATCGAGCAGCGCCAGGCCGCCATCGCTGAATTGAAACCAAAACTTGATTTTCGCGAAGCGCTGGCCGTCGCCGGCGAGAGCGAGCGCATTGATGCGCATCCTGAGGCGCTCTCGCAATGGGGTAAAGAGCAAAGCGGTCTCAAAGACGGCCGCTGGTGGGCGCTGCTGCTGGCCGCGCTGAATCTCGGCGCGCTGGTCTACGCCTTCGTCGTTTTATGGACGCCGCTGCTTGCCCTCATCGCCATTAATGGCAGCATCATGTTCCGTCTGCGTCATGTCCTGGAAAAGATCTTTGCCGGTCTGGGCGAGACGCACAAAGACCTCGACTCGCTCGCCGAGGTCCTGCGCCGCATTGAAGCCGGAAAATTTACCTCGCCGCGACTGCAGCAGCTGCAATCACAGCTGATCACCCATGGCCTGCCGCCTTCAGCGTGCATCGCCAAACTCGACACGCTCTCCGATCTCGATGACTCGCGCCACAACTGGTTTGTCCGCCTCTTTGACGTTCCGCTGCTCTACTCTGTGCAGCTTGCCTTCGCCCTGGAACGCTGGCGGCGTAGTTACGGCAATAACATTGATGTCTGGCTGAACGTGGTCTCCGAATTCGAGACTCTCTCTTCCCTCGCTGCCTACGCGTACGAGCACACGGAAGATCCGTTCCCGGAATTCGCGCCGGCTGGCAGCGCTCCCTGTTTTGAAGGCGAAGCGCTTGGCCATCCTTTATTGCCGGCTGATAAATGCGTGCGCAACGACGCAGCATTGGGCGGAAAGAACCAGGTGTTGCTGGTCAGCGGTTCCAACATGTCCGGTAAGAGCACCTACCTGCGTGTGATCGGCATCAACGCCGTGCTGGCGATGATGGGAGCGCCCGTTCGCGCCGCCAGGCTGCGGCTCTCACATCTCTCCATTGGCGCCTCCATGCGCGTGGCTGATTCGCTGCAGCAGGGCATCTCACATTTCTACGCTGAAATCAAGCGGGTACGCCAGGTGATCGACCTTGCGGCCGCGCAGCCCTCGCTCTTCCTACTCGACGAAATTCTGCAAGGCACAAACTCTGACGATCGCCGTGTCGGCACGCAGGGCATTTTGCGAACTTTGATCCGCAATGGCGCCATCGGGCTGGTCACCACGCACGATCTGGCTCTGACTTCGCTCGCTGAAACCTTTCCTGACTGCCTGGCCAACATACACTTCCAGGAAAAATTCGAGGATGACAAACTCTCCTTCGACTACCGGCTCCGCCCCGGCGTGGTGACGACCCACAATGGTATTGAGCTGATGCGCTCCATCGGCCTCGACGTCTCGTAACGCAACTGAGTTGCCACACTTTGCGTTTGCAGCTCGGAAAACTTTCCGCGCAAGATTATTCGAGTGTGCAAACTGCGAATGAAGAATTTTAATGAAACGCTAATCCACTTCTAAGCCGCTGCTGGTGAGATGAACGTGCTGTCGGGGTGAACACAAAGTCCGCGATGAATGACCTCCACGCGGGCCGTTGCATGTTCCTGCCCGGACAAATGCATAAGCCCGACCTCAAAAATGGTGTGGTGGTTGGGAGCGCTTTGGCAAGGGCAGTGTACGGTTTGATATCGCGGTCCCGCTAAAACTGCGGTGTCGAACGCCAGTCGCATGCTTTGCATCGGCGCATGCTGGCCCCGCTCGAGCCGGCCGCCGGTCAGCCGGAGCCGGGAGATGATGAGAAGCAGAGGCGCGATTGGATTGGCGGCTTTCCCTCCCCCAAAAGCGTCTTTCGTAGCGAAGGACCGCGAACAGACGCCGGTTGGCTCTGTCTCGCCGGCGCCCGTGGCGCAGGTCCTCGACGTCATCATCTCCATAACCAGACTGCGTTGACGCAGTTTCCACCACCGGGGAGGCTGGTTCTTTCTCCAACCAGCCTCTCCCTATTCATCGCCTGCGAATCCAGTCGTCGGCAGTTCCACCAGAAAGCAGACATCAAAGAACCGGCAGCGCCAAGATTAAAACTTTTAATCTGCTCCTAAGAGCGCTTTAATCCCCAGCGCATACATTGCCACTGCAAGTGAACGTACGCGGAATGAAAGCAAATTCTTCCGGCTTTCATCCCATCCGAACTCGGTTTTCAGGCCAGAGCGTTTTTCTCCTTCCGGGCTCCAGGCCTTCCCTAGCGGTACGCGCTGTGCCTGCGCGAAGCAAGCTTCTCTTTTGTTGAACACGCTGTGCTGTCTCGTTGTCCTGACAGCCAGGCCGGCGACGCAGGCATCGGAAAAGATTATTCCCACGCTGGTTGATCCTGCAGGCAAGCTGGGCAACTACGCCGTGATCGTCAATAACGGCACGCTCACTATCACTGCGTCAGTGCTGACTGTGACCGCAGCCAATGCCAGCCGTTTCTACGGTGATCCAAACCCGGCTTTCACCGGGATCATCACCGGGCTCAAGAACGGCTAACATTACCGCCACGTACGCGAGCATTGCCGATCCAACCAGTCCTGTAGGTTTCTACGCGATCATTCCCACGCTGGCTGATCCGAACGGAAGACTGAGCAATTACACGGTAACCTCGAACAATGGAGTACTCACCATCGATCCTGCGCCGCTGAGCGTGGTAGCTGCTGACGCCACACGCCAAACAGGCACAGCCAACCCGGTCTTTACCGGCTCGATCCTCGGGATAAAGAACGCTGACAAGGCTTTAGCCCTGCGTTGAGGCGGTTAAAGATTCTCCGGCTTTAGCCGCTGAGGTACTTCAAGCATCAAAGTGAAAAAGCTCTAGCGCTTTACCGGCTCGGCATTCCGCAGATAGGAATCCGATTTGTTCAGCCAGTCCTGGCGCGGTGGATGAAAGACGTCGAGGTCAACCGTGTCTTCCAGCGCCTCGGCCTTGTGCGGCATGTTTGAGGGGATGCACAGCACCTCGCCGGCGCGGACAATGATTTCCTTGCCGTCAATCCAGAACTTGAGCGCGCCTTCCACGATGTACGTGAGTTGCTCATTCACGTGGCTGTGCTCCGGCACCACGCAGCCCTTTTTCAACAGGACGCGAGCCAGCATCAGGTCCTGGCCGGTAATCATCTGGCGATCCAGCAGCGGATTCAGCTGCTCCTGCTCAACGTCATTCCAGCGAATGTGCTTTAACATGCGGAATATTCTATCGGAGTTGAGCTTGCGCCGCACGCAGACCGATCGAGAGCTACTTCATGGTTTTCCCCACGTCGAGCGACAGGTAAATGAGCTGCCTCATTTCTTCGTCCGCCATGCACTTGTTCTTCTTGCCTTTGATTGTTCCTAGCTGAATCACAAACCTCTCCGGTTCAACCCGCCAGAGGTATTGGTGTTCCGGACGATCTTTGGTCCACTTGCCATAGCGCTGATTAATCGCCGCCCTGATCTCATCTTCTGATGTGCTTTTGTCATAGAGCGCCAGCAGTCCCTGCGGACACCCGTCGTGGTCGAAGTGATCCACAAACATTCGTTCGGGATATATTTCGCCTGGTTGCGGCTTTTCATCTTGCCACAACCGCGTCGCAGCACATCGAAACAATCCGGGATTCGGCAATGCAATGGAGTTGCCGGTGTCAGGCTGGCTGGACTTGCAGAACATCAACGCCGTCAGAACAAGCCACGCTGCGCAGGTTTTCATTCTCTGTCCTCACAGAGTTCTATCCTACCTGCGAGGCATCAGGGTTATTGTTTACTTCTGCGTGACCGTCATCTTGTGGTATCCGACGGTGGCCAGATCGATCCGGTTGGGCAGCTGGAATTTTGAATCGAGGCCAATGTTGGGATATTTGGGCGTGATGTACTTGCTGACAAAATATTCCAACGCCACATGCGGGACGGAAAATCCGTCAATGCTTACTTCGCGCACATGAACGCTTCCCTGCCCGCCGCTGCCGGCAGCATCGGCCTCAACCCGCACGTCGTGCTGGCCGCTGAAGACCGAAAGCATGGGGTTGGAAGATTTCTGGCCGGCGCGGATCTGGTCAAAATCAACGTTCAGGAAGGCCGTGACCACGCCCGTGCGCCCTTCCATGCTCAGCTTGTTCACGCCTTGCGGCAGCACGACGCGTCCACTGGCAATGTAGTCATTGACCTCTTCTTCGGTCATGACGGTGGGCGTCTGGTCCGGATGGGCAAGATTGCCGTTCTGCTGTATATGATCAAGCTTGCCTTGCATGCTTTGCGCCAGGCGATGTGTAGTGCTGGGCGAGGCCTGCGCGACCGGCGGCTGCGAAGCCGCCCAAGGCTCCTGTTTGATGATGAAAGCGATACTGGCCAGCAGAAGTACGGTCAGGATGGCGCGCGCAAGCTTCATTTGGTTCGCGCGGGAGCCGCCTGTGCGGTGAGCGGCTGCGGCGTAATGTCCGGTTTTTCCAGCGCGCCGGTGATCTGCCACTCCGTCCCGCTGGTGCTCACCTTCAACTTCGCCTGCTTGTTCGCCAGGGATATGGTCCCGCTGCTTATGTAGATGCGGTTCTCTGCTTTAAATTTGCTTGGCAAAATCTTTAAGGATTGTTTATCGATCTCCAGAGCGCCTTGCGCCGCCTGAAATTTCAGCGGCCGGCCCCCTTCCAGCGTCAGCATTCTGGAAGCGCCGTTGCTGACCTGGAACTCAATCCGCGCATTCGCGCTGGGAAGCAGATCGGAGGGCGATTTGCCGTCAAAACGCACGTTGTAGCTCACCTGGCCTCTGCCGGAGAGCCACTGCGCCACCTGGCCGGGGACGGTGTCCA
>DATBHX010000034.1:0-5091 GCA_036557225.1 Candidatus Angelobacter sp.
GCTGCGTTACGCACAGATGATCAACGGCGTGAACTGGTGGGTGGTCACCAAGATGGACGTGCTCGACTAACTTGACGAGATCCCGGTCTGCGTCGGCTATAAGATCAACGGCAAGAAAGTCGACTCCATACCCGCACTGGCTACCGGCTTTGACCAGGTGGAGTGCGTGTACACAAAAATGCCGGGCTGGAAAAAATCGACCGAAAGTGCAGCCGGCTTTGATGCGCTGCCCAGGAAGGCGCAGGAATATCTGCGATTCATTGAGCGCGAGAGCGGGGCTGCCATCGGCATGGTCTCTACCGGCCCTGACCGCGACCAGACCATGATGCTGGCCGAGTTTGAGGCCGACGTCCTGAGCGTTCCGGCAAAATCCGCTACGCTGAAAAGCGTGAAAGCAAAATGATTGTCTTAAAGGTTGACATGCTGGTAAAGCCCGGCGAAGAAGAGAAATGCCGCGAATACCTGCGCATTTTGCAGGAGCATTCCCGTCGCGAGCCTGGCTGCCTGATGTATATCGGGCACCAGTGCACGGAGAATCCGCGCAAATTTCTCTTCTACGAGCAATATAAGGACGAAGCCGCGCTGCAGGCGCACCGTGACTCGCCGCACTTCAAGCAATATGTGATCGGCGGCCTGGACGCGATCATGGAACAGCGCACCCGTGACCTGTACCGGGTGGTCGAATAGCAGCCGCTCCGCTGCTGCGATTTCGGCTAAAATTTCCCTAACCAGCTCGTCCCTGTGCCAGTCTCATTATTCGCGCGGTCGTGTGCACATTCCATCTCAAGCGAGGGCCTTATGAACTCCACTCTCCTCGACATTCGCCAGGCTGTCCGCAACATGAGAAAGAATCCGGGTACAACGTTCCTGGCTGTGCTCATGCTGGCTGTCGGTATCGGCGCCACCTCGGCCATCTTTAGCGTCTTCTATTCGGTGTTGCTGCAGCCCCTGCCGTTCGCCGAGCCCTCGCGTCTGGTGGGTCTGTGGGAATCGCGGGTCGGCAATCAATGGGACCGTGCCACTTTCACCGAAGCCAATTTCTGGGACGTGCAGGCGCGCAATCGAACCTTTGCCGGGATCGCCTGCTACCATGACCTCACTGCGAATCTGACTGGTAGCGGCGAACCGGAGCAGATTAAAGGCGGTGCGATCTCCGCCGGCTTCTTCCGTGTGCTTGGTATCAATCCCGTCGTCGGCCGCGATTTTCTCCCCGGTGAAGACCAAGCCGGTCATGACAACAACGTATTGCTGCTGCGCAACAAGTTCTGGAAGACGCATTTCAATGGCGATCCGCAGGCGGTGGGAAAGACCGTCCAGCTGAATGGAAAGTCTTATCAGGTGGTTGGCGTGCTGCCGCCAGGAGAACCCTGGCTCGACGCAGCCGATGTCTTCATTCCGTTCGTGCACAAGGCGAATGCCGACCGCGGCAGCTTTGAGTTCATGGTGATCGGCCGGTTGGCCGACGGCGTCAGCCTGCAAGCCGCTCAGGCGGATCTCACAACAGTCGCCGTCTCCCTGGCCCAGGACTATCCCAAAGATGACAAAGGCATGGGCATCACGATCACCACGTCATCAGAATGGCAGGCGGACAAGGACCTGCGCGCAAAACTCTGGGTTTTGCTGGGCGCCGTAGGATTTCTATTGCTGATTGCCTGCGTCAACCTGGCAAATCTGCTGCTGGCCAAAGCGACTGGACGCACGCGCGAGATTGCCGTGCGTGCCGCGCTGGGCGCCAGCCGTGCGCGCATCTTTCGCATGGTGCTGACTGAGTCTCTGGTGCTCGGGCTGGCTGGCGCGATTTGCGGCATCGTTCTGGCAATGGCCGCGCTGGCGGCGATCAAGGGCGCGGACCCCGGCGGGATTCCCCGTATCGAGGAAATCGGCATCAATCCCTGGGTACTGGTCTTCACGCTGATGGCCGCGGTGCTCACGGGAATCCTCTCCGGCCTGGTTCCGGCGTTTCAGGCGCCTTACAAGAGCATTGTTTCCGGATTGCGCGAAGGCGAGCGCAGCCAGGCGGGTTCGCGCTCACAAAAGCGCTTGCGTTCCGTGCTGGTGGCGATTGAAGTCGCACTTTCGCTCATGCTGCTGGTGGGCGCCGGGTTGCTCATCCGCAGCTTTGATCGCCTGTTGCGTGTGGACCGCGGTTTCGCGGCGGAAAATCGTCTGCTCGTCGGGGTGAACATTCCCGGATCGTACAAAGAGCGCGCCAGCGAATTGCACAACGCTTTTCTCGATCGCGTGCGCGCGGTTCCCGGCGTGCAGTCCGTGGCTGCCTTGCAGTCGCGGCCGATCGTAGGCTGGGACCCAGGTATGGGCATGGTCGCAGCCGAGCGCCCTGACGGCGACAGCAACCGGCATTTCCCCTGGGCTGGCTGGCGTATCGTAAGCGGAGATTACTTCCGCACCATGGGCATTCCTATTCTCAAAGGCCGCACTTTCAACCAGCACGATCAGATCGGCAAGCCGTGGCGTGTGATTGTGAGCAAACGCCTCGCCGATACGCTGTGGCCCGGCGAAGATCCGGTAGGCCGTCAGGCGCTGCTGTGGAAAGGACAGAGCAATGATTCCGCAGAGGTGATTGGCGTGGCTGCCAACCAGCGCGAGCGTGGACTTGATTCCGATCCCACTCTCACCGTTTATCTTCCTTCCTACGGATACGGACCAGGACCAATGCAGTTTGCCGTGCACACAGCGAACAATCCCGTAGCGCTCACGCCCACGCTGCGGTCGATCTTAAAAGAGCTTGATCCCAACCTGCCACTCTCAGATGTTCAGACCATGGATGAAGTGGTTTCGCATTCCGTAGCGCCGCGCCGGTTCAATATGTTCCTGATCACGATCTTCGCCGCAGTGGCGTTGTTGCTTGCCCTGGTCGGCGTGTATGGAGTACTGGCTTACTCCGTAGGCCGCCGGACATCAGAGATCGGATTGCGCGTTGCTCTGGGCGCAACGCCTGCGAAAGTGCTGGCGCTGATTGTTGTCCAGGGCATGCGGCCAATTTTGCTTGGCATCGGCATTGGCTTGATCGGCGCAGTCGGCCTCTCGCGCTTCATGGGAAGCCTGCTGTTCAACGTCAAGCCGGTAGATCCCGCGACTTACGCCGCAGTGGCGCTGCTGGTGGCCGCTGCCGCGTTGCTCTCATGCTATGTCCCGGCACTGCGCGCTTTGCGCGTAGATCCCGTGGCGGCCTTGCGGCAGGAATAATCGCGAGACCGCGGACGATGTGGGACTAACTGGGGCGGCGCGAGCACTACTTCTTGTCGGCCAGCAGCACGCCTGCGCTCGCGTAATCTTCCCGCGTGACCTCGATGAAAGTAACCACCACGGCTTCTTTCGCGGCCTTGCCCTCTTCCACCATCACCTGCGTGAGGCGCTCCGCAACTTTGCGCTTTTGCTCGACTGTACGGCCCTTCAACAGGGTGACTTGAACCAGCGGCATGAATCCCTCCTTGGATGAATTAACTCAGCTAAGAACTTACCTTGCACGGGGGCTCAGTCGCAATGCAGCGTCTTGCGATTAGGAGCGCAAAAAATTTGGGAGCCCCTTGCCGGAGCTCCCTTTTCAGCCCTTCTGGGTTGACTGCAACCAGGCTTATTTGACTTTCACCTTCAGCGCCGTGGAACTGGATGCGCTGAAATTCGCATCGCCGCCGTACTGTGCACTGATGAAGTGGGTTCCCGACGCGAGCGTGCTGGTGACGAATGATGCCGAGCCGCCGTTCACCGGCACAGGACCGGAAATGGCCGAGGCTCCATCAAAGAAAGTCACTGTTCCCGAAGCGCTGGCGGGGGTTATGGTTGCAACAAAAGTGACCGGCGTTCCAGCTTTGAAGGCGTCATCGCCCGCTGCAATCGTGAGCGTCACGGTCGTTCTGGCTTTGGCCACGCTCAGCGAGAATACTGCCGACGTAGCCTCGTTGAAATTGGCATCACCGCTGTATTGCGCGGTGATGGAATGCGTTCCCGCAGCCAGAGCTGAGGTGCTGACTGAAGCCGTTCCGCCACTGACGGCAATGCCTCCGGAGATCGGGGTACCGTTATCAAAGAAGGTGACGGTTCCGGTAGCTGCGGCCGGAACAACGCTGGCGGTAAACGTCAGCGAATCACCGAACGTTGGAGAATGCGTCGTGGGGTTCAGCCGAACGCTGATCGAAACATTTGCTTTGGGCGGGTTGACGGTCTGCAGGAATGCCAGTGAAGTTGCAGCGTTGAACGTGGCATCACCGCTGTATTGCACAGTGATGGAATGTGTGCCGGGCGACAAAGCGGACGTCGTGATGCTGGCTGAACTACCAACCAGCGGCAGGTCCCCCGAAATCGGAGTGCCGCCATCAAAGAAGGTCACGGTACCGGTAGCCGCGCTGGGCGTCACACTGGCAGTAAAGGTAAGAGAATCGCCCTCGAGGGAAGGATTCGATCCCGCGGTCAGGTTCACCGCAACACTGGCGCTGTCTTTCGCAACGCTTTGCGTGAAGGCAGCACTGGTTGAAGGTGAGAGCTGATTATCGCCCGTGTAACGCGCAGTGATCGAATGGCTCCCCAGCGCCAGCGCGCTCGTGGTGAATGAAGCTGCGCCATTGCTGAGAGCGATGCTGCCTGAAATCGGAGTGTCTCCATCCATGAACTGAACGGAGCCGGTTCCAGTATTCGGAGAGACCGTCGCGGTAAAGACCAGGTTGTCGCCAACTACGGATGGGTTCGAACCCGAAGCCAAGGCAACAGTCAGAGTGCTGGCAGACTGGCGCAGCAACACGGGGTTGTTGCGCACATTCTGCAGAACCATTGGCCAATCATTGTTGGCAGCGACAAAAGGAGAATGAGTATCGAGAATTGTCACCGCCCCAGGAAACACATTTGGCGCAGAAAGCATGTAAGCAACTGCGATATCTGTGGTTCCATCCTGGTTGAAGTCGCCAATCGTTGCTGCCCCGTCGAAATTCGTTGAAGAATTATTGACCCCCGTGAGCGCCCAGGTTTTCAGGATGCTGCCATCACCGCCAAAAGCACGGAGCTGGAGGCCGCCAGAGTTGAAGTCATCAAACGGAATGACGATCTCTTGTAGACCATCACCATTGATATCGGCGATCA
>DATBHX010000035.1:0-66883 GCA_036557225.1 Candidatus Angelobacter sp.
TGGGGGCGGGGATTTATTCGTACCTGCTTCTGGGGCAGCGGTCGATTTTGCGGATCATTGACGTGGTGCGCGAGGAGATGAACCGGATTGGGCAGGAATTTTTGTTGCCGGCGATCCATCCGCGGGAGCTGTGGGAAGAGAGCGGGCGCTGGCAGGTGATGGGCGACAACATGTTTCGCCTGAAAGACCGCAAGCGGGCCGACTTTTGCCTGGGCATGACGCATGAAGAGGTGATGACTGACATCGCACGGAAAGAGCTGAGGAGTTACAAGCAGCTGCCGCAGATCTGGTATCAGATCGAGAACAAGTTCAGAGACGAGCCGCGGCCAAGGTCGGGGCTGATACGGGTGCGGCAGTTCACGATGAAGGACTCGTACTCGTTCGATATCGACCAGGCGGGGCTGGATAAGAGCTATCAGAAGCATTATGAGACGTATCGGCGGATCTTTGATCGCTGCGGGCTGAAGTATGCGGTGGTGGAGGCGCACTCGGGAGCGATGGGCGGATCACTAAGCCATGAGTTCATGGTGATGACCGATGCCGGCGAAGACATGGTTGCGAGCTGCGAGAAGTGTGGTTATGCAGCGAACCTGGAGAAAGCAACTTCAAAGTTGGCGGCCGTGGAGGACCTGCCAGGCGATGGCTTGCCTGAGCTGGTGCATACACCGGGGATGAAGACGATTGAAGAGGTGGCGCGGTTTTTGGGAGTGAGCCCGACGCAGAAGATCAAGACGCTGGCGCTGATGCAGGTTGAGCCGGACAAGAAAGATCCGGCGAAGCAGAAGCTGCGTCCGGTGGTGGTGCTGCTGCGCGGGGATCATTCGCTGAACGAAGCCAAGCTGACCACGGCTCTCGAAGGCAAAGAGTTCAGGCCGATGCATGAAGAGGAGATCAGGCTGGTGTTTGGATCGCCTGCGGGATTTCTTGGCCCGGTAAAGTTGCCGGCCGCAGCGGCAGGTGGCGTGGGCAGCGAGACGCAGAAGATTCTGCTGGAAGGACTGCCGCTGGTGTTGGCGGATACGGCGCTCAAAGGCCGCAAGAACCTGATCACGGGCGCGAACAAGGAAGATTATCACCTGAAAAACGTGACGCCGTTGCGGGACTTCTATCCTACGGAGTGGATTGATTTGCGTAATGTAGCGGCTGGGGAAGGGTGTCCGAACTGTGAGTTGCCGCTGGTGGTCGGAAAGGCAATGGAGATTGGACATATATTTAAGCTGGGTTACAAGTATTCGAAGTCGATGGGCGCGAGCGTGCTGGACAAGGACGGCAAAGAGGTGATGCCGATCATGGGTTGTTACGGCATCGGGATTGAACGGATTTTGACGGCGGCGATCGAGCAAAGTAATGATGCCGATGGTTTCTGGCTGTCGCAGTCGATTGCGCCGTTTGACGTGGTGGTAACGCCGACCAATGTGAAGGATGAAACGATATCGAAGACCGCGGAGGAGATTGCAGCCAAGCTGGAGGCGGCGGGTTTCGATGTGCTGCTGGATGATCGCGATGAGCGGCCAGGAGTGAAATTTAAAGACGCTGACCTAGTGGGAATACCTTATCGAATCAACGTAGGGAAGAAGGTTACGGAGGGTCATGTCGAAGTGGTTTTACGGTCGACACGCCAATCTCAGGATGCTAACATCGCCGGCATTGACAGCACTTTTCAGCAATTAGTGCGGTCATCAACCTCAGCAAGCTAAAGCGGTTCCATTTTTATCGCGGGAAAAACACGCGTGCGGAGCCGGACTTGTCGAGGGTCCCTTGTGAAGGAGATGTGCCGGCGGGACTATGGGAAAGCTAAAAGGATTGATCGGAATCGTCATCGTAGTGGGAGGCTTCTACGTGGCGTGGAACATGATTCCCCCATACTTCAACAATTATCAACTGCAGGACGCGTTGGATGACATCGCGCGCCGTCACAGTTACACCACCGCGACCGACGACGACATCAAAAAGATGGTGGTGGGCAAAGCGGCGTCGAACGACATTACGCTGAAGGAAGATCAGGTGTTGGTGAACCGGACCCCGAATGGCCTGGGCATCAGCGTCCACTACCGGATTCATGTGGATATGATTGTGCATCCAGTGGACTTGGATTTCACTGCGAACTCCCTGAATAAGCGTATATAATAGAGAAGAACTGAAACCCTTCTCAGCACCAGTGCAGGTAACGCTCTGGCCGGCCATGAGTCTGAGAGATAACACGGCGTAACTCCGCCTACTTGGAACATGGCAATTAAAATAAAAATACCTCGTGGTAAAGGCTTCCGTGGCAGCCTGAAGAACCCGTTTCTTCGCGCCGGTGTGGCCGCCTTCCTGATCGTCTGCCTCGTGCTTTTCGGCGTCTTCTCCTACTATTACGTAAAGTACCAGAAGATCGTAGATAAGCGAATGTCCGGCCCCATCTTCGCCAACACAGCGAAGATCTATGCCCAACCGCGCGAAGTCCGTATCGGCCAGAAGGCGGATCCACGCGAAATTGCCAACTACCTGCGCCATGCCGGATACACCGAAGCCGGCGAACAGGGCAGATCAAAGCTCGGCACCTACCGTGTGATGCGGGAAGGCGTCGAGGTCAAGCCCGGCGAAGAATCCTATTACAACGCTGAAGGCGCCGTGGTCCGCGTAAAAGACGGTTTGGTGGACAAAATCGCCTCGCTCGGCGACGGAGGCGACAGCCTCACCGCCTACGAACTCGAGCCCCAGCTCGTCACCGGCTTGTTTGACGGCCAGCAGCGCGCCAAGCGCCGGCTCGTCAAGTATGACGATATCCCCAAGGTCATGGTCGATGCCGTCACCTCCATTGAGGACCGACGCTTCTTCCATCACAGCGGTGTGAATTACTGGCGGCTGATGCAGGCTGCCTGGGTCGATCTGCGCCAGGGCGGCAATCGCCAGGGCGGTTCGACCATCACCATGCAGGTGGCGCGTGGCTTCTTCCTCACGCCGGAAAAGAAGCTCAAGCGCAAGATGACCGAGATCCTGATCTCCATCGAGCTGGAGCAGCGGTTCTCGAAAAAGCAAATCTTCGAGCTCTACGCCAACCAGGTCGACATGGGCCAACGCGGCTCATTCACCATTACCGGGTTTGGTGAAGCGGCGCAGGCCTACTTCGGCAAGGACCTCAAAGACATTACGCTGCCTGAAGCGGCCTTGCTCGCCGGTCTGGTACAGCGCCCCAGCTATCTTTCTCCTTACCGCCATCCGGAGCGCGCTCTGGACCGTCGCAACCTGGTTCTGGAAGCCATGGTTGAAACCGGCTCCATCACACGCGCCCAGGCCGATGCCGCCAAGGCCACGCCGCTCAAGCTTGCGCCACAGAACGTGGAAGCCAGTGATGCGCCGTATTTCGTCGACCTGATCCGTGAGCAACTCGTCAGCAAGTACAGTGAAGACGACCTGAACTCTGACGGTCTGCGCATCTACACCACGCTCGATCCCAACCTGCAAACCGTGGCGGCCCAGGCTGTCGACATCGGTTTAAAAGAAGTAGACGCGCAGGTAGCCAAGCTGCGCACCAAGAAAATCAAGGTAGGCAAGAACAAATTTGAGACCAAGGTCGCGCCGGGACCAACCCCGCAGGTAGCGCTGGTGGCCATCGATCCGCATACCGGCGAAGTGCTCGCCCTGGTGGGTGGACGCAACTACGGCTGGAGCCAGCTCAATCACGCGGTTGCTAAGCGCCCAACCGGCTCGATCTTCAAACCATTTGTCTACGCTGCCGCAGTGAACAATGCGGTGCTGAATGAGCAGCCTGTCTTCACCCCAGCCAGCATGGTCGATGATTCACCCACGGCTTTCATCAACGGCGATGATGTCTACACGCCGCGCAATTACAAAGAAGAGTATTTCGGCCAGGTCACCACGCAGTTTGCATTGGCCCATTCGCTCAATAACGCCACGGTCAAGGTCGCGGAGATGGTGGGTTATGACAAGGTGGCAAACCTTGCCAAGACCGCAGGTATTTCATCCGTGAAAGCCACTCCGGCCATGGCACTGGGTTCGTATGACGCCACACCGCTGGAGATGGCCTCTGCTTATACGGTTTTCACCAACAACGGCCAGCGCATTACGCCCATCATGCTGCGCTCGGTCCGCGATGCCAACGGTGACATCCTGGATAACTACCAGCCGCAGAGGTCCCAGGTACTCGACCCGCGCGTAGCCTATGTTTTAACTGACATGATGCAAGGCGTCATCAATAACGGTACTGCAGCCGGGCCCGCCGGGGTCCGGGCGCGCAAGTTTACGGCGCCGGCAGCAGGGAAGACCGGTACCTCCCATGACGGCTGGTTTGCCGGATTCACATCCAACCTGCTTTGTATCGTCTGGGTGGGATATGACGACTACAGCGATATTCACTTGAGCGGCGCTGCCATCGCCCTGCCCATCTGGACCGAATTTATGAAACGGGCGGTCGAGCTGCCAAACTATTCAGACGTAAAGCCTTTTACGCCTCCCCAGGGAGTGGTTGAGCTGACCATTGACAAGGCCACCAACCAGATTGCCACGCCTTCCTGCCCCGACGACTATACAACCGCCTTTATCGACGGCACACAGCCTACCCAAACCTGTGAGCAGACGGCCCGTGGTAACGTTGTACAAAGAATTTTTGGCATTGACCCCAAGCCAACTCCCACCCCTCCGGCGTCTAATACAGTGGGGAACACTGCTTTTAGCTCCAACTCCGGCCCGGCGCAGCCCGTAGCCACAAGTCAGCCTGCCGCTCCGGCCCAGGAAACGGAGAAGAAAAAGAAAGGATTTTGGGGCCGCATATTTGGCGGCGCCGATAATAAGGACGATAATAAGGGAACCAAGCCGGCGGCCAACCCTACCCCCAGGCAATAAAACAGGCCGCACTAAGGAGGCCCACGATGGGTCGCTTCAGCCGCTTGTTGATGATCATAGGAATCCTGGCGCTTGCCCTGCCTCTCTGCGCTCAGCAATCTGAACCTGCCCTGGACCAGGCTCCAATCCTGCGCATCCCGCCGCCTTCGGATGATGCAACCTCGGCCGAACTTGAGCAGCAGGGCGACCAGTTGCGCGCCCAAAAGGCCTACCTGGATTCCATCGACTACTACCGCGCCGCGATCAAAAAGCAGGAGAGCGCCATCCTGCATAACAAGGCCGGAATCAGCCTCCTGCTGCTTCGCCGCGACGCCGAAGCCAGGAAAGAGTTCGAACAGGCCATCAAGCTCGATAAGAACTACCCTGAAGCCTATAACAATCTCGGCGCTCTTTTTTACAACTCGCGCCGCTTCGGCGCCGCCGTTAAGCAGTACAAGAAGGCCATCAAGCTGAGCGAGGAGAACGCCAGCTTCCACAGCAATCTCGGTACTGCGTATTTCTCCCAGAAAGACACCAAGCACGCGGCCAAGGAGTATCAGCGTGCCATGGAGATCGATCCCGGGATCTTTGACCGCTCGCCCTCCGGCGGGGTCTCAGTCAAGCTGGTTACCTCCAACGATCTGGGCCACTTTCACTATGTCATGGCGCAGATGTACGGCCACCACAATGACCAGGAGCATTGCCGCTATTACCTGAGCAAGGCCAATGAAGAGGGCTACCCCATTCGCGACGCTCTGCGCGATGAGGAGTTCGCCGGTCTCCGTAAAGACCCGAATTTCGTGGCCTTCGTGCGCTCGTTGAAACCGCCATCGGCCGACTCGAATTGATGATCTGTTCATCTGCGAATCGAATGCAGGATTTTGCAGCAATCTGTCAAAAATGGAGACCTCCACGGCTGCGAGTAAGGGCGAGGCCGGGTACGCGCCGAGCCAGATAATCGCCGAGATCGCCGTCATCGCGCGGGATCGCGCGGAATCGGAAGGGCAAACCTTAAAGGGCGAGGCCGGCTTGCGCGCCGAGCCCGCTACAACGGGTGCAGATCGCTGTAACCAAGGGAAAGATCAGTAGCGGTGTGGAGCGCAGCGATAAAGATAAAAGACTCACCGGTTTCCCTGCCAAAGCGCTTACGCGCTGAACCGGTGAGTCAGTTTGTTCGTTGGCTGCCAGGTACTGCAGCTACTTAGGTTAGAAGCAGCTTCTCGGAAAAGGTTGTCTTTATTCCTGTCGCTTCGCTCCAACGCCGCCAGCGTTTGCTTCTTTCAACCAGCTTGACAGTGCCCTTGCTGCAGCGAACTCGCCGCGTGTTCGGCCTCGCCCTCTCTTCCCCCTATCTTCGTAGTGGATTCTTGATTCTATCCGCGTTCATCCGTGCAAATCCGCCGTAGCCGGTTTCCGATTACGGCGATTCCGCGCGATGACGGCGATCGCGGCGATTGCGTGGCTCGGTGCGCAAGTCGGCCTCGCCCTTGGTCTTGTCGCCTGCGACTCGGATTACTGCGTACTGCAGATGATAACGACAATGATGCCACCGGAAGTTTCGTCAGATTCTCATTTACGACAGTGCAGCGCCGTAGGCGCGGCATAAGTTAGCCCAGTCCGTTCCCGAGTCCCGCGCAGCGGGATGAGGGATAAGGGCTGGGTAGGCTGGCAATAAACTCTTCCGCACTGCCGTAGGCCGGAGCGCAGCCAAGCGGAGCGACAAAAAAATTGAATTTCGTACGGCACTGAAGATGACGATTCACTGTTCTCGAATCGACGTCCTCGCGTGGATATACGCCTCGATCACTCGCTCCAGTGTCCCTTGCGCCTCCAGAATGTACTCTACGGCATCGCGGGCTGCACCATGTCCTCCGCGAGAGGCGGTCTCATAATGCGAGATTGCCTTGACCTGTGGACGCGCGTTGGCCACCGCAATCGCCAGCCCGCAACGCCGCATGATCGGCAGATCGATCACGTCATCACCGACGTACGCAATCTGTTCTTCGCTGTAGCCGCTCTCGGCCAGGATTTTGTCCAGAATTTCCGATTTATTCTGCGCGCCCTGAAACAGAAAATCAATCTTCAGATCGCGTGCCCGCAATGCTACGGTCTCCGATATGCGCTTGGTGACCATGCCCGTTTTCAGGCCGCCCAGGCGCGCCAGAGAAATCGCTGTGCCGTCGTGCGCGTTGAAGCCCTTGGCTTCGATCATGTTCTGGCTGATGATGCCGAACCCGGGCGCGTCGGCGTGCTTTTGCGCGTGCGCGTCAACGCTCCTCGGCCCTGCAGCCGGTGCAGGGAAGAGCCAGATGGAGCCGTCGGTCAGAACTCCGTCAACGTCGAACAGAATGACTTTGATTTGTTTAGCGCGGTCGGTAGACATAGCAATTAGCAACTGGCAATTAGCATTAGCCAAAATTTAGATCCAGCCCGTCTGCTGTTCGCTCTAAAGAATCTTAGCCTCTAGCCAACAGCGCCTGTGAAGCGTCACAAAGCTAATTGCCAATTGCCAATTGCTAATTGCTAACTGCTAACTGCTAACTGCTGCTTTCAAACCATCTGCGTTCCCCACAGATCATGCAGGTGAATAATTCCCTCAACGGTCCCGTCCTGGCCGGTCACCACAAGAGACGTAATTTTTTTCTGCTCCATGATGTTGAGCGCGGTCATGGCGAATTCGTCAGCATGAATCGTCTTGGGGTTTCTGGTCAGGCAATCGCCGGCGGTCATGCTGAGCACGTCTTTGCGTTTTTCCAGCAGGCGGCGCAGGTCGCCGTCGCTGATCACGCCCAGCAGCTTGTTTTTCTCCACCACCGTGGTAATGCCCAGCCCCTTGCGCGACATCTCATAGATCACGTCGGCCATCCTGGTCGTCTGCGCGACGCGTGGCACGGCGTCACCACTGTGCATCAACTGCGAAACTCGCGCCAGCTTCTTGCCCAGCTTTCCGCCGGGATGCAGGTGGGCGAAATCCTCTTCCTTAAACCCTCGCTTCTCTGACAGGGCGACGGCCAATGCGTCGCCCAGCGCCAGCATTGCTGTAGTTGAAGCCGTAGGCGCAAGCCCCAGCGAGCAGGCTTCCTGGTCGATGGAGCAATCGAGCGCAATGTCCGCTGCCTGGGCCAGCGTGGACTTTTTGATCGACGACGTTTTGCGCGAGCTTCCCGCATAAAGCCTGTCGCCGGTAATGCTGATCAGCTTGCTCCCGATCCTGCGGATGGTCGCGAGCAACTGCAGGATCTCCTCCGTCTCGCCGCTGGAAGAGAGCGCCAACACCACATCCCCGCGGACGAGCATGCCCAGGTCGCCATGGACCGCTTCCGCCGGATGGAGATACATCGCCGGCGTGCCGGTAGAGCTGAGCGTAGCGGCAACTTTGCGTCCGATAAGCCCGCTTTTGCCCATGCCGGTTACCACGACGCGGCCGCCGCAGGCATACAGGCACTCCACCGCGCATTCAAAATCGCGCGCCATGGGGCCGTCAATGCGCTCGGCCAATTCGCGCAGGGCCTCCGCCTCAATGCGTACTACCTTGGAACCAGTCGATTTCACTTTGAATAATACTAGCAGACCAGGAATTGCCGCAGACGATCACGGATGGGCGCTGATCTGAACTAGTTCTTGAATTGGGTTTTTATCTGCGCTTATCTGCGCAAATCAGCGGCGAACTAGATTTCGAAAACTCTGTACGGTTTCCCGCCATCCTGCGCCATGAGCAATGACAGAGCCACGTTGTGTACTGGAACTCCGCCGATGGTTTTGCCGTCGGCTCTGCCGTGATGAGCGTGACCGTGGAATGCGATGACCGCCTGGTGACGGTCGATGACCTCGGCCAAACGTGAGCTGCCCAGGTATGGCCAGATTTCCTGGCGTTCGCCCTCCACGGTCTCACAGATCGGCGCATAGTGGGTCACGATCACGATCTTGGCCGACCGCATCATGGTGAGGGCGCGCTCCAGCTTGAGCGTCTCGTCCAATCCGGCCTGTACAAAGGCCTTGACTTCCTTTTCTCCGAACGCCGTCAGCATGCCCTTGCCGAAGCCGCCCAAAAAGCCTTTGGTCCCGGCGAAGCCGACGCCGTCGCGCTCGTAGCTGCTGCCGTCCAGCACTTTGATTCCTTCGGCCGTCATCATCTTGATGAGTTCCTGCTCCTGGCCGCTCTCGTAGTCGTGGTTTCCCAGCACCGCGACGATCGGAATACGCAGCCGCACCAGCGCGTTGAGCAGGGAATGCATCTCCTCCGGCCTGCCGTAGTTGGTAAGGTCGCCGGCAATCACCAGCAGATCGGCTTCGTCGCGTACCTGCGCCATCGGGTCGCGAACGCGATCGTAACTCTGCGGGGTGAAGTGAATGTCCGCTGTTGCCGCAATTCTCATATATCCTGTCGCTTTGCTCCACAGCGCCCGGGAGTTTCTTCCTTGCTTGGTACCATCTGCGCTTACTGCTGCGGGGCTCGGCGCTTGGTCGGCCTCGCCCTAAATGTCGACTATCAAGAACCCATGCAGCCTGCTCAGGCCGCGCTCTCCGTCTCTGATCGAATGATCTCCGCCTTGCCTCGATATTCGGCCAGAATGTCGCGCTTGCCCCATTCGGTCACGTCGATGGCAAACATCTTTTCGTCAATCAGGCTGCCGCGAAACTCAACATTTTTGTTCGGGTGCGCCAGCTCAACTTTGAAGCGTTCGAGCAGCTCGTCCCATATTTCGCGTGGCACGTAGTCTGCGTTGGCCGGATAAATGTAGTGGTAGAGCACCAGGTGCCAGAACAGCATCTCCCAATGCTCGCCCACAATCCCCAGCAACCGCTGCCAGTCAAATTTGCCGCGCGTACCATAGATCACGTGGCAAATGTCGGCGCCGTCAAAGCGCTCCCGTCGCGTGACAAAGATTTTCGATGCAATCAGGTCCTCCGGCGCCAGCACCCGCGCTGACAAGCCAAAGATCTGCGACCGGCTGGCATGCCGGATCCACGAATAATCCACGCGCACCACGCCATTGCTCATGCCTGTGATCAGGTCCACAAAGAACTCGTCGCGCTTGGCCTTCGCCAGCCAGACTTCGTCCAGGATCTCCGTTTCAAAGCCGTCCTTTTTCAGGATTTCCAGCGCCCGCCCTACTTCCGCCGTTGGCGTGAACAGGTCAAGGTCCTTGGTGTCGCGCCAAATACCGGTGTGCTCGTGCAGCGCGAATGCCCCGGAGATCACAAACGGCACGCGCTTCTGCTCCAGCAGTTCAATCACTTCGCGAAACAGCGACTCCTGCTTCTCGCTGAACGCCGGCGGCTGTGATGAGCTTACGGGCAGCTCTTTTTCATGGCCATCTGACATCCCGAATTAGATGGCGTATTGGCCTGCCATGTTGTTGAACTACACTGGAAAATGCATCGCGCAGCTGTTCTGGCGCCGGGCATCTAACCTGAGATTAGGACGGGGGAACAAAATCGTGGCCAAACAGGAAACGTCCATTGAAGTCGAAGGCCGGCAGATCAAGCTTTCCAACCTGCAAAAGGTCTTGTATCCCAAAGCCGGTTTTACCAAAGGCCAGGTGGTCGACTACTACGTGAAAATCGCGCCGGTCCTGTTGCCGCATCTCGCCGACCGTCCCCTTACGCTTAAGCGCTACCCGGAAGGCGTGGACGGCATGTTCTTCTATGAGAAGAACTGCCCCAAGTATCGCCCTGACTGGATCAAGACCGCCAAGGTCTGGAGCGAAGGCAACAAGCGCTTCATGTTCTACTGCGTGGTGGACCAGGTGGCAACGCTGGTCTGGCTCGCTAACCTGGCCGATCTCGAGTTGCATACCTCGCTTTCCCGCGCGCCCGAGCTGCCACGCCCTACCGTCATCGCTTTCGATCTCGACCCCGGTGCTCCTGCCAACATTGTGCAGTGCTGCCAGGTCGGTCTCTGGGTGCGCGAGATCTTTGCTCAGTTCGGACTGCAGGCCTTTGCCAAGACCTCCGGCTCCAAAGGACTGCAGATTTACGTTCCCCTGAATTCGGCCGTTACCTATAACCAAACCAAGCCCTTCGCCAAAGCGATTGCCCAACTGCTGGAAGACCGCCACCCGGACGGGGTCGTTTCCGACATGAAAAAATCTCTACGCTCCGGCAAGGTCCTGGTCGATTGGAGCCAGAATGACGCCCACAAAACCACCATCAACGTCTATTCTCTGCGTGCCCGCGAGCAGCCCACCGTTTCCACCCCGGTTACCTGGGAGGAGGTTGAACAGTGCCTGCAGCGCAAAAATCCTGACCTGCTGGCCTTTACTTCCGAGCAGGCGCTGCAGCGCGTAGAAAAAATGGGCGACCTGTTTGAGCCAGTGCTCAAACTGAAACAAAAGCTGCCTGTGCTCGCAAAGCTTGATCTACCGGCGGTAAAGTCCATTCCTCCGCCGGCTGCAGAGACGAAGCCTTCAGCCTCCACGAAGCCCAGACGCACTACCGGGGCGGGCGCAAGCAAGCGCAAAACCAAAAGCGTCTGACTTGCCTCGATGGGGGCACACCTGCGTTCATAAGGTCCGAGCCTTGTTGGAAGGCTCTCAGCATGGGCGAAGACAAGACAAAGTATCGGCCAAAATCCGCATAAATTCCCGAGTCAAGCCTGCTGCTTTGTTACTTAAGGCCGAGCTACAAATGGTCCGCCGACAACCGCGCTGTTTGTCCATCTTCATGCCAGAAACATGCTGCATTTGCGAGTACAAGGGCATCAAAATATGCGGGGACAATGGCTGACCAGGGTTTCAATTTCGCCACGCGATTGCGGGCCCTTACCACTGAGCTGCAGGCACTGGAGCGTGATTTCAAGGCCGGCTCGGTGGCCGACCCGCCTGCCATGCACGATTTCCGCCATACTCTCGACGAGCTACGCATGACCGCCTGGACCGCCAGCGAGCTGCACAATGCCCGTCCGGAGCGCCACGCCACCATGGCTTCATTTCTTGCGGCCGAACGGATTCGTCGCTTTGCCCAGATGATCCGCGATTTCTCCCTCGATCTGGAACATCAGGACCTGACCTGGGAGAGCGGAGGAATCCAGAGCCTGTTCGAATCCGTCGCAGCTCTGCAGTCCCGGCTGGAGCGCCTCATCCGACAGCATCGCGCCTCTTACCGCAACCTGAAAGACGAACAGGGATAAAAAAGCGCAGCCGACACCTCTATTCCATTCGGATCAACACCCTCCGCCGGAGTTCAGCCCTTTCAGTCGACGGGGCGTTGTTTCTTCGATTTACTGGACTTGTTGATTTCCGGGTAGCCACATTGGTGGGCTCGCTCTGCTGATTTAAGAATGTTTGGCTTCGGGCTCGCAGCTACCAGGCTCAAGCACTTCTTGCAATAAGAAACAATGAGAGCCGGGTTTGCCGGCATCGATCTGTGCAGGAAAGCCATGGGCAAGACATTAAGATGAAAGTTTTCCTGAAAATAGCCTTAAAGGCGTGCCGGAAGCAAACGTCATGATGCGCCAGCAAGCCATTTTCACGAGAGCTGGAACGAACGCATGGGTCCCCAAATCAAAGCAGGTCCTAAGTAAGCGCGCCCTCGGTAACTCTTGCTTGCTGCTTACGCTGACGGCTTTCAGCCAGCACGTTGAGAGCAGCGATGATCCCCCCCGGTTTGTGCGGGACTTCTGCCAGGCGCAGCCCCATTTCTACGCCGCTCAGCGTGCCGGCGAGCATCAGGTCGTTGAAGTGCCCCAGGTGTCCGATGCGAAACACCTTGCCGGCGAGCCTTGAGAGGCCAGTGCCCAGCGACATATCGAAGTTGTCGAGAATCATCTCGCGCAGCCTATCTGCATTGTGTCCTGCCGGTATGAGCACCGCGGTGAGCGAACTGGAATATTCCTTCGGCTCTTCGCACCAGACTTCCAGCCCCCACACGCGCACGGCGGCGCGTGTAGCTTCGGCATGGCGGTCATGACGGCGAAAAACATTTTCCAGGCCCTCTTCATGCAGCATGAACAGCGCCTCGCGCAGCCCCCACAACAGGTTGGTAGCAGGCGTATAGGGAAAGAAGCCGGCGCGGTTCGGCTTGAGCATCTCCTGCCAGTCCCAATAATAGCGTGGCATCTTGGCGCTCTTGTTTACTGCCAGCGCTTTTTCAGAGACCGCGTTGAAACTCAGTCCGGGCGGAAGCATCAGCCCTTTTTGCGATCCACCCACGGTCACATCCACGCCCCACTCATCATGGCGAAAATCAATGGAGGCAAGCGACGAGATGGTATCCACCATTAGCAGCGCGGGATGGCAAGCGTTGTTCATCGCGCGGCGAATCTCGGCAACGCGGCTGGTCGCGCCGGTGGAGGTCTCATTGTGGACCACCATCACTGCCTTGATCGCATGCCCGGTATCTTCCGTGAGCCTCTTCTCTGCGTCCACCGGCTGGGCGCCGCGACGCCAGTCTCCCGGCACATAATCCACGATCAGGCCATGCCGCAGTGCAATGTCGCGCCACAGATTGGAGAAGTGGCCGGTCTCAAACATCAGCACGCGGTCGCCGGGCGAGAGCGTGTTTACAATCGCCGCTTCCCACGCCCCCGAACCCGATGAGGGATAGATCACCACGGGGTTTTTCGTCTTGAAAATCGACTTCAGCCCTTCGAGAACTTCAGCTCCAAGCTGGGCAAACTCCGGTCCGCGATGATCAATGACCGGGCGGTCCATCGCGCGCAGAACCCGGTCAGGGACGTTGGTGGGGCCGGGAATCTGTAAGAAATGGCGGCCTGTGTGTGTGGTCATTTTCGCCTCGCTCGGCTATCGATCATAACAAGCCAGACGTAGCGCGTGCAGGACGTTCAGGAATTTAAAGCCCGGCCACAATCTCCTGCAGCCGCTTTGCAATCTCCTCCGGATCGTCCGTCGGCTCGAACCTTACCGGATCACCAATGCGAACCTGCACTGCATGTGGCGGCGCATAGTGCTTCTGCGCGACCTTGAACGGGAACAGCCCATCGATGCGCATGGGGATGACGGGCAGGTTGAGCTGCGTGGCCAGCAATCCGATACCGCTGCGAAAGGGCGCCATCTCGCCGGTTTGTGTCCGCCGTCCTTCGGGGAAGATCACCACGTTGTAGCCACGGTCAGCGAGTTCGCCTGCGTAGCGAAAGGCCTCACGATACTTGGCGCGTTGCGGCATGGAGAACACGTTGAAAAACGCCGCGATCAAAACGTACTGCAGCTGTTCCCACCAGCGCTTCAGAAAGAACCAATCTCGCGGGGGATGACGCATGGCTTTGAGTTGCTCTCCCTGCATGGCTACGCCGAGCCGGTTACGCAGCCGCATGGGTAGGGCAGCCATCAGGAAGCCGATATCGATCTGCGCAATGTGGTTGGAGATAATCAGTGCCGGCCCGCGGAAGCTCTTGAGCCGCTCGCGGCCAATGATCCTGGGCCGGGCCATCACCATGATATAGGGCAGCGTCACAGCGTGATAAACCGCTACCCGAATCAAGCGCACGGGCCAGCTCTGCGCCCAGCGCGAATACGGATAATCCGCCTTCTTCGCTTCCGGTTCTGTTTTCTTCAGAAGGTTCTCAAGATCGGCGACGGTATTGACCTTGGAAAATTCACGGTCGCCCAGATCAACCTGGTAGCGGTTCTCAATCGCCGACATCAGCTCAACCCGGTCCAGCGAGCTCAGATTGAGATCGTCCTCCAGATGCGCTTCCGGCTGTAGCGCAACCGGGCGGCCCGCGATGCTGCCAATCAATTCCCCCAGTCCGCCTGTCGGGGCACCGTTGCCGGGTGCCTCATCCTCTCGCGCTTTTTGCGAAAGGCCGGCGCCTCCGTTGAGTTGTGCCTCCGCAGCCCGCCGTATCACTTCAAGCCTGGGCTTCTGCGTCGAGGTGCGGGGAAAGTCCTCATCGGGCCAGACAAACCAGCGGCGTATCTTCTGGAAGTCTGCCAGCGACTGATTGGCGTTTGCCACCGCGGCGCCGCCCGAATCGCCGTTGTTCAGCAACAGCACCGCCCACGCTTCAGCATTCCCGCCTTTAGCGACGCCCACAACCACGCAATCGCGCACCTGCGGCTGCTTACGAAGCGCCTGCTCCAGGTCTTCGGGATAAACCTTCAACCCCGCCGGAGTCACGATCACATTCTTGCTGCGGCCTTTGAAGTAAAGATTGCCCTGCTCATCCAGCGCGCCTAGATCGCCGGTGCGAAACCAGCCTTCTTCGCCCGTCACCGGCTTCAGCTCTTTACCTTGCCAGTATTGCCGCGCGACGTTCTCGCCGCGCACCAGAATCTCTCCGGTCTCCGGATCGAGTTTCATCTCGCGCCCGGGCAGCACCTTGCCGATCGACCTGCGTCCGACCTTGAACGGATGATTCAGGCTGATCAGCGAACTGGTTTCCGTGAGGCCGTAACCTTGAATGACCACATAGCCCAGGCGCCGCCAGAACTCTTCTGTGTTCTGGTCGAGTGCCGCGCCGCCGGAAATGATAGCCCAGAACTTCCACCCAAAATGCCGGCGCACCTTACGAAAACGCCACCAGCGTTTGAGAAAATGCTCTTTTTCCGCGCGACCCCAGCCTTTCTCGATCAGCCCGGCAAAATCGCTCCGGACTTTGTTCTTGAGTGACTCAGCGACCCGCGGTACCGCCACCAGCACGGAGATGCGCTCATTTTTGATCGTGCTGATGATGTCCGTCGGTTTGAAGCTGTCCTGAAAATGTACGGTCCCGCCGATCAGCGTTGGGATAAACATCCCCATGGTTTGGCCGAAAACATGGCTCAACGGCAGCAGCTCTAGAAATCGCACCGGGTGAAAGATTCGTTCCGAGCGGCGGTACTTGGGGAACTCACGCTCAATGGGATCGACGCTGGAGAGAATGTTGCCATGGGTCAGCACTACTCCGCGGGGCTCTGCCGTTGTGCCTGAAGTAAAAACGATCTGGGCGGTGTCAGCGCGGCTGATTTCTGCGGCTGTATACGGTTCAGCCGAACGCTGGCGAATATAGTCGCTGAGGATTTCCAGCTCAAGAAAAGGACGGTCGATGGCGTGGGCCGCCAAAGCACTGGAGCACACGATCAACTTTGCATCGACATCGGCGGCTACGCGCCGGGCAAACTCTGGTGCGGCGATCCGGTCCATCGGTACGGCTACAGCGCCGCGCAGCATGCAGCCAAAGAATGCAGCAATCCATTCGGCGGAGTTCTCGCCCCACAGCATCACGCGGTCCCCCTTGCCGATGCCCCTGGCCTCAAGTTCGCGAGCAAAGCGAAATGCCAGCTCCGCTAGCTGTTGGTAGCTCCAGCGCAGCGTACGCAGGCCGCGGCGATGCACATACGCGATCTCATCCTTGCGCGCTAGGTGCAACCGCGGATAATCGGCAAGAGTCTGTGGCATCTGTCTCTAAAATACCCATTCAGAGAGGCAGACGCAAAGCGGCAAGGTGCGGCAAAGAGCAGCAATTAGCAAGTGGCAATTAGCATTTGGCCTTTGTCACGCGGATTTGACTTCTCCGTTTAGGTGGGAGGCTTCTTTAGAGTTCGGCGATGCTACCAAGGATGACCAAACTCAGGCTAATTGCTAATTGCTCCTACTCATACCTCAGCGCTACCGTCGGTTCAATTCTCAGCGCGCGCCGGGTTGGCGCCCACGAAGAGATCAGGCCGAGGACCAGCATGGTCAGGCACACGCCCGCCAGTACCAGAGGATCGCGTACAGAGCCGTAAACCACGGCTTCCAGCAGACGGCCCGCAGCCAGGGAGAGCGCAAAGCCGATCACCGTCCCTAATCCGAGCAGATAAAACGTCTTACTCAGCACCAGCTTTACCACCTGCCTTGGCGCGGCGCCAATAGCCACTCGAATCCCGATTTCTCGCACTCGCCGGGCAACGCCATAAGCCACCAGGCCGTGAATTCCCGTCAAGGCCAGTACAATCGCCAACACGCCAAACGAGCTCAGGGCAATCACGGCGGCATGAAGCGGAAAAAACGCGAATCGTAAGACCTGATCCAACCCGCCGGTACCGAAGAGCGGCAACTGCGGATCAAGTTGCGCCAGCGTCTGCCGGATTTTCTCCGTCATTTCGCGCTGAGAAAGGGAAGAGCGAACGAGCATTGTGGTGGTCGTGTTGTACTGCTGCAGCTCGGGAATGAAGAGGACCGGAGTATCCGGCTCGGTAGGACTCATGTATTTGCCGGTTTCTACGACAGCCACCACCTCCCATAGCTTCCCGCCGGGACCACCACGGAACCGTTTTCCAACGGCGTTCTCCGTGCGAAGGATCTGCCGGGCAAAGGCCTGGTTAATCACCGCGACCGGCGGCGATTGCGCGTCATCGTGCCAGGTAAAATCACGGCCCGCCAGTACACGGATGCCGAGTGTCTCAAAATAGTGGGGTGAGACCTGATACCGGATGGCCAGCGGCGCGGTTGATGCATGAAGGTCCGATTGCTCCTCCGGATAGATGGAGGTGTGAGATTGATCGATACTCAACGGCACGGAGTTGGAATACGCAGCGGATTGAACCCCCGGCAGCCGGGAGAGTGCATCAAGCGCGCGCTGCTGAAAGGCCCGGCCTCGCTCTTCCGAATATCCGGCCAGGCCCAGATCAAAAGCAGCCATCGTGACTCCCTGCGGTTCAAAACCCAGATGCATGGACAAAGATTTCTGCAGGCCACGTAACGACAGCAGACAGGCAGAGACAAGCACGAAACACAAGGCTACCTGGACCACAACCAGCACGTCACGCAAAGCCAGCCGGTGCCCTTGAAAGCCGGATGTTTCACCTTTCAACACCGCGTTGGAGTCGGTGCGCGCAGCGTGGCGTGCAGGCGCCAGGCCAAAGAGAATGCCCGCAATCGCGGAGATGGTCGCGGCAAAACAGAAGACCCGCCAGTCTGGAGTTACGTCAAACTGTACCGGAAAATCCAGCGGCGCGCGCCATGCGCTGAGCGTGCGTGAGAGCAGCGTTGCCAGTCCGTAACCGCAGGCGCCGCCCAGCACGGAGAGGACAAGGGTTTCAGTCAGCAACTGCCGGATCACCCGGCCGCGCGTTGCACCGATAGACAACCGGATCGCAATTTCACGCTGGCGATCAGCTGCGCGGGCCGCCAGCATGCTGGCGAGGTTGGCGCACGCGGTCAGCAGGACCAGCGCAGCCAGCAGCAGAACGCCGAACGAAAACGCGCGGACCGGCGCGCCGAGAGCGTCACCGACCAACCCAGGCCGTGCCAGATGAAACGTCAGCCCCTCATTGACTTTGGGATTGCTGCGCGCCAGCTCCGCGGCGATAGTGTTCAGGTTGGCCGTGGCCTGATCCACGGTGATTCCAGGCTTGAGACGGCCAATGACCCAGGTGTTAAAAGTCGCAGGCTCGTCCAGCCACGAATTCCCCGGCTCGATCTGCGCCTGCATCATCATCGGTACCCAGACTTCCGGCCAGTAAAAGACCTCGGTACCGTGGAAGTCGCGCCCAGCTACGCCGATCACCGTGTATGGCTGTCGATTAATGCGGATGATTTTGCCGACAATGTCCCGATCGCCCGCAAAACGCGATTGCCATGATCCGTAGCTTAGGACCGCATACGGGCTTCCACCCTCATGCAGATCATCCTCCTGATGGAAGAATCGTCCCATCGCAGGTTGCACGCCGAGAACATCAAAGTAATTTCCTGTGGCCAGATAGCCCCAGGTCCGCGTGGCGGTTCCATGGTTCGATTCGAGTTCAATCTGAGTTACGCGGTAACCGAGCGTCCCGTTAAAAACCTGGTTGTGATCGCGTAGTTCACGATAGTTTGGGAAAGATTGCCCGGCGTTAAACATCCCATTCTCAAGGAAAACCAGCTGGCCCGGATTTTCTACCGGCAATGGGCGGAGCACAATCGCATTGACGGCGCTGAAGATCAGAGCATTTACGCCGATGCCAAGCGCGAGAGACACAACGGCCACAAGCGTGAACCCGGGATTGCGCGCGAAAACGCGAAGTGCATACGTGATGTCACGGAGGAGGTGCTCCAGCAACATCCAGTGGCTCGATTCATGAAAGCGTTCTTCCGCTTGCAACACGTTGCCAAATTCACGGTGGGCTTTTGCTTCGGCCTCGGCGCGGCTCATGCCCTGCTCGCACAGTCTCTCGATTTCCAGTTCCAGGTGGGCAGAGATCTCATTCTTGAAGTCAGCTTCCTTGCGCTTGCGCTGCCAAAACATTTACCCCTCCGCTTTTTGCCCATTCAGGACCCGTGCGATCGCGGCAGACAGCCGCCCCCATTGACTGGTCTCATGCGCCAGGTGCTTGCGCCCGGTTTTGGTGAGTTGGTAGAAACGCGCCTTGCGGTTGTTCTCACTCGTGCCCCACGCGGCGCTGATCCAGCCCTGGTTTTCCAGGCGTTGCAGTGCAGGGTAGAGCGAGCCGTGGTCGACCAGCAGCTCATCGTCAGATTGCAATTGAATAGCCCGGGCAATGCCCTGGCCATGTTGTGCGCCGAAAAGCAGCGTGCGCAGGATCAACAAATCCAGCGTTCCCTGCAGCAGCGCGACGCGGTCTTTTTCGTCTCGGGTTGGCATTCGACCCAAGTATGCTCTTTCTTTGGGTAGAACGTCAACCAGAGTAACAGGCAATCTGGAAGCTCTTAAGTATGAGGGCGAGGCCGTGCACGCGCCGAGCCCGCTGCTACAGTGCAGAATGAGTTGCCGGCGGGCGGAAGTGTCTAGCGGTTTGGAGCGAAGCGACAGGAATTACGTCGAATAATCAGCATTGATGTGCACATACTCCGCCGTCAGGTCGCACGATAGAAACTCCAGATCGGCGTTGCCCGCGCCCAGGCTGATGCGAATTTCATACACCGGTTCTGACATGTAGCGATGCGCGCGGTCGTGATCAAAGAGGATCGCGGCGCCGTGGCGGCAGATTTGTTGCTCGCCCAGGTGGATGTTGACTCGTTCCAGGTTGACCGTGACTCCTGACCTTCCGATTGCCGCCAGCATTCTTCCCCAGTTCGGATCAGCTCCAGCCCACGCGGTCTTCACCAGCGGCGAAGTAGCGATTGTGCTCGCAATCCTTCTCGCTTCGCTGCGACTGCGCGCCTGCTCGATTCTGAGCCGCACAACATGTTTCACGCCCTCGCCATCCGCGACGATCTGCGCCGCCAGGGAGCGGCAGACTTTGACGACCGCAGCCTGAAACTGATTGCGCACGGCCTTAAACTCCACGCCGCTCTTGCCGCTGGCCATCAGCAACACAGTGTCGTTGGTTGAAGTGTCGCCGTCGATGGAAATGTTGTTGAAGCTCTGTTCCACCGCCCCTTCCAGACATTGCTGCAACTCGCGCGGGCTGGCGGCAAGGTCAGTAAACAAGTAGACCAGCATGGTCGCCATATTTGGATGGATCATCCCCGCGCCCTTGGCCACTCCCAGCAGCGTGACCTCAAGGCCCTGGAAGGTGATGGATTGAGCAGCGACTTTCTTGTGCGTATCTGTGGTCAGGATGGCGTGGGCGAACTCATCGAAGGCGGTTTCACCTTCCGCGGCAGAGCCGATTAACCCCGGCAGGGCTGCATGGATTTTTTCTACCGGCAGCTGCACGCCGATGATCCCGGTGGAAGAAGGGAAGATGTGGTGCTCGCGAACCTTGTGTTCCGTGTTTGAAAGCTGCTTGGCCAGGCCTGCGCATACGCTCTTGGCGGCTTTCAATCCCTGCCTGCCAGTGGCGCAGTTGGCATTGCCGGCATTGACGATCAGCGCGCGCATCTGCCCTTGTCCATGACGAAGGTTTTCTCTTCCTACGATGACGGGCGCGGCGACAACCTGGTTGCGAGTAAACATGGCTGCCGCGGAAGAGCCGTCAGGCGTGAGAACAAGAGCCAGATCAGGTTTGCCGCTGGCCTTGATGCCCGCCGCGCATGCAGAAAAGAGAAATCCCCGGGGCAAACGGCCGTTCACGCGCCCAGCCTCACCAATGGGATCAGAATCTGCGCGTCGCGTGGACCAATGCTTTGCGGAATGGGGCCGCGCACCATCGCCACTTCATCGCAGGCATAAAGGTTGGGGCAGTGCACACAGTCTTTGTAGATCTTGTCAGGCAGTTCTTCCCGTGTCGCGACAACGAATCCCATGTGAGCAAAAAACTCCGGAATGCGGGTAAACAGGCACACACAGGTTACGCGATGGCGTTCCGCTTCGTCCAGCAGCGCTTCCACCAGTTTGCGTCCCGCGCCGCAGCCCTTGGCGGAAGGCATCACGGCGATGCTGCGAATTTCGGCCAGGTGCATGCCGTAAAGATGCAGCGCGCCGCAGCCGATCACCTTGCCGTCCTCTTCGGCAACAACGAAGTCGCGGACGTTTTCGCTCAGCTCAGCGATCGAGCGCGGCAGCAGTGTGCCGACTTCGGCATACGGGCGAATGATGGCGTGAATCCGCTCTACGTCAGGCAGGACCGCGTTACGCGTGCGTACCATGCGCCTCCTGTAGGGCGGCCAGCTTCTCGCGGGCTGCGCTGATTGCCTGCTGCACGCGATGCGACGCCGTACCGCCGGAAACATCATGGCAGGCCAGCACATTCTCGACCTTTAAATGTTCGTAAATATCTGCGTCAAACGCCGGGCTGAACTCGCGCAGCTCGTCGAGCGAGAGCTGTTCCAGTTCGCACTCCTGCGCCAGGCACTTCTGTACGGCCTGCGCCACCACTTCATGCGCCTGCCGGAAAGGCACGCCGCGCTTTGCCAGATACGTAGCTGCGGCCATAGCGTTCATAAAGCCACTTTCGCACGCCGACTGCATACGTTCCTGATTGAATTGCGCCTGGCGCATGAATCCCGCAGCTACCTTGAGGCAGTGGCGTGAGGTGGCGGCGGCTTCGAACAGAGGCTCCTGCGTCTCCTGCATATCTTTGTTGTATGCCAGCGGCAGGCCCTTGACCGTCGTGAGCAGCGCAATGTGGTTGCCCATCAGCCGCGCCGACTTTCCGCGAATCAGCTCCAGCGCATCAGGGTTCTGTTTCTGGGGCATGGCGCTGCTGCCGGTGGAGTAGGCCTCGGGCAGCTTGATAAAGCCATATTCCTGCGTGGCGAACAGGATCAACTCCTCCGCCCAGCGGCTGAGATGAACGCCCAGCAATGTAGCCGCGCCCACGAATTCAAGGGCGAAGTCGCGGTCGCTGGTGGCGTCCATGCTGTTGGCTGTAGGGCGCGCAAAACCCAGCGCGCGGCTTACCAGTTCGCGATCAAGTGGCAACGTTGCCCCGGTGACTGCGCCCGAGCCGAGCGGGCATTCATTGGCCCGTTCGCGGCAGTCCATCAGGCGTTCACCATCCCGCCAGAACATCTCAAAATAGGATAAGAGCCAGTGTGAGGTCAGCACTGGCTCCGCCCGCTGGAGATGCGTGTAAGCGGGCATAAAAAGCGTCTTTGCTTCCGCCGCGCGGTCCACGAGAGCTTCCAGAAAATCGCCCAGCAGGCCACGCAGATCGTCGATCGTGTCGCGCACAAACAACCGCAGGTCGGTGGCGATCTGCTCATTACGGCTGCGCCCGCTGTGCAGCTTCTTGCCCGTTTCGCCGATCAGCGCGACCAGTTTTTTCTCCACGAAATGGTGCACGTCCTCCGCTTCAGGATCGTTGAAGAACTCCGGTTCCTGGTCGCTGCTCTTGCCAATCTGGTCCAGCGCAGACGCGACGAGGCTGTATTCCGCGGGAATGATGATGCCCGCGGCTTTCAGCGCTTGTGCGTGGGCGCGGCTGGCCGCAAGTTCGTAGCGCAGCAGCTTCTGGTCAAAGGGAAATGACCGCTGCCACGCTTCGAAATGCGGGTCCAGCGGCTGCCGGAACCGGCCTGACCACATCTTCACTTCGTAATCTCCTCCGAAACCTGCGTCTGCTTCGTTGCTTTCTTCCTTTTCAGCTGCGCCAGCGAGCGCGCAGGCAAGCCTAGAATGCGAATGAATCCTTCCGCGTCCTTCTGGTCATAGCTAGCGCCCATGGTGAACGACGAGAGATCGGTACGGTAGAGCGAGAACTCTGACTCGCGCCCGCCGATGGCAACGTTGCCCTTGTAAAGTTTCAACGTTACCGAGCCCGATACTTCTTGCTGCGTCTCGGCGACAAAGGCATCCAGCGCTTCACGTAGAGGCGTGAACCAAAGGCCGAAGTAAACGATCTCGGCGTACTTGAGCGCCATCTGCTGCTTGAAATGCATCACCTCGCGCTCCAGGCAGAGGGCTTCCAGTTCACGATGCGCCGTCAGCAACAGCGTGCCGCCGGGCGTCTCATAACAGCCCCGCGACTTGATGCCGACGAAACGATTTTCAACCAAATCGATGCGGCCAATCGCATTCCGTCCGCCAATTTCATTCAGCAACTCAACCAGCGAGACGGGATCCAGCGCTTGCCCATTGACGGAAACGGGAGTGCCCGCCTCAAAGCCGATGGTGACTGCTTCTTCGCGATCGGGCGCTTCCTGTGGAGAGCGCGTGAGCTGCCAGGTGGATTCGAAGGGCGCATTGTTGGGATCTTCGAGTTCCCCGCCTTCGTGACTCAGGTGCCAAATGTTGCGATCGCGGCTGTGGATCTTCTCCCGGCTCGCGGTCACGGAGATGCCGCGCTGCTCCGCGTAATCCAGGCAGTCTTCACGCGACTTCAAAGTCCATTCGCGCCACGGCGCAATCACCTTCAGCTCCGGCGCTAGCGCCTGAAACGCGTGCTCAAAGCGGACCTGATCATTGCCTTTGCCCGTGCAGCCGTGTGCCAGCGCAGTAGCGTTCTCTGCAAGCGCGACTTCCACCTGGTGCTTGGCGATCACAGGCCGCGCCAGCGACGTCCCCAGCAGATATTTGTGTTCGTACACCGCGCCGGCACGCAGAGCAGGGAAGACGTAGTCGCGCAGAAACTCCTCGCGCAGGTCTTTTACGATGACCTTGGCCGCGCCGGTCTTGTGGGCTTTTTCCACCACGGCGTCAATGTCATCGCCCTGGCCAACATCGGCGATCATGGCAATCACGTCGCAATTGTAATTTTCCTTCAGCCAGGGAATGATGATGGAGGTATCCAGGCCTCCGGAATACGCCAATACAACTTTTTCACGCATGATTGCTCCTTATAAACCTTTGTTTCGTGACAATTGATCCTTCGACTACGCGCCCCGCGGCGCTTCGCTCAGGATTTCGGCAGGAGTCTCCCGCTCACCCCGTTGGGGGTTTCGCTCACGCCTCCTTGCGCCTCAACTTTCTCACGCATGATTGCTCCTTGAAGATGAAGTACGCATACCGCTGCCCAGCAGAAACAGCAGAATGGATTTTTGGATGTGCATACGGTTTTCCGCCTGATCGAAGACGATCGACCGCGGTGAATCGATCACGCTTGCCGTCACTTCTTCACCGCGATGCGCCGGCAGGCAATGCATAAAAAACGCGTGCGGCGCCGCATGCGAGAACAACTCATCGTTGACCTGGTAAGGTGCAAAGATCTTGGCTCGCTCGGCTGCTTCGGCTTCCTGTCCCATGCTGGCCCACACGTCGGTATAGATCGCGTTGGCGCCGGTAACAGCTCTGACGGCGTCGTGCGTAACGTCAATGATCGCGCCGGTCGTTCGGCCGATTTGCTTAGCGGCCGCGATCATCTCTGCGCTGGGCTCGTAGCCTTCCGGCGTGGCGACAGAGATGCTCGTGCCCAACGCCGCAGCTGTAAGCATCAGCGAATGCGCCACGTTGTTGCCGTCGCCTACGTAAGCCAGGTGAACATCGCTCAGATCGTCAAAGCGCTCTTCCAGCGTGAAAAAGTCTGCAAAGGCCTGGCAGGGATGCTCCAGGTCGCTCAGGGCGTTGATCACTGGAATGCAGGCGTTCTGTGCCATGTCAACAATGGTCTGGTGCGCGAAGGTGCGCAGCACCACGCCGTCTACCCAGCGTTCCACGTTGCGAGCGATGTCGCTCACCGGTTCCCGCTCGCCCAGCAGCGAGCGTGTTTGGTCCATGAAGAGCGAGGTGCCGCCCAGGCTGGCCATGCCGGCTTCAAAGGTGAGGCGCGTGCGCAGAGAGGCTTTCTCAAAGAACAACACCAGTTGCTTGCCCGCCAACGCGCCGCGGAAATCGGCCGGACGGCGCTTGATGATGTGCGTCAGCTCAAACAGTGCTTTGGTCTCTTCCGGCGAGAAGTCCTGTGAGGAAACCAGATCACGGCAGATCACTGGCTGCTCAACCGGAGGCCGCAAAGCTGTAAGGTCGTACATCCTGGCTGGCATCATTTATTTGTTCCTCCCTGCGAGAGTGGTGTTTTTCGCCAGCGCTTGTTCGAACTGGCGAACGGCGGTGTCAATGTGCTGTTTCTTGATGATGAAGGGCGGCAGAAGCCGGATCACGGTTTCATCCGTGCGGTTCACGATGGTGCCGCGCTTCAACAACTGCTGAAAAACCTGTTTGGCCAGATCGGCAGACTCCAACTCCACGCCGACCATCAGACCCATGCCGCGAATTTCACGGATGGATGAATCCTTCTTCTGCAATTTGTGCAGCTGCTCCAGCAGATAGTCACCGGTCTTCTGGATATGCTTCAGCAGCTTTTCTTTTTCGAGAATCGTGATCAGCTGCAGCGCCACGGCGCAGGCCAGCGGGCCTCCGCCAAATGTAGTGCCGTGCATGCCGGGATGAATGCATTCGGAAACTTTTTCTGAAGCCAGCAGTGCGCCCAGAGGCAGGCCGCCGGCGATCGGCTTGGCGACCGTCACCAGATCGGGCTGAATGCCGTAATGCTGGTAGGCAAACCATTTGCCCGTGCGTCCCATGCCGCTCTGGATTTCGTCGGCGATCAGGAGAGCGTTGTGCTTGCGCGCCAGCCTGTGCGCGGCCTCGGCAAACTCCCGGCTCACCGGACGAATCCCGCCCTCACCCTGGATAAATTCAAAGCCAATGGCGCAGACCGTGGAGTCAAACTTGCGCTCAAGATCGGCTACATCATTGAATTGGACAAACTCCACTCCGGGCACCACCGGTGCAAACGGAGCGCGATATTTCTCCTTGTGCGTGGTGGCCAGAGCGCCGAAAGTGCGGCCATGGAAGGCATGCTCCAGCGCCAGAATCCGCCATTTGGGTTCCGAACCTGCAGCGCAGTTGGCCCGCGCATACGCACGGGCCAGCTTGAGCGCTCCTTCCCAGGCTTCAGTGCCGCTGTTGGTAAAAAAGGCGCGGTCCATACCGGAAATCCGCGTCAACGCCGCCGCCAGCCGGCCCTGAAATTCGTGATAAAAAAGGTTCGAGGTGTGCACCAGCAGTTTCGCTTGATGCGCAATCGTCCTGGTCAGCGCCGGATGCGCATAGCCCAGCGCATTCACGCCGATCCCGCTCAACAGATCGAGATACTTGCGGCCCTTGTCGTCATACAGGTACACGCCGCGCCCTTTGCGCAGCAGGACCGGATAGCGGTCGTAGGTCGAGAGCAGCAATTTGGATTCGAGTTTGCTAACCTGCTCCAGGTTCACGCGACCAGCACCTCCGTACCCGATTCAATCCTGGTGAAATAAAATTCCGGCAACGCGTCGACTTCCGCTGCGGGCAGAATGCGTACACGGTTCACGCCATGCAGCAGCGCATCTTTGCAGGCCTGGAGCTTCGGCAGCATGCCCCCGGCGATCACCGCCTTCTGGGTCAACTCCGCGGCCGTTCCCAGATCAAGCCAGCGAATCACCAGACCGTCGGCGTCTTTCACGCCGGGAACGTCCGTGAGGAAGATGAGCGCGTTGGCATGGCAGGCCACGGCGCAGGCCGAAGCCATCTGGTCGGCATTGATGTTGTAATACTGGCCGTCGCTGCCCAGGGCGACGCTGGAAATCACAGGAACACAGCCCTGCTGCCAGATGGTCTCGATCCACCGCGGATCGACGGAAGAGATCTCGCCGACAAAACCAAGATCGTGGCCATTCGTAGTCTTTTTGCGCGCGCGGAAGGCCTGGCCATCGCCGCCACAAAGACCTACGGCAGGCTGGCCCACTCTGCCCAGCGCCGCTACCAGCTTCTTGTTCATGTGCCCGGCCAGGACCATCACGGCGAAATCGCGCGTCTCCGCGTCGGTCACGCGCAAGCCGTCGACAAACTGGCTCTCTTTGCCCATCTGCGCCAGCATACGCGTCAGCGCCGCGCCGCCGCCGTGCACCACCGCTACCTGGTGTTCCTGGGCGAGCTGCTTTACCGCCAGAACTGCACGTTGCAACAATGCGGCATCTTCAAGAGTGGCGCCGCCGAGCTTGACCACGATCTTCATCTCAGGCCCTCCTCTTCATTCCAGCCAAACATCAGGTTCATGTTCTGCACTGCCTGTCCGGCAGCGCCTTTCATCAGGTTGTCCAGGCAGCTCACGATTACCAGACGCTTGCCGTCCGCCGCCAGGGTGAAACCGACGTCGCAGTAATTGGTGTGCAGCGAGTACTGGATCTGCGGCAGCTTGCCCGCGGCAAAGATCCGCACCCAGGGCGAGCCCGCGTAAAAGCCACGCATACAGTCTTCAATCTGCTGCGGCGTTGCGCTGTCGAGCAGGCGGACATAAATGGTTGAGAGGATTCCGCGCGGGATCGGCAGCAGATGCGGAGTGAAGATCAGTTGATCTGACTTCAAGCCAAGCTGTTCCAGGATCTCGCCGGTGTGGCGATGATTGAAGACCGAGTAGGCAGAGAGGTTCTCCGCCACTTCGACAAAATGGGTCTTCTGGGTCGGTTGTTTGCCTGCGCCCGAAACACCGGATTTGGAGTCGCAGACAATGCCGTGATTCAGATCAATCAGCCCGGCCCGCACCAGCGGCGCCAGCGCCAGGATGATGGACGTAGCGTAGCAGCCGGCGTTCGCTACCAACGCTGCTTCTTTCAGTTCGTCGCGATGCAGCTCCGGAATGCCGTAGACAGCCTGGGCCGTGATTTTGTCCGCCAGTTCCGGCTGCTCGTCTTTGAAGTCATAGATCGCCCGATATTCCGGCGTCTCCAGCCGCCATGCCCCGCTGAGATCGATCACGTGCACGCCCTGCTTCATCGCCTCGGGGACCCATTCGCGCGAAACCTCGTGCGGCGTAGCCAGAAACAGAACGTCCACACCTTTGGCGCGGATGGTTTCCCAGCTGAACGGCTGGAGCGGAAATCCGCCGTTGCCGCTTACGTGAGGATAGACTTCGTCCAGCTTTGCCGTTGTGCCGGCCTCGCCGTTGCGGGTGAAGAGCACTGGCTTGCTGGCATAAGGATGGCGCGCGAGCAGGCGTACCAGCTCAAAACCGGCATAGCCGGTTGCGCCAACAACCGCGGTTTGGATTGGCTGCCCCATTATGCGCGCATGTCCTCAAGGCGCGCCTGGAGCTTTTTGGCGGTTTTGTTGTCCGGGGCGATGATCAGAACGGTGTCGTCGCCGGCCACGGTGCCGACGACCTCTTCCCAGCCTTCCGCGTCTACGGCGAAGGCCACCGGCTGGGCGCTGCCGGAGGTGGTTTTGATGACCAACAGGTTCTGCGCGCGGCGAATGTCGCGCACGAACTCACGCACGATCCGGGACACGCCCGGCGCGGGTTCCGTTGCCGCGGCATCGCCGTTCGGCAGCGTGTAGCCTTCCGGCGTGCGAACCAGGCCCAGTTCGTTGAAATCGCGGGAAAGCGTCGCCTGCGTCACCACGTAGCCGCGGCGCGAGAGGATCTTCACCAGCTCCTGCTGGTTGGGCAGCGGGCCGTCATGCGCGAGTTCCACGATCAACTGTTGTCTGGCCAATTTCGTCATACCTGACACACCGAATAATTATGCAAACGTAATGTATAAATATGCAATGTAAAACAAATCTCTGTCAATACAAAAAATAGGATTTTTGTAAAAATTTGTAACCGGGGGTAACGCGGCGGAAAACAGCTCAGGCAGCGCGAGGATCCAGGCGGCAAAGGGCGCGAAGGAACACAAAGGAGGAGCGGGAGACGGCCGCAACCGGAGAGATGCGGCCGCTTCCTGCACAAGCAACTTTCTTCTTTGTGCCCCTTCCCGCCCTTTTGTGTCCGCTGGGTGATTAGCGGATCAACTCGTCCAGCACCTTTTCCGCCTGCTGATGCAAATCAGGCGGCGCGCCATACATCACGCGTGCGGTCTTGCCCGAGCGATCAAATAGAAACATGGTTGGGACCGCCGTGATATCGCCAAAGGCCTGCGCCGTTGCGGCGTCGGTGATCGCCCAGTTCAGCTCCGGGCTGAGCGAGCCAGCAGTCTCGCGAACTTTATCTTCCGGTGACTCCACCGCCAGCGCCAATATGGCGACGTTATCGCCATATTTCTTCTTTAACTCGCCCAGCCACTCCAGGGTTGACCGGCACGGCGGACACCACGTGGCCCAGAACTCCACCATGACCACGCGGCCTGCGGCTTGCTCGGCAGTCAGCGGCTTGCCGGAAAGATCGGTGAGCGTGAATTTGGGCAGAGACTCCACCGCAGCCATGCTGGTGCTGGTTCCCGCGCGTTCGCGGCTGACCTCATCTTTTTTGCCGGACAGAATCAAGTCGATCATCCGCGTCAGGTCGGCTTTGAATTTGGCCTGGTTCTCGGCGTTGCGCCACGGAGCGTAGCGGCCGGTGCCATCTTTTTCACCGAAGTAGCCGAAGTCGCGCGGCGCGGCGATGAGGACTTCATCGAGGAAAATAGCCGGATAGCCTTTCACGCCGAAGCGGTCGGCCAGTTTGGAATCGCCAAAGTTTTCGCTCACAAAGGTAACGCGTCCGGGATATTTCCCTGCAACTTCCTGGGCCAGCAAACTTGCTGGGTCGGAGATGTTTCACGTGTAGGGCCAGCGGACGAGGGTCAGCGTAGCGGTCTTTCCCGTGCGCTGCTGCGGCGCAGCAGCGGGCTTCAGCGCCGCATAGTATGCCGGCGCAACCTGTTCCACGATGACGCGCACGGCTCGCCATTCATCGTCGACAGGAGCAGCCCCGTCCGGCTTGTTGAGCCAGCCCATGCCGCGTTCGAGGAGAATCTGCAGGATCGAATCATCGCGCTTTGAAGCCTCGGTCTGCTTCAGCGCTTCTCCCAATTTGTTGCGAAGTTCAGATTGCTTTGCGGCATCGGGCACCAGCGGATCGAGCATGCCGTAGTGCCGCACTGCTTCAAGGTATTGGTACATTGCGCCGGCGTAGGACTTGGATGAATCAAGCTCGCGCGCTGTCTTGATCGTAGAGTTTAAGGCGATGAAGCGTGGGTGCATGTCGATGGAGCGTGGTGGCTGGAAAGCCGCGTTGGTCTTTTCCTGCAGCGTCAGCAGCTCCGGCAGCAGCGAACGCAACGGAGGCCGCGCATTCTTATGGGGAAGCGAAAGCTGATAAACAAAGCCGGCAAAGGTGGTCTGGCCTTGTGCTGCGCCCACGTAGAACAGGCCATCCTTTGGTCCGTTGGCTATGGCAAAGCCGCGTCCGCCTTCCAGCAGCGGTAAAGCCTGGTCCTGGGCGAGCTCGGCGATGGCCTGCGCTCCCACGCTGCTATGGCCCCAGTTTCGCGCACGCGCTTTTTTGTCGACCGCGGCAAGTTCCAGGCTGGCTTTGTTCCATTCGGCTTCATAGGCCGGCAATCCGCTCTTCACCGCGTCGGTTTTTTCGTCGATCGTGCGCATGCCGTACAGAAGATCTTCCGCCTGCCCCAACCGCTCCAATGCCAGATAAACCTGTCCGCCGTCGAGCGCAGCGTTCGCTCCCTTGAGCCCCTCTTCCAGCCGGTTGCCCACCTCGGGGAAGTCAGGATTTGAAATTGGTTTTCCTTTCAGCGACTGCTGCAGCCGCGCAATCTCGGCTTTGATCTGGGACGATGCGTCTTGCGCCGGAGCTGTGGCTGCTGCGGACACCAAGAGGAACGCAAGCAGAACTGCCCGGCAAGTGACGAAACGGAGCTGAAGACGCGTGCTTTGCGCAGATGTGAGTAGCGAGATCGAAGGAATCAAGAGAGCCTCCTTTCATTGAGGCAATGCTTTTCCTTGGACGCTACGCATGAGCGACTGTTAGCTCAAGAGCGGTCTTGTCCCGGATTTTCTCAGGGTATTGCGTGCGGCTTGTCCCAGATGTTGAGAGCGTTGGAAAAAGCTAACCCGCAGACGCAGGAGCAAACATGATTGGCGGCGTGGGAGTTTCGCTTCCATTTGCCGGTTCAATCGTTACCGCGAAACCTTTGGCGCTGATACCGGCTGATGTCATCCAGTGGAACATCATGCCATTACCCTTATCGTCTGCTTTGAACCAGCCGGCAGGCATGGGTGCGCTGCCATCGGCGGGGAGCAGCCATAGTTCATAGATCTTGTTTTCCGGCAGTTGAGCCAGATTGGTTGCTGTCAGCAGAAGAGTGCCTTTTTGTTTCGAGTATATGGTTTTGATCTGGGGCTGAGGGCGTGTTTTCTGGGCCACCAGGTCCACATGCCATGCGTCAGGTGCGTGCAGAAGATCGTTGATCGCCTTAGCTTCCGCCAGTGCTTTCTGCTCGCGCTCCCGGTCTGCCTGCAACTGCTCTAACTGTGCCTGAGTTTGTCTCAACAGGAACCTGTAGGTTCTGACCTCTCGCCACAGCAGCATGCTGAACACCGCCAGCAGCAACATGACCGCGATCGGAGCAAAGGTGAACCAGCGCGGGCGCATGCGTCCCACCACATACGGTTTCTGTGCACGACGATCCATGCGGGGCTCGGCGGCAATCGCTTTCATCAGTTGCTGCCGCACACGATCCGGCGGTTTGGGGCCCACGACTGATAAGGCCAGCAACGCTGTGTCAGCACGCAGCGCTTCCAGTTCGCGACGGCACTCACCGCATGTGCCGAGGTGCGCCTCAAGCTCGGCCCGTTCCTGCGGGTTATCGAGCGCGCCCATGGCGTAAAGCGCCAGTGCTTCAGCGTATTGTGGATGCCCGTTCATGCAAATACTTTTCTCAAGGCCAGCAGTCCCGTACGGATGCGGGTCTTGACCGTGCCCAGCGGCTCGCCGGTTTTGCCGGCAATCTCCGTGTGCGTCATACCTTCAAAAAATGCCATTTCCAGCGTGGTGCGCTGTTCCTGGGGAAGCTGCGCCAGCGCGCCGCGAACCTTATCGACTGCCAGCTTCTGCGCTGCTTCGCCTTCCAGGTCAATGCCCGTCGAGATGGGAAGCTCGTCAATATCTTCTTCTGCGGGCCGCCGGCGCAGATGGTCGATTGCGCGATTGCGGGCGATCACGGCCAGCCATGGGGCCAGCCGTCCGCGATTCGCATCAAAGGCCTGGGGATTGCGCCAGAGCTGCAGAAAGATCTCCTGCACCACGTCTTCCGCAGCCGTGGTATTGGCGAGCACCCGCAGGGCGACTCCGTACACGACACCGGAATAGCGGTCGTAGAGGTCGGCCATGGCGTTCTGGTCTCCCGCGCGCAAGCGGGCGATCAGGGCCGCGTCATCTCTGTGATCTGGCGCTTGCATGCCGCTCACGCGCATTCTCTCGCTTTCCTATCAGTACGAAGCCGGGGCCCGGTTTGGATTGCATCTTGTCCCAGAATTCTCACGTTTATTTCGCGGGCCGCAGGCCCGAAACGGGACCTATACCATCAGGCGCGCCTTTCTTCATCATCGTAACAAATCCGTTCTCCAGGCAAAGAGCGTACTATAGTTACGAACGCAGCGCTGGTGCGCGGCCTCTGCTGTGGCCAATAAAGATACCAACAAGACTCAAGGAGGCACAAATGAAGAAGGTCTTTGCAGTGTTCCTGTTCTTGGTATTCACGGCGTCCATGACGCTGGCAGCAGACGGAAGCTGGACGGGCTGGATTACCGATGCCAAGTGCGCCCCCAAGTTAAACGCTGATTGCGCCAAGAAGTGCGCCGAAAAGGGCGAAAAAATGGTTTTTGTTGACAGCGATCAAAAGACCATCCTTCAGCTGACCAACCAGGATGCGGTCAAAGGGCACGCGGGACATCACGTGACCCTGAAAGGCAAGCTGGAAAACGGCGCCATCACCGTCTCCAGTGTCGAAATGGTTCCCGAAGCGACGAAGTAGAGGATTTTCAGTCTCAACATGAATCTCGGGGCTTGCCCGGCCTGTAGGCCGGCAAGCCTTTCTTGTGCCGATAGGCTGGTCTCAACAGCGCCAATCCATTCTTTTACCTTGCGTGATACCATCTCCGGCATGCGGACAAGAATGTTGATTCTCCTCTCCGTTCTATTTCTACTTTCTACCCTTACCCTTTGGGCAGATACACCTGACTTCACCATAAAAAAGATTGGCGAAGGTGTTTACGCGGCCATTGGCACAGATGGCGGCAAGGCGGGGAGCAACGCTGGATTTGTGGTCGGGAGCAACGGTGTTCTGGTGGTCGATACCTTTGTGGGTGTTGGACCGGCGCAGGAACTGCTGGCTGAGATCAAAAAGGTCACAAACCTGCCGATTCGCTTCGTGGTCAACACGCATTACCATCTGGACCACACCGGCGGCAATGCGGTATTCGCCCAGGCTGGCGCCACCATTATTGCGCAGCACAACTTGCGCGGCTGGCTGCGCACGGAGAACCTGAAGTTCTTTGGCGCCAACCCTACGCCTGAGCAAAAAGCCACGGTGGATGCCCTGGTGCTGCCGGACGAGACCTATACTGACGCTGTCGACATTTACCTGGGTACGCGCCAGATCCAGGTTCGCTACATGCTCGGTCATACAGGAGGCGATTCCGTAGTGATCATTCCTGATGCCGACGTCGTCTTTGGCGGCGACCTGGTATGGCAGCGGCATTTGCCCAACCTGATCGATGCAACCACCAGCGACTGGGTGAAGACCCTGGAGAAGCTGCTGGCCGATCATTCTTCTGCGACCTTTGTCTCCGGGCATGGTGACGTGGCAACGGCAGCAGACGTGCGCGATTTTCATGACTACCTGGTCACGCTGCGCGAGAACATTGCCAAGGCGCAGGCAGCAGGGAAGAGCGATCAGGCGTTGGTCGATGCAGTGCTTCCGCAGTTGAAAGAGAAGTACGGCGCCTGTCCGACACCGCCCACGCCTGCCGCAGGACAGCCTGCACCGCCGCCGGCGCCGCCCACGGCGACGTGCTGGGGCTTCTATCGCGCTTTTTCCACACGCAACATCACTCAGACTGCGGCCGAATTGGCTGGCAGCAAGCGAGTCCCACAACCTGCGGCAGAGAAAGCTGTAGCCGCAAAATAGGTCATTGATGAATCGCCAAACGCTATTGTCGATTGCTTCTCGTCTTATAAGTTTGTTCGGTCTGTGCTTCCTGCTCTCCGCACTGCCGTCCTTCGCTCAGTCGCCTGCTCCGCCTGTCGCCCGCCAGGACAACGTGAAGGAATTGATTCATGGAGTGGAGATCATTGATCCATATCGGTGGCTGGAGGACCAGGACGGCGACGAGACGCGCAAGTGGGAGGCCGCCGAAAATGCCTACACGCACTCGCTCTTGGACAAACTGCCCCAGCGCGCCGGAATCTCCCGCCGGCTGACGGAGATGTTTCACTTCGACACCATGAGCGCTCCAATCTCGAGGGGCGGCTACTATTTTTTCACCAAGAAGGGCGCTGATCAGGACCTCTCGAGTCTCTACCGGCGCAAAGGCCCTACCGGCGCGGACGAACTTCTGATTGATCCCCTTCCCATGAGCCCTGACCACACAACGACTGTCGGATTCCAGGGCATCTCCGAAGACGCCAGCCTGATGCTTTATTTTGTGCGCCACGGCGGCGAAGATGAAACTGAATTGCACATCATGGATTTGAAAACCCGCCACGACCTGCCGGATGTGCTTCCCCGCGCGCTTTACCAGGGAACCTCATGGAAGAAAGACAATAGCGGTTTTTACTACACGTTGGGCCGTCGCGATGCCGGCAGGCGCATCTACTATCACGCTCTGGGCACCGATCCAGCGAAAGACCAGATGATTTTTGGCGAAGGCTATGGAATCGACACTTGGCTGAATGCTGATGTATCAGAAGACGGCAAGTATCTGCTCATTGGTGTTCAGGCCGGCTGGGCAAAAAACGAACTGTTTATCCAGCGATTGAGCGAGAAGAGCGCGATTCAGCCGCTGATTACGGGCAAAGATGCGCACTTCACCGCGCAATTTGCCGGGGACTTCCTGATCGTACAAACCGACTGGCAGGCGCCGCGCAACCGCATCCTGAAAATCGACTTGCGTGATCCCCGGCCGGAGAAGTGGCAGGAAATTGTTCCTACGACGCAAGATTCCATCGAGAGCTTTTCTGTGATTGGCGGCAAGCTCTTTGTCAATTACCTGCATAACGTAACCTCGCGGATCGCGATCTTCTCTCTTGATGGCAAGCCATTAGGTGAAGTTGCGCTGCCTTCTTCCGGATCAGCGTCTGTTTTTGGCCGGTATGATCGCGACGAGGGCATCCTTACGTTCTCTTCCTACACTACGCCCGGCTCGGTCTATCGTTATTCCGCTTCCACAGGTAAGCGCGATTTGTGGTTTCGCAACCCCATTCCGTTCGACTCTGACCGCTATGAGACGGAGCAGGTGTGGTACGCGTCAAAAGACGGCACGCGCGTACCGATGTTTTTGATCCATCGCAAAGGCCACACGCCTGACGGCGCCACGCCAACCATTCTCTATGGTTACGGCGGGTTCAATGTCAGCCTGTTGCCCGGGTTCAACGCGACTGCGGCCTCGTGGGTGGAGCAGGGAGGACTTTATGCCGTCGCCAACTTGCGCGGCGGAGGCGAATTCGGCGAAGCCTGGCACAAAGCCGGAATGCTGGAGCACAAGCAGAACGTCTTTGACGATTTCATCGCCGCGGCCGAGTGGCTGATCAAGAACAAATACACCAATCCTTCGAAGCTGGCGATCTGGGGCGGCAGCAACGGCGGCTTGCTGGTCGGCTCGGTAATGACCCAACGTCCCGAGCTGTTCCGCGCCGTGATCTGTGACCATCCTGACCTGGATATGGTTCGCTACTATAAGTTCACTAAGAACAATAATCCGCCGGCGCTGCTGGAGTATGGGAACGCGGCCGATCCGGCGCAGTTCAAATACCTCTACGCTTATTCGCCCTATCAGCATGTAACGGCCGGAACAAAATATCCCGCCATGCTGATTACCAGCGGCGATGCTGATACCCGGGTGCCACCGGAGCAGGCACGCAAGATGGCGGCTCGGTTGCAAGCGGCAACCCGTTCTGATCTGCCTGTGATGCTACTCTATGACAATAAAGCCGGTCATTCCGGCGGACGTCCATTCAGCCAGTTTGTCGATGAGCTCTCACTGAAAATCAGTTTCCTGGCCTGGCAGCTGGGCTTGAACTCGATGCAAACCCCGTCTACAGCTGCGCGCGAGGCTGCGCCACATGAGTGAGTTCTCATGCTGAGGCGCTTGCGGTCATGGAAGGCTTCGACTCGATGGCTGATCATCGCCGCCATATGCGTGGTAGCTGCAGCCGTGGTGGCGGCGCTCAAGCCCATTCCGCAGCCGCAGTCGTATCACGCCTTCGCTGACCAGCGGACCTTCTTTGGCATCGCCCACGGAATGGATGTGCTCTCCAACGTCGCGTTTCTCATACCCGGGCTGCTCGGCCTGTGGTTTGTGGCGCGGGCGGGAAAGACACTCGATTCTGGAACCCGTTGGGCCTTCGCCATCCTCTTCTTTGGCCTGGCGCTCACCAGCGCCGGTTCGGCTTACTATCATCTTGATCCTGACAACCAGCGTCTGGTCTTTGATCGCATGCCGATGATTGTCGCTATGGCAGGTTGTGTTGGCGCTGCGGTGGCAGACCGCTTCGGGGGCTCATCAGCATGGGCCATCACCGCGCTTCTGGCCGTCGGATTGTGGACCGTGCATCACTGGAGCGTGAGCGAGGAGCTGGGCCAGGGCGATCTGCGCTGGTATGCGCTGTATCAGGGGCTCACGATGTTCGTAGTGGCTTTGTTACTGCTGTTGTTTCCGTCACGCAATGGAGCAACTCAGGCGTTTGTGCTGGCCGGTATTGGAAATGTTGCTGCCAAAGTTTTTGAGCTGCTCGATAAGCCCATCTTCGCTCTGGGCGGAATCGTCAGCGGACACACGTTGAAGCATCTCAGTGCCGGCCTGGCCTTTCTGCCGCTGGCGTTCCTGATCAGGCGAATCGGAAGGCAGAGAATGGTGGACGACTCGATGCGGCCGGACCTCGTATCGTCCGGCTTTGGCCGCTAGCGCGTCTGCGGAAACAGCCGGTAAAAGTTTTCCGTCGTTCGCCTGCCAATCTCTTCTTTGCTGCAGCCTCGCAGCTGCGCGATCGCTTCCGCTGTGTTCGCCACAAACCCAGGCTCATTGCGCTTGCCGCGATGCGGCACCGGCGCAAGATAAGGCGAGTCCGTCTCGATCAGCATACGATCGAGAGGCGACTGCTTTGCCGTTGCGCGAATGCTCTCCGCCTTGGGGAAGCTCACATTGCCGGCAAATGAGATATAGAACCCGATCTCGAGCGCTGCCTGCGCATGCTTCCATTCGCCGGTAAAGCAGTGCAGAATTCCCGGCAGGCCTGAGGGCGCCCAGTGCTCACGCAGCATCTGCAGAGTGTCATCCCAGGCGTTCTCACTATTGTTACTGGGACGGCAGTGAATGATGATCGGCAGCTGGGCTTCAGCCGCAAGCTCCATCTGGCGGCGAAAAACTTCCTTTTGTGTTTCGCGCGGCGAGTGATCATAAAAGTAATCCAGGCCGATCTCGCCCCATGCAATCAACTTGGGGTGCTTGGCCAGCCGAGCCATCTCTTCATAATCGACGTTCGTGGCTACGCTGGCTTCATGCGGATGTAAGCCGGTGCTGGCGAAGATCCAATCATGTTGCTCGGCGATCTTGAGCGCGCAGTCGTACGTTCCCGGTCCGGTTCCGCTGCCGATGGCAAGAATGCGCTCCAGGCCCGCTTCGCGCGCGCGCGCCAGCATTTCCGTACGGTCAGAATCGAATTTGTGGCCTTCAAGATGGGCGTGGGAGTCGATGTACACGGCTGCTCCGCATCAATGATGCCAATGAGTGACTGCCAGATTCCAGAAAAGGTGCTGGAGAACGACAGGAGTGAGATTCCGCGTTCTTGCAAAATAGATTGCCGATATAAGAAAAGTCGAGCCCGCAATCAAAGCGCCCGCGACTCCGTAGTAAAGGTGATAGGAGGTTTGCAATGCAACGCTTGCCAGCGTTGCCAGCCAGACTGGCCAGGAAAGATCAATGAGTTCAGTCATCATGTAGCCGCGGACCAGAATCTCCTCAAAGAACGGTGCCAGGACTGTGTACGCTAGAACGAGTACAAAAAAGCCGCTGCCAAATATCTTTTCGGGATCGCGATAATGCGGTTGCGATCCGCTCCAGGAATAGATGACGCTAATGAGTGACGACACAAGGAAGGAAAATATCCACGCGCCGAACGCCAAGCCCGCTCCCTTGAGAATATCCAGCCAATGAAAAGAAAGGCCTATGTTACTCAATCGCCGTCCCTGGCGCCGCAAAAGGACCGCAAATAGAAGAAGAGTACTGAGTTCCCGGACAAGACCGGTCGCGTAGCGATAATTCGGCACGGAAGCGGGCGCTTGATAAGGAACAAAGAGCAGATATGTTCCACTAATGACCAGAGGCAGGAAGCCTATCAGCCCAACTAGAGCCAGGTCCTCCCAGCGGCGCCGGCGGTCCGCTGGCGACTGCTGCGCGGAAGGTTCAGGAGCTTGCTGTGTCGTAGTGGTAGACGCCATTCGCTCAAATAGAGGTACATCACTCAATACCCATTTGCAATGGGCAATTTACTCGAGCTTCGCTCCTATGGGCACGTCTTCCAGAAATCCGGCCAGCACCTTGCCATCTTCGCCGACGGAGGCGGCGACGATCATGCCGTTTGACTCCAGTCCGCGCGGTTTGCGCTCGACTGTCAGAGGTGCGCGATGAAGACCGTAAGGCCCAGGTCCAAAAAGCGCTCCGCCCACAACCCTGGAAGCGGTTGCAAGCGGCGCGCTTCGTACGTCTCTGTTTACTACACGAACTGCTCTCCCGGGCCAGGTGTATCAACGATCACCTCGACCGTTCAAAGCCTGAGCCAAGACGAAAAACGATCCCTGCGCTCACACGAAAGTTATGCTGGGTGGCGCTGGAGGACGGAATGCCCGCCAATGCAGCCAGATCAGCCGGAATTCCGTGGCGAGTCAGCAGGTAATCGGCTTCCGTGTTCAAACCAATATGCCGGCTCAGGGGGATGATCAGTCCCCCGCCCAGCAAAGCGGCAAAAGAATTGTCGCTGATGCTTTCGCTGTCCGAGGTTGTCGTGGACGATGCCGAGACGGACAGGCTTTCATGATCGATACCGAAGAGTGCGTGAAAAAATGGTCTGGCCCGGCCCCGATCCAGGATGAATCGCGGTCCTGTGACAAAAGTATTCAGCTGCTGGGAAGCCTTGGCCTGAACCGCGCCAACTCCGCCCAGATTGACATTGTCTGATTCTGAGTGCCGGACGTTGGCGAAGTTGAATTCCCAGCCAAACGACTGGCGGGCACCAATAATGTATGCCGTATTCCAGCCATTGGAATTCAACCGGCCGCTGCTGCCGAATCCCACGTTCTGGTCCACGCTGGCATAAGTGTATCCGGCGCTGATTTCCGATCTGGACGCAACGTTTTGGGCCCAGGTTCGGGAAGCTGGACCGGCCATCATGGAACACAACACGGCCGCCGCCAGCATAATTTTGAGGTTTTGTTTCATGCTTATTCTCCTTGTGGAACGTGCAATCAGCGGCAGCCATTGCCTGGCCGCCCGCTGTTCTGTAATCTGTGGGCGCAAGCCGACGAAGTGTGACATGGGAAGGCGAGAATTTTTTTTCAGGGCCGAACCCAGTCATGGAGCCGCGGCGGCGTTGCTGGCTTGCAATGGCCACCAGGGTTGGCTGAAAGACATGGATAGGGAGACCAATACTGGATCGGCGGCAACCGCCGGCCTGGCGTCGCTCGTGGAACGCATCCGCGCGGGCGAGAGCGCTGCCGAGGCAGAGCTGTATACTGCCTATTCCCGCGGTGTGTTCCTGATCGCCACCGTGCGCACGCGCGATTCTGAAGCGGCACGTGATCTTACACAGGATGTCTTTCTTGCCGTGTTGGCGGCCGTGCGAGCGGGCCAGTTGCGTGAAGCAGAAAAACTCCCGGCCTTTATACAGGGCACGGCGCGCAATCTTATTAACAATTTTCTCCGCTCACGGACGCACCGGGCAGAGTGTGACCTTCCGGACGCGGAGTTGCTCGGCGGCGACCTTGTTGACGACCTGGAACTGGCGGAGCGGCGGCGGCTGGTCCACCGTGAACTTGAGTCGTGCGCTCCGCAGGACCGTAAACTCCTGGTCTGGTCGCTGCTGGAAGGGCACTCTCTGGCCGACATTGCGCGACGTCTGAATCTTTCGCATGAAGCGGTGCGGGCACGGAAGTCGCGGTTGGTAAAAAAAATTGGTGAAAAGCTCGCCGGTCTGTCACACCGGCGGCATCAGTAACCACAAAAGAATGGGAAGGAGTATGTTGCGGGAGACAATCGATTGCCGGCGCATCGCTGATGGCGAGTTGCTAGAAAAGTACCTCAACGGCCAGCTTGATCCGGCTCTGCAGGATGAGCTCGAAGTCCATCTGCTGAGCTGTCCGCAGTGTCTGGAACATGCGGAAACGCTGAAGGTGATCCGTGCCAGCCTGGCGAACGCCCCGCATACAACCACGTCTGCAGGGAGCCAGTTCTGGAGACTTGGTTGGGTCCGCATAGGGGCTGCCGCTGCTGTCTTAATCATGGGAGCAATTCTGGTCATTCGACTGGTCCAGGACGCCCGCAAGCCGCCGCAAACCGCGAACACTCCAACCGCCATTCCTCCGGCCCCCACTGCTGTGCCAAGCCCCAGAAATGATGCTGGAAACACGGAACACCCAGACCATCCGGGACAGAGAGCAGAGAAGAATTCACGGCCAGTGAAGAAACCTGATCTTGAAAAGCAGGAAGCGCAGAAGCCAGACACAAAGACACCGGAGACGCAGGTCGCTACAGAGCATGAGCCGTCTGCTCCCCCGAAGCCGGGCAATGGGCGCAAAGAGCCATCTCCAGGGATGAACGATGAAGACGCAGTGGAGCTCTATCGTTTGGCCGCGGTGCAAGCCCCACCGTATACCTTCAATCAGCCCGGCGGCTCTGCCTCGCCGGGGACGGGCCAGGGCACAAAATCGTCGTCAGCATTTCCGTCCATGACAGGACCCGCAAGCGCTTTTTTCCAACAGGGGATGCTGGCTTATGTTGAAGGCCACTATGACGATGCGTCCCGGCTGCTGGAAAAGGTTGTTCAAAGTCAGCCTGGGGCTGTTCCGGCCAATTTTTACCTGGGCGTCTGCCGATTGTTGCAAGGGCATCCGTTGGAATCATCGGCACCACTGAAAGCGGTGCTGGCTGCGCCGGCCTCGTCGTTCACACAGTCCGCGCACTTTTACCTGGCTAAAGCGTATTTACAGATGGCGCAGCTTGAGGACGCTGAACGGGAGATGCAGGCCGCGGCCGCGCTTTCAGGGAGTTTGACAGCGGAGGCGCAATCGCTCACGGCAAGGATTCACGCATTGCGAGAGCATGCCAGCCGCTAGCTTCTGGGCTGGCCCATGAATTTGGGCGCATTCTCCGCAAGCGTGTTGGTTACTGCGGTGTTGTGTTTGGAACCAACTGGGCGGCGGACACACCTGCCTCGCCTTCCGCGGTTGAGACCAGCTTGAGCGTCCATCCTCCACCGAGGGGCCGAGGGTGCAGGTGGGCAAAGATCTCATCTCCGTCGCGTGCGGTGAAGGACACTGGCTCTTCCTTGTCCATTTGGCACTTGTGTTCTCCGGCGGCAAGGGCCACCACCACGTACTGCCGCTCCCCGATCTGCATCTGCTCCTGACCGTCACAGGAGATGGATCGCCGGTCTGATTTATGGTCCTGGCCTCGATAGATCGATAGCAGAGCTCCGGAGTTCATCTTGGGACGCAATGCCTGTGCCTGCTCCACCTCGGCGGTGTTCAGCATGATCGCACCCTGGATGAAGCTGGCAATCGTGGTCCCTGCGGGAATCCAACTCTTCGGATCATCGGGTTTCGGCGGGTTGTGGCGTGAAGTGTGGCGGTCAGCATTGGCCTCTGGGTCGGGTGTGGCCATCCGGGACAGGAACGGAGTGATTTTGTCGGGAAGCACCTTCGTCCCCTGGCCATCCGGGACCACCTTCACATGAAAGCGGCCGGAGCCGCCAGTTTTGAAAGCGCGCAACGGAATCTCTATGCCATTGATGCTCTTGATCCAATCCAGGCGGAGGAACAGGCCGGTTTCCGATGCCTTTTGCCCGGACGACATGAGAGGAGCAACCACATCAACAATTGTGGCCTGCGCGAGCGCGCCTTTCGTGATGACGATATGCGCGCCAATCCGGACATCGGCCACGGACACCAAATGCACTGTATCACCAGGCTGGACCTGCCCAGGAACCTGGCCTGGAAGAGGCGACTTTTTAACTGCCTGCCCCCAGACGTCTTGCGCAAAACGCAACTGGATCGGCGTGCCATCGGGAACAACAATGTTTTGCTCTGCCTGGTTTTGATTTGGATGGTAAAGCGCCGGCGGGCCGATTGCATTCGCGGTGCCCGGCGTTGACGCGATCAGCAAAATCATGCCCAGAATAGCGCACCGTGAGTAAAGCCACGCTGTCTGCATCCCGGCTAAGATAGCAGAACTTCCAGGGAAGAAGAATGCTGAATGCGAAGAGGGCGATCGATCTCTGGATCTCCGGTCCAGGAGAAGATCGCCGGGCAAGGGATACTATTTCAGCTTCGCGCCGATCGGCACGTCTTCCAGGAACCCCGCCAGCACCGGCTTGCCGTCTTCACCGACAGAGGCGGCGACGATCATGCCGTTGGATTCCAGTCCGCGCAGCTTGCGCGGCTGTAAGTTGGCGACGATGACAACTTTGCGTCCGACCAGTTCTTCCGGTTTATAGGCGAGCGCAATACCGGCCACCAGCTGCCGGACCTCCGTGCCTATGTCGACTTCAAGACGGAGTAGTTTGTCTGCGCCTTTTACTTTTTCGGCGACCTTCACCTGGCCCACGCGCAGCTCGACCTTCAGGAAATCCTCGATCGAGATCTTGCCGTCGGCGACCGCTGGCGCTGCTTTGGCAGCGGGTGCAGCTTCGGTGGGTCCATGCGCAGCCTGTGTTGCCGGCTGCCCGGGACGTGCGCCTTCGCCGGCGGGCGTGGAAGTTGGGGCCGTTGATGCGGAGACAGCTTGAGCAGCTCGCTCCTGTTCCATCTGTTGCATCCTCTCGATGTGAGTTTTATCGGCGCGGGGGAAAACCGGTTCCACCTTGCCGAGTTTACTGCCCAGCGGTAATTGTCCCCACTTGAGGCCGGCCAACTGGAATTTGCTGATATCACCGAGCGCCAGCTGGTTCCAGATTTTGCCGGTCGACTCCGGCAGCACTGGGTGCGCCAGCGCGGTCACAATGCGCAGCGCTTCTGCCGCCGTATAAAGAATGGTGGCCAGCCGTGCCTTGTTCTCCTCGCCTTCTTTTTCGGCGACGATCCAGGGCTCTTCATCCACCAGGTATTTGTTCACCGCACCCACCAGCGACCACGCCACTTCCAGGGCCTTAGAGAACTGGTAATCGTCAAAGAGCTCTCCAAACTCTTCGATGGCGGCGAGCGCATGCTCCTTGATGACGTCATCGCTGCCGCGGCGTGCGACCGTAGGCGAAGGATAGGGCACATTGCCGTTGAAATAACGGTTGATCATAGTCAGCGTGCGGCTGGCCAGGTTGCCGTAATCGTTGGCGAGATCGGAGTTGTAGCGCTGCACCAGCGCGTCAAAGCTGAAAGAGCCGTCGCTGCCGAAGACAACTTCGCGCAGCAGGAAATAGCGCAGCGCATCATTACCCATTACGTCGATGACCGAATCCGCGCGCACAATATTGCCGCGCGTTTTGGACATCTTGCTCTCTTCAAACAGCAGCCAGCCATGCGCGATCACTGACTTTGGCAGCGGCAGTTCGGCAGCCATGAGGAACGCCGGCCAATAGACGCAGTGGAAACGGATGATCTCCTTGCCGATCATGTGCACGTCGGCGGGCCAGTAACGCTCGAACATCTTCTGCTCTGCTTCTTCTTTTCCACCCAGGCCCACGGCGGTGCAGTAGTTGCTGAGCGCATCAAGCCACACATACATCACATGCTTGGGATCGCCCGGAACCGGAATGCCCCACTTGAACGTGCTGCGGCTGATGGAGAGATCGCGCAGCCCGCTCTTGACGAAGGCGATGACTTCATTACGCCGCGTCTCCGGCCGGATGAAGCCGGGGTTCTGCTGATAGTGCGCCAACAGCTTGTCCGCAAAAGCCGAGAGCTTGAAGTAATAGTTCTCTTCGCTCACTGTCTCGGTTGGCCGGCCGCACTCGGGGCAGGGCGCGCCCGGGCCAACATCAACATAAAGCTCGTCAGCGACACAGTACTGGCCGGTGTACGTGCCTTTATAGATGAAGCCTTTTTCCTGGATACGCTTCCACAGCTCCTGCGCACCGCGCTTATGCCGGGGCTCGGTGGTGCGGATGTAGTCATCGTAGGTGATGCCCATCTTGTCAAAGAGGGCGCGGAACTCGGCTGAGATCTTGTCCACCCACTTCTGTGGCGGAGTCTGGGCCTCGCCGGCAGAGCGTTCGATCTTCTGGCCGTGCTCGTCCGTACCGGTGAGAAAACGAGTATCAATGCCCAGCATGCGCTTGCGCCGTGCAATGGCGTCGCAAACCAGCGTGGTGTAAGCGTGGCCGATATGCGGCCGCGCGTTCACGTAATAAATGGGCGTGGTGATGTAGAACTTTTTGCCCTTATCCATTGTTTCGATCCAAGTAAACTTTGATAGCTTCCTGCATGACCGCCTTCAGCGGCACGTTTTGTTCCTGGGCGATACGCCGGCAATCCTCGTACTCTGGAGCGTAGTTGCTGATGCTGCCGTTGAGGTTGGCCAGCTTCATGCGAACTTCTCCCCATTTTGTTGTGACGTTCACATGGCGGCGCGCCAGCGCGGCCCGCGTCTCCTGCCGCATACGAACGCCCAAAGTCGTGGTTTCGGACAAAATCATTCGCGTCAGGCGCTGGCTGTCTTCCGGTCGGCACAGGACGGTCAACAGTATGCCGGGGCGGTTCTTCTTCATCTGTAAAGAAGTTCCGAAGGCATCGAGCGCGCCCTGCTGCAGGGCCTGCTCCATCACGTAGCCAAAAACCTGCGGAGACATATCGTCGACGTTCGCTTCCAGCACACTGATCTCTTCCACTGGAAAAGGTGACTTTTCAATCCCGGCCGTTTCACCAATTGTGAGACGAACAACATTGGGAAAGTTCTTGAAGTTTCGCGTGCCTGCGCCGTAGGCCGTCTTCTGCGGCTTGATGGCAGGGAAATTCGTGTATCGCGAAGCCAGCACGCTCACAATGGCTGCGCCGGTGGGCGTGACCAGCTCCTTTTGAATTTCGCCGGAATAGACCGGAGCATTCTTCAACAGCTCGAGTGTGGCCGGAGCTGGGATAGGAAAAGTGCCGTGTGCGCAAACCACAGTCCCGCCGCCGACGTTCAATGGCGAGCAAACCCATTCATCCACGCCCAATGCCTCCGCGCCGACCGAGGCGCAGACAATATCGACAATGGCGTCAATCGCGCCGACCTCGTGAAAGTGGATTCTCTCGATATCGCTGTTGTGTACCCTGGCTTCCGCCGCGCCAAGTGTTTCAAAAATCTTGATCGCTCGATCTTTCGTTGGCTGGCTGATTGCGGCCTGGTTGATGATCTGGCGAATCTCTTTCAGGCCGCGATGCGAGTGGCTGTGTTCTGAGCCGTGTTCGTGCGAATGGCCGTGCTCGCCCGCGTGGGAGTGTGAATGAGAATGCCGGTGATCGTGGGAATGCCCATGCGAGCTGGCGTGCTCGTGGTTGTGGGAGTGCGAGTGGGCCGTTTTGCCGTCTTTTTCCCAGAATTCTTCGCGCGGCAGCTCTTTTTCGCCCGCGGCAATCACGTCGAGTTTGGTGGCGCTGATGCCGCTACGGTCAACGCGAGAGATTTCCAGGCGCGCGTCCACTCCCAGGGCTTCGACCGTGCGGGTGAAGACCTCGGGTGGAACTCCAGCGTCAAGCAGGGCGCCGAGGAACATGTCGCCACTGATACCGGAAAAGCATTCTAAGTAAGCGATGCGCATGAAAAGCTAAGCTCAATGAAAAGAAGGTGATCTGGAACGAAAAGTCTTCCGACCGTAATATCTTAAGAGATCCTTCGCTATGCTCAGGATTTCGCCTGCAGGCTCCCGCTTCGCTCACGCCTGCAAAGCAGCTCAAATTTCCATCATAGGTTCGTCCGGGCGTTGCGTCAAACCGCTTCAGTTGTGAACGTTTGTTATAATCGCCTTTTCCGTCAGCAACTTACGGCATGAAGTCAGCTCTGGCCGCCAATCTCAAAAGCCAAAGGCAAACTCTTGTATCTGGAACTACAGCAGCAGCTTATCCAGCGCGTCCGCGATCTTCTGCAACGCCAGTATGACGTTGAATTGCCGCGCATCGTGGTAGACCAGCCGCCCAAAGTGGGTCTGGGCGAGTATGCACTGCCGCTGAGCTTTGAGCTGGCAAAAAAGCTGCGCAAGCCGCCGCGTAAGATCGCCGAAGAGATTGTCGCGGCACTGGGCGAGGTTCCAGGCTTCGAGAAGTTTGAGGTCGCCGGCGCGGGCTACATCAATGGCCGGCTCGATCGCCAGGTAGCGGCACGGATGGTGCTCTCGCCCGAACGCTCGACGAAAACTGGCTCTGCTGCGGGAAAGAAAATTCTGGTCGAGCACACCAGCATTAACCCGAACAAGGCAGCGCACGTCGGGCATCTGCGTAACTCGATTCTGGGCGATACGTTTGTACGTTTGCTGCAGGCCGCAGGCGCGAAAGTTGACGTGCAGAACTATATCGACAACACCGGCGTGCAGGTTGCCGACGTGGTGGTGGGCTTTCTATATCTGGAGAAAAAGGGAAAGAGCGAAATTGAAGCGCTGATTGCCGACAGCGGGCCGCCGCCGCGGTCGTTCGACTATTACTGCTGGGACCTCTACGCTCGCGTGTCGCAATGGTATGAAGAGAGCAAGGACAACCTGAAGCTGCGCCTGCAGACGCTGCACGATATCGAGAAAGGCGGGAACGAAGCGGCGGAGATTGGCAAGCTGATTTCCAATGCCATCATCCGCCGGCATCTGGAGACCATGGAGCGCCTTGGCATTGAGTACGATTTTCTGCCGCAGGAAAGCGAGATTCTCCATCTGCACTTCTGGGAGCTGGCTTTTGAACAACTGAAGCAGAAAGGCGTGCTCTACTTCGAAACCGAGGGCAAAAACAAAGGCTGCTGGGTGATGAAGCGGGCGGGCAGCAAAGCTGCCGCAGAAGGAACGGAAGGCCCGGACGAAGATGCCAAGGTGATTGTGCGATCCAATAACACGGTGACCTATGTCGGGAAAGACATTGCTTATCACCTGTGGAAGTTTGGGCTGCTGGGAAAAGACTTTGGCTATCAGCGGTTCTATCACTATCCCGGGGGACGGCAGGTTTGGATTTCCGCCGAGAGCGGTGAGGCCGATCATCCACACTTTGGCGGGGTCAATGCGATCTATAACGTGATCGACTCGCGCCAGGAGGACCCGCAGAATAACGTGATTGAAGCGCTGCGGGGCATGGGCTATGCGGAGCAGGCGGACAACCAGCATCATTTTTCGTACGCGTTTGTTGTCCTGACGCCGCGTTGCGCGGAAGAGCTGGGCTACGAACTTTCCGCGGAGGACAAGGAACGGCCGTTCATTGAGATCTCCGGCCGCAAGGGCTTTGGCGTGAAGGCGGACGACCTGATCGATGCCTTGATCGCCGCAGCGCAAAAAGAAGTGGATACGCGCCATCCGGAGATGAGCGAAAGCGAACGCCGCGGGGTGGCTACGCAAATTGCAATCGGCGCGCTGCGCTACTTCATGCTCAAGTTCACCAAAGGTTCAGTCATCGCTTTTGATTTCAAAGAAGCGCTGAGCTTTGAAGGCGAGACCGGCCCGTATGCGCAGTATGCCATTGTGCGAGCGACCAATATATTTCGCAAGACTGGTCAGAGCGCGGAAGAAATTCTTGGCAGCGAAACTGATCTGCGGTTCCTGAAAGAAGACGACGAGCTATGGGAGCTGTGGCTGCGCGCCGGGCAGCTCTCCAACATGGTGGAGCAGTGCATCAGCACTGCCGAGCCGGCGTACGCGGCAAAATACGCCTTTCAACTGGCGCAGCAGTTCAACAATTTCTACCATCAGCACCACATCCTCACCGAAACAGATGAAGCGCGGAAGGGCTTCCTTCTGGCAACGGCCGCCGTGGTGCGGCGCGCTCTAATCGAGAGCCTGGCACTGATGGGAATTGAAGCCCCGCCGGTGATGTAAGCCAGCAGCTGCCTGCGCTGCAATCGCAAAACAATTCCTGAAAGATATCGATCTCAAGAAAACGCGGGAACGCCGTGTGTTCAAAGCCCGACTGCGTTCCCGCCGTGATTGATTGTATTTGTTGAAGCCTTCCGCTTAGTGTCTGGTGATCTCAATGCTCGAGCTGTGGTTGACGCCTACGGTGGCAGCAGAGCTTGAGACCGGCACTCCGAACAGCGATCCCTGAACATTGGCCGAGCCACTGTCAGAGCTGGAGTGAATGAGCGTAGTCACCGGACCGACAATGTCCTCTTCCACATGGTTCAGGATTTTGGTTGCCTGGATGCCGTTCTCCTGGAACTCCAGATGGATTACGCCGAGAGGGGCCGTGGTGCAGACCACGGTTAGCTGGTTCAGGTCAACCGTGCAGGTCTCGCTGGATGTGAGAGACGGATCGAGCGTGCTGGTGTCGAGGTTGAGCACCAGACTCTTTGTGTTGTTCCCGGTAAAGGCGCTGTTGGGAATCTCGCCGAAGATGCTGGTGAAGGTTTCGCTATTGTTATCGTCCGAGAGCTGGAATGAAGTGAAGTTGATGAATGTGCTGGCGGGTGAGGTTGAACTCGAGCCGCGAGAAATGTTGACGTTAAAACTCGCACCCGGACCGATAGAAGCGGAGGCGCTGGCAAACGCGCCATCCTGGGTAAACTTCATGCTCTTACGGCCATGCTCATCCTGGTCCTTATCATGATCGTGCTTGTCATGGGCCACAGCTGAGAGGGCAAAGAAAAGAATTACTGCGCTGGCAAACAACCGTTTCATGAGACTTTCTCCTTACTGTCGCTCTGGAGTAAGGCCGAGGGCTGGGTTGCGAGGGGTAGGAGGGCCACGCGGATTCTCTTCTACGCGAGCTGGTAATGCAATCACGAAGCGCAGAAACGCGGCAACCAGCGGTTACCACAGTAATGAAACCCGTTGCCGGCCGCAGGCGGGAAAGATCCAGCGGCAATGCCGGACGAGCCACGTTTTCTTGCAGATAGGTGTGCGGCACGAGCATGGCCGAAGCTGCAGCCTTATAATCATCGCCGTGTCCAGTCCGCTTGCTTCCGGAATCGCTGATCCGGGCGTCGATCGCCAGGGCCCGCACCTGCGGATGCATACGGTCAACATCTTTGTCCGCGACCAGGAGCGCAGTCTGCGTTTTTACCTGGACCAGTTGGGATTCAATCTGGCATTTGATGTCAAGCTGCAAACGGGACAGCGCTGGCTCGCCGTTGCCCCGCCCGATGGCACGGCGGTGCTGAGCCTGATCAAGCCCGAGCCGGAATCTGACCTTGAGAAACTCATTGGCCGGCACACCGGCGTCGTCTTCGTGACGGACGACGTGGCCGCCAAGTATGTTGAGTGGCGAAAAAATGGAGTTCGCTTTCACCATACGCCACGCTTGCGCCGCGTGAAGTACGTGCCACATGAGAGCCCGTCGCCCACATTGCTGGGCAAGCAGGAGCCTGTCTGGGGCGGCGTGTTCACGCGATTTGAAGATATCGATGGCAATAGCTTTTCCCTGGTCAGCTTTGATGAGATGAATCAACTGGTCGAGGAGCAGCGCCGCGCAGCGGCGGAAAAGGCCGAGGCGGAACGGCGTGCAGCGCATGAAATGGAGATCGCGCGCCAAGTGCAGGCGCGTCTTTTTCCGCAGAGCCTGCCGCCGATGAAAACACTCGACTATGCGGGGACCTGCATACAGGCGCAGCAGGTAGGCGGCGACTATTATGACTTTCTCCATCTGGGGGATGGCCAGCTAGGCCTGGTGCTCGGCGATATTGCGGGCAAGGGAATTGCCGGCGCGCTGCTGATGGCCAATCTGCAGGCGAACCTGCGCAGCCAGTGCGCCATGGCGCTCGACGAGCCGCAGCGGCTTCTACGGTCTGTCAATCAGCTGTTCTACGACAATACGGCCGACAACGCATACGCCACCCTCTTTTTCGCCGAGTACGACGATCGCACGCAGCGCCTGCGCTACATCAACTGCGGACATCTGCCTGCTTTGCTGGTAAAGCCGGACGGCGAGGTTGTCCGGCTGGAATCGACTTGCACCGTCCTTGGACTTTTCAACGAGTGGGATTGCGCGATCCGCGAGAGCTGGCTCGCACCGGGAGATACGCTCGCCATTTATACCGACGGCATCACCGAGGCTTTTGGTGCCACGGAAGAGGAATTTGGAGAGGAACGACTGGTGGCGTGTTTGCGGCGTTACCGCGAAATGGCGGCGCGCGATCTGCTGACAGCGGTGGTGGATGAGGTAAAGCACTTTCATCCCGGCGAGCAGCATGACGATATTACGTTGATCGTGGCGCGCGGGCGCGCTTAGCTAGAGTAGTCCCAGATGGTCAGGATACTTTCCTTGCAGCGAGCTGATGAGCAGCTCAAACTCAGGAAGACCGCGCAGGCTTTGCAGGCAGGGGTCTTTCAGGAAGTAGGGCCAGCATGCAAATCCCGTGCCGACACTTCGTTCCAGCCAGTCAAACGCGGGCCGTGGCTGCCCTGTCAGCGCGAGAATGCATGCGATCTGATAGTAGGTGTGGTGGGCGTGGCCGAATGATTTGGGACTGGCGCAGGCGCGGGTCATGCAGTCGAGTGCCTCGCCCGCTTTGCCGGTCAATGCGCAAAGCACACCTTGCAGGCTGATGACCATCGGATCGTCCGGTGCAAGTTCGAGCGCTTCGTTCACCAATTGTTGAGCCTCTTTCCAATCCCCGGTCATCATCGCCGGGTGGCAGGCAAAATAAATCGCGTATTTGCTATTGGGACTTTCTTTGCGCCACACCTCGATCGCCTGCCGCGCCAGCTCATATTCACGCTTCCAAACATAGACCTGAACCACGCTTGGGCTGACAGCTTTCTGCGGATGGAAGGGCCGTCCCCGCTCGTACATTTCACGAGCATGATCCAGCAGACCGATATGCGCCAGAATCGTGCCAAGACGGTTATAGGCATGCGGCAGGTTTGCCTGCAAGCTGAGCGCACGCTTGAGCTCGGCAATCGCTTCCAGATGCTGGAAATTCTTTGACGGTCCCCAGACCAGAAAGGCGCGTGCTACGTGCCCTTCCGGCAAGTCCGGCTCGAGTTCAAGCGCGCGCCGGCAATGGAATTCGGCTTTTTCCAGCCATACGCTGGCTGGGTCACGCTCGAAATGGCGCTTGGCGCAGAGAAATGAAAGTGTGGCATGGGCCAGGGCGAAGGCAGGGTCACGCGTCACGGCGTTGGTGAGATGATGGATTGCTTTTTCCATTACGGCAGGTTCGCCGGAGGCACTGAGCCGGTAGCCGCTCATGAATTCGGCGTAGGAGAGGGGATCGCGGCTATAGCGTGGGCGCTGCTGGATGGTCGCGGGAGCCAGCGGCCGGTTGAGCGCTCCCGCAATCTGCTTGGCAATCTCACTCTCCAGGTCGAAGAGGCGCGTTTCATCGATCTCAGACCTTCTCTTCCAGCGCGGGCCTTGCTGATAGGAATCAAACAGCTCCAGCGAAAGATGCCATTGCCCTTTTGCTGCCTGAATAGCGCCGTGAACCAGAAACCTGGTTCCCAGGCGAGCTGTGATGTCAGAGGGAGGCATGTCCGGCGGAAGATTCAGCACTGCTGACGTGGGAAGGGTGTCGATATCCGGCAGATTGCCGAGCCGGGCAACCAGCGCATCTGCAAAACCGAGGCCCAGGCCGCGATCGTCAGTCGCTTTGCCTACGACAGCCAGCGGCATCACCGCCAGTGACGAGCGCTCGCTTCGCTCACTTGCGTGCTCCGGGCCAGTTGAAGTCAAAGCAGCCTGGTGAAGCTCTGTACGTGGATATTGCGCGTCAATCAAGCGCACCGGGCCGACAAACCGGTAACCCTTGCCCACAACTGTTTCCAGAAAGCGAGGCTTGTCAGAGTCATCGCCGAGCGCGGTGCGAAGCTTGCGCACAATATTGTTGAGGTTGCGCTCCGTATCGATGAAGAGATTGGACCGCCAGAGCTTCCTGACAATTTCTTCGCGTGACACCATCTGGTCGCGGCGACCGACCAGGAAGATCAGCAGTTCCATCGGCTTCTTTTCCAGTTTCACCCTGTGCCCGGAGCGGCGCAGTTCGTAGCGCCCCAGGTCCAGTTCAACCTCGCCATGGTGTGGCTTTAAATGCATATTGGATTCTGCTAAGCCAATTATGCCACTAATTTCTATTACTTAGAGCGATACATAAAAGATACAAAAGGGCTACCCCCGCTCGATTGAAAGCGCCGGCCCGGCAGATGATGATGCCCACAAGATTGGAGAGAGACCGAGGAGAACAACCATGAAAAAAGCTCTATTTCTCACGATTACGCTGGCTGCCCTGGTGGGCTGGGCAGGACAACAGGTGACGGTTGCCGCCCATCCAGCGACGCACGCAACCAATGCATTTACTCCGGAGACCACCAAGTGGGGTCCTCCACCGCCTTTTGTGGCGGCGGGCGCACAGTTTGCAGTGTTGGAGGGCGACCCGACGGCCTCAACAGGCGAGTACACCATTCGACTCAAGATGCCTGACGGATATCGCATTGCACCACACTGGCACCCGCTGCGGGAAAACGTGACTGTGATTTCGGGAACATTCAAGGTCGGGATGGGAGACACATTTGACACGAGCAAGATGGCAGCTTTTCCGGCGGGGAGCTTTGCCTATCTCGATCCCGATATGCATCACTACGCAATGGCGTCAGGCGAAGTTGTGGTGCAGGTCCATGGGCAGTCGCCGGTACAGTTCAATTATGTAAACCCGAATGACGATCCGAGCCGAAAGAAATAATCCATCGGACGGAGGTGAGTGTCAGATGCGGAAGCGCGGCCAGAGTGGGCCGCGCTTTTGTTTTCGAAAAGCGGTTACCTTGCTCTACAGAGAGCTTGCGTGACGTGTTATTCGATCGACATCACTGGTTTGCGCCTGTAGAACTGGCACTCGGTTTTTCCGGGTTGACCTTGGCATCAATCTGCTTCGCCTTGCTGAGATGCTTTTCGAGCGTAGGCAGAGTGCTGGTAGCCCACTGCTTGATCTCTGGGTCTTTCAGGGTCTGCGTCGCATCCTGAAATTCCTGCACGTCTTTTTGATGGTCTTCCACCATGCCCGCCATGTAGTCCTTGTTCAGTTGTTTGCCTTGCTCTTTGGAAAGCCTGCTCTCGAGGTCCTTGGCATCGTCGGGCATGCTGTCAGGCAGTGTCAGGTTCTTGGATTGCGCGACCAGTTGCAGCTTGCTCAATGCATCTGTGTGGTCCTTGACCATCATCTGGGCAAATTGTTTTACGCTGGGGTCCTTGCTCTTGCCAGCGACAAGCTGTCCCAGCTCGATTTCAGCGCGATTGCCTTGCGCGGCTTTGTTGATGAAATCCTGATCAGGATTGGCGTTGGCAGACGTTGAAGAATTCGGATTGCTGGCAGGCTGGGCAGAGCTGCTGTTGTCAGGCGTGGCTGCTTTGTTGGTGTTACTGCAGCCAATACACATCATCCCCAGCGCCAGAAGGAACACTAAGCAGTACTTCATGGGTTCACTCCTTAACGCGTATTACTGGATGAGATGTAAGCCGGAGAGAACGGGATGGGTGCGGCTGGCTATTCTGGCGAATTCCAAGACAGGACAACGCGACCCGAAAGAGCGAGACGTCTCATTGAACCTCACGTTGCCCGGATTTTCGTGGCGATCGCTAGTTGCGGTTCTCGTAGCTGCGCACAAACTCCACCAGGCTTCTGACGGCAATGCCAGACGGCCCTTTGGCGATCCAGCTCTTGTTCTCGTCGATCCAGGCGGTGCCGGCGATATCGAGATGGACCCAGGGCGTCTCTTCCGCGAATTCCTTCAGAAAGACAGCCGCCGTGCTGGCGCCGCCGTAGCGTCCGCCGGTGTTCATGATGTCGGCGATGCTGGAGCGGATCATGTCGAGATATTCCTGATCGAGCGGCAGCCGCCAGAATTTTTCTCCGGAGCGTTGCAGCGCGCGCGTGAAGTGCTGGTAAACATCTTCGTCGTTGGCGAAGACACCGGCGTTCACGCCGCCCAATGCAACCACGCATGCGCCGGTGAGGGTGGCAGCGTCAATCAGGTGTGTGCAACCAAGGGTCTTGGCATAATGCAGACCGTCGGCCAGCACGAGGCGACCTTCGGCGTCAGTATTAATGATCTCAATCGACTTGCCGGACATGGCGATCTGCACGTCGCCGGGTTTCTGCGCTTTGCCGCTAGGCATATTTTCCGTAGCGCAGACAATGCCGATGACTTTGATATTGGGCTTGAGCAGGGCAATGGCGCGCATGGCGCCGATCATGGCCGCGCCACCGGCCATGTCATATTTCATCTTTTCCATGCCGTCGGCGGGCTTGATGGAGATGCCGCCGGTATCAAAGGTGATTCCTTTGCCCACCAGGCCAAGCACCGGCTTTTGCGGCGCGCCCTGCGGTTCATAAGTCATCACGATCAGCCGCGGCTCTTCGTCGGAGCCCTGGGCCACACTCCAGAAGGCGCCCATCTTCATGGCCTTGATCTTGTCCGGCCCCATCAGCTCACATTTCAGGCCGACGCTGTCACACATTTTCTTCGCGCGATCGGCCAGCATGGTCGGAGTGAGCCGGTTGCTGGGCTCATTGACCAGTTCGCGGGTGAAATTCTGCGAATCGCCGATGATCCGCGCCTGCTCGAGCGCGCGCTGAAGTTTTGCCTGATCTGAACCGGCGGGCGCAACCACGGTGACATCTTTCATGCTGTAATCTTTGCGGTCGCTGCGATAGGTATCAGGATCGTAGTCGGCTACCAGAGCGCCTTCCACCGTGGCGCGCAAGGCGTCTTCTGCGCTGCTCGAAAGCTCCGGCAGCGCGAAAGCGCAGCTCTTGATCATACGGGGCTTGAGCGTACGCAGGGCCGTGCCCGCGGCTTTACGGACCTCCACGTGGGTGAAGTTTTTCACCTTGCCTGCGCCAATCACCAGCAGCCTTTTGGCTTTGAGCCCTTGGGGCCGGTGCAGCAGGACGGCCTCATAGGCCTTGCCGGTGAGTTCTCCGCTTGAGACCAGGTCGGCCACAGCTTTTTCCAGCGCGGGATCCTTGACGGTGAGGCGGGGCTCGCTTTTTTGGTTCGTTCCGTGGTCCAGGGCAGTGGTGACGAGGCACTCGGTCTCAACTTCGGCGAAGTTCGCGACGATCAGGCGTGTATCCATAAATGGCTTGCGGGCTCCTTATTTATATGAGGCTCTAACTTATGCTTTTCTCGACCGTGCAATCGCTTCTCTGGCTTCTTTATCGGCGGTGCGACGGCGTTCGGTCTCGCGTTTGTCCCAGCTCTGTTTGCCTTTGGCCAGAGCAATCTCACACTTGATCTTTCCGTTCTTGAAATACATGCGCGTGGGAACCAGAGTATATCCGCGTTGCTGAGACTTGGCTTGAAGCTTGCGCAATTCGTCGGAATGGACCAGCAACTTGCGTGTGCGCTCGGGCGTGTGGGCGGCATACCCGGCGTTTTCATAGGCGCCGATGTGGGCGTTCAAGAGCCACAATTCACCATCTTTTAATAGAGCGTAACCATCTTTCAGGTTGGCGCGCCCGGCGCGGACTGATTTCACCTCAGAGCCGGTGAGCACGATGCCTGCTTCGAGGCGGTCTTCAAGGAAATAATTGTGGCTGGCGGCGCGGTTTACCGTGGCGTCGCGCTCGCCGGAAGCGATGGGATCGCGCTTGCCGTTTTTCGGCTTGTTGGGTTCGGTCTGATGCGTAGTGTGACGCGCCATAGCAGAAAATTGTCTCTGACCACAAACTTTTTATGCTAACACAGCGCAAATCCGGATACGAAAGTCGTTCTAGTTATGCACCGGATTTGGGTGTATAATCTGGCTTCCAAAAGGTCTGGTTTCGGGTAGGAAAGACGGGTAGTTCCCCCACCATTTCCCTGAAAAACAAGGACTTAGGCAAGAGCCAACAGCAGCACAGGAGCGTAATGAGGAAGGTAACGGCAAGCCTCACCATTGTATTTCTTTTCGCGGCTATTTTGTCCGCCGCGGATGCAGCCAAAACTCTCTGGCAAAAGGGCGTGAAAGCTGAGGCGCGCGAGGACTATGAGGCTGCGTTTGAAGCCTACAAAGCCGCCTATCAGGCCAAGCCGGAAGAGCTGAAGTATCGCGTTTCCTATGAACGCATCCGTGTACTGGCTTCTGCCAGCAAGGTCAAACGGGGACAAAAGCTGCGCGATCAGGGCAATCTTCAGGATGCGTTGACGCTCTTCCAGCAGGCAGTAGAGATCGATCCGGGCAACGACATGGCGGCGCAGGAAGTCCGGCGCACGCAGGAGATGCTGCGGAAGAAGCCCTCTGGTGGCGGAGAAGCAGCGGCTCCGGCGCCGCAGCGTGAAGAAGTAGACCCATTGCGGCAGCGCCTCGAGAACTCCAGCGGCCCAGTGGCGCTCGCACCGCTGCCTGAAGCGCCCATCAGCGCCCTGGAAATGACCAACGACACCAAGGTCGCGTATGAGACGATTGCCAAACTGGCCGGGGTCAACGTGTTGTTTGATCCTGATTACACTCCGCGACAGGTCACTCTGCGTCTGCACAACGTAAGCCTTCAGGAAGCGCTGGATATTCTGGCTCTGCAATCACGTACTTTTTGGCGTCCGGTTACGCCCAACACAATTTTTGTCGCCCAGGATACGCAGGCCAAGCGCCGCGAACTGGAGCAGAACGTAGTCAAGACTTTTTATCTGGGCAACGTCTCCACGCCGACCGACCTGCAGGACATCGTCAACGCCATCCGTACCGTGCTGGAAGTGCAGCGCATTCAGCAGATTCCTTCGCAGAACGCCATCGTCATCAAAGGAACTCCGGACCAGCTGGCGCTGGCCTCAAAAATGATCGACGACATCGACAAATCAAAGCCGGAGGTGATTGTTGACGTTGTAGTAGCGCAGGTGAGGCGCGACAAGCTGCGTAACCTGGGAATCACGCCGCCGCAGAACGCTCAAGTGGCGCTGCAGAGCACCACTACGACGAGCACGACCTCGGGCGGTACCACCACAACGACAAGCGCTGCTCCCAACCTGAATTTCAACGACCTGCAGCACCTGAATTCCACCAATTACGCGGTGACGATCGATTCGTTGAAAGCGGTTGCGGTGCTCTCTGATGCCGATACCAAGATCATGCAGAGCCCGCGCATACGCGCCACGGACAACGAAAAGGCGACGCTGACCATCGCCGATAAGATTCCGATTGCCACCGGTTCGTTCGGAACGCCGCTGGGCGTCGGTACGGCTGTGGGCGCCGTGGGCGTGAACACCCAGTTTACCTACACCGATGTCGGCGTGAAGATGGAGATACAGCCGCGCGTCCACCCTGACGGCGAAGTCACGCTGAAGTTGTCGATGGAAATCTCCAACCTGAACGGATCGGAGACCATCGGCGGTATCACTCAGCCGATTATCAGTACGCGCAAAGCAGAACAGGTCATTCGCCTCGCAGATGGTGAGATCAACCTTCTTGGCGGCATTCTGGAAGTCCAGGACACCAAGACCGTAAGCGGAACTCCGCTGCTGGGCGAAATACCGATTTTGAAGTACCTGTTTACTTCCACGCAAAAAGAGCACATCACCAACGAACTGGTTTTCCTGCTGGTACCGCATGTTGTCCGTGGACAGGAACTGAACGACCTGAACCGCCGCGCGTTCGACGTAGGCACAGGCAGCGGAATCGATCTGCGCATCGCCGCGAAGCCGGCAGCGCCGGCACCTGCAGCCCCGGCGCCGGTGAATGCGGTGGCACAGCCGCAGGCCGCTCCGGCAACGCCAGCCCGTCAACAAGTAGTGCCGACGCCAACCGGTCAGCAGCCATTAGGACCTGCTCCGCCGCCTATGCCAGCGCAACAGCAGCAAACAACGGTTCCAAGCCAGTCTTCGGCGCAGCAAACGCTCAAGCCCGGCCAGGTAGGTCTGAGGCTTGATCCTGGCAATCTGTCACCGCAGCAGGGGAGCAGCTTCAACGTGTCAGTGACGCTGGCGCACGGACAAGACATTGCCGCGGTACCGATTCAGATCAGCTACGATCCCAACAAAGTCCAATTCACCGGCGTGACCAACGGCGAATTCCTGGCTAAGGACGGTCAGCAGGTGGTTTTGGTCCACCGCGACGACGCCGCCGCGGGCAAGGTGAACATCACGGCAACGCGTCCATTGGGCACGGAAGGCATCTCGGGCGATGGTACGGTCTTCAACCTGGTGTTCACGGCCAAGGGCAAGGGAACCAGCTTGATTTCGATTTCGCTTCCGGGAGCTCGCAACAGCCAGAACCAGCCGCTGGAAGTGCAGGGATCGCAGGCTTCAATCACGGTAAACTAGTAGTAGATGAAATTGAGAGGCATAGATCGATTGAGCGTCTGGACGCGGCAAAAAATCGCCGGCCAGCGTGGCGTCACCCTGATGGAAATGATCGTGGTGATCACGATCCTGCTGATCCTGATGGGCGCTGCGGTGCCAGTCATGAAAGTTACGGTGAGGCGCCAGCGGGAAACCGACTTAAAGCGCGCGCTGTGGGAAATGCGCTCCGCTATTGATCGCTACAAGGACGCAGCGGACCGCAATGCGTTTCAGGTGAAGCTGGGAACCGAAGGGTATCCGCCGGACCTGGATACGCTGGTGAATGGGGTGGAGATCGCGGGAGGAAAGAAGCTTCGCTTCCTGCGCCGTATTCCCACCGATCCCATGACCGGAAACACGGATTGGGGGCTGCGCTCCATGCAGGATGATCCACAGTCAGATTCATGGGGCGGCCAGAACGTTTTTGATGTTTACACCAAATCCACGGGTACGGGGCTGAACGGCACGAAATATAAGGACTGGTAAAGCTATGATTCGTCCAACAAGATCCCTGCGGCAACGCGGCTTTACGTTGATTGAACTGATCATCGTGTGTGCGATGATCGGCATTTTGCTGGGCGTGATGGTGCCGGTCTACAAGACGCATATTGTGCATGCCAAGGAAGCCGTCCTAAAGCAGGACCTCTACAACATGCGCACGGCCATTGACCAATACACCCAGGACAAAGGCAAAGCGCCGCAGGAATTGAGTGAAATCGTGTCCGCCGGCTATCTCCATGCCATTCCCCAGGACCCGTTTACGCAATCGGCAGAGACCTGGCAGGTAGTGCAGGAAGATGTGATGGAGAGTATCGATCAGACGGCGCCGGGAATCACCGATGTAAAAAGCGGATCGAGCCTGACCAGCACCGACGGAACGGCGTATAGCAGCTGGTGAAGTGTTGGCATGACACGAAGACAGCGCAAGGCATCAATCATATATGCCGCCCTCTTCGTGTTCGTGCTTCTGGGATGGATGATTTTTGATCGATTGTATATTGCTCCAAAGGAAGCTGTGCGCGCCCGCGAAGCGGTGTTGAAGCAGGATCTTTACGGCATCCGTACAGCCATCGATCAATACACCCAGGACAAAGGTAAAGCTCCCCAAGAACTGAATGACATTGTATCGGCGGGCTATCTCCGCGCCATTCCCAAAGATCCATTCACGAACACGGCAGATAGCTGGCAGGTGGTGCAGGAAGATATTCTTACACCTATTGAACAGACTCCACCGGGCATTACTGACGTAAAAAGCGGATCAACCCAGATCAGCTCTGAAGGAAATGCCTACAGCGACTGGTAGGGCGCCGTTTCAGTCGCGTCGCTCCAAACCACTTCTGATATTTCTTACTTCAGATTCTTTAGCTCCTCTAACGGCGTTTCGCCACAACCTGACCTCACTGCGCGGCTTATCTCATCCATAGCTGCTTCAATCCTGCTACCATTTCCCTATGCCGGTTGATACAGAAGTTCAGACCACGCATCTTCCTCCGCTGAAAGCTCCTCGCGGAACCGACCTGACCTGCAAAGCCTGGCCCCAGGAAGCGGCCATGCGCATGCTCATGAACAACCTGGATGATGAGGTGGGCGAGCGTCCGCGCGATCTGGTGGTTTATGGCGGTACGGGCAAGGCGGCGCGCAACCAGCAGTGCCTGGACGCCATTCTTGCCTCGCTGAAATCACTGGACAGTGACGAAACGCTGCTGGTGCAGTCGGGCAAGCCGGTTGGCGTGTTCAAGACACATGACTATGCGCCGCGGGTTCTGATCGCCAATTCAAATCTGGTCGGCCACTGGTCTAGCTGGGACAAGTTCAATGAACTGGAGCGCGCCGGCCTCATGATGTATGGGCAGATGACCGCGGGATCGTGGATCTATATCGGCTCACAGGGAATCGTTCAAGGGACGTTTGAGACTTTTGCCGCAGCAGCGGAAAAACATTTTAACGGCGACCTGGCCGGCAAGTTCGTCGTGAGCGGCGGCATGGGTGGCATGGGCGGCGCTCAGCCTCTGGCTGCAACCATGGCGGGGGCATCATTTCTCGGTATCGACGTGGATGCGGAGCGGATCAAGAAGCGCCTGAAGACCGGCTACTGCGACTTCATGGTCAACAATCTGGATGAGGCGCTGCGCATTTTGAAGAATGCTGTGCGCAAGAAAGAAGCCGTTTCTGTCGGGCTGGTAGGCAATTGTGCGGACCTAATTCCTGAACTGGCTGAGCGCGGCGTTCTTCCGGACATTCTTACTGACCAGACGTCCGCGCACGATCCCCTGAACGGTTACGTTCCCAACGGCATGTCGCTGGAGCAGGCGCTGGCGCTGCGCAAGAGCGATCCCAAGGCGTATCTGGAAAAATCATTGGACGCGATGGCGAGGCACGTTGAGGGCATGCTGCGTCTGCAGAAAATGGGCAGCGTGACCTTCGATTACGGCAACAACATCCGCACCTTTGCCTTTCAACGGGGCGTGAAGAATGCCTATGATTTTCCCGGCTTTGTGCCGGCGTATATACGGCCACTGTTCTGCGAAGGCCGTGGGCCGTTCCGCTGGGTGGCGCTGTCGGGGGATCCCGCCGATATCGCAGTCACTGACGATCTTGTGCTCGAGCTGTTTCCGCAGAACCGCATCCTGAGCCGCTGGATCAACCTGGCGCGCAAGCGCATCAAGTTCCAGGGATTGCCGGCGCGCATCTGCTGGCTGGGCTATGGCGAGCGCGCGCAATTCGGGCTGGCGATGAATGACCTGGTGAAAAAGGGCAAGATCAAAGCGCCCATCGTGATCGGGCGCGACCACCTGGATTGCGGCTCTGTGGCCTCACCCTATCGCGAAACCGAAGCCATGAAAGACGGCAGCGATGCCGTGGCTGACTGGCCGCTGCTGAACGCCTTGCTCAACACCGCCAGCGGCGCCAGCTGGGTCTCAATCCACAACGGCGGCGGCGTGGGCATTGGCTATTCGCTGCACGCGGGGCAAGTCACGGTCGCTGACGGCACGGAGATGATGGCCAAGCGCATTGAGCGCGTGCTGACGAATGATCCGGGAATCGGTGTGGCCCGGCACGTGGATGCGGGCTATGAAGAGGCGGAGCGGTTCGCGGAAGAGAAGGGCGTAAAAATTCCCATTACCACCACGGAGACACGGAGACACCGAGAAAGATAGAAGTCCGATCGCAGTTGATCGAGTTTATTCCGTGATTCGTACTCGCTTCTTTTCTCCGTGCTTCCGTGCCTCCGTGGTACTTTTGATTCAAGTTGCCTGCCAAGCTCCCATCCCCGTACCTGCTTCTGGCCAACATCGGCCAGCTATTAACCGTGCGTGGTGATTCGGCGCCGCGACGCGGAGCTGCGCTCAGTGAAGCCGGGTTGGTTGAAGATGCCGCGGTACTTTGTGGCGGCGGAACCGTCCTGGCTGCCGGACCGCAGCGCGAGCTGCTGCGCGATCCCTGGCTGCGGACGAATCGGCGCAAGGTACGGGAGTTCGACTGCCAAGGCAAGGTTGTTCTCCCTGGATTGATTGACTGTCACACCCATCCGGCGTTCGTCGCACCGCGGCTGGTGGATTTTGAGAAGCGCATTGCTGGAGCAAGCTATGAAGAGATTGCCGCGGCTGGCGGCGGTATCCGGTCGAGCGTGGCGACGGTACGAGAGGCCAGCCGTGGCCAGATGAGCGAAAAGATCCGTATGGCGCTCAATGCCATGTTGAAGCAAGGAACCAGCGTAGTGGAGGCAAAGTCAGGTTACGGTTTGACTACCGAAGATGAGATCAAGTCACTGCAGGCGATTCGCGACGCAGCGCGGAACTGGCCCGGGACCGTCGTTACCACGTTGCTGGCGGCGCACGTAGTTCCCGCGGAGTTCAAGGCTAGGGAAGACGCGTACGTCAAACTGGTTTGCAACGAGATCATTCCGCTTGTGGCGAAAAAGAAGCTGGCCCAGTACGTTGATGTGTTCTGTGAGCGAGGCGCTTTTACGCTGGAACAGTCACAGAAGGTCCTTGCTGCTGCACGCAAGCACGGGCTGGGAACGCGCGCACACGTGGGACAGTTTACAGCCACTAGGTTGGGCGGCCTGCTGGCGCATCAGCCGGCGTCGCTCGACCACATGGATTGCGTGCAGGATGAAGATGTATCGTTGCTGGCCCAGGGAGAGACCGTTGCTGCCCTGCTGCCGGGAGCGAACTATTTTCTCGGCCACAAGGAATTTCCCGATGCACGCAAGCTGATCGATGCGGGAGTTCCGGTAGCGCTGGCTACCGACTACAACCCGGGCAGCTCGCCGACAACCAGCATGCCTTTTGTGATATCGCTGGCGTGCACGCACATGAAAATGATGCCGGCGGAGGCGCTTGCCGCCGCGACGATCAACGCCGCCTGTGCCCTTCGCCTGCAGGAGCGAAAAGGAAGCATTGAGGCCGGTAAAGACGCGGATCTGGCAGTCTTTGATGTGGACGATTACAGGGAAATCGCTTATTGGTTCGCCTGGGACCGCTGTGCTGAAATGGTAGTAGCAGGACAGGTGGTGGGCGTTTAACGATGTTTTTTCATGGGCTAAAGCCCGAGTCTTCTAGAGCGCTTTCCGGCATGTTTTCGCTTCGCTCACCCATGCCTGAAGGCATGGGCTGGGCTCGTGCCCTGATACGAACCTGGGTATCGCTTAGTTCAGTCAATCTCGGGAAGGTCGTGTTTGTTCTTCTGTTTTCACTCACTGCCCTGGCTGGTCAAAAGACGAGCGGGCTTCCGGGAGCGATCCAAACCACAGGGCAAACGGTTACGCCTGCAGCAACTCAGCAGTCTTCTTCGGTCGCTGGAGCAGCGACGCCAAATTCTCGACCGGAAGCTGTGAAAGCCGCGTCTGAGACCGGAGCAAGTGGACCATCGCCCAGTAGTTTGGACACCATCGTCGTGACCGCAGTCGGCGATGTAATGCTGGGGACAACGTTTCCTGACGAATCGACCTTGCCGCCGAACGATGGCGCGGGTTTGCTGGATGAGGTCACACCGCTGTTGCGGCGGGGTGATGTTGTTTATGGGAATCTCGAAGGCCCATTGACCGATGGCGGGGATTCGGCCAAATGTCGCGGCAAGAAGGAAGGCACCTGCTTCGCCTTCCGCGTGCCCACACGCTACAACACTTATCTGAAAGACGCAGGATTCAACGCGATGGGGCTGGCCAACAACCATGCGATGGATTTCGGCCAGGAAGGGCGTACAAGTTCTCGAACAGCGCTGGATGCGGTGCAGATCGCGCATACAGGCGAGGTGGGCGATATCGCGCGGCTCACGGTGAAAGGCAGAAAGGTCGAGATCATTGCCTTTGCCACGTATCCCGGGGCCTACAACTTTCTGGATCTTGATGAATCGCTGCAGACCATCCGCGCGGCCCGGGCCGAAGCCGACCTGGTGATTGTGGGCTTTCACGGAGGAGCTGAAGGCGCCACGCACCAGCACGTGCTCGCGGGTGACGAGACGTTCTTAGGGGAAGATCGCGGCGACCTGCGCAAGTTTACTCACTCTGCCATCGACGCCGGCGCTGATCTGGTGCTCGGCTCAGGACCGCACGTGGTTCGCGCCATGGAGGTTTACAAGGGCAAATTGATTGCTTATTCGCTGGGCAACTTTGCCACGTATGGGCCGTTCAATTTAAGCGCGGAAAATGGATTGTCGCTGGTGCTGGAAGCGCATCTGGCGGCTGACGGAACTTTTCTTGGGGGCCGCGTGTATCCAGTCAAGCAGGAGAAACCCGGAGGGCCGAAGCTGGATCCCGCGGCGCGAATTTTACCTGTGCTGCGTGGGCTCTCGAATACTGATTTCGGGCCGAACGCGGTAGTGGTTGGGCCGCGAGGAGAATTAGGACTGCCAGGGACGATCATCCCACCGTGCAGCAATGCCCCGGACCTACTCGAACAACCACTGAATTCAAGCCTGTGTGGTATCTTCCCTTAATAGTCGATTGGCAACCAGGAACTCATGCAGACCAGGAAAATCATAGTTTTTCTTATTGTGGTTCTAGCAATCGCGGCCGGAAGAGCAGTACAACAGGATACGGTGCCGGCAGAGTTGAAAGAGGCGGCTTTGCGCGATGCAGGCTGCGCTCAACCTATCGACGGACAAAACGCCGATGCGCCGGCACTGTCGGCGCTGCCCATCCATGCCGGCGGCAAGGAGCTTGCAACGATCGTAAAGGTGGCGGGTACATGCCATTGCCAGGGCAACAACTGTGACACGCTGGTCTATCTCCATTCCGGCGATCAATACCGGCTGGCGCTCAAGGAAAAGTACTCCTCACTTCATCCGATGAAGATCGTCAAACATGGTATGCCTTCACTCACGGGAGAGTTTGAAAGTGGCGCGCAGAAGATGGAAACAACCGTTTTTGACTGGGATGGTAAACAATACCGCCCAAGTCTCTGCGCCACGGTCATCAAGAGCGGAAGGCTTCCCAAGATCACGCAGCACGCGTGCAAGGCGCAGCCCCAATGAGAACCCCGCTTACATGCAGCAATGAGTCAAGGAGAATAATGCCGCCACTGAAAAGACTTGTGTGTCTGGCCCTGGCGCTTGTGCCTGCGATGGCAGTCGCGCAACGCCTGCCATCGGGAATCACACCACAACACTACGCGTTGACCTTTGCTCCTGACCTGGCGAAGGCCACGTTTGCCGGCGAAGCAACGATCGACGCACAGGTGCAGAAGGCTACCAGCACAATCACGCTCAATGCGGCGGAGTTGGAGTTCCAGGAAGCGACGGTCACACAGGGCGACAAGGCGCAGACTGCACAGATGAGCATGGCGCCGGAAAAAGAGCAGGCCACGCTGACGGTGGCGGAAGCATTGCAACCCGGTCCGGTAAGCATTCATATCAAGTTCACCGGCATACTCAATGACAAGCTACGCGGGTTCTACCTGGCGCGGAGCAAGGAGCGGAACTATGGCGCAACGCAATTTGAGTCGACGGACGCGCGCCGCGCTTTTCCTTCTTTTGATGAACCCGCCTTCAAAGCTACATTCGATATCACGTTGATTGTCGACCAGGGCGATACAGCGATTTCGAACGGCAGCATCGCTTCTGATACGCCCGGTCCAGGCGAAGGCAAACACACGATCCGGTTTACGACCTCGCCCAAGATGTCGACGTACCTGGTGGCCATGGCGGTGGGCGACTTCCAATGCAGTGAAGGATCGGCGGACAACATCCCTGTCCGCGTCTGTGGGACTCCGGACAAGAAGCCGCTGGGCGCCGCGGCGCTGCGCTACGCGGAAGAGATCCTGAAGTTTTACAACCAGTATTACGGCATCCCGTATCCGTTTGGGAAACTTGACATCGTCGGCGTGCCTGATTTTGAAGCCGGCGCGATGGAAAACACGGGAGCAATCTACTATCGCGAATCGCTGCTGTTCATCGACGATAAGAATTCTTCGGTAGATTCGCACCAGCAGGTCTTTGAAGTTCTGGCGCACGAGATGGCGCACCAGTGGTTCGGAGACCTGGTGACCATGAAGTGGTGGGACAATGTCTGGCTGAACGAAGGCTTTGCCACCTGGATGGCGTTGAAGCCTTCGCAGGCGCTGCATCCGGAGTGGAACGCATCTCTGGATGCGGTAAAAGAGACGGACAGAGCCCTCACGCTGGATGCACTGCTGAACACGCATCCCATCCGCGCGACGGCGGAGACACCAGAAGAGATTAACGAGTTGTTCGACCCGATCTCCTATGAGAAAGCGGCTGCGGTGCTGCGCATGGTGGAATCTTACGTCAGCCCTGACGTGTTTCGCCGCGGCGTGAATGTCTACCTGCGAAAGTTTGCCTACAGCAATGCGACGGCGGAGGATTTCTGGGGTTCGCTGACCACGGCCTCCGGGCGCCCGGTGGACAAGATCTTGCCGACCTTTGTGGAGCAGGCAGGAGAGCCGCTGGTCACGGTGAAGTCATCGTGCACAAATCCGCCAGCGACGAAGGTGCCGGCAAAGAAATCGAGCCGTCGCCGGCGCGTCATTAAGCCAGTGCCGAAGACGCAGGTGACGGTCGCGCAAGGGCGTTTCTGGGCCGATCCTGACTCCGCGACAAAGAAGGACCAGCAATGGCTGGCGCCAGTGTGTGTGAAGACCGCGGGCGCCAAGCCTTTTTGCCAGATTTTGAGCCAGAAAGAGCAGACGCTGCCGGTTGCCGGGTGCTCACCGTGGGTGTTTGTGAACGGCAATGCCACGGGCTACTACCGCACGCAATATGACAAAGCCGATCTGGAAAAACTGATCGCGGTCATTGGTACCGAGTTGACCATCGCTGAGCGGATATCGCTGGTAAATGATCAGGCAGCGCTGGTGGGTTCGGGCCAGGAGAGCATGGTCTCATTT
>DATBHX010000036.1:0-6102 GCA_036557225.1 Candidatus Angelobacter sp.
GGAGGAGCGCGCCTCCAGCGTTCCCGCCGCGTTCTGAAGCGTCATGTTGCCGTCGCTGGACTTGAGCCGGATCGTGCCGCGAAGGTTGTCGAGATCGGCGTTGCCGTCGCCGGTGTGAAGTTGCAGGTTACCTTCAAGATCGCGGGCGCTCAGGTTGCCGTCTGACGTTCTGGCCTCGAGGTCGAGGCTGCCCGGCGTTTCAACTTCGACATAGGTCTCACCACGATTGTGCCATTCCACGTGGACGCCGATGTGGGGCTTTTCCTTGAAGAGGAAGGAGACATGGTCGCCGGACTGGCTCTCTTCGAGGCGATAGTCACTCAGCTTGCGGTCGGTGTGGACCTTGATGTTGACGGCCTTGCAGGCGCCGCAGGAGTGGATTTTGAGATTGCTGTCACCGGTTTCGACGGTCAGAGATGGCTTGCCGGAGACCGAATAGGTCTTGGTCCAGTCGTGCTCGCTGGTTTGCGCCAAAGTCTGGCTCGCTGCGAGCGCGGCGGCGGAAAGGGTGAGCAGGAGGGTGTGTCGTACTGTAGGCATGGATTGCTCCTGCCGAAGCCATACGCAGAAATTTCTCGATTCGTTCCGGCGATTCTAACCCTCCCCCTATATTTTGTAAATTCGTCCAAATTCAGGTAGTTAGGATGCATTGGACCAGATCGCTTCACCTTCGGTTGCGCTCCGGGCTAAGGCAGTAAGGTGCCGGCCTTCGGCCCGGCACTTTTCCGGTGGGCTAAAGCCCACCGCTTCTACCCTTATTGCCTGCCAGCAGCCGGAGGCTGATTCCGGTTTGGTTCCGACCTACTGCTTGAAGACGACCGGAGGTCCGCTGACGCGCTTTGCTTTGATGTTAATAGTCACCTGGACGCGGTTGGCGATTTTGATGAAGGGGATGCCGCTGTTCATCCCGTAATCCTTACGGTCGAAGGCCATTGTGCCTTCGACCGAGCCACTGCCGGTTCCTTTGCCGTACATCGTCAGCTTGAGTTTCTCCTGACGGGTCACTCCACGGATAGTGAAATCGCCATCGACCTCAAAGGTGGTAGGGCCGGTTTGAACCACCTTGGTCGATTTGAAGGTGATGTAGGGATTTTTTTTGACGTCAAAGAAATCGTCGCTCTTGAGCTTGCTGTTCTTCATGCCGCTGCCGGTGTCGACGCTGGCGGCGTCAATCTTAATGTTCAGAACCGCAGTCGTAGCATCAGGAGAAGTCATGGTCAGCGTGGCATCCCACTTCTTGAAGGTGCCCTCGATCTCCACGGAGGCGTCGACGTCGAAGGAGATCTTGCTCTGAACCGGTGTAACTTCGAAGACCGGAACGCCCGCCGGAGCCTGCGCGGATGAAATTACCGTTGTGCCAAGCATGAGTGTCAGAGCGAGTAATACAAAGAATAATTTGCCTTTAACGCTTACGTTCATTCCTACCCCCCGCACGTGGAGGATAGTCGCAGACTCAGATTTGGGGAACTGTTATTTCTGACGTCCCATTGCCGGTCTATAAAGTGTCCGTAGTATCGAGTCACGCCTCCCCCTGTTTTTGTAAATTCGTCCAAATTAAGGTGGTTAGGGTGCATGGGATTAGGTCGCTTCACCCTCGGTTGCGCTCCGGCCTACGGCAGTAAGGTGCTGGCCTTCGGCCAGGCTTTCTATTCGGTGGGCTGAAGCCCACCGCTTCTACCCCTTCTCGTTTGTCTCGCAGCCGAGGTCTGGGGGATTCTGATCCTCCCCCTATGTTTTTGTAAATTCTTCCAAATTAAGGTGGTTAGGGTGATTTGGGTGGATCGCTTCACCTTTGGTTGCGCTCCAGCCTACGGCAGTACAGTGCTGGCCTCGGTCGGACTTTTCTATCCGGTGGGCTGAAGCCCACCGCTTTTACCCTTTCTCGTTTGCCGAGTAGCCGAGGTCTTTGGGGGATTCTGACCCTCCTCTATGTTTTTGATAAATTATTCCAAATTAAGGTGGTTAGGGTGATTTGGGTTGGATCGCTTGCACCTTTGGTTGCGCTCCGGCCTACGGCAGTACGGTGCTGGGCTTCGGGCCGGACCTTTTATTCGGCGGGCTGAAGCCCACCGCTTCCGACCCCTTCTCGTTTTCCTAGCAGTCGAGGTCTGGGGAGTCTAACCCCCGTGTTTTGGTAAATTCTTCCAAATTCAGGCGGTTAGGGTGCACGAATTGGGTCGCTTCACCTTCGGTTGCGCTCCAGCCTACGGCAGTTAGGTGCTGGCCTTCGGCCAGACTTCTATTCGGTGGGCTTCAGCCCACCGCTTCTACCCCTTCTCGTTTGCCTAGTAGCCGAGGTCTTTGGGAGATTCTGATCCTCCCCCTATGTTTTGGTAAATTCGTCCAAGTAAAGATCTTTAGGTTACATCGGGTTTTTGGTGCTGTTCCCTTTGCATAGAGCAAAAGAGAAAAGCCCGCTCAGGATGAGCGGGCTTTTTTACTTCCTATAACTAGGATAGCCGATACGAAGATAATCGTACGCCAGTAGTTGTTGCGACGACGATTTTTTCTGGGCGATTTGGTTCCATTCTGGAACTGCGAGCGTTTGTGTTTTTGAATGCCGAAATAGCTTTCCCTGGCTTGCCAGCTAAAGAAGTCCGGCAATTGCGCTCGGTTAACTTTGTGCTGCTATAGGAGCCTCGCCTGATGGAGAGAATCTCCCGAGTGGCCTATAAGCAGGAGATTGCGAAACGAAACGTGTTTATCTTTGTTGACACAATTGATTGACCGCCATAGCATCCGGGCTAGTTCACCGGGCTCCGAAACATTTCTTTCCTATGTGGCAACAGAGGTGGTTTTTGTGCAATCTGAGCCCGCCCCTTTCGTCTTGTCTCATCACCTGCGCGGCTTGATCGCTTTGTGGCTGGGCGGCGCCTTTGGCGTTTTTGCCTTTGCCGGCGCCAGGGGCCTCGGAGCGTCCATCTGGCTTGCCATTGTTGTTGCTGTTGGCGTCACAGCGGCCGTCGCATGGGTGTTCTGGAAGTGCCCGATTGTTTCGCTAGACAAGAACGCGGCGTCTTCGGCATTGAGCATCCTGTTTCTGCTTGCAGCGATCGCGTCGCTCGTCCATCTGGTGCGGTTGTGTGTTTTTGTCGTGAACCCGGCAGCAATGGGCTATGCGCTCGGTCCTCATCGCGGTGCGGGACTCCCGCCCAGCCATTTGTGCATGACGGCTTACTACGTGGCTGCTCAATCGGTGGCGACGGCGCCCGACATTTATGACGAATACAGGTTGTATTCATTTCCAACCCAAGATCCGGATGCGCCGCGGAATGCGCGTACCATCGGGCAATTCAACATCGATGCCTACGAGTATCCGCCGCCATTTCTTCTGTTGCCCCGAGCGCTCGCGATCGTCGCGCCGCAATTTCTGAATTTTCGCATGCTGTGGTTCGCGCTCTGTGGTTCGGTCGTGCTTATCGGACTACTGGCAGTGACACGGATGTTCGATCCAGTCATTGGAACGCGTGCTCTGTTGCTCCTGCCGCTGATGCTGGGAGCAGAAGTCACGATCGGCACGCTGCAGATTGGCAATCTGCAGGCTGCCGTGATTGCACTCGCCATGCTTGCCATGGTGCTTTTAACGCGGGGCAGATACGCAGCTGGCGGTGTTCTGCTGGCCTTCGTAACTGTCGGCAAGTTGTTCCCGGCCATGTTGATTGTTTATCTGGCCGTGCGGCGTGAGTGGCGCGCAGTTGCGTGGACGGTTGGCGTGTGCGCTGCACTGGTGGGCATTTCCCTGCTGGACACAGGCACCGCACCGTATCACGCGTTTGGTCATCATTTGCCGAAATTGTTAAGCGGTGAGGCTTTCCCGGCTTTCCGCCGCCCCGGTGGGATCGCTACAAATTTGTCCGTCCCCGGCTTGTTCTTCAAGCTGAAGTTATTTGGCCTGCCCAATGGATCGTTTGCGCTGATGAAGATCGTGGGTTCGATTTACACACTGATCGTTCTTGCCGCCACGATGGTTATTGGGATGCGAAAAGTCACCCGCAATGAGCAACCATTGATCTGGCTGACGATCCTGATTCTGGCTTCGTTGCGTAGTCCGTTCCTACCATCCTACGGACTTTTTCCCGTGATGTGGCTTTTGATATTGCTGACGGCCACGGTCGTGCCAGCAGTTCGGGCTCTGGCTTTGATGTTGGTTGCCTGGGCGGCATTGAACATTCCGCTCCCAATCAATGGGGCGAATGCAAAGATCATTGCGGCGATGGCGTTACTTTCGCAGGCAGTTATCGTTGTTTTGCTTGTGCTGACATTGAGGCGCGGCAGAGAATCGTCTGTTGGCATGCAGCCAGCGGGCTCCTCATGAACGGCCGCTAAGATATCTGATTGGTACCCATATTCACGGATACGCCATCATGGCTGAGGCTATCGAGAAGAGACGTCGGCAATGAGCAGTGTATTCTGAGCGGGTGTCCAAAACATCTGAAAAAATACCCTCTCTCAAAGCTCCTGAGACCGCCGTAGTCTCGCGTGTCGATCGTCGTGAATTTATTAAAACGAGTTCGCTGGCCGCTGGTGCGGTCGCATTTGGCTTTCCTGCACTTTTGCGCGGACAGAATCTCAACAGCAAGTTAAATATTGCCTGCATCGGAATCGGTGGGAAAGGCCGGAGCGATACGGATGCCTGCGCCAGCGAGAACATCGTCGCATTGTGCGATGTGGATTCAGGTTCCGAGGCTTATGAGACTCAGACAAAAAAATATCCGAGCGCTAAGTTTTACAAAGATTTCCGGCAGATGCTGGATCAAATGGGCAATCAAATCGATGCGGTGACGGTTTCGACTCCGGATCATATGCACGCGATTGTGGCGTCGGCGGTCATGAAGAGGAACAAAGCCGTATTTTGCCAGAAACCTCTGACGCAAACGATCTATGAGGCGCGCTACTTGCGGGAGATGGCCCACCACAGAAAGCTTGTTACGCAGATGGGCAATCAGGGCAGTGCGTCGGACGGTCTACGGCGCGCGGTGGAGACGATTCAGGACGGACTCATCGGGCAAGTGCATGAGGTCCACGTCTGGACTAACCGCCCGGTTTGGCCACAGGCAATGGTGCGTCCGGCCGGAGCAGACCCGATTCCTGCGACATTGGATTGGGAGGTCTGGATTGGACCGGCTCCAATGCGGCCCTATAAAGGCAGCCGCAAACCAAACGAGCGAAACGGAATTTACGAGCCGTTTAACTGGCGCGGCTGGCAGGATTTCGGCACCGGTGCGCTGGGCGATATGGCATGCCACACGGTCAATATGCCGTTTCGTGCTCTAGATCTCGATTACCCGACAGAGATTGAGGCGATGCCTCTCGGCCCAACGAACAAAGAGTCCTATCCCCTCGGCTCCAAAATCCGCTTCGCCTTTCCCAAGCGGAAAGGCCGCATTCCCGTTGAGCATCCGCATCTCTTCCACCATTACAGAAAGATCGAGCACGACCCGGTGACCCTGTGGTGGTACGACGGCGGCCAGCCTGACCCGGCAGCCCGTGGCGGCCACGATCTGAGCAACAAGCCGCCCGTCGAACTGACCGCCGACATTGTTGCGCTGCAAGGCAAGCTACCCGATAGCGGTTGTCTGCTGATTGGCGAAGGTGGCATGGTCTTTTCACCGGACGACTATGGGACGAATTTCTTCATTAAGCTCAAGGGCGATAAAGAATTCGTCAACTACCTTAAGCACCCGGCTATGGCGCAATATCCGGAGCGGATCCCTCGCAATCACAATGCCGGGAATCTTGTTTTCGCGCATGCGCAGGAATGGCTCGCTGCTGTGAAGGCAAACAAGCCAGAGATGTGCTACTCGCGTTTTGACATTGCAGCACGTCTCACGGAGATCATGCTGCTGGGATGCGTGTCATTACGCACCGGCCAGAAGATCGAATGGGACGGGCCGAAGATGGTTGCCAAAAATTGTCCTCAGGCGGCGCAGTTTATACGGAGGCAAGACCGCTCCGGCTGGGCGCTTTCCTGATGCAACTATCCTCGGCAACGCTGAATAAGTGTTAACGTGATGACTTCCTTTCAAGACGGGAACTCGTCTTGTGCGTGTGCGGTTTCGGCCAACTCTGGGTATTTTCCATTTTGAGCCTGGTCAACAATCC